>JANQNX010000015.1 GCA_028279365.1 Gammaproteobacteria bacterium | reverse complement strand
CATACCTTCAGACAGTTGGGCACGAGCCGTATAGTCTTGATAGGAAGGAATCGCAACCGCTGCCAAAATACCAATGATAGCGACAACGATCATCAATTCGATCAAGGTAAAACCTTGTTGTTGTTTTAATTTCATTTGTTTAATTCTCCTGAAAATATTTAGAAATTTCTATAAAGCCATAAATGGCATCATTTGTTCTTTGTACAATTGAACGAAATTTAATGAGCAGTAGTTATGCCAACTTTCCCAAAATAGTTAGAGACAAATAAAAATTACAAAAAAAGATTTAAAATCAATATCTTAATGATAAAAAATAGCTATAAATCCAAATATAAAACTGCTTTTTTCATCATTAACTAAGGATGAGCCTTCGTAAAGACGTCAAAAAGTGACAAATTTTGTCACCCTCAGCTCCACTTTATATTCATTGCATTGAATGAAAACGCTAATTTCGTAATTGAGTTAAATAATTTGCAGCTTCATTTGCCGGGCTTGGCCAGACCCGCATAGAAATATCAAAATTGTTTAACGCCTCGTCAACATTATCTTCCAATAAATAAACGACCCCTCTTAGGTTATAGAATTGAGCACGATCTTTTTTTGTTATAGCTTGGTCAAGAAATGTTTCCGTCTCTTTTAACAATTGCTTTATCTGACCTAGATCTTTTGTTTTATGTTTAAGTAATAGAGGAATGATATCAATCAGCCCGTAATAGCTATAACAATACTCTTTTAGATCATCATTGAGTTTGCCACTAAAATCATCCGTATTAATCATCAAACCCGCAGTTAACTGGCACTTATTTGTTACCCTTTGCCAATACTGTATTTGTTGCCAATAATCAAAAGGCTTTTTGCTCGTGATAGTATCAAGGTAGTCAACAATATTCTTATTCGCAGTAAAAACCACAGCACCCTTTGGTAACTGTTTATCGAGTTTCATATACAAACCATAATGGTAAATACCATAGCCAGCAGGGATATCTTCAATAAAATAAACTGGCCTTTCTAAACTTCGGATAAATGCATCAAGCAATTTATCTCTATTTAATCGAGAAAAAGAAGCATGCCGATGCATTTGATTAGGCAATATACTTGAACCACTATAAAGCGTTACATCGGGCCTGACTGCAAGTAGTCTGTGAACATAATAAAGTGGTCCTGCACTCATATCTGAATAACTGAAAAGTACAGCGCCTGGCTCTAGTGAATTTAAAATTGTTCTTGCATAATCCTCAGCCCAACTGTCCTTTGCACGATAGTTATCACCAAAATTGGTCAAAAGCGTGGTTACTACTATAAAAATACCAACATATATATGAAGCGTATTTGACCAGGCGTTGTTTTTATCTTGTTTTTTAATCAAGCCGACAATTATCTTAAGCCCTAGTCCTAGCCATATTACACAGATTCCGTAAGCAATAAGTGGATAAACCTTAAAAATAGCCTGATGCAAAAAATCATAGTCGAAACCCAGTAAAAGAATTAGCAAAAACGTATTACCCAAAAAACCTGTTAACAATGCGCAACAAACCCTGAATGACCAATAACGCCATTGCATAATAACTCCGACAAGTATGAGCAAAAAGCCAAATAACCCACACTGCTCAGCTGTTTGTACTAGCACAAACTTTATAAAACGAAGCTTATCGTCCCATCCGGCGCTTTGACTACTATCAACATCAGCATAACCCTCCCTGCTTACGTAAGACAAAAACTCAGTAAAATTATTTATTTGTCCATAAAAACTAAAATCCAGATTTGCATGTGAGCGGTAAACCATCCAGAAATAAGGTAATAAACCAGTAAAAATACCCGCTAAAACTATAGGCCATTTACTCATTACCCAATAAAGGCGCGTCCACAACAAGATAACTAACATTGGACTAGAAAGTATCAGTAAAGGCCAATGATTAGATAATCCTAAGCCATAGATCAGACCAAGCATAAAAGGCATATAGGGTGATAATTGCGATGTTTTTTTACTGATTAAATAAATACACATAACTGTTAAAAAGAAAAAAATGAGTGTATTTAGTGTATAGACATCAGCGATAATTGACTGAGACCAAAAAGCTTTAGAAAACGCAAAAACTAGTGCAACTATAGTCGCAAAAAATTTACTATTTAATAAAAACAGAGATGTTTTATACAAACATAAGCATGTTAATGTTCCGAAAAATGCGGTCAGCATATGAACTTGAAATGCTGGACTTCCCCATGGGATTAAAGTAGATAGATAACCTAGGAGAGTAAATAGCGGGTAACCGGGTGGATGACCAAAACCATTATAGTACGAAGCCAGAATAAAATACCCATCGTCTTCAAGCACAACCGTTCTGGGCAAACTCCAGATGTAGATACTAAAGACCACAAAGAATATAAAGAAATACTGAGCTATATTATTTTTTAAATAGCCGGCAGATTTTAATGTCATATTTGTGATCTAGTTTAGCTTTTATAATGTGGCAAAGTAGCATTTATATTTATTCAATGTTAAGAATGCTAATTACTGTCGTTTACTACAATAGTATAAATTATCTTTAACAACATTAGTTGCAATAGGAATTAATAAATCATGAAACTTTCAGTTCTAATACCTTGTTACAATGAGCAATATACAATTAAAGAGATTATTGGACGAGTTTTGGAGTCTCCTTACAAGAATAAGGAAATTATCGTTATCGATGACTTTTCCACAGATGGTACAAGAGATATATTAAAAAAAGAATTAGAAGAAAAAATAGACCAAATAATTTTTCATGACAAAAACTATGGTAAAGGCGCTGCTGTGCGTACAGGTATCGGCGCTGCTACAGGTGACATTATATTAATACAAGATGCAGACCTCGAATATGACCCAAATGAATATGAAGATGTGATAGGACCAATCCTTGATGGTAAAGCCGATGTTGTTGTTGGTTCACGTTTTATTTCTAGCAGACCGCATCGAGTTTTATATTTTTGGCATAGAATGGGAAATGGCTTCTTAACGTTCATGTCAAATATGTTTACTGATTTGAACATGACTGATTTAGAAGCATGTTACAAGGCTTATAAAAGTGAAATCATAAAACAGATAAATATCGAAGAGGATAGTTTTGCGATAGAACCTGAAGTAATTGCCAAAATCGCCAAACTGAATTGTCGAATCTATGAAGTCGGTATTTCTTATTATGGTAGAACTTATGAAGAAGGAAAAAAAATTGGCTGGAAAGATGGGTGGCAAGCCCTTTACTGCATCATAAAATACAATCTTTTTAGATAATCAATACTCACTTATACATTTATTTGTATCGTGATAAAAGTTAAAAACGCATTTACAATTGATACTCTGGTACTTGCACTACTTGTCTCTATATCTTTTGTCATTAATTTTAAATCAATGCCTGGACAATTTTATCGTGGCGATGCAACAGTCATCAAGGTAGAAGCGATAAATTGGGTTAGAAATAATGAATTTGGTATACCTTTTTCAAAAGCAGATAAAATAGAAGGGTTTTTGTCTCTACCTGAAAGTAACTACATAGAAAACACATCAAGAAAAACCTTCCATAACCGATGGGGTTTTTTAAATATGATAATATTTTCTTTGCCAGAGTATGCAGAGAAAAAAATTTTCAACAATGATGAAGGCTATGCGTTAGAAATTATTAATAAGAAAAGCATTTTATTGCATAATTTACTGAATTTGATACTTAGTATTTTTATCGTCTATTACTCGTACAAAATATCTCGTCTTTATACTAGTAAGCCATTCGTATCTTTTGTATTTGTTCTTCTGGTAATTTATACAGGTTACATATGGCATTATCTTAGGGTACAAAGCTATGAAATAATCCATCTTGTTTTTTTTCTTGGTTTTTATTATTACTTCATCCAGTTTTTGCGATGTCTTTTGTTAAACAAAAATAGCTTCAATTCTAAGTATTTCATTCTATTTAACACAATCCTTGTTTTTTTATGCCTGTCAAAGAGTTTCTACTTTATTCTTTATCCTTTAGTAGTAATAACATGTTGTTGGTCACTTATAACTGAACACAGCGGTGACTTTAGCGTACTCTTAAAATATAAAAAAATATTAATAATGCTATGCCTACCTGCAATAGCAAGTCTCACTGTTTTCTTACTATGCTCCTCTTGGTATTATGATCGCTATTTTATCGGCCATGGCAGTCACGATCCGCTAAACCTTTCCAATATATGGTCGATCCAATATATTCCAGCCAGATTGTATGATTATCTCATTAGTCAAAACTATAGTCTGTTTGTTCATATCCCTATCCTTATGTTAGCGATTCCTTCTGTTCACAATTTTATTTATTCTTATCGATACGAAGCTATTTTCATTTTGTTGTTATTTATTTTTTTAATCTCTTTCTTTTCAGTATTTTATTCCGTGGGTGAATGGTGTTATGGCCCGAGGTTTTTTCTTTTCAGTGCTATTATACTTTGCTTGCCTGCAATACTATCGTTAGAAACGATAATGCTGAAAATATCGCAAACCAAATATTTATTACTTGCTATTTTTATCAGTATTTGCTCGATTTATTTCATCAATTTGCAACACAATATCAACCAGAGGCCCTTTTTTACCAGATATCACCTAGAACAATTTATCGCACAAGCTGGCATACCTATTTCCAATGATATTAAGTATTACCTGGAAACAAGAAACCATGCTCACATTAGTAAAAACCTGAATGACTTCATTAACACAGGAAAAGATAATCAACTTACATATTTACTGTTTAGAGATGCAGATTTGGAAAATAAAATAAAGCTTAAAACGTTTTTTCGTAAGTATTTTGACGAGATGTTGCCTGCGAATTATTTTTAATACAGACTCGATAAATTATTCTTTTTTTAATAGAGCAATTTTTTTTGCCGAAGGGTTATCAAGATGACGCCATACCTTCATCGATTCATGATAAAAATCGAGCGCTCTTTCAGACTGATTATTTGCATAAGACGATTCACCCTGCAGATGATAAAAAAGTGCTGCTTCAGACTTTGTGTTTGCCTCACCAATTAACATTTCGGTACTGACTAACAAATCATCAATCAAGCTAAAGTTTGGCTGTTCATCATGCAAAAGGAGATTTATTATGCTTATCTTGCCCAGGTAAGTATGACATTCGTTTTCAGCAAGACCTTCAATACTTTCGTATTGAGGGCTTTCCCCATACAGCATCAAGCCGGTGATCAAATAACAATAGTTTGCGATTAACTTATGATAATGCATTTTTTCCCAACGATGATTTGGAGGGCCATTACTAATGACTGATATGAGATAATCATCTACTAAAGAATTATATTTGAAAATTGAACGGTCGTAAGAAGTTTGACTGGACGCTTGATAAACAAGGCCATTAAACGAAAAAGATTTTCGATATTCAAATTCATCAACAAAATAAACATGGTGATCCGCATTACTAATGAATGCATACAAGAATTTCCGCCATTCATTTTCAGTCATCTTATCTTTATGGAATAGTCTGTTGGAAAAGACTAATCCTTGAATGTTATACAGCTCAATATCAGATCGTATATTTTTGATTTTATGTACGTATCCTATCGGACCTACGTTGAAATCATCAGAAGTAAATAAAAAACTATCTTTTTCCAATGAGTTTAATACAGCAGAGGCATAATATTCAGCCCAGTTATCAGTTGCCCGGTAGTTATATTTAATATTACTTAATAGCGTTGTTACAATTAACAAAAAACAGAGCATTAATGAAATAGTCTTTATATTAATGTCAGGATTACCAACAAAAATTAATGTCAGTATCTGTAAAACTACTTTTACTCCAACCCCAAGCCAAATTGCTGCGACAAGGTATGCAACCAACGGATAAACTCGAAAAATGGATTCACCAAAATAGGAATACTCATTATTTAATAAGAAAATGAGGAGAAATGTATTAAAAATAAATGTCGACAATAACCCGATACAAATTCTTTTTGGTAAACAATACCATTGGGCAATAAAACCAAATACAACAAAGTAAATACCAAAGGAACCAAATTGTTGACTTAACTCAGTTAAGACAAACCAGCAGAATTTAAGTCTGTCATATATATCAGAAGATACAGCACTATCGATATTTCTATATGTCTCTCGACTAATATATGACCAAAGCTCACTAATACTTGTTATCTGACCAGAGAAACTAATTTCAGGTTCAGTGAGAGATAGAACAAACATCCATAAATAAGGCAACAAGCCTAACGTTAGGCACAAAAATGCTATCGGAATATATTTTGCAATTTGTCTCCACTTCTGACTTAGCAAAAATACAAAGACAGGACTGGATAACATTAGTAAAGGCCAATGATTACTGAGACCCAAACCATAAACAAAAGCAATAAAACATGTTTTTGCTCTACTTAAGGATTGTCCTTCGATAATTGAAAAACAAAGATATAACAAGATCGAAAAAATCAAAATATTTAGCGTATATACCTCAGCAATGATTGCCTGTGACCAATACACTTCTGAAAAAGAAAAGACAAAGACAACAACAGTGGCTATTATTTTTTGATTAAAAATTTTAATGCAAGACAACCAGAAAAAAATGCATGCACATGAAGCTAAAAATGCACTAAGCAAATGAACCCTGAATGCTATAGAACCATAAGGAAAAAAAGTAAACAGCTTGCCTAGCAAGGTATATAGTGGGTAACCGGGAGGATGGGCAATGCCATTAAAATATGATGCCAGTATGAACAATCCATCGTCTTCAAGCATAACTGTTCTCGGCATACTCCATATATAGACAGAGAACACCAAAATAAATATTCCACTACATGAATAAATATTAGCTCTATGAGTCATTAAATATTTTTAATTAACTAGTTTCTGAGTTGCAAGCATCCATCTTGAATTATTGTATCCCTCAAAAAAAATTTAAAAAAATACATCAGATGACACAATCTTTATCTAAAAAAAAATAGTGATAGGTCTATTATGATTTCTATCTAAATGAGATTTTTTATGCTTTAGTCTATACCCAGTTTTTCCAACCTATATCGTAAAGCCCTGAAACTAATACCTAATTGTTTAGCTGTAGCAGTCTTGTTCCATTTATTCTTTTCTAACGCATCAATAATTTTTTTCTTTTCTATATCCACAAGGTAGCTATCTAGACTCGCTTCTTTCTCACTTGCTTTTTGAATATTGGATGCGTTATTTTCTGTAGGTAGGTTAACATCTTCAGAAGTTATTTTTTCTCCATTACATAAAGTCAAAGCCCTTTCAAGAATATTTTCAAGTTCACGAACATTTCCTGGAAAAGAGTAGTTGACTAATTTAGAAATCGCGGCTTCTTCAATTTCTATGTGGTTAATAGAGTGAATTTTAATTAATGTATCTAAGATATATTTAATCAACAAGACAATATCATTACCTCTTTGGCGTAATGGAGGCACATTAATTTCAATAACATTTATTCTGTAAAAAAGATCTTGTCTGAATACTCCTTGCTCAACTAATTGAGCAAGGTTTTTATGTGTCGCACTTAATATCCTTACATCTATGGGTATTTCTCGCTGTGCTCCAATGGGCCTGATCTTTTTTTCCTGAATCGCCCTTAGTAATTTTACCTGGATACTCTGTGGCAAATCCGCAACTTCATCCAAAAACAACGTGCCGTTATTTGCGGTATGGAATAGACCTGCTTTGTCTGTAATAGCGCCAGTAAAACTACCTTTCATATGACCAAAAAACTCACTTTCCATGAGGTCATGTGGGATCGCACCACAATTAACCGGAACAAAGCTCGCTGAAGACCTTGAGCCTTTATCATGAATCATTCTCGCTACAAGCTCTTTACCAGTACCCGATTCCCCACTAATGTAGACTGGTGCCTGGCTTCGAGACAGCTTGTTAATCGTTGCTTTTAATTCATGTATATCCTCACTTTCTCCTATAATCTCATTGTTTGATGCAGGAATACTTGAAGGTAACTTAATAGCATTTTCAATAAGAATCCTTAGTTGTGATAAATCAACAGGCTTGGTAACAAAATCAAACGCACCATTCTTTAATGCCTGAATCGCAGTATCAATACTTCCGTGCGCTGATATAACTGCGGTTGGTAATGCCGGATACTGTTGTTGTATTTCTTTTACGAACTCTACTCCATCACCGTCTGGTAATTTCATATCGGTCAGGCATAAATCGACCCTATTACATCCCAATAACTTTCGTGCAGAACCGAGTGAGTCTGCACAAATACAATCCAACCCCATTCTCTGCACTGTTATCTGTAGCAGTTCTCTAATGTCAGGTTCATCATCAATGATTAATATCAAGGCCGACATAGTTAGTTCAACTGACTTTGTTTATTAATATGCATAAAGGTTAATTTAAATGTCGTACCACTTTTTGTTGATGAAACAAGATTTAGATTCACCTGGTTTGCCTCACATAGCTCCTTGGCAAGATAAAGACCCAGACCGGTGCCTTGCGATTCAGTAGTGAAAAACGGTTCAAATAACTGATCCTGTACCTCCTGATTCATTCCTCCGCCGAAATCCTCAATCTCAATATAAGTACGCTTGGTTTCCAGATCTTCGCCACAATGAATAATAATTGCTGGAACAGTATGACTATAACGAAGCGCATTCTCGCACAAATTCCACATAATCTGATGTAATTGTGAACGATCCATTTTTACTTTCAATTCTACTTCATAGGACTTCAACTTAATAACATCATTAGGTAAATCCAGCTGACTCAATAATTCATAGACAAATTGTTTTAACCATTTGACTAACTCAAACTCATCAAGAGTCGCCTGTTGACGTCTACCCAAATCCAGTACATTTTCAATGATTCCATTAACCCGGACAGAATGATTATTGATGATATCTGTTAATCGTTTATCTTCTTCTGATATTGAGTCTGATTCCTTTAGTAGCTGTCCTGCATGGTTAATCGCACCCAATGGGTTCCTCACTTCATGCGCAATACTAGCTGCTAGCCTACCTAGTGAAGCCAACTTCAGCTGCTGTGCCTTTTGTCTAATCAATGCAATATCTTCCAAAAAGACTAAAAGTTGATAACCCTGACCTGAATCCAGTTTAATGAACGATGCTTGCATTTCTATATTGCTCTCTTCTATTCTTACAATGACATTACTTTTTGTATTATCCTGAATCCAGTCTTGGATTGGTTTTTTTAGATATTGGTCAATAAAGTGATTGATCTTACCTGTGTCGCTATCTTTCTGTTTTAATAAAGCCTTTGCTGACTCATTAAATAGCAAGGCATCTAACTTTTGATTTAAAACGAGAATACCCGACTGCATGCGCTGTACGATATGTTCATTTAACCTCGCAAGTTCATTAATTTCTATGGCCTGTTGCTCTGCCAATGCCTCGGTTTGTTTAACTCGGGCAGAAAGTAAATTACCTATGATGGCTGTAAAAAAAAATGATGCTCCAAGGATTCCCGCATGAATGTAATTGACAGAATGATAAAAGCGTGAGAATTGAACATAAACCTCATGTCCTAATACTGCGAGAGTCGCGATTGCAGCAATCAATATTGATATCTTTCCGGCCCTAAGAATACTGGCCCCGGCAACAGCGATGACAATTAACATACCGAAACCGCTGCTAAGACCATTGCTAGCATACATCATCAAACTCAACATAAAGATATCGATTACCGCATGCAGGGCAATTTGCAGGTTATATCGAAAAAACTGGCGATTTATGAGAATATGCAAGAAGACAGCGATAATAAGATAGCTGTAGCCCACATAGGAAAACAACTTAACATCATAGATGCCCAGCGGTTCTGGCAGTTGCCCTAAACTAATCAGCACAACAAACATCGCTGACAGTAATATCCGATAGATATTGAAGTACTGTAATGCAGTCCAATTGGTCTGGGAGTGCTTGACAGGATGTTGTTTATTTTTGTTCATTGAGCACCACTTTAGAGCGCGAATCTTTTTAATCTTTAATCAAATTCATATAAGCTTAATTATCATGGAATACACTTCAAATTAACAAAACTAGCGACTATTATCTCTAACATATTTTAAATTAAGGGATTTTCACAAAAACTCGACCCATTAAGGAACCAACATGAATTTACACGAATATCAGGCAAAAAAACTGTTTGAAGACTTTGGCATAAACGTGCCACCCGGCCGACCCGCAATGACTATTAAGGATGCGATTAGAGTCGCTAATGAACTTGGTGTAGACCAATGGGTTGTCAAGGCACAGGTACATGCCGGTGGACGAGGCAAGGCTGGCGGGGTGAAGATCGTCAAGGACCTGGAAAAACTCGAGAGTACCGTAAAAGGGCTGTTAGGTACGCAATTAATCACGAAACAGTCAGCGCCCACCGGGCAGCCAGTTAACTGCGTCCTGATTACCTCTGTATCTAAAATAAAGTCCGAACTCTATCTTGGCATTGTTGTAGACCGCGCCAGTCGCAAGGTTGCCATCATGGCATCAACTGAGGGCGGAATGGACATCGAAGAAGTTGCCGCCACACAACCGGAAAAAATTATCAGTGTTGTTATTGAGCCAGTACTTGCCCTGCAGGCACATCAGTGCCGCCGTATTGGGTTCATGCTGGGTCTGGATGACAAACAACGAAAACAGTTAACCTCATTATTACAATCTCTATATCGTTTATTTCTAGAGAAAGACCTGTCGTTAGTAGAAATCAATCCCTTGATTATTAACGGTGAAGACGATCTGGAGGCACTTGATGCAAAAATTTCCATTGACGACAACGCGCTATTTCGTCAGCCACACCTGGAAGAGTGGCGCGATCCGAGTCAGGAAGATGAGAAAGAAAGTATCGCCAAACGCTTCGACCTCAACTATGTCACGCTGGACGGCAACATTGCCTGCATGGTCAATGGTGCTGGGCTTGCCATGGCTACGATGGACATCATCAAGTTGCATGGTGGTGAACCGGCCAATTTTCTTGACGTGGGAGGCGGCGCAACCGCAGAACGCGTGGCGGAGGCATTTAAATTGATTGTCTCAGATGGCAACGTTGAGGCCATCCTGGTGAACATTTTTGGTGGGATCGTGCGCTGCGATCTCATTGCGGAAGGGATTATTCAGGCGGTAAAGGAAGTCGGGGTCAAAGTCCCGGTTGTTGTGAGGCTTGAAGGCACAAAAGTGGATGAAGGCAAGAAGACACTGGCTGAAAGCGGTTTAACGATCATCACCGCTGATGATTTAACTGACGCCGCAGAAAAAGCAGTGGCTGCTGCCAAAGGAGCTGAATAATGTCGATTTTAGTTAATAAAGAAACAAAGGTTATCGTGCAGGGTTTTACCGGCAAACAAGGAACTTTCCATGCGGAACAGGCGATTGAGTATGGTACGCAAATCGTGGGTGGCGTCACTCCGGGCAGAGGCGGCGAGAAGCATCTTGATAAGCCAGTTTTTGATACCGTTGTCGATGCCGTCAATACCACTGGCGCGGATGCCAGCATGATCATGGTACCCGCCATGTATGCGGCGGAATCGATCGCAGAAGCAGCCGAAGCCGGAATTAAAATTATTGTTTGTATTACCGAAGGCATTCCCGTGATTGATATGGTGAAAGTCCGCGACTATCTGGAAAAATTAACTGATGTCAGACTGATTGGTCCTAACTGCCCCGGTCTGATTACACCAGACGAATGTAAAATTGGCATTATGCCCGGCAGCATTCATAAAGCAGGTAAGATAGGTATCGTTTCACGCTCTGGCACCTTGACCTATGAAGCCGTGCACCAGACTACCCAGAATGGCCTGGGCCAAAGTACCTGTGTGGGTATAGGCGGTGATCCTATTCATGGCATGAATTTCATTGACTGCCTCGGTCTGTTTCAAGACGATCCTAAAACCGAGGGCATTATCATGGTTGGCGAGATTGGCGGCACAGCTGAAGAGGAAGCAGCGCAATTCATTAAAGATAATGTCACTAAACCCGTGGTGGGCTATATTGCCGGGGTCACTGCGCCTCCTGGAAAACGGATGGGTCACGCCGGCGCAATTATATCTGGTGGCAAAGGTACTGCGGATGACAAATTTACCGCACTTGAAGATGCTGAAGTAAAAACGGTACGCTCTCCGGCTGAACTTGGTGATGCAATATTATCAAGATTGAAAAACTAAAAATTATGTTTCAATAAACGAAATTATAAATAACTACTTACAGCAATTTTACCTAGACCGCTTTATTTTTGTAGCCACATAATACATAAAGAACAAGGCCATACCGTAATTGAATGGTCTTATAGGGACAGAGTAACGAGGAAATGGTGCAGCAACAATATGGAGCAGCAAAAAGTAAAATACTAGTAAAGAAGCAAGTCTCAAAATAATTAAGGTGTCAGTAGTCATTCTTTTGGAAAAACCTGGTGCCCAGCATACAAAGCAACCACAAAAAGACAGAAAAATTAAAGGCCAATGAGCCCATAACATCGCCTTATGACTAAATTTGAATATATCGTTGTAAAAATAAGGTGATTTTTTCACCGGGTATATATAAATGTCACCCCAACCGTTAAGAATATTCCACGAAAATAAAGTAAGCGGTTTTCCAACTAAAAACCACTTAACATGCACCCATGTTTCTTCTTTAAATCTTCTTTTTAGTTCATTAATTAATGCTTCGGTATTAATAGCAAACTCTTTACTTTTAGGGTCAAAGCGATATGGAAAGCCCTTAGACTCTTGCAAGTTCTGATACATAAAATCGGGATACATACCATGATGAACAGTACTGACAGCAAGGGATTGATAATTATCGTTAACAGTAGTGTTTCTAAACATCCAAGGAGAAAAAATGAGAATAAATCCCAAAAATAGAAATACAACATATTTAAAATTTCTGCATTGAAAAAACAGATAGATGCAAACGATGATTATAAAGTAGTTAAGCGTTGGTCTGGTCAATGCGCAAAAGGCTAGTAATACACCAGATAAAAAAAATAAGCACAGAGATTTCCTGCCAGTAGCTATAACAATAAACCAAAAAGAGATAGCTACAAGAAATGTAAATAGCGTTTCTGTAAGTAAGTAAGTAGTAAATGAGATCAAATGTGGTGAAACTGCGGCCAGCAATGCAACTATTAAAGCATACCAAGTTGGTACCACTTTATTATAAATCAACCAAACTACCAGTACTGTAAATATGCTTAGAACCGCTTGAATTAAATTGATATTTAATAGCATTTTGTCCGTAGGTGGCCATTCAATAAATGGCATAATAAAAATAGCATAACCTGGTGTACGAAATGCGTCAGGTTCTATTTTAGAGCTCCCTGGTGAAGTACGAGAGTAAATAGAAAAATTTTTTAAATTATATGCGTAATTATAATATTCAGAGGCATCTACGCGAATAGGCATATCTATTTCTGTATTGGAAATGACTCCCAATCTAAAATATAAAGCCAGCACTAATACGACAAAAACGCCTAATATTTTGGTAGAGTTCATATAAATAATGACTTTATTACAAATTAACGCTTATATTTGAAAGCAAGTATGCTAAAGAATAATAAGTTATATTCGTTTTCGCTAAAATAATTAATTTATGCCTAAAAACTCAATAAAGCTTAGTTTCGCTCAGCTTAATCTGACTGTTGGTGATATAAAAAGTAACACTGAAAAAATTATTTCATCTATCTATTCAGCTGAAAATGAACATAAAGCTGACATCATATTATTTCCTGAGTTAACTATCTGCTCTTATCCTCCTGAAGATTTGCTTTTGAGGCCAGCCTTTTATCAATACATTGAGTCTGCACTTACCAAAATAACTCGATCTACTAAAAATATACATGCCTTAATCGGATATCCTCATAAACAAGATGACAAAATCTTTAATGCTTGTTGTCTTATTAATAATGGAAAAATCAAATACACCTACTATAAGCAACACTTGCCAAACTATGGCGTTTTTGATGAAAAACGTTATTTTACTGAAGGTGAAAATGAAAAAATCACGTTTGAATTAAATGGCACTCGATGCGCAGTTAATATTTGTGAAGATATCTGGGTCAGGGAACCAATCAAGAATGCGGCCAAAAATGGCGCGACAGTTTTATTCAACCTAAACGCCTCCCCTTACCATAAGGATAGAATTAGCGAACGTAAGGAACTGCTCGCTAAGCAAGCGAAGGACAATAATATTCATATCGCCTATGCCAATCTTGTTGGCGGTCAGGACGAACTCGTATTTGATGGTAACTCAATGTTATTTAACAATCAGGGGGAACTACATTTTCAGGCACCTCAACTGGTAGAAGGTTTGTTTCAAGCTGAGATAAATCTTACACCTGTTTCTGAAAAACAAACCTTTATTGAAACAAAAATATCTACTGAACAAAGTATCTATCAAGCGCTTGTCGTGGGCGTTAAGGATTATATAAAAAAGAATAACTTTAAGGGCGTGTTAATTGGACTATCGGGTGGCATAGACTCGGCGCTAACAGCAAGTATAGCTGTCGACGCAATTGGATCAGAAAATGTTGAAGTGCTGATCATGCCATCTCGCTATACCGCACAGATGAGTATTGATGATGCAATAGAACAGGCGCAACGTCAAAAAGTACAAAGCCATGTTGTTTCTATTGAGCCCTGCTTTGAATCTTTCTTATCCTCATTGGAGGAACGTTTTGCTGGCTTACCACAGGATTTAACAGAGGAAAATATTCAGGCCCGGTGTCGCGGCATTCTGTTAATGGCAGTATCGAATAAAACCGGCAAACTCGTCTTGACGACTGGTAATAAAAGCGAAATGGCGGTTGGCTATGCAACGCTCTATGGCGATATGTGTGGCGGTTTTGCACCGTTAAAGGATGTATGGAAGACAATGGTATATCGATTGGCTAAATGGCGTAACACTCAAGGCCTGGTGATCCCGGAAAACGTTATTATGCGCCCACCATCAGCAGAACTAAGAGATAATCAGCTTGATCAGGATTCATTACCCGATTACGACATGCTAGATGCTATTCTCGAACGCTATATTGAACAAGATCAATCACCAGAAAGAATCATCGCTGATGGCTATGACAAACTAACGGTAGAAAAACTCGTAAAGCTTGTTGACATAAATGAATATAAACGTCGTCAATCTGCACCTGGTGTGAGGATCACTGAGCGAGCATTTGGCAGAGACAGACGCTACCCGATTACTTCAGGCTATTTGGAAAAGTAGTGCTAACGCACTTCTACCGCTTCAACTTTCGATACGCCAGGATGGTCGGGATAGTTGAGTTTTAATACGCGTAATGCGTCCGCAGATAAATCATCCATTTCCAATACACGATAGGCTTTCGCCAATATCATCAGCGCATCGGGTACCGACGGAGTTCTGGGATAATTCTCGACAACGAACCTTGCTCGATTTACGGCTGCGACAAACGCACCCCGGCGCATATAGTAATTGGCCACATACACTTCATTTTGTGCAAGATTGTTACGCAAATAACGCATGCGCTGTTCAGAATCGGCGACATATTCACTTTCCGGAAAACGTTTTACTAATTCTGAGAAATCCTGAAAAGCCCGCATTGCTGAGCTCGGATCGCGCTGTGCCTGATCCCGGGGAATCAACCGCGAGGTAATACCTTTACCTCGATTAAAATTAGCCAACCCTTTTAGATAGTAAGCATAATCGACCCGAAGATTTTGCGGGTATAGTTTAATAAAACGCTCACAGGCAGCAATCGCCGCATCAGGTTCGCTGTCCTTGTAGTGTGCATAGGCTAAATCCAGCAGCGCTTGTTGTGCATGGGTACCAAACGGATAACGGGACTCCAGTTTCTGGTAGAGTTCGACCGCCTCAGCGTAGCGCCCGGAATCCAGAGCACCTCTCGCTTCCGCATAAAGCCTGTCAGCTGTCCAATTGACTGTGTCGTCCTCATCCTCGCCAAAATAGGCACACGCTTGCAGCATTAAAACGATTAGAATAGCGGATATATATTTCATGGCCGCTAGGTTAGCCTAAAGCCAGTTTCAGGGCAAAATACATGTTAAGCAATAATACGTCTTATCATGCAACAATTTAAATTTGAAAAAAAAGTGGATGATTCCCAATCAGGGAAACGACTGGATCAAGTTCTTGCGATACTGATACCGGAACATTCCCGGTCGCGTCTTCAACGTTGGATTAAGTCGGGACAAATCACTGTCAACAACGAAATAGTAAAACAGCGCTCGCTGGTGCACGCGGGCGATCATATTAAAATACTTGCCGATTATGAAAAAGTTGCCACGGATCTGCCGCAAGAGCTTCCGCTCAATATTATTTACAAGGATGATGCCATTATCTTGATCAACAAACCTGCTGGCCTGGTCGTCCACCCCGGTGCCGGCAATCCGAACAACACCCTGGTTAATGCCTTGCTACACCATGATGCTAACCTGGAACAGGTAGCCAGAGCAGGCATAGTCCACCGTCTGGATAAAGACACTACCGGGATCATGCTAGTGGCCAGA
Organism: Gammaproteobacteria bacterium; assembly: GCA_028279365.1. GTDB lineage: Bacteria > Pseudomonadota > Gammaproteobacteria > Eutrophobiales > Eutrophobiaceae > JANQNX01. The sequence goes on along the minus strand of JANQNX010000015.1, from coordinate 126,156 downwards.
AACCCTCAGGTACATACCAATCTGGTTGAACAATTACAATGCCGAGAAATCAAACGCGACTACCAGGCAATAGTATGCGGTCAAATTACAGCAGGTAGTACGATCGAGACAAACATAGGTAGACATCCCACCAAGCGTACTAAAATGGCCGTTGTCGAAAATGGTAAAATTGCGATTACCCGATATCGATTAATCAAACGTTTCGATCATTACACCCACGTAAAAGTAAGTCTTGAGACCGGTCGCACTCACCAGATTCGCGTCCATATGGCGCATATCAACCATGCTCTTATCGGCGATTCGGTCTATGGCAAAAATCGCTCGCTCCAGAAAGGGTTAAACGATCAGACAAAAGAAACGATTCTTAATTTTAACAGGCAAGCCTTACATGCCTATTCGCTTCGTTTTACCCACCCTGTTACAGCACAGGAGTGTCAATTCGACGCACCCTTACCCGATGACTTTCAACATTTAATCAACCATCTGGCAAAACATGACTGCCATTAATTCAAGTTTAATCTGGGAAGAAGCAGATTGGCCAGTCAAGCAGCAAGTTAGAGCTGGCATGACATTTCGTAATAACGGATTCAGTAACGATCAATACAAAAGTCTTAATCTCGCTATGCATGTCAATGATGACGCCGAGTCAGTTAGTAAAAATCGTCAGTTCCTTGTCGAACAACTTAACTTACCGGTTATGCCTGTTTGGCTAAATCAGATTCATAGCGACCGCTGGTTAAATCTGGATAAAAGACCTGACAATATTGAAGGCGATGCGAGTTTTACCAGTATGTCTAATCAAATATGCGCAGTATTAACCGCAGACTGTATGCCAATACTCGTTTATGACCCTATACAAAAATGCGTAGCAGCAATTCATTGCGGCTGGAAAGGAATCTCTGCCGGTATTTTGAATAAACTGAAGTACTTCTTTAACGATCCATCTCAGCTTTATATATGGATTGGCCCACATATCTCCGAGGCACATTATCCGGTCAAAAAAGATGTTTACGACGCTTGTCAGCAAGCCTCTAATCTCGCAAACGAAGCTTTTGAACAGCTTGATGAAACGCATTGGCTTTGCGATCTGGCAAAATTAGCGGAGTTAAATCTACGAGAAACCGGAATCAATCATATTTATCGGTCCACATATTGCAGTTATCAACATGAAGAGAAATTTTATTCCTACAGGCGAGATGGAGTGACAGGTAGAACAGCATGCATGATATGGATGGAATAAGAAAAAAAATGAACTAAGCTTTAACTAACTATCAAGGAGCCGGGCAGTGGAAAATAATAATAAAACATTAAGTTTCAGTGAAAGCGTTAACTACATGGTCGACCGGGCGATTAACGTTCTCGAAATTGATACTGGGATTGCAAGTGCACTAAAGGCATGTAATGCGACCATAAAAGTCAGCTTTCCGGTAGAAATCAACGGAAAAATAGAGGTATTTACTGGCTGGCGTGCTGTGCATAGCGATCATCGATTACCTTCGAAAGGGGGTATCCGCTTTGCGCCTTATGTTGATGAAGACGAAGTCGAAGCGCTGGCAGCACTGATGACCTATAAATGTGCAATCGTCGACGTGCCTTTCGGTGGTTCCAAAGGTGGGTTATTAATTGATCCTCGAAAGTATACCCGTGATGACATGCAACGAATTACCCGACGATTTGCCAGGGAATTAGTACGTAAAGGTTTTTTAAGTCCGGCTACCAATGTGCCTGCTCCGGATATGGGCACCGGCGAGAGAGAGATGGCATGGATAGCCGATACTTATAAACATTTACATCCGGAAGATATCAATACATTAGGCTGTGTGACTGGTAAACCGGTCGCACATGGTGGTATCAGAGGCCGAACAGAAGCCACGGGTAGAGGTGTGGTTTATGTCATCCGTGAATTCTTTAGAAACCCTGACGATGTCATTAATGCCGGACTAAAACCCGGACTTGGCGGAAAAAGGATCGTGGTACAAGGCCTGGGTAATGTCGGTTATCACGCTGCCAAACTTCTGGACGAGGAAGATGATTGTTTGATCATTGCCATTCTCGAACGGGATGGCATCCTCGTTAACGAGGAAGGGATTAACGTAGAAAATGTTCGGCAACATATTAACGAACACAAAACCATCAAGGGGTTTCCCGAAGCAACATTCAGTGAAAATGCGGCAGCGGGCCTTGAAATCGAATGCGATATCTTAATTCCTGCGGCAATGGAAGCACAGATAACCGGAAAAAATGCGGACAACATTAATACCAAATTGATCGTAGAAGCCGCCAACGGACCCGTCACGTTTGAGGCAGACGATATTTTACGAAATCGCGGCGTCACCATTTTACCCGATGCATTTGTTAATGCTGGCGGCGTCACCGTTTCCTATTTTGAGTGGGTCAGAAATCTATCGCATATTCGCTTTGGTCGTATGGAACGAAGACATGATGAATTACGTGGTGCGAGATTGTTACAAGCGCTGGAAACGATGACCGGAAAAACACCGGAAAACTGGATGCAGGATGAGCTGGTTTATGGTGCCGACGAGCTGGATTTGGTTCGCTCCGGACTGGACGACACCATGCGCAACAGCTACCAACAGTTAAAGGAAGTCATGGATAACAATGACAAGGTAACCGACTATCGCACAGCAAGCTATGTGGTAGCAATTAATAAGATTGTTCGATCCTATATTGATATCGGTGTTTATTAACCCATACTGCTTGTCATAAGTCCTGCGCATAAGTGGGCTTGAAACCGTCATTACTAACCCCATTTATTGCTTAATAGAATCACACATGAGCAAGTAAATGAGACCGGATAAACTCACAACAAAATTACAGCTGGCACTAGCCGATGCACAAAGCCTAGCGCTAGGTCAGGATCACCAATATCTTGAGCCTGTTCATTTAGCCAAATCATTATTGGAACAAGACGGCGGAACACTTCAACATCTGCTAGCCAATGCAAGTATCGATATTACTCAATTGAAAATGGGTATAGACCAGCTACTAAGTTCTCTACCAAAAGTGAGTGGTGCCGCAGGCGATGTGCATATTAGTCGCGATCTTGAACGATTACTAAACCTGATGGATAAGGCGGCTCAGCAAAGAAATGATGAATACATTTCCAGCGAATTATTTGCACTTGCTGTATTGGAAGATAAAGGCAAACTTGGCCAGTTATTCAAGCAATGTGGCGCAGATAAAAGCAGGATTAATGCGGCAATTGATGCCGTGCGTGGTGGTGAATCTGTGAACGATTCCAATGCTGAAGAAAATCGACAAGCGCTGCAAAAATACACGATTGATTTAACCGCCAGAGCTGAAAGCGGTAAACTTGATCCGGTAATAGGTCGAGACGAAGAAATAAGAAGAACGATCCAGGTACTGCAACGACGAACTAAAAATAACCCGGTATTAATTGGTGAACCGGGCGTCGGTAAAACGGCTATCGTTGAAGGTCTCGCGCAACGTATTGTTAACGCTGAAGTCCCAGATGCATTAAAAAGTAAACGATTGCTATCTTTGGATATGGGTTCATTGATTGCCGGCGCTAAATTCCGTGGAGAATTCGAGGAGAGACTAAAAGCCGTATTAAATGATTTGGCAAAACAGGAAGGACAGATCATTCTTTTTATCGATGAAGTCCATACCATGGTGGGTGCAGGTAAGGCCGAAGGTGCGATGGATGCCGGTAACATGCTTAAACCTGCCTTGGCAAGAGGTGAGCTGCATTGTATCGGTGCCACTACATTGGATGAATACCGCGAGAATATAGAGAAAGATGCAGCATTGGAACGCCGTTTTCAGAAAGTGCTGGTTAACGAACCCGATGTAGACAACACTATCGCTATACTTCGTGGTTTAAAAGAACGTTATGAAGTGCATCATAACGTTCAGATTACCGACCCCGCTATTGTCGCTGCAGCAACATTATCGCACCGCTATATCACTGATCGACAATTACCGGATAAGGCAATTGATTTGATTGATGAGTCAGCCAGTCGCATCAGTATAGAAATTAATTCAAAACCCGAATCAATGGATCGGCTGGAACGCCGCTTGATTCAGATGAAGATCGAACGTGAAGCGTTGAAAAAAGAAACCGATGATGCGTCTAAAAAACGACTCGAATCACTAGAAGCTGACATTAAAGAAGTCGAGCGTGAGTATACCGATCTCGAAGAGATTTGGGTCTCTGAAAAAGCCGCATTGCAAGGCTCACATACAATAAAAGAAAAACTGGAACAGGCCAGGATAGAGTTTGAAGCGGCCAAACGTGCTGGCGATCTCAATCAAATGTCAGAATTGCAATATGGCACCATTCCTGAGCTGGAAAAACAACTGGACATGGCTGGTCAGGCAGAGATGCAGGACATGAAATTACTGAGAAATAAAGTGACCGAAAATGAAATTGCCGAAGTCGTGGCAAACTGGACCGGTATTCCTGTCAACAAAATGTTAGAGGGCGAAAAAGAAAAATTACTGTCGATGGAGGCGCAGTTGCATAAGCGCGTCGTTGGTCAGGAACAGGCGATCACTGCCGTATCAAATGCCATACGCCGTTCGCGGGCTGGCCTATCCGATCCACAAAAACCGAATGGTAGTTTTTTACTATTGGGACCGACTGGTGTCGGTAAAACCGAGCTTTGTAAAAGCTTAACGGAGTTTTTGTTTGATAGTGAAGACGCGATGATCCGAATTGATATGTCGGAATTCATGGAAAAGCATTCAGTGGCACGTCTTATTGGGGCACCGCCAGGCTATGTTGGCTACGAACAGGGTGGCTATTTGACTGAAGCCGTCAGACGACGCCCTTATAGTTTAATTTTGCTCGATGAAATTGAAAAAGCCCATAACGATGTATTTAATATCTTGCTACAGGTATTGGATGACGGCAGATTAACCGATGGACATGGCAGAACGGTCGATTTCAGAAATACTGTTATCGTCATGACCTCAAACCTGGGATCTAACCTGATCCAGGAAATGACAGCAGACTCGGAGTACGCGACCATGAAAGAGGTCGTCATGCATGAGGTGAGTCAGCATTTTCGTCCTGAATTTCTGAATCGAATCGACGAAGTTGTCGTATTCCATGCGTTAATCAAAGACCAAATTAACGCGATTGCCACTATCCAACTGGACAGATTACGTCACCGGCTTGCAGAACAAGAGCTAGCGCTTACCATTAGCGACAGTGCAATTAACTATCTGGGATCGGCAGGATTTGATCCGGTCTACGGCGCACGACCGTTAAAACGGGCGATCCAGGATGAAATTGAGACACCAATCGCGGAGAAGATACTCGCTGGCGAATTTCTGCCCAACTGTGTTATTCGGGTGGATATTATCAACGATAAGTTGAGCTTTATTGCAGAAAAAGCGGATGCCGCCTGACGGATATCCGCTATCTGTAAATGTTGCAGTGCAATTAGCCAAATAATCCCGATATAAGGGCTAAAACGGTTGGTTATTTATCCCATATAATCTAATATTTAGGCGTCAATCTTGATAAATAAGGGTTAACACGCCTAATATGGCCGTATCCACAAAAAAAATAAATCTCAGTGGTCTTGCGCGTAAACTGGTGATAGACGGTCTTCTTGAAGAAGAGAAGGCGCAAAAAGCACTTGAAGAATCATTAAAAAAGAAAATCCCTTTTGTCAGCCATATCGTCAACGAAAAGCTGGTCGCGAGTAAGGATATTGCATTAGCAGGCGCAACTGAATTCGGCGCACCATTAGTCGATATCGATATGCTCGACATAGACCCGGATATCATCAAGCTGGTCAAGGAAGATTTAATCAAAAAACACCATGCCCTGCCTATCTTCAAACGTGGTAAACGTCTTGCCGTTGCTGTTTCTGACCCAACCAACATGCAGGCACTGGACGAAATAAAATTCGCGACCAGTCTTAATACTGACGCCATTATTGTTGAAGAAGACAAGCTGGTAAAAAATATTGAAAAGGCACTTGAGGCCGCTGATGGTGGTCTCGGTGACATGGATGATGAAGACTTTGAAGATCTGGACGATCTGGAAGTCGCTGAAGATGGTCCACAGGATGAAGATGACTCCGATGTCGACGATGCTCCGGTGGTCAGGTTTGTTAACAAAGTACTGCTGGACGCAATTAAAAAAGGCGCCTCGGATTTACACTTCGAGCCTTATGAAAAAGTCTATCGGGTCCGTTTCCGCATTGACGGTGTATTGCAGGAAGTCGCCAAACCGCCGATGAGTTTATCGTCCAAGATTGCCGCACGTATCAAGGTCATGTCGCGATTGGATGTCTCAGAAAGACGGGTGCCTCAGGATGGACGAATCAAGTTAAAATTGTCTAAGAGCAAATCCATCGATTTCCGTGTCAACACCTGCCCCACCTTGTTTGGTGAGAAGACATGTATGCGTATTCTGAATTCGGATGCAGCAGCACTACAAATCGACCAATTGGGTTATGAAGATCATCAAAAAGAAATGTTTCTGGAAAACCTGCATAAACCTTACGGTATGTTTCTGGTTACCGGGCCAACCGGTAGCGGTAAAACCGTATCACTTTATACGGGAATTAACATTCTTAATCAGGTAGATATTAATATCTCAACAGCTGAAGACCCGGTGGAAATTAACCTAGCCGGTGTCAATCAGGTGCAAGTCGATGAACGCACCGGCATGACTTTTGAGAAGGCCTTAAAGGCTTTCTTAAGACAGGATCCAGACATCATCCTCGTTGGTGAGATACGTGATCTGGGTACGGCTTCTATTGCCGTTAAGGCTGCTCAAACCGGGCACATGGTCATGTCTACTTTACACACCAATGATGGTCCACAAACACTAACTCGTTTGCAGGATATGGGAATTCAGGCCTTTGCTGTTGCAACCAGTATTAACCTGATCACGGCACAACGACTTTGTCGTCGGTTAAATCCAAATAATAGGGTACCCGTTGAAATGCCGGTTGAAGCGATGAAAGACGAAGGTTTTACTGATGAAATGATTGAGTCAGGTGTCACGTTATTCGAACCTGGCGAAGAAACAGAAGACAATCCGGGATACAAAGGTCGAGCTGGTATCTACCAAGTGATGAATATTTCTGATGCGATGAAACGCCTGATTATCGAGGGTGCTAATGCGGTACAACTGGCCGATCAGGCAAAATCAGAGGGTATTTGGGATATTCGTCATAGTGGCATTGCAAAAGTTGCCGACGGTATAACCAGTTTAACTGAAGTGAACCGAGTAACAGTAGAGTAGAGATTATGGCTGAAGCACAAAAATCTGACATGTTTACCTGGGAAGGTACAGATAAATCCGGCAAACGTGTTAAAGGTGAAATGAGCGGTCAAAGTGAAGCTCTGGTAAAGGCAGTACTCAGAAGACAAGGCGTCAACCCGTTAAAAGTCAGGAAAAAACCAAAACCATTATTTGGTGGTGGCGGAAAAACTAAAATTACACCGAAAGACATCACAGTATTCAGTCGCCAGTTAGCAACGATGATGTCTTCCGGCGTACCACTGGTTCAAGCCTTCGAGATTGTCGGTCGCGGACATGAAAATGCTGGCATGCAGGAATTAATATTAAGTGTTAAAGCAGATGTGGAGGCAGGGAATAATTTAACTGACGCATTAAGAAAACGCCCTTTACAGTTCAATGATCTTTATTGCAATTTAGTTGAAGCTGGCGAGCACGCCGGTATTTTAGAAGCGATACTCCATAAACTTGCGACTTACATGGAAAAAACTGAAGCACTAAAATCGAAAATAAAATCAGCGCTTTTCTACCCTGCCGCCGTGATTGTCGCCGCTGTGATTGTCGTGTCTATTTTAATGATTTTTGTTATTCCTCAATTCACCGAGTTATTCAGCTCATTCGGGGCAGACCTCCCAGCGTTAACCCAATTTCTGATCGATTGTTCAGATTTCTTCGTTGCCAACTGGTTCTTTATATTTGCAGTAATGGGTGGAACTGTGTACGGCGCATTGGAGCTCAAAAAACGTTCGACGACTGTGCAACAATTTCTGGACAGAGCCATACTGAAGGTACCTGTGATAGGCATGATAATGGAAAAATCTGCTATCGCACGATTTGCCAGAACGCTGGAAACCATGTTTGCGGCAGGGACACCACTAGTTGAGGCGATGAACTCTGTCGCAGGAGCAACAGGTAATATCGTTTTTTATGATGCAACTATGAAGATGAAAGATGAAATTTCTACAGGTACTCAGTTGCAAGCTTCAATGAGGGATTCCGGTCTTTTTCCAAATATGGTTGTCCAAATGGTTGCAATTGGTGAAGAATCAGGCGCAATTGATACTATGCTAGGTAAAGTCGCTGATTGGTATGAGCAGGAAGTGGATGATGCGGTAGAAGCATTAACTAGCCTTTTGGAACCGATGATTATGGCATTTCTGGGTGTCGTGATTGGTGGTATCGTCATCGGCATGTACCTACCAATATTCAAGATGGGTTCTGTCGTCTAGCAATATTTTTCATCCCGATGAGAGCTTATCTTCATCGGGATGAAATCCAATTAATCAAGCATAGCAAACCGCGATTACGTGTCTTTACTTCTTACATTTTTCACCCAAAATCCGTTTTTTTTTCTTACTAGCGTATTTATCTTCAGCCTGTTAATCGGCAGCTTTTTAAATGTCGTCATCTATCGACTTCCGGTCATGATGCACAGGGACTGGAAACAGCAGTGTTGTGAATTGTTAGAAATAGAACAGCCACAGGATCATAATCGATTCGACTTGATTCTGCCCCGTTCACGCTGTCAATCCTGTGGACACCAAATAACAGCCATCGAAAACATCCCGATTATTAGCTATTTGTTTCTGAAAGGTAAATGCAGTAACTGTGGTGCGCAAATATCAATCCGTTATCCCCTGATTGAATTGGCAACAGGCCTGCTCGCTATTATTGTTGCTAATTATTTTGGCGTAAGTTTGCAAACATTGTTCGCACTTAGTCTGACTTATGCGCTTATTGCATTATCATTAATTGACTATGATCAACAGTTACTCCCGGATGATATTACGCTTCCATTTTTATGGCTTGGTATCTCAATTAACTATTTTGGAATTTTCACGACGCTCGAATCAAGTGTGCTAGGTGCAATTTTTGGTTACGGTTCGCTATGGTCAGTTTATATTGTTTTCAAGCTGGTCACCGGCAAGGAAGGTATGGGACATGGCGACTTTAAATTACTGGCTGTATTTGGAGCCTGGTTTGGCTGGCAGTTATTGCCATTGATCATTGTGTTATCGTCATTAGTTGGCGCCACCATCGGCCTGTTACTTATTTTCTTTCGATCTCATGATAGAACCATACCTATTCCGTTTGGGCCTTATCTTGCTATTGCTGGCTGGGTAGCGATGCTTTGGGGACCTTATCTAATGTCAGTGTATTTGAACGCCTTTTTATAATCATGCCTGTACCTTTTAAGGTTGCAATGACTGGCGGTATCGCCAGCGGTAAAACAACAGTATCCGACTGTTTTTCAAATCTGGGCGTCCCGATAATAGACTGCGACATCATCACCAGGGAAATCACACAAGCCAATAAACCGGCTTATCACGAGATTATCGATCTGTTTGGTACTGACATTATTGATAATAATGGAATGCTAAACAGGAAAAAACTGAGCGAAATTATTTTTAACAACCAGGAGAAAAAAAAAGCGTTGGAAAATATACTTCACCCTTTGGTTTTTGAGGAAATTGATCGCCGTTCGGTGATGTTAGACTTCCCATATTGTATTGTCGTCATACCACTACTTGTGGAAACTAATACCATGGATAAATTTGATCGCATACTGGTCGTTGATACTCCATATGAAACCCAGCTAGACAGGCTGATGAATAGAGATAGCCATAGTGACGAAGCGGCCAGAAACATCATATCTACCCAGATTAACCGCGAACAGCGAAACAAATTTGCCGATGATGTTATCGATAATTCTATCAGTATCGATTTACTGCATGATAAAATAAAGAAACTCCATAATAGCTATCTCGCTATGGCTACCAGCCCTGAATAAAGAAAAATACTGTGCAGAAAAAGATCATCTATGAACAACCATTAAACGAACGAGTTCGTAATTTTCTACGGTTAGAGCACCTGTTCAGTATTATTGAGTCTCGCTATGATCAATCGACTTCCTGGGATTTTCGTTTTTTGCTGGAATCCATGTTAGAAATTGTGGATCTGCTGTCCCGCTCCGATTTGAAAGCAGAACTCATTAAAGAGCTCGAAAAACATTCCTCTATGCTAATTTCCTTAAAAGATAATCCCGCTGTTGATCAATCCAGGCTCGTTGCTATCAATGAAAATATTATACAAATACTAAAAAAACTGAGGGAAAGCGATTATCAACCAGGCAATAGTTTAAAGACCAGTGAATTAGTCAATAGCTTTAAACAGCGCACCAGCATACCCGGTGGCACCTGCAATTTTGACTTACCCAGATTTCATCACTGGCTAAACTTGCCGATACAAAAAAAACGTCATGATATTCAGAACTGGTTTAAGGATATCGAACCAATCAAACAGGCGGTGGAATTCGCATTGGAAATGCTTCGCAACAGCACGAATCCCAGCACAGAAACCGCAGAAGAGGGTTTTTATCAAAGACCAATTGAACCCAATCTTTCATGCCAACTAATACGCGTACTCTTGCCCGAAGTCAGCTCTTTCTATCCAGAGATCAGCGGTGGGAAACATCGATTCACTGTTCGCTTTATGCAAAGTAATGACTCGGCTGACAGACCAATCCAGACTGATTCAAATGTAGAGTTTGAGCTGCACTGCTGCATACTATGACTACACTGGCCCGTTGTCCCAATTGTGAAAAACTCATTTCTCTTAACAAAGAGAATCCCTGTCGGCCGTTCTGTTCTGATCGTTGCAGGCTGATTGACTTCGGTGAGTGGCTGGACGAGTCTTACACTATCCCGCAAAAAGAAATCTACTTTGATGAAACAGCAAGCAATACTAATCTAAAGCATTGAAACATTGACGTATCACATTTGCAGGACGTGTCGTCCGCCATACTGCACTAATCATTGCGATACCTTTTGCACCGTTTGCTTTTGCTTGCTTCATGTCATCCGAAGTCATGCCGCCTAAAGCATAGACAGGCCGTTTACTTAGACGACACAAATCAGCAAATTTATCCCAATATAATGGCTGTGCTTCAACATGCGTCTGTGTTGGTTTAACTGGTGAGATGAATAGATAATCAACATCTAACTTTAATGCGTGCGCTATTTCATCTTGATTATGACAGGATGCGCTTAATAAGTATTTTTTAGAGATAGGCCTTGAGTCATAGGACTTCAATCGTTGACTATTAAGATGAATGCCATCGATAGGATGGGTATCAATCAAATCAGGTGAACCATTTAATATCACTGATACATTATTATTCATAGTAATTCGGTTAATACTGCCAAGGACCTCTTTGAGCTGTTCGTGCTTTTCATCTTTTAACCTTAGTTGAAACATGCTTAAACCACTTTCGATACAATTTTCCAGCACATTAAGTAATTCATTGTAATCAGCATATTCATCTTTACTTATCAGAATCACATCTGATAGTAATAACCTGTTAACAATACTCAGGTTTGCCTCGGGCATCGTTTTATTTCGTAATGACTCTATTGATACCCATTCAATTTGCTGGCCTTCTCTTCCCTGCTCTTTTCCTTGCCAATCAAATATTTCATAGATTTCCAGACTGACATTTTTATCCTTGTAGTCATGATCAACCGTCATTAAGTAATGAGGACAAGAAATTTTAATACCAAGCTCTTCGCTTAACTCGCGTTCTAGCGCCTGCTCGGCAGATTCATGGGACTCAATTTTACCACCCGGAAATTCCCATAAATTCGGTAAATGTTGATCATGCTTACGCCTGGATAGCAGCACACTTTTTTTGTTGTTACTGTAGATAACACCGGCCGCAACGCGAACTCGCCTGGACATCACTATGTTCTGTATTCAGCGTTTATCTTGATATAGTCATAGGATAGATCGGTAGTCCAAATAGTCGTATTGGCCTGACCAACGCCCAGATCGATATCGACAATAATTTCTGCTTCCATCATGACTGCTTTACCTGCAAGTTCTTGATATTCCTCAGCGCGTTCACCATAGCGAATAATGCTGACATTGCCCAGGTAAACGTTAACTTTATTAATATCAAATTGCTGAGTATCTGCATTACCAATGGCTGAGAGCAGTCGACCCCAATTCGGATCAGAGGCGGTAAAAGCTGTTTTGACCAATAAGGATTCGGCAACGCGATATGCCACCTTTAGGCAGTCTTCTTCACAACTACCATGATTGACATGAATAGTAATAAATTTTGTCGCACCTTCACCATCCCGGATAATGGCGCATGCCAGATGACGACAAACATCAAGTAAGCACTGATAAAAAGCTTCATAGCCATCATCATTTTTGCTGCTAATCAAATAGTTATCTGCGCAACCGGTTGCTATTATAACGCAGGAATCATTGGTCGATGTATCCCCATCAACGGTAATTCGATTAAAACTTTGCTCGACGATTTCTTTTAGCGTTGTTTGCAACAAAGATTGATCAATCTGTAAATCAGTGCCAATAAAAGCCAGCATGGTCGCCATATCAGGTCGTATCATGCCCGAACCTTTTGCAATACCAGTAATCGTGATCTTTTTGTCACCGATACGAAATGTTTTGCTAATACCTTTTGCCACTGTATCAGTGGTCATGATTGCTTCTGCAGCGCTCAACCAATTGGAATCAGATAATGAACTAATCAGCGTATCAATACTGTTTTCCATTTTTTCTACAGGTAAATATTCGCCAATAACACCTGTCGAAAATGGCAAGATCTGCTCTGGTTGACAACCTAGTTTAGATGACAATGTAAGACAAAGTTGCAGTGCGTCGGACTGACCTTGTTTACCTGTCCCGGCATTAGCATTACCAGAATTGATAAGCAGGCTTGTCGATTTATTTTGCTCGAGATGTCGTTTAGCAATACTTACCGGAGCAGCGCAGAATTTATTTTTGGTGAAGACAGCCGCTACCTGACTTGTTTCAGCGAACTGAATCAGGCAAAAATCATTACGATGCTCATAAATACCAGCATGACAGCTAGCGATGTTAATTCCATTAATTGGAGTAAGCTGCTCAGGTGCGGTCAGGTTGACAGCCATCTTATGACAAAACTTAATTAAGCTTACCGTGACACTGTTTATATTTCTTGCCTGAACCACAGGGGCAAGGTTGATTCCTGCCAATTTTAGGCTGGTTACGGGTAAAGGGCTGAACTGCAGGTTTCTGTGGTGTTTCCTGTTCATTCGTTTGTAAGCTGTTCTCTGCAGCGGGATGAGAAAAATTCATATCTCTTTGTGGCTCTTTCTTTTCCGCCATCTCGACATCCTGCTCAGTCCTTATATTTACCTTAAACAAGAATACAATGACATCATGTTTGACATTAGCTAATAACTGCACAAATAAATCAAATGCTTCACGTTTGTATTCCTGTTTAGGGTTTTTAGCAGCAAAACTCCTGAGATGAATGCCTTGTCGAAGCTGGTCCATTGCTACCAAATGGTCTTTCCAATGACGATCCAGGACATCCAACATAATCTGCTTTTCAATTCGACGCATTAAGTCTGGCGTAATCAAAGTTTCTTTCTCTAACGCAATAGTTTCCAGACTGGCATGAATCTTTTCTCTCAACGATTCCTCGTGTAAGGATTTATCTTCATCAAGCCAATCCTGTAGTGGTAGTGTCACATCAAATTCATGCAACAATGCATCTTCCAAACCTTTTATATCCCACATTTCATCCATACTGGCACGCGGCATAAACTCATCAATAACATCATTCACCACATCATTACGCATGGCCTTGACTTCTTCGGCAATATGCTCGCCATCAAGCAGATCATTGCGCTGCTCATAGATAACTTTACGCTGATCGTTAGCTACGTCGTCGAATTCCAGTAAGTGTTTACGAATATCAAAGTTATGCGCTTCCACTTTGCGTTGGGCATTTTCAATTGCGCGAGTCACAAGTTTCGATTCAATCGCCTCACCCTCTTCCATACCCAGTTTTTGCATAATGGCAGACACTTTCTCCGACGCAAAAATACGCATCAAATTGTCTTCAAGCGATAAATAAAACCGACTGGAACCGGGATCGCCCTGCCTGCCTGAGCGTCCCCTTAACTGGTTATCAATACGTCTTGATTCATGACGCTCGGTACCAATAATATGTAAGCCACCACTATCGATAACCTTATCGTGACGCTGTTGCCAATCTTCAATTAATCTAGCTTTCACATCATCGTCAGCATCGGTTAAGGCTTTTAATTCGGCTTCATAATTACCGCCGAGTACAATATCGGTACCGCGGCCAGCCATGTTTGTCGCGATGGTTACCGCACCGGGTCGACCTGCTTGTTCAATAATCTCGGCTTCCTTTTCATGAAATTTCGCATTTAGTACTTTGTGCTGGATATTTTCTTTTTTCATTAAGCCGGATAAGTATTCCGATACTTCAATAGACGCAGTTCCGACCAATACCGGCTGCTGGTTTTCCTGAGCTGATTTTATATCTTCAATAATCGCATCATATTTTTCTTTTGCGGTGAGAAATACTACATCACTTTGATCGTCACGAATCATTGGCTTATGTGTTGGAATAACAATAACTTCCAGCCCATATATTTGTTGAAACTCAAACGCTTCCGTATCTGCCGTACCGGTCATACCCGATAGCTTGGAATACAAACGGAAATAATTTTGATAGGTGATAGACGCCAGGGTTTGATTCTCATTCTGAATCGGCACACCCTCTTTGGCTTCGATGGCCTGATGTAAACCATCTGACCAGCGACGACCTTCCATAGTACGCCCGGTAAATTCATCGACAATAACCACGGCATTATTTTTCACCAGATAATCCACATCTATTTTGAATAAATGATGCGCACGCAGGGCCGCATTTAGGTGATGCAGGATGCCGATATTAACCGGGTCGTAAAGTGTCTGGTTAGCTTCGATGATACCGTTATCTCTGAGTAACTGCTCGATATGATCGTGGCCTGACTCAGTTAAATAAGCCTGTTTGGATTTTTCATCAATACTGAAATCGCCCGGTCCGTCTTCGACCAGCTGTTTATCCAGATAAGGGATTAATTTATCGATCTTGATATAGAGATCGGTGCGATCATCCACTGCGCCGGAGATAATTAATGGTGTCCTGGCCTCATCAATAAGAATGGAGTCAACTTCATCAACGATGGCAAAATTCAACCCTCGTTGTACACGGCCCTCAGGAGTAAATGCCATGTTGTCCCTAAGATAATCGAAGCCAAATTCATTATTGGTACCGTAAGTAATATCGCATTGATAAGCTGCTTTACGCTCTTCCATGGATAAACCGGATACAATAACGCCAGTCGTTAAACCCAGAAACTCATACAGCTGTCCCATCCATTCGGCATCACGTCTGGCAAGATAATCATTAACGGTGACGACATGTACACCCTTACCGGATAACGCATTCAGGTAAGCCGCTAAAGTCGCAACCAGTGTTTTACCTTCGCCAGTACGCATTTCAGCAATATTGCCATCATGCAAGACCATGCCACCGATGAGCTGAACATCGAAGTGACGCATATTGAGTCGACGACGACTGCCTTCCCGCACTAAGGCAAACGCCTCTGGTAACAAGCTCTCCAGACTTTTTCCTTCTGCAAGCTGCGTTTTTAATGCTTGGGTTTTTGCAGGAAAATGGCTGTCTTCGAGATCGGCCAGAGAGTCCTCAAGCGCATTGATTTCTTTAGTTAGCTTGAATAATCCCTTCACCACCCGTTCATTACGGGTACCAAATATTTTTTGAGCCAGTTTAATAATCATATCGAGTTTCGCTGTTCCAAGGGCGAGCAGCCCTGAATTCTATGCGGAAATCAGCTTGGAATGAAGATTAATTTATCGAACGGATTTTTGCAGGATTGACAGCTTTGCCATTACTGACAACTTCAAAATGAACATGAGAGCCGGTAGCCCTTCCGGAGGAACCCATTAGCGCTATGACCTGCCCTTTTTCAACTTTTTCACCGACAGCAACTAAATTCTTTTTGTTATGGGCATAACGTGTTTGATAACCATTACCGTGATTAATTTCCACCATATTGCCATAGCCATAGCGCATTCCTGACCAAGTTACAATGCCAGCGGCGACGGCGTTGATCGGGGAGCCAGTTTTACCAGCGTAATCAATGCCTTCATGAAATTCTTTTTTGCCCGTGATGGGATCTGCACGCATACCAAATAATGATGACACCCAGCCGTGGTTAGTCGGTTTGCCTACCGGTAGGGTTTCACTGTGCAAGGTTCTGTCTATTAACATGGACTCCATCGCAGACAGCTTTTCTGCACGATCCTTGATTTTCAAGCTGAGTCGCTCCAGTGAGGTAATAAAATCGGCAACTTGCATAGACTCGCTGCTAAGGTCTGAACGCGGACCACCAATGCCGGGCACGGTATCAATATCGAAGTCAATATCATTAATATCTGCCATGTCTGCTAATCTGGATCCCAGTGCATCCAGACGCATTACATGAGCCTGTAACTTACTGAGTCTGGTTGCCAATGCATCAAGGTTTTTTTCTGCATTTTGCTGGGCTTTGTTGAGCATACTTTGCTGCAGTTCGATTTCATGACTCCAGACTGGTGTCGCCTGGGCATAGAGTGATTCTATAGAATGTCGGGTCACATCCAACGCCTGCTGCTTGCCAGCTTGAAAAAACAACATGACGATAGCAACAACCGCCAATAAACAGGCAAGCATATTGACCGGACCGATATTTAACGCCCGGCTTTTCTTTTTATTTTTTGATACTAGAATTACCTGCATGTCGCTAGTACTCTTTTACCGTAAACGCCTCTTTCTTTATATTTATCATTATGCATCCTGATAATGCCGCCAAGTCACTGGCCTCTATCCTTAAATCTGACAAGTTTGATTTAAAAAGTCTAATCAAAAAAGCCCAAACAATTCACGATATCGAACAAAAACTCAAAAATAAGCTTGATAACAGCTTCAGCGATAAATTCGAATTAGCCAATATTACCGAGGATGTCGCTGTTTTATTGACAACATCATCTGCCTGGGCAACGCGTCTCCGTTATCATATACCGTTTATACTCAATACGCTTAATACTGAACTGAACCTGAAACGAATCAAGACAGTCAGGATTAAAATTGCAAAAACCGAACCAAATACCCCGGCAACGATTACAAAATCAAACAAACTTTCAAACCAGAGTGCAAGCGTATTAAGTTTGGCTGCTGAAAGTATTCAGGATGAAGCGCTAAAACAAAGCTTACTTAAAATAGCGCAAAACACCTGATAGTTATTTTTATACATTTAATTTGCAGATATTGCCTGCATGAACGATATCGGTGCTTTATATTCATCTTCAAAACTGGCCAGTTCCCAAGCACTCTCATCAGCAATTAGCTTCATCAATAAAGCATTATTTAATGCATGTCCTGATTTATAGCCCTTGAAAGAGCCAATCAGGCTGTGCCCCAGTAAATAGAGGTCACCAATTGCATCCAGGATCTTGTGTTTGACACATTCATCCTCATAACGAAGCCCGTCTTCGTTCAGTATTCGATAGTCATCAACCACAACCGCGTTATCCAGACTGCCACCCAATGCCAGATTATTCTCTCTCAGTAACTCTACGTCACGCATGAAGCCGAATGTCCTCGCTCGACTGACTTCCTTAACAAAAGAGGTAGTAGAAAAATCAATCTCTGCCTGGCAATTGCGCTCATTAAACACGGGATGATCAAATTCAATAGTAAAGCCAACCTTAAACCCCTCGAAAGGTTCAAACATGGCCCATTTACCATTATGTTCCACACGCACAGTCTGTTTAATACGCATAAACTTTTTCGCCGCGCTTTGTTCTTCCACTCCGGCCGATTGAATCAAAAAGACAAACGGTCCTGCACTACCATCCATGATCGGAACTTCATCAGCGCTAAGATCAATATAAGCGTTATCAATTCCAAAACCGGCTAATGCAGACAACAAATGTTCAACCGTAGAGATACGTACATCGTCTTTAACCAGTGTTGTGGAAAGCTGTGTATCGCCGACGTAGTCAGGTCTGGCAGGGAGCTCTACCGCAGGATCCAAATCCACACGTCTAAAGATAATGCCTGAATTGACCGGCGCCGGTCTGAGTGTCAAAAACACTTTTTTGCCGGTATGCAAGCCAACGCCAGTGGCGCGGATAACATTTTTCAACGTGCGTTGCTTGATCATGTGAACTAATAACCTGCTATTTTTTGTAACTTTTTTTTGTTATATGCTTGTAAAATAAGCAATTTTAATGCCACTAACATCATTATGCTATTTGCCAACGCAAATCAGCTACTTACTATAACATTAAAATTCAAAATTTAGTCAGCTTGTCTCCTTAAAAAAGCCGGTATATCAAGGTAATCCGCATCACTGCTCGGTTTTACCTCATCATCCTCGCTTACCTGATTTCTCATCACTGTTGGGCGATCCAAGTCTTTGTAGTCAACACTGACATCTGCATTTTGAACCAATTTGATGCGTGATGCATCTTCTTTCATCAAATTGCCCAATCCTGTCGCAACAATGGTCACGCGAATATCACCAGACATCTCTGGATCGATCACTGTTCCAACAACCACTGTCGCATTCTCAGAGGCAAATTCCTTGACTGTGCTGCCAACCTCATCAAACTCACCAATAGATAAATCCATACCCGCAGTGATGTTGACCAGGATACCTCTCGCACCAGAAAGGTTCACATCTTCCAGCAGAGGACTTGATATCGCTGCCTCGGCAGCCACTTTGGCGCGCTCCTCGCCCTGGGCTTTGCCTGATCCCATCATAGCCATACCCATTTCAGACATAACGGTTCTGACATCAGCAAAGTCAACATTAATCAAACCTGGACAGGTAATCAGTTCGGCAATACCCTGAACCGCACCTAAGAGGACATCATTGGCGGCGCTGAAAGCATTTAGCAAACTAACGTCACGGCCGAGCACGCTAAGTAACTTCTCATTAGGTATCGTAATTAATGAATCAACATATTGACTCAACTCAACAATACCCTCGTCAGCCACGGCTGCACGTTTCTTGCCTTCAAACGCAAACGGTCGCGTTACGACGGCAACAGTTAAGATACCCATTTCTTTTGCGACTTGAGCCACTATTGGCGCTGCTCCGGTTCCGGTTCCGCCACCCATGCCGGCAGTGATAAAAACCATATCCGATCCATCAAGTACATCCATCAGGCGATCGCGATCTTCCAATGCCGCCTGACGACCCACATCAGGGTTTGCACCAGCGCCCAGTCCTTTGGTCATATTACAACCAAGTTGTAACACCGTTTTTGCACTGGAGTTTTTTAAGGCCTGCGCATCAGTATTGGCACAGATAAACTCAACGCCTTCAATACTCGCCCCTAACATGTGCTGTAGCGCATTACCGCCACCGCCACCGACACCAATGACTTTTATTATTGCAGCCTGATTCGCTGCATCGACTAGTTCAAACATGTCATTTCCTCCTACTGTAAATTAATGATTCGTTAACAACTAAAAATTACCCTGAAACCAATTTTTCATTCTTTCAAACACACCGTTAAAACCTTCTGTAATATGAATCTGTTCTCCCCCTTCCTGTACCTGCCGTTTTCCAAATAACAACAAACCCACGCCGGTTGAATAAATCGGACTTTTCACCACGTCGGATAAGCCTGAGACATATTGAGGCACGCCCAATCTCACTGGCATATGGAAGATCTCTTCTGCCAATTCAATCGCACCCTCCATCTTTGAGCTACCGCCAGTCAGAACAATGCCTGCGGCAATCAGACTTTCATAACCACTGCGCCGCAGCTCTGCCTGTACTAAAGAAAATAATTCTTCGTAGCGAGGCTGTACCACTTCAGCCAGGGTTTGTCGGGCCAAACGTCGCGAAGGTCGATCACCTACGCTTGGGACTTCAATACTTTCATCATGGTTGGCAAGCTGTGTCAGTGCGCAGGCGTATTGCACTTTAATATCTTCTGCGTGTTGAGTTGGGGTGCGTAACGCGACAGCGATATCATTCGTCACTTGGTCACCGGCAATCGGGATCACGGCGGTATGATGTATGGCACCATCAGTAAATACTGCAATATCGGTTGTGCCACCACCGATGTCGATCATGCACACACCGAGATCTTTTTCATCATCGGTTAATACCGCATAGCTTGATGCAAGCTGTTCAAGGATGATGTCATCGACCTCAAGTCCACAGCGACGTACACACTTAACAATATTTTGGGCTGCACTGACCGCCCCTGTTACCATGTGCACCTTTGATTCAAGCCTGACACCTGACATACCGATAGGCTCTTTGACCCCTTCCTGATTATCAATAATGAATTCCTGCGGCAAGATATGCAGTATCTTTTGATCGGCGGGAATCGCGACGGCTTTGGCCGCATCGATAACGCGATCAACATCGCCGTGCGAGACTTCGTTATCGCGAATAGCGACAATGCCATGCGAATTCAGACTGCGAATATGACTACCGGCGATACCGGTATAAACCGAATGAATTTCACAACCCGCCATTAATTCGGCTTCTTCGACTGCTCGCTGAATCGAATGCACAGTAGATTCAATATTCACCACCACGCCTTTTTTCAAACCGCGTGATTGGTTAGAGCCGATACCAATAATCTCAATCTCGTCATCCAGCGTAATCTCTCCAACAATAGCAACAACCTTGGAGGTACCGATGTCGAGACCTACGATTAAATTTTTATCCGTTTTCTTAGCCATGCTGCGCCCGCCTGTTATCAGCTACATATGTTGGTACTGTTATTTTTTCCATTTGATAGAAAACCCGTTGGTATATCGCATATCGATCGATTCAGTTTGTTGATGTCGACCGGATAGCGTAGTTGGAATAAGCGTTAAAAATCGTTCAAAGCGTTGTTCAAAGTCTCGACGACCCAACACGACTCGAATACCACTGTCGAGTTCAAATGACCAGGCTCGTCGTTCATCAAGTAACAGCAAAACAATATTGAAACCAATCATTCGAAGTTGCTGTTGCATGTCATAAAACCGTTTTAATAACATGGCCTCCGAACCTTTTGGTCCCGACAATAACGGTAGTGTTAGTGGGATCGATACCAGCTCAGGCTCAAAATATTCACCTTGCTGATTTAATAGGCCTTTGTCTCCCCAACGTACAGCAGGTATCTGCTCTGTCACAATCACACGTAAGGCATCGGGCCAGACTCGCTGCACACTCACCTGATTCACCCAAGGCTCTGCCAACAAGGCAAGTCTCACTGCGTCAACATTAAGGCTAAAAAAACCGCCCCGAACCTTGTCCGTAACGAGCAACTGCAAGTCGACGGGCGACAGGTGAGTAAAATCACCCTCGATACGCACCTGTTTTATCGGCAAGGTATCAGGCTTGGATAAATGCATCCCGCCCCAAACGGTTACACTAATCAGTAAAGCGGCTAGCAGACTCCCTAGTAAACGATGTCTTCGGCTGTTCGGGTAATGCTTGTCGAAATCAAGCTTATGCGGGTCGGCAACCATATCCATACTCATAAGCGACCTGCCTCTGAATCATTAGCAAAACTTGAAGCAAGTATCTGCAATACCAGTTCTTCAAATTCAATACCGGCCTGTTTTGCACTCATCGGTACCAGGCTGTGACTGGTCATACCCGGTACGGTGTTTACCTCGATTAACCATGCTTGTTGATTGGCATCGACCATCATGTCGACTCTGGCCCAACCAGATACATCCAGCTGTTGGCATGCTGCTAATGCTATTTCACCTAAATCCTTTTCACGATTGCCATCAAGTCCGCAAGGGCAAATATATTTTGTGTCTTCGTCTTCATATTTGGCCTCGTAGTTATAAAACTCGCGCTTGGTCTCAAGCTTAATCATGGGTAAGACCTGATTGTTCAGTATTGGAACGGTATATTCATCGCCCTCTATCCATTTTTCAGCCATGACTCTTGGATCATGGCTGTTCGCTTTTTGCCAGGCTGGTTCCAGCTCTTCAATCGCATTGACTTTTGTCGCACCGATACTTGATCCTTCCCTGACCGGCTTAACCATCAGAGGAAAAGAGAGTCTTTCGCCCACTGCCTGCCAGTCGGATGATTGATTCAGTTCAACGGCAAAAGGGGTTGATAAATTGGCTTGTTGCCAGATGGCTTTACTGCGAACCTTATCCATGGCCAGTGCTGAACCGATCACACCAGAACCGGAATAAGGCAGGCCAATCGTCTCAAGCGCCCCTTGTATGGTGCCATCCTCACCACCTCGTCCATGCAATGCAATAAACACACGGTCAAAATTATTTTCCTGCAATAGATGAAATTGATTGGGTTTGAAATCAATCAAACTGGTTTCAACCTCTTTTTTCACCAATGCATCAAACACTGCCTGGCCGCTCTCGAGTGATATCTCTCGCTCGGCAGATACGCCACCCATTAATACAGCAACATGGCCAAATCCGGCAGGTTTATAAGACGTCAACTGCATCAGTGACTCACCTCGTCAACTTGGTCACCAATCATCCTCACTTCAGGAATCAGTTCGATAGTAAACTTCTCAGCAACACGGTGCCTGACATGTTCGATTAATTGCTCGATATCGGTAGATGTCGCTGATCCAGTATTGATAATGAAATTGGCATGTTTGTCAGATACGCAGGCACCGCCTATTGCATGACCCTTGAGTCCGCAAGCCTCAATTAATCGGGCAGCATAATCGCCTTCTGGGTTACGAAACACCGAACCGCAACTTAATTGTCCAAGCGGCTGTGCATCAGCCCTTTCGCTAAGCATAGTTCGGATCTGTTCACGAATTTTCTCGCTGTCTTTCTTCTCCAGTTTTACCGTTGCAGAGATAAACCATTCATCCTTGGCAATAGAAACGCTTCTATATGCCACTTCAAATTGCTCACGCTGTAATGTCCTGACATCGCCACTGCGATTCATTATTTCGACTTGTTCAACACACTGCCAGGTATCTCCGCCGTAGGCACCAGCATTCATCGCCAACGCGCCACCAATAGTGCCAGGGATACCGGCTAAAAATTCAATGCCGGATAGGCCCTGTTTGGCAGCGTTGCGAGCGGCCTTAGCACAGGCCAGACCAGCACCTAGCTTCAGTTTGTTATCACCCAATATCTCAAAGCTATCCAACACACCGGCAATAGAAACAACGGCACCGCTTACGCCAGCATCGCGAACTAGCAGATTACTGCCATTGCCTACCCAGAATATGGGCAACGACTTGGGCAACATCGCTATGAACATGGCAAGGTCTTCTATATCAGCCGGGCTATAATAAAAATCAGCGTTACCTCCCGTTTTCCATGAGGTATGATGTGACATCGGCTCATCCCGTTTAAGGTCACCTCTTAACGCAGTTTCATCAATACTTGTTTGCATCATCTTGTTCATCAACGATTGTGATCGTATCTCCGGAAATTCACTGAGTAAGCTCATACGGGTTAATGGACGGCTCCTGAATAATGTTCAAATAATTTTCTTGAGGTCGCACCGATATCACCAGCACCCAACGTCAACAACACATCGTTATCTGCAATCACACCCTCAAGAATCTCGGGAATGGCGTCACCATCTTCGATGAAAATGGGATCGACCTTGCCACGCAACCGAACTGCACGACACAGTGATCGACTATCAGCCCCTGTAATCGGTTTTTCTCCTGCAGGATAAACATCAAGGATTAACAGGTGATCGGCCACAGATAGCACCCGACAAAAATCTTCAAACAGATCGCGCATCCGGGTATAACGATGAGGCTGATATATCACGACCAATCGACAATCTTTCCAACCTTGCTGTATCGCTTTAAAACAGGCCTTAATCTCAGTCGGGTGATGGGCGTAGTCATCAATTAATGTGACGGCGTGTTTATTGATCATTACATTGCCACGTACATGGCAACGTCTGGAAATACCCTGAAAATTTTTCAAAGCATGAATAATATCCTCGTCCCTGATTCCGAGTTGATGCGCTATCGCAATTGATGCCAATGCATTAAGCAGATTATGTTTACCCGGTAAGTTGAGTTCGACTTCAAGCCAGTCCTTGTTATGTTTGGTTGATACCTTAAACCAGGTCTTGTTATGTTCCTGGCGCAGTAATTCAGCGTTGTAGTCCGCTTCAAAATCGATACCGTAAGTCACAATCGGTTTTGTGACCTCGGGTAATATTTTCCTTACACCTTCATCATCAATGCATAACACTGCCAGTCCATAAAAAGGCAGTTGATGCAAAAATTCCACAAAGTGATGTCTCAAGTTGGCAAAGTCACCGCCATAGGTATCAAGATGATCTGCGTCAATATTTGTAATGACTGAAATAACCGGATACAGGTGTAAAAACGATGCGTCACTCTCATCAGCTTCAGCCACGATATAGTTACCGCTTCCCAATTTCGCATGACTACCTGAGCTATTTAATAAGCCACCAATGACGTAAGTTGGATCCAATTTTCCTTCGGCAAGCACACTAGCGACCAGGCTGGTAGTGGTGGTCTTGCCATGCGTGCCGGCAATGGCAATGCCTTTACTAAAGCGCATCAACTCAGCAAGCATCTCAGCACGCCTGACCACCGGTATACGGTTTTCTCTTGCCGCTTGAAGCTCAGGATTATCTTCTTTAATCGCCGAGGTAATTACGACAACATCGGCATCACCTATGTTTTCAATTTGATGCCCAATCAGAATATGAATATTGAGTGTCTGCAAACGACGCGTCACAATATTCTCTTTAATATCAGAACCGGTAACGGTGTAACCAAGGTTACTCAATACCTCAGCAATCCCTCCCATACCGGCACCACCGATCCCTATAAAATGGATATGCTTAACCCTGCCCATGCCATGTGAATGCAAGTCAGGCATTGGCCACCTCCATACACAGTCTGGCAACATTCGCGGTGGCATCCGGCTTGGCCAACGCGCGGGCATTTTTTGCCATATCAATGCAGTACTGACGCGAGTGACAAAAGCGTTCGATCAACTGTTTTAATTTACTCGTCGATAACTGACTCTCTTGCAACAAGATACCCGCATCACTCTCGGTTAAGTATTTCGCATTCGCGGTTTGATGATCATCTACTGCATAAGGGAAAGGAATCAGAATGGAACCCACACCGGTTGCAGCCAGCTCAGCAATCGTTAACGCACCAGCACGACAAATGACGACATCTGCCCAACGATAACTCTCGGCAACGTTATCGATGAAAGGTCGTACATCAGCAGTAAGACCTAAACTGGAATATTTTTCCCGAGTGGCGGTTTCGTGTTTGACGCCACATTGATGACGAATCGATAACTGGCATTTTTCTATTTTAGCCAGTGCCTCCGGCACGCTTTCATTCAACGCCTTGGCACCAAGACTACCGCCAAGTATTAACACTTGTAACGACTCTCTTTGCTCGTAACGGAGCATCGAAGGCGGTTCAATATCAGTAATCTCGTTACGCACCGGATTACCAAGCACATGCACGTTGTCTGATGTAAACACATTAGGAAAGGCAGACATCACTGTTTTTGAAAACGGTGCCAACAACTTATTGGTCAAACCTGCGATCGCATTCTGCTCATGAATGAGTAAAGGAATGCGCATTAACCAGGCTGCAATCCCTCCTGGACCGCTGGCAAAGCCACCCATACCTAATACCGCTGAGGGTTTTAGTTGCTTCATAATAACCAGTGCCTGCGATAAGGCCATAACAATCATGATCGGCGCCATAAAGATTTTCAACAGACCCTTACCTCGAACACCACTGACACTAATCTTCATCAGCTTATAGCCATGCTCAGGCACGACTCTTGACTCAAGCCCTTTATCTGTTCCCAACCAGCATAATTCAAAGCCACGCTCTTTGAGATAATCGGCAACTGCCAGTGCCGGATAAACATGACCACCGGTGCCGCCTGCCATGATCAATATGGTTTTATCAGGCATAGGCAGTCACCACTTTGGAAACAATGTTGCGCGTATCCTGACGATTCTCATATTCGATTCGCAGCAACACACCTAACAACATACAAAAAGTAATTAGGCTATTACCGCCATAACTCATCAAAGGTAAGGTCAAGCCTTTGGTCGGTAACACGCCCATATTCACACCAATGTTAATGTAAGCCTGAATCCCGATGATCAAACCAATACCATAGGCAAAATAGGCAGCAAAATATTTCTCCACGCGTTCAGCAAGATGACCAATGACAAACGCTCGCCAGACAATAAATGAAAACAGCAGGATCATGATCAAACTGCCGGTGAGTCCAAGCTCCTCTGCCAGTACGGCAAATACAAAATCCGTATGCGCCTCCGGCAGATAAAATAACTTCTGAATGCTGCTACCCAAACCGACACCCAGCCATTCGCCACGACCGAACGCAATCAAGGCCTGGGTCAACTGGAAGCCACTGTCGTAAGGATCTTTCCACGGATCAACAAAACTCATCAAACGTTGCATACGATAGGGAGAGAGAATCGCCAGCGTTAACAGGGCACTAAAAGCAACAGCCACCCATGCAAAAAAACGACTCAACGGCACGCCGCCCATAAACAACATGCCAAGTGCGGTCGCAAACAATACAACACTGGCACCGAAATCCGGCTCCATCAATAACAAACCAGAGATCAATGTCAGCACGCCAATGGGACGTATAAAACCGGCAAAGTCAGTTTGTACCGTATCCTGATGACGCACGATATAACCGGCCAGATAGGCGATTATAAAAAACTTGACCGGCTCGGATGCTTGCAGTGAGAACGGACCGAGTTGCACCCAACGCATACTGCCGTTCACTTCCTTACCAATACCCGGAATCAATACCATAATCAGCATAACGATTGCGGTAATCAACATCGGCACACTCATGACTTCCCAGAAGCGCATAGGTATTTTAAGCAGTAATATCGCCAGACTTAACCCAATGCCTGCGGCTATCCCTTGTCGCCAAAAATAGTGCAGCGGATCATCAAAATTATTCGCTGCTATTGATACCGATGCCGAAGTCACCATTACTAGTCCTACGCAAATGATCAGCAGTGAAATGCCCATCAACCACAAGTCGTAACCGGCAATCAAACGATGTTTAATGTGATAGTGAGAGGCGACCGTAGCCTGTGTTTTTCTATTAGTCGGCATCAGGTCTTCTCCAAGGCTTGAACTGCTGCAACAAACTGCTCACCGCGTACCTGGTAATTATCAAACATGTCGAGACTGGCACATGCAGGAGCGAGTAACACGATATCACCAGGGCTAGCTTGCGCTGCGGCTAAAGATACAGCTTGTGGTAAATCCTTGGCATGTTGATAAGGCACAAGCTTGTCGATTACGTTCGCTATTTTGTTTGCATCAACACCAATAAGTACTGCGTGTTTAAGGTGTTGCCCAGCAACTTCAGCTAATGCCGATAGATCAGCTTCCTTACTATCACCACCCGCAATCAATATAATTTGACCCGGACGACTCATGCCTTCGATTGATGCGATGCAGGAACCGACATTGGTTGCCTTGGAATCATTAATCCAATCCACACCATCCAGACTCGCAACTTTTTGACTACGATGAGGCAAACCAGTAAAACGGCTTAACACCGATATTGCTGCTTCAGTTGGCAAATCCAAACATTTCGCTAACGCCAATGCTGCCAGCGCATTGGACAGGTTGTGTTTACCTTTAAGTCCTAACTCGCATTGTTTTATTATCGGCTTGCCATGTTGGCACAACCAGGATTCACCATCGATATCCGTTACACCAAAATCAACAGACGCATTAATTTCTACCGAATAAGTCAGTATCGATCTTTTTTGATCGCGCATCGCTGCCACTGTAGGGTCATCGACATTGATAATATTGATACCATCACCGCGATAAATCTTTTGTTTTGACGCAGCGTAACTATCCACACTATCGTAACGATCCATATGATCCGGTGAGACATTTAATACGACACTGGCAACCGCATTAAGAGAACAAGTAGCGTCAAGTTGAAAACTCGACAACTCTAAAATGTAATATTCAGGAACAGCTTGTTGCAACAGATCCAACGCTGGTGTTCCCAGGTTACCACCGACTTCAACATTGATTCCGGCCTGCCTTGCGATTTCGCCGATCAACGTCGTCACCGTGCTTTTACCATTCGAGCCGGTTATGGCAATGATCGGTGCCTTGGCTTGCTGACAAAATAATTCAATATCACCATAAACAGGAACCCCTTTCTCACGCGCGGCTTTAATAGCATCCTCTTGCAGTGATACTCCAGGACTGATAAGGATATGGTCAGCACGTAACAATACTTCCTGATCTAATTGACCGGTAAATACATCGACATCTGGATGGGTTTGTTTTATTTCATTCAGGTATGGTGGGATATCTCTCGTATCTATTGCTGCGACAGAAAAATTTTGTTCATGTAAATAACGCACACAGGAAACACCGGTCTTGCCAAGACCGACAACAACATAATCGTATTGTTGTTTAGTCGTACTCATTAATCTTTCCTGTTTGTCAACACTATACAAAGCTGCTTTCCTCAACGTACTTTGAGGCTAGCCAAACCAATCAACACCAAAATCACGGTAATAATCCAGAAACGAACGATCACTCTCGGCTCCGGCCAACCTTTTAATTCATAGTGATGGTGTAGTGGTGCCATTCGAAAAATTCGTTTGCCAGTGAGCTTGTATGACGTCACCTGTAAAATAACGGACACGGTCTCAACAACGAATACACCACCCATAATGAACAGAGCCAGTTCCTGACGAATCACTACTGCGACAATTCCCAGCGCTGCACCGAGCGAGAGTGCGCCAATATCGCCCATGAATACCTGCGCGGGATAGGTGTTAAACCAGAGGAAGCCAAGACCCGATCCGACCATTGCGCCACAAAAGATAGCTACCTCACCGACGCCGGGGACATAGGGGATTCCAAGGTAATCTGAAAAACGCACATTCCCGGTAGCATAGGCAAAGATCGCTAACGCACCTGCGACCATCACAGTCGGCAATATTGCCAAACCATCCAGGCCATCGGTTAGGTTCACCGCGTTACTCGATCCAACGACAACAAAATAGGCCAAGATGATATAAAGCCAACCTAGGTCAAACACCAGGGCTTTAACAAACGGCACAATCAGTTCAGTCTCGGCCGGAATCGATGCGGTTTGGTATAAATAGCTGGCGGCGATAATCGCAATCAGCGACTGCAAACCGTATTTAAATTTTGCTGGTAATCCTTTCGAGTTGTTATAGATCACCTTGCGATAATCATCGACCAGACCGATCACACCAAAGCTAAGCGTCACCAACAACACAACCCAGATAAACCGATTACCTAAATCAGCCCAACACAAGGTACTGAATGCAATCGAGATCAGAATTAACGCGCCACCCATTGTCGGTGTGCCCGATTTTTCCAGATGTGACTCTGGGCCATCATCACGCACACTTTGACCAATTTGTTTATTACTGAGTTGCTTAATTAAATAAGGTCCAAAAACCAGCGAAATAAACAACGAGGTCAATACACCAAGAATAGTACGCAGGGTAAGGTAGCGAAATACAGTAAAGCCACTGTCAAAATTGCTGAGGTATTCAGTTAACCAGAGCAGCATCGTTATTGCTCCTCCGTCAAGGCATTCACTATGCGTTCCATCTGTATAGCGCGTGAGCCTTTCACCAGTATGGTCGTGTTATCGTCTACAACCTGTTTTAACGCACCGATCAGTGCATCATGTGACTGGTGATGCTGGGCATGTTTACCAAATGCGGCATGGGCAAACTGACTCAATTCTCCCAAGGTGTATAGTGCGTCAATGCCCATTTCCAATGCCTGTTTGCCTGCATTCGCATGCATGGTCTTGGCATCATCACCAAGTTCTCCCATGTCGCCCAGCACCATGATGCGCTTACCTTGATAAGACGCCAGCACCTTAATTGCAGCATTCAGTGAAACCGGATTGGCGTTATAAGTATCATCAATGATTTTACTGTTTTGATAACCCCGTTTGATCTGCAAGCGACCTTTGACCGGTGTCATTGACCGTAACCCAGCCTGAATTGAGGTCAGTGGTATATCAAGACTGATACAACAGGCAGCGGCAGCCAATGCATTCATGACATTATGTCTGCCCAACAACGGTAAACTGATAACAATGCTTTCGTCATTGGCAAGCAGAGTAAATCGCGTCATTTCATTATCGCTATCAATATCGATGGCTCTGATATCAGCCTGCTCTGTTTCAATACCGAAGCTTACATGATCATGTTGCGATGATTTATCTAACCAGAACCCGGCGTAGTTATCATCGGCATTAATCACCGCCGTTCCTCCAGGTTTTAAACCTGAAAATATTTCTGACTTGGCGCGCGCCACGCCCTCGATACTGCCAAAGCCTTCAAGATGCGCCGGTGCGCATTGCGTAATCACTGCAACATTCGGCTGGGCAATAGCACTAAGCCACTCAATCTCACCAAGGTGGTTGGCACCCATCTCGATCACGGCATAGTGATGTGATGTATCCATTGCAAACAGTGTCAGCGGTACACCAATATCATTATTGAAGTTACCACTAGTCGCATGCACGCTAGCAACTGTCGACAGGATAGACTTGACCATCTCTTTCACCGTTGTCTTCCCATTGCTGCCGGTAATCGCAACCATCGGAATGTCTAGCTGTTCTCGCCAATGTTTGGCTAATAGCCCCATTGACTTTCTGGTGTCGTCAACCATCAGCGCAGGCAATGAGTGCGCAACCTGTCTCGATAGCATTAGCGATGAGGCGCGTTTCTGTTCTGCCATATCAACAAAGTCGTGCCCGTCGAAATTATCCCCTTGCAGTGCGATAAATAAACTGTCTGGCTCGATAGTTCGGGTATCAGTATTACAGCCATGAAACGTCACATCGTCTCCGACATGAATCGCGTCAATGGCAGCTGCAGCTCGAGATAGCGACATGGAGATCATGAAGCACGCTCCGTTAGTCGCCTTGCTAACTCGCGATCACAAAAAGGAAAAAACTGTTTGCCGATTTGCTGCGTCGTCTCATGACCCTTACCGGCAATGACAACGACATCGCCCACTTTAGCTTGAAGAAAAGTATTGGTGATGGCATCAGAACGGTCCAGTTTGATCATAGCCTTCGCTTGATCGACCATACCTTCCATAATTTGCTTTGCGATCTGTTCCGGATCTTCAGAACGCGGATTATCATTCGTAATCACTATATGATCACAATACTGTTCTGCGACTCGGCCCATCTCAGGACGTTTGCCAACGTCACGATCACCACCACAACCAAAGACACAATAAAGCTCTCCGCTAACATTCGGACGCAACACACTTAACACTTTTTCCAGCGCATCTGGAGTGTGTGCATAATCAACAACCAACATCGGCTTCCCGTCAGTAATAAAGCGTTCCATACGTCCAGGCACACCGGGAAATTCTGATATCGCAGTCGCGGCCTGCTCTGACATGACCTCGGACAAACATAAGCTGGCGAATACGGCCAAAATATTTTGTCCGTTAAACTCACCAAGCAGTGGGCTTTTTATCGTTACATTGCCCCATGGACTCTGGATATCTACTGTGGAATGTAACTGCCGTGTTTGGCTGACAACGCCATAAACGGTTTTTATCTGCTGCGTTTTATAATGTTGATAGGTATCTTCATGCTTGGTAAAACCAACGACATCTACTTTGTCAGTGATTGATTCGACTAATTCCTTACCAAAATCATCATCCAGATTGATAACAGCATGTTCCAGTTCAGGACGATGAAATAACATCGCCTTGGCCGCGGCGTAATCTTCCATTGAAGCATGATAATCAAGATGATCGCGCGTCAGGTTGGTAAACACCGCTACATTAAAGTCCATACCACTGACGCGAGATTGATCCAAGGCATGTGATGACACCTCCATCACGATGTCACTAAAACCCTGTTGCATTTCAGACAGCAATGCATGCAAGGTCACCGGGTCAGGTGTGGTCATCGAGCCTGTTTGCAAATGCCGCACATCACCATAACCGAGCGTGCCGATAAAACCGGTACTTTTGTCACAATGCGATAATGCATGTGCTAACAGATATGAGACTGTCGTTTTTCCATTAGTGCCTGTGACACCGATTACATTCATTAACTTTGAAGGTTCATTATAAAAACGACTGGCAATGATACCGGCCTGTTTGCGCAAATCAGTGATAGACATGATGGGAATATCAGTGGCAACAGTCAGTCCACTTTCATTACTATCAATAGCTATCGCTATGGCACCGGCTTTAATTGCATCGTCAATAAATTCAATTCCGTTGGTTTCACTACCTTGATAAGCCAAAAACAAATTACCCGGGTTTACTTGACGACTATCAATAGCAACGCCTGACACCTCCAACGTTGGAATATCCTGTGCGAGTCCTGATAGCAGGCTATCAAGTGATTTTGTGAGCTGTATTTGTTCTGCTGTCATCATGATCAAAGCTCGGGTAACTGTTTGGATTTGGCTTTATTAGCCATCATCGGACTGGTAATCGCAGGTAGATCATCCGGTGGGATATTGAGGATGCGAAACGTCCCTTCCAACACTCGGGAAAACACCGGCGCGGCAACCAAACCACCGTAGTGATGATCGCCCCTGGGTTCATCAATCAGTACCACCATCGCAAAGCGTGGTTCGCTGGCCGGCGCGATACCGGCAAATAACGACAGATAACGATCGTCAGAATAACCACCTCGTGTGGATTTATGTACGGTTCCGGTTTTACCAATAACACGGTAACCACGAATCGCCGCACGCTTACCGGTGCCTTGCGCCGACACCACTGTCTCCAACATGTTTCTGACTTGTCTGGCGACACTTTCTTGCAGTACGCGTTCGCCTGATACAGGTTCATCCACCTTAAGAAACGAGACCGGTAACATGACACCGCCAGAACCTAATACGGAATAGGCCTGTGCCAGCTGCAATGGTGTTACCGACAGTCCGTAACCAAAAGATAAGGTTGCCATTTCAACATCGGACCAGGTGTTATAAGGCGCAAGCGTACCTGATGACTCGCCCGGGAAGGCACTGCCGGTCGGTTGACCAAAACCAAAACGTGATAGAGCCTCCCAATAATTTTCCGGTTCAATCGATAAAGCTATCTTGGTCGTGCCGACGTTACTCGATTTTGTGAT
Organism: Gammaproteobacteria bacterium; assembly: GCA_028279365.1. Lineage (GTDB taxonomy): Bacteria > Pseudomonadota > Gammaproteobacteria > Eutrophobiales > Eutrophobiaceae > JANQNX01. The sequence goes on along the minus strand of JANQNX010000015.1, from coordinate 92,821 downwards.
CACCGTTGTCATATCGATGTTGCCGTAGTTTTTAATATCACGAATCGTGTGTTCACCAACTTTGATAAAACCGGGCGAGGTATCGATACGGGTTAACGGTTGATAGCTGCCTGACTCCAGACCAATCGCAACGGTAAACGGCTTCATGGTTGAACCCGGTTCAAATACATCAGTCACAGCGCGATTGCGATAGAAGCGACTCTTTAACCCACTACGGTTATTCGGGTTATAGGATGGCTGGCCAACCATCGCCATCACTTCGCCGGTTCTGACATCAAGCATCACCAGTGAACCGCCTTTCGCGCGATGATATTTCACTGCGGCTGCCAACTCCCGATAAGCCAGGTACTGCACCCGGCGATCAATACTGAGTTCCAGTTTTTTACCTGGTTCAGGCGACTTAATGCTCTCTATATTTTCAATGACGCGATTAAGCCGATCTTTAAGCACACGTTTTAAGCCCGGCTCACCAGCCAACCACTTATCATAGGCTAACTCCAGTCCTTCCTGACCCTGATCGTCAATATTGGTAAAACCAATAATATGTGACGTCACCTCGGCAGCCGGGTAATAACGTTTGTATTCACGCTGCGTCGCTACGCCTTTAATTGCTAACGCCTGAATTTTTTCGACCACATCAGGTGTGGCATGTCGTCGCAGGTAAATAAATTCACGATTCATACGATCGCGAAGGTTCTGATGCAGTTCTTTGACAGAGGTACCCAGCGCATCTGCCAGTTCCGGTAAACGTTCCACATCTTCAAAGACTTTTTTCGGGTTGGCCCAGATCGAATCGACCGGGGTACTCATTGCCAACTGCTCGCCATTTCGATCAGTAATGACACCGCGATGAGACGGAATTTCCACCACGCGTATGGAGCGGGCGTCGCCATGTTCTTGCAGAAAATCGTTGTTCCATAGCTGCAGGTAAACCGCACGACCGGTCAGTGCCATGAAACCGCACAGAAACATACTGAGGATAAACCAGCGACGGAATGGGTATTGCGGCTGTGTGGTTCGAATCTTCATTTCGCTAGCAACACCACGGAACTGCGTTCCGGTATTTTCATGCCGAGTTGCGTCCTGGCCATCGCTTCAATCCGATCATTAATTGCCCAGGTGCTTTGCTCCAGTTGCAAGCGTCCCCATTCTTCCTTTAACTCATCGCGGGTGCGTTCCATTGCCTGTAGTTCAACAAACAGGCGTCGAGTCTCATGGCGCGCGATCACAACCTGCATCGCAGATAAAAAGATCGCCACATACAAACCATAATGCAATAGCAGCTTCATGATCGAATACGCTCCGCCACACGTAATATGGCACTGCGTGCTCTGGGGTTATGCTCAAGCTCAGCGTCTTGCGCGCGTATCTTTTTACCAATGGGTTTTAGCGTTGACGTATTATCCGGCATCACCGGTAACTCGGGAGGGAGTGCTTCAGGCCGGGATTCATGCCGAATGAAACGTTTCACAATACGATCTTCCAATGAATGAAAGCTGATCGCTGCCAATCGACCACCATTGGTTAAAGCATCAAGGCTTTGGGGTAATACGTTTTCAATATCATCCAATTCCCGATTGATAAAAATACGTAATGCCTGAAAGGTTTTCGTTGCCGGATGAATATCATGTTTTTTCACAGGCATGACGCGTTTAACAATATCGGCCAATTGTTTGGTATGAGTCACAGGGTTAGCCTGACTGGCAGCAACTATCGCTTTGGCAATGCGTCGTGATGCACGCTCTTCACCATATTGATAAATCACATCGGCTATATCGTTCTGCTTTGCGGTATTCAACCAATCAGCGACCGTCATTCCCGCCTCATTATTCATACGCATATCCAATGGTGCATCGTGGCGAAAGCTGAAACCACGTTCAGCATCATCCAGCTGCGGAGAAGACACACCAAAATCAAACAGGATGCCATGTACCTGTCCAAGTTTGCCTTTGTCCTGAAGCGTTTGTTGCATCATCGTGAATGAGCCATGAATAAGTTCGAAACGGTCATCATCAGAAAATGAAGTATCAAGCGTGCGCAGCGCATCGGGGTCTTTATCAAAAGCGAGTAGTTGGCCTTGCGGGCCAAGTCGTTGCAGAATTGCGCGACTATGGCCACCACGTCCAAAAGTACCATCGATGTAAAAACCATCTGCACGAATAGCCAGTGCCTCTAACACCTCATCAAATAAGACCGGTTTATGCTCATAGGCCAATGTGAATCTTCACGCTCCGTGCGCGAGTTATAACGACAGTTCCTGTAATGACTCCGGTGTGGGGACCGAATCATCACCAACTGAGGTCAACCATTCATCACGTTGTGCCTCCCATGCCACCTCATTCCAGATCTCGAATTTATTGCCCTGCCCGAGGATCACCACCTGTTTGGATAACTCGGCATAGGACCGAAGCTCCTTGGGGATAAGGATTCGGCCCTGACCGTCAAGCTGACAATCGGAGGCATAGCCGCGCATCATTTGCTTGGTACGACGACTTTGTTTATCGAAATCGGAAAGCGTGGCTAATTTATCTTCGATCACTTCCCATTCTGGCAGGGGATATAACCATAGAGAACGATCGAGCGGGTTTAAGGTGATGACCAGATTATTATCAGCCTGCACAGAAATAAGCTCGCGAAAACGGCTGGGAACCGCTAGTCGCCCCTTATTATCAACGCTGATTTTATTGAAACCTCGAAACACAAGTCATCCCCTATATGTTGGTAAAATCCACTTTTACCCACAATTCCCCACTTCGTGAACTATAGGGATTTGGAGACTTCTATGTCAAGGTTTCTTTACTTTTTTTTTTGTGAAATGTGTCTTAAATAACAGTAACTTAGCTCAGATAATTTGATTTTCTCCCGTGTTTTTTGAATTGTTGAAAAATTAAGCGTATTTAATTCAATTTGTTTTAACCAATAGTTAATAATTTACTTTAACTAACGTCATAAAACTGACTCGCATGAAAAAAATTTTCAGAAAATCACGCAAATGACTGATTTATTCCAAATTGATACCCATTTCGACTGACATATCGAGGTATTTTTCAGCTAATTTGCTATTACTATCGACGCCAGGCATGCCGTTTTGGTACAAGGTGCCAAGATGATGAGCGGCGACCGCATCTCCTAGTTCAATCGCTTTTTGCAGTAATTCGATGGCTTTTTCGCTATCAATATCAACACCAGCGCCCTGTCGGTAAGCCAGACCGAGCATGCCAATCGCTTGAGCGACACCCGCATCCGCCAGCGGCTTTAATAACAACAAGGCCGCCCCATAGTTGCCATCAGAAAAATATTGGCTAACGGTGTCGATCGCCTTTTGTAATTCTTCGTCTGTACTGTTTGTATTCGATAATTCTTCGCTCATGCGTTGATCACATAATTCAGGGTTTCGATGACTTGCTCTGGCGTTGTGGCCCAGACCATCGCTGCTGCATCGACCTCTTTCAAAGGATGAATGATCCCTTCATCATGTAAAGTGATAAAAGGTTTACCTAGTGCGGCACAATAACCGGCATCAAACGCCGCATTCCACTGCTTGTATTTATCACCAAAGCGAACCACTGCGATATCACATTTCTCAATAAGGTTTTTTGTACGAATAGCATTCACTTTTGATGACTTATGGTCACGCCAGAAATTATTCTCTTCTTTGCTCAGGTGATCACCGGCAGCATCACTGGCCTCATGATTGGTGACAGCGGATGTATAGCTAATCGGCAAGCCCAGTTCATCCGTTCCTTGTTTAATTTGTTCACGCCAATCGGTGTGAATCTCGCCAGATAAATACACTGTCCAATTCATACTGTAATTCCTCAATAATTAAAATAAAAAGAGTCGGCCGATAAGCCGGGTTCTGTCTTGTGCAATCATTCATCTAGGATACACGTCACCATGTACCTCAAGCGACCTACCCGGAAACAGTGCGGGTCGCACCTGATGTTTCCCTATTTGGTCTTGCTCCCGGTGGGGTTTACCCTGCCACTGTTATTACTAACAGCGCGGTGCGCTCTTACCGCACCATTTCACCCTTACCCATCCAATAAATAAATATTAGGCAGGCGGTGTATTTTCTGTGGCACTTTCCATCGGCTCACGCCGCCCAGACGTTATCTGGCACCTTACCCTGTGGAGCCCGGACTTTCCTCTGTTGATAAAAACCAACAGCGATTGCCTGGCCGACTCCGGGAGTTAGTGTATTAAGAGAAAAGAATGTTGCAAGAAGAATTCAAGATCATGAAGATATCTTATTAAAAACCAGCCCGGATACCACTGGCTTGATTGAGGCTGACACATTCCTCAATAAACTTGTTGGCCATTATCCTGGCATAATCCCCATTCGGAACAGGTTTACTAAACAGAAAGCCCTGCATAATCAAGTCACCAAATTTTTTCAATTGCTGACATTGGTATTTTGTTTCGACACCTTCTATCACTACTTTGAAATTATATTCTTTGGCTAAATCAAAAATCATTTTAATGATTGAAATATCCTTGTCCGAGTCCTGTATGCCTTTGACAAAGGACCGATCCACTTTTAATACATCTACCGGCAACTCTTTTAACTGTGACAATGATGAATAACCGGTACCAAAATCATCAATCGCCAACGAGACACCGACATCTTTTAATTGCTGCATGATACAACTTACCCTGGCAGGATCTTGTACAGCGATCTCCTCCGTAACTTCGAGTTCGAGCATGGAAGCGGGCACCTTATATTTCTCCAACATATCGCTCACTTTTTTTGGAAAATCAGGCGCTTGAAATTGATTCGGGGAAATATTAATTGCAATAGGTAGATCAAAACCTTGATTATTCCATTCTGCCCATTGCCTGCAAGCTTCTTCTAATACCCATTGACCAATCTGATAGATATGCCCGGCGGTCTCAGCGATAGGAATAAAGATGCCTGGTGAAATCAATTCACCATCATGGCGCCAACGAATCAGCGCTTCAGAACCGACAAGCCTGCCTGTTCTTGATTCAACCTTTGGCTGATAAAAAAGTTCTAACTCGTTATTAACGATGGCTAGACTCAGGGCATGGTCCAGCTCCACCCATTGTTTTGCCTCAGTGTTCATTTCCCGCGAGTAAAAACACGCTTTATCACCGCCTGTCTTTTTTGCCTGACGCAACGCAATTTCCGCATTACCCAGCAACTCCTCGATGGAGTCTCCATTTTTTCCAAATCGACTCACGCCAATACTAAAGGTCATCCTTATTTCCCTGTCCTCTAATTTCATCGGTGTATTGGCAATGTCTAATAACGCATTCGTCACTTTCTCAACGGAATGAACCGTGACAGTATCGGGTAGATAGATTAGCCAGGTCGTACTGCTAAATTGAAATAGTTGATAACCAGGGCATTGGTTTTGCAGAATTTTTTCCAACCAGTTGGTGACAGCAACAAGCAGTTTGTCACCCATAAAATGGCCAAAGGTACCTGAGACTAATTTTAGCTGGTCGATATTTAATAGCAGGATGGAGAAAAACCTTTCCGGGTTAAGCTGGACTTGCTGCGAAAACTGCTCCTGAAATTTTCTCCGGTTAGGCAAGCCGGTATTATCACTGAAGTACGCGCGCTGATAGAGCTCTGTACGATCTTTTAAACGGCCGTACAAGATGAAGATAATAATGACTGAGGTAAAGATCAGTGCTATCGAAAATATGGTCTGGAAATGACTGAAGGTCTTGATTTCAGTAAGCGTAATCGTACTCTTTTCAGCCACGTCATCTCTGATATCCTCAGATAATGATTCAAGCTGTGATGTCAGCTCAGTCGCACTGTCCTGTGCATCCGCCAGGTGATCACGCAAACGGTCCCAACTCCTTCCTGATTGTTTTGACATTTCCAGGTCGAACTGTTCAGCAAAAGCCAGTAATGAAGCCATCGCGTTGTTCATATCCTGCGCGACATTTCTATTGACGTCGAGCTCGTCAATAATTTTGATTTTTGTCTCAAATTTATCTACTACCGAGCTGGATAATTCGTAATGATTACGATCCTGTGTCGCGTAATACTGATGTAAATTTAACGCATAAAAACTGATGAGGTTCTGTAAATCGGCGATTTCATTCAGTTCAGCGATATGCTTATCGATCAATGTGGCAGTGCTGTCAGAAACCTTATTGACAGACCTGACATTTAAAAAAACGATTAAAAAACTAACGAAAATAATAACGGCAAACGTAAGCAGATACTGCTTCGTCTGGAGATTGGATATGCGAGGACTATTCATATAAAAAACGCTTCACTGCGCTGAGGTACGAGTTAAATATAACGACTGGCGATACTAATTCCTTTAGTAAATCAGGGCGGATTAGTTAAAAATCTGGGTCAATTTATAGGTTTATTACAGAAAAGATAATTGGAAATATTGATGACTATGATTGGAAATATTTATCATCGAATTTGGCCAAATTGAGATCGAACCGACTGCAAAATTATCTCTGCTTTCTCTTCATAATATTCCTCTTTCTCCGGCCTGCCCCAAACCACATTCGGCCAGCAGTAATCATTAGGGTGTCGACCGATGACATGAATATGTAATTGATTAACAACATTACCAATTGCTGCGATATTGATCTTGGTTGAATTGAATTTATTCAGGATAAATTGTGATAGCTGATTAATATTCTTACTCATACTGCGATGATGCTCATCAGACAATTCAAACAATTCAGTCGCTTCCACCATTGGTACAAAGATAAACCACGGCACCAGTGAATTGTTCATCAGCAATAACAGACAATCATCGAGTTCACCGATAATGATGCAGTCTTTTTCTAATACAGGATCTAACTCAAAATCGGCTTTACTCATCTTTCCTTGCATGACAACTGGTAAAATTTGAAATAAGTTTTTAAATAACAAGATATTGAGGCATATCTTAAAAACGACTGCGTTCGGGAATTATTTCTTGTCAGCCTTGGTTTTTAACTTTGCGATCTTGCCTTCAATTTCGTGATACTCGCTCCAATCGATAGCATCCCATTCGCCCTCATCCGCTTTTGCTGCCGCATCCAGTTTAATCTCTGCCAAGCGTGCATACATTGCAGCGATATCAGATTTTCCTTTGCCGCTATATTTCTCTGCTTTCATTTGATATTCCGCAGCGGTATTCCTGAATTCATCACCACCTTTGCCGATGCCTTCTGCGTAAGCGTTACTGATGAATAACAAGGCAATGATTAATCTGGATAAATATTGCATGTGACAACTCCGGATAGGAATTTGATTAGACCTAAATTAATAGAAATTGTTGAAAGATTGTTATTGATAGCTGTTGCAATTGTGAACGCCATCACTGTTTATTGTTTTCCTGTTGTTACCGATCCCGATTTTCCAGCGCCAATTTGTATACGTCATTTTTTTTGCTATGCGTAATCCTGGCAGTCAGGGCAGCTGCATCCTTCGGCGATAATTTTTCAGCCAATATTTCATGAACTCGTAACAATTCCGCATCATCTATCGAGATGTCTTCAGTGTTACCCTCGACAATAATGACAAATTCGCCTTTTGCTTTTAGTGTTCCATCCTTAAATCGATGCATTATCACAGCAAGACTGTCACATACGATTTGTTCATGTTGCTTGGTTAATTCACGCGCAACACAAACCCGACGTGCTTCGCCGAAGACGTCGCCTATATCCTGGATACTGGCTTCAATTCGATGCGGGGTTTCATAAAAAATCATCGTGCGGGTTTCATGTCGACACTCGAACAATGTTTTTTTACGTGCCTCCTGTTTTGCAGGCAAATAGCCGAGGTAAATAAAACTATCTGTCGCTAAACCCGACGCAGACAAGGCAGTAATCGCCGCACAGGCACCGGGGATGGGAATCACATCAATATCATTATCCCTGGCTGCGCTAACCAGTTTATAGCCCGGGTCATTAATTAACGGTGTACCTGCATCAGAAACCAGCGCAATGCGTTTACCTTGTCGTAACTGTTCAACGAGCTGTACAGTCAGCTGTTGTTCATTATGCTCATGATAAGCTTGTGTAGGCGTCGTCACCAGCAAATGCTTCAGTAAACGACCACTATGGCGCGTGTCTTCAGCCGCAATCAGATCGACATTTTTAAGTATGTGAATCGCACGCGCACTGATGTCATCGAGATTACCGATGGGTGTCGCGACGATATAGAGAGTGCCAGTCATGATTTACCAGAACGTCTCATTATTTCAGATGTCGTAAGTTTCACTGCCATGTACAATAACGCCATGCGACGATTAATCCTATTGCTATTTATTTTTCTGTCTGCCTGCGGCCCGGTTAAGCAGCCTGAAACACCTGAGCTTGATCCCGAACAAACCGCACGTCAGCTGATTAGTGCCGGTGATTACTATGCTGCGGCCAGTGAATATCTGTCTTTGGCAGAACAGGATCAAAGCAATGCCGGTTTGTATCGATTAAAAGCGACAGCTGCTTATGTCGAAGCCGGTGATTATGATCAAGCGAATACGGTGTTAACTGCTACACAAATCAATGAAGATGACGGGCTACAGCAACTGCGACGACGTTTACTGAGTGCGCGACTTGAGCTCGAGTTTGGCCAACCTGGCAAGGCCATGAACTTATTAAATGAAGTCTCAATTGAGTCCATACCCGAGGGACTGCGCGGGACTTACCATAATATTCTCGCCAGAGCCTATCTGGCGCGCGGCGATTACCTAAACGCCGCAATGGAACGCTTGAAGGAAAAAGCATTTTTAACCTCGCCTACACAGGAAGAAAAGTATTATCGTGGTTTATGGGAGGTATTCGCTGCGATCCCTGAAGCAGATATCGATGATTTGACCCTGGCTGCACCAACCGAATTAAACAGTTGGTTCGAACTAGCATCGGTCTATCAAACCTATCGCTTTCAACCGGAAAAACTTGGCTTTGCTATCGATAGCTGGAGCCAACGCTATCCGGGTCATCCGGCCTTCGCCACCATTGTTCCGGATCTGAAACAAGCGAGCTCACAGTTTGTTAGTCGCCCAACAAAAATCGCTCTGCTATTACCATTTAGCAACCAGTTCAAGGCCGCCGCGAGTGCAATTCGCGATGGTTTTATTGCAGCCTGGTACGCTGAGAATACAAACAGTGAACAAACAGAAATCGCTATCTATGATGCAAATGCGTTAAATATTCTGGAAGCCTATCAAAACGCCGTTGACGATGGCGCTCAATACGTGGTCGGACCGCTGGAAAAAGCAGCAATAGAACAATTACAACAATCAGGTGAACTGTCTGTACCGGTACTGGCGCTGAATCACCCTGACAATAATGATGAATTAAGCCACAGCGGCATGTTTCAATTTGGGTTGCTGCCAGAGGATGAAGCCAGACAAGTGGCAGAAACCGCCATTGCCGACGGTCGTTCGCTAGCGTTAATCATTACACCCGATAATGAATGGGGTACGCGTATCGCCAATGCATTTAGCCAACGCTGGTCGGAGCTGGGCGGTGCTGTATTAGAGCAAGTGACGCTCTCCGATGAGGTCAAGGATTTCGGTGCACCGGTTAAAGAAATATTGAATATTGATTCAAGCCAGGCACGTTCTGCCGATTTGAGAAGTCGCCTGGGACGCAAGATCATCAGCGTCGAAAGACGTCGGCAGGACGCGGATATGATCTTTGTCGTCGCGGTGCCGGGTGATGCCAGACAGTTAATGCCGCAGATTCGTTTTTTCCGGGCGGGTGACCTGCCAGTGTATTCCACCTCTCACGTGTTCAGCGGTATCGAAAACCCGCAAAAAGATGTGGACATGAATGACGTGTTATTTATTGATATGCCCTGGATACTGGATACAACAAGACAACTGTCTTTGATACAAGATGCATTAAACCGGAACTGGTCACAGAATAAGTCGAGCTATCGTCGTCTTTACGCATTGGGCATTGATGCTTATCGCCTCATCCCTGAACTCAATCGCCTGAAAATAGATGAGAACAGCTCCTTCTCCGGCGAGACCGGCGATCTTAAAATCACAGAGGATAATATTATCCACAGAAAACTTAGACGCGCGCAGTTTGTCGAGGGAAAACCTATCCTGGTAAATTAACGACAACATCGTTTCAAGGATGATAAAACTGAATAATTCAACACTGCTTGGTCAAGAAGCAGAAACCCTCGCGACCAACTATCTTATCGAACACGGCCTTGGCATTATCGAAAAAAACTTTCATTCGCGTTTTGGTGAGATAGACATAATCGCGGAAGATAAAAACAAGGTGTTGGCCTTTATCGAAGTACGCTACAGACAAAATACAACTTACATGGATGTGGTAGAAACAATTGATCACAACAAATGTCGCAAAATTATTAAAACCAGTCAGTATTACTTGTCACAACATCATGCATACCGGCAGCATCAGTATCGCTATGACTTTATCGGGATTGTGAACAACAGCAAACAACAGCCAGTTATCGAGTGGATTAAAAATGCATTTCAGGCATAATCACATTTTTTATCAGCTCTGGAAAGAATGGACCCAGTACAACGCGTTAAAGATAATTTTCTCGATAGTATTCGGGTGAAGACCGAAGCCATAGAAGTCATTGCAGAACCGGTCGCCAAGGCAGCAGCAGCGGTTGCAGATTCGCTACTGAATGATCATAAAGTCATGGCCTGTGGTAACGGTGGCTCTGCCGCTGATGCCCAACATTTTTCTGCCGAAATGTTGAACCGTTTCGAAATGGAACGCCCCGGATTACCCGCTATTGCACTCACGACCGATTCATCAACCATTACTGCCATCTCTAACGACTATCAGTATGCGGAAATTTACTCGAAACAAATTCGCGCGCTGGGTAATGCCGGTGATGTGCTGATCGCAATCAGTACCAGCGGTGAATCACATAATATCGTACACGCAATAGACGCTGCTCACGAAAGAGACATGGTTGTCATTGCATTAACAGGTCGTGAGGGCGGACAGATTGCTGATTTAATGAACGATAACGATATCGAGATTCGTGTCCCTACCTGGTCAACGGCACGCATTCAGGAAGTACACATTATGATATTACACTCAATTTGTGACCTGGTTGATTTACAACTGCTCGGTCAAGATTCTTAGATTCAGGAAAACTTATGAAACACTTTGATTATTTGCGCTGGTTGGTTTTGCTTTGTTTACTCCCGTATTTATTCGGTTGTGCCGCTGTGGCAGTGGGCGGTGGTGCCGTTGCTGCATCGACGGCAATTGACAGACGCACTACCGGGACACAGATAGAAGATCAAACCATTGAAGTGAAAGCGGTACGGACGATCAATCAAGATGCTGAACTTAAAGAGCAGGCACATTTAAATATCACCAGCTATAACACGGTGGTACTGGTGACCGGGGAAACGCCAACTGAAGCTATGCGACAACGTGCAATTGAGTTAGTTACCGCGGTTGATAAAGTCAGCCATGTTTATAATGAAATCAGTATTGCCGCTCCCAGTTCGCTGGTATCGCGAAGCAGTGACTCCCTGATTACCAGTAAAGTCAAAACCAAGATGATTACAGACAAGGAACTGGATGGTTTACACGTCAAGGTCGTCACAGAAAAAGGTGTCGTGTATTTAATGGGTCTGGTAACGCGACAAGAAGCGGAGTTGGCGACCAGCATTGCCAGACAAACAGGCGGCGTGCAGAAAGTTGTAAAACTATTTCAATACACTGATTAGGCTTCTCGCTTCTGCAATAGCAATTTTTGATATACCTGTGCGTCGTCATCGCTAAAACAGCAGACAATGATTTCCTTGAACTGTTGCCCAGATTGTAATAACACATCGAGTGCGATGTTCGCTGCGGCTTCGAACGGATAACCATAAATACCGGTACTGATAGCGGGAAAAGCAATAGACTCGATTGCTTTACTAACGGCAAGTTGTAAAGCGTTACGATAACAATCTGCTAATAATGTGGCTTCACCATCACCGCCACCCTGCCAAACCGGGCCAACAGTGTGAATAACCCAGTTTGCCTTCAGATTAAAACCGGGGGCGAGCTTTGCCTGACCGGTCTGACATCCGTCTAATGTCTTATTGAATGCCAATAGCTCAGGGCCGGCAGCACGATGTATCGCACCATCAACGCCACCACCACCCAATAAACTGGGATTCGCGGCATTGACAATCGCATCCACATCAAGCTTGGTAATATCGTTTTTAACTATGTTAATCATTGTTCTTCTTTTAAAGACGATCCGGATTCTGAGCAATCAAATGTAATTCCATATCATACTGTTGTTGAAATTCAGAAAGCTTTTCAAGCAGCTGATGACTTTGCTTTGGCTGATCTTTTAATAAGTAAATAATCACATTGTCATGATTTTTCACTTCGTATAACAATACCCAGGCAAACTGATCTTTAAATGGTCTTAACAGAGGCAATAGCGCCTCTTCCGATTCAGCTAACAGGTTAATCGCCAACATCCCGCCTGATGCCAGACAGATTTCTATCTGATTGTAAAAATCCGGTTGGTAAAGACAGTCAGGGTGATTTTCACCGGAAAAAATATCACACAGGATTAGATCATATTGCGCTTGATGATCAGCAAGATAAGCTTCTGCAGTAGTGTTAATAATCTCGCTAGCATCAGGCAAGTGAAAATAACGGGCTGCCAACTCAGTCACAAGCGCATGACTCTCTACAGAGATCATTGAGACTTGTGGATAACGCGCATGAAAAAAACGATCAAAAACGCCCCCACCCGCGCCGAGGTTTAATACCTGCGTTGGCATTTCAATAAACTCAAGTGACAACAACATAGCTTGTAGATTAGGTAATAACACCTGTTCAGGTTGTTCCAGATCAATCAGGCTCTGGATCATTTCGCCGCCGACCGTAAGCCAGCGATAGTGCTGATACTGCCTGACCGTGATCAGTTCACCGTTCGACTCTGCCGAGTGGAGAAGTTGATATTGACCAGACTCAAGGCCGTAGAGTGTTTCTAATAAAGACATGTCATCAACCTGTATTTTTTGAAAGTATAAAGCACCCATAGGTTTTGATACACTTCGCAGCCGGTATCCATCATTGCATAAGGGTTGGTCGTTTTGTCAGAATTTATAGTAGGTCAACGTTGGGTCAGCCACACTGAAACTGACCTCGGATTGGGTATTATTACCGCCGTTGAAGGACGCCGTGTAAAGATTAGTTTTCCGGCAGTGGATGAACAGCGAACCTATGCCACTGATAGTGCGCCACTCACGCGCATTGAGCATAAAGTTGGTGACACAATTCGTACCCATGAGGATGAGACTGCTATCGTTCAGAGTGTCGACCAGATTGAGGGACGGCTGCTATATCATACGGTTGATAAAGCAGGGAATACCTTGCAAGTTGATGAACTGGATCTTAACTGTTTTATCGAACTCACCTCGCCAAAACAGCGCTTGTTAAGCGGACAACTGGATACATTTCGCGCGTTTCAATTACGCTGTGCCACGTTGGAAAAACTTAACCAGTTACAGCAATCACCAGTGCGCGGTCTGCTTGGTTCACGTACCAGTTTATTAGCCCATCAAACCTATATCGCCTACGAAGTGGCTCGCCGTTTTGCCCCGCGCGTACTGTTGGCAGATGAAGTCGGACTCGGTAAAACCATTGAAGCAGGTATGATCCTGCATTATCAATTACACACAGGTTTAGCCAGCCGCATATTAATCATTGTACCCGACACGCTTACCCATCAATGGTTAGTCGAAATGCTGCGACGATTTAACCTGCGCTTTGCCCTGTTTAACAATGAACGCATTCAAGGCTTACTTGAACTTGAAGAAGGCAACCCGTTTGAGAGCGAACAACTAATTATTTGTAGTCTTGATGAAATAACCAGCAACCCATCACTATTTAATGATGTATTAAATGCTGATTGGGATATGGTGGTCGTCGATGAAGCACATCACTTGCATTATAGTAACGATGAATCTGGTCACGACTACCGCTGCATCGAACAACTGGCAAATAAAGCCCAGGGCTTGTTATTGCTGACAGCCACACCTGAACAAGTCGGTATCGCCAGTCATTTTGCCCGATTACGTTTACTGGATCCGGCACGCTTTCACGACCTGGAAAGTTTCCAACAGGAAGAACATGACTATAAACAACTCAGCAATATCGTTAGTGAATTATTAGATAAACCGGATACAGCGCTAAAGCCCGGAACCATTCAACAAATTCAACATTACCTTGGACATGACAGCATTAACGAACCTGAACCTGATCGGCAGCAACGAGAGGCCATAGTTAGCCAACTGTTGGATCAACATGGCACGGGTCGTGTATTCCTCCGCAATACCCGGGAGGCAATATCCGGTTTTCCTAAACGAGAGTTAATTGCCACGGCATTGCCGTTGCCAGACTGTTATCAATCACTCACTGGCAAACAGACATTATTCCCGGAAACGCATGATGAAACAGAAAACTGGTTAAAGCAGGATCCGCGTGTCCAGCACCTGATTGATTTATTAACACAGTTAAAAACCGAAAAGATACTGGTTATCTGTGCCAATGCCAGCACCGCTATCGCATTGGAAAACTATTTACAACTCAGGGTCGGGATACGCACTGCGGCATTTTATGAGGGTTTGAGTATTATCGAACGCGACCGCGCTGCGGCTTATTTTGCCGATGAAGAGATGGGCGCACAGCTGCTAGTTTGTTCGGAAATCGGAAGTGAAGGACGTAATTTCCAGTTTGCCCATCATCTGGTTCTGTTTGATCTGCCGCTTAATCCTGATCTGTTAGAACAACGTATTGGCCGTCTGGATCGAATTGGCCAACGTGAAACCATCAAGATACATGTGCCTTATATCAAAGGCACTGCACAGCAAGTACTGTTTCAATGGTTTAAAGACGGCTTGTCACTATTTGAAGAAAGTTGTGCGGCAGCCTTCGCCATTTATGAAAAATATGAAGCGACATTAACTGCTGCGCTGGAAAAACCACCGACCGATATCAGCACACTGGTTGAACAGACTCAACAATATACCGCATCGGTCAAACAGGCTATGCACGATGGGCGTGATCGTTTAATTGAAATGAATTCATGTCGCAAAGAAGTAGCGGAACAGTTAATTGAGCAGATCCAACAGGAAGAGATGCCTGAGGCATTGATGGAGTATATGGAAAAGATGCTGGATGCTTACGGCGTCGACCATGAAGAACACTCGGAAAACACCTGGATATTACACCCCAGCGATCATATGCGTATCGGTTATTTCCCCGGACTTGGCGATGAAAGCATCACCGTTACCTTTGATCGCGATAAAGCGCTATCTCGAGAAGATCTTGGTTTCGTCAGTTGGGAGCACCCGATGGTGGCGGAATCGATGGATATGGTGATGAACAGCGAAATTGGTAATACCTTTATCACCTCAATCGAAAAGGATGGCATTGCCCCCGGCACCATACTGCTCGAAACCTATTCAACGATTAACGTCATCGCGCCGAAACAATTGCAAGTCGAACGCTACTTACCGCTAACACCATTCCGCACCTTGATTAGTCAGGATAGAAAAAATTATGCCAAGGCATTAAGTAACGACAAGCTCAATATATTAAGCCAAAAAATCAATCGACAAACAGCAAATCAAATCATTAAACAGATTAAGAACGATGTCGAAACCATGATTGATTTTGCTGTGAAATACACAGAGTCAAAACTGCCGGAGGCAAAGCAAAACGCGCAACAGCGTGCGAATGAATTACTGGGGAAAGAAATCGAACGACTTAATGAGTTAAAGAAGAAAAACCCAACGATTCGTCAGGAAGAAATTGAATTCATAGAAACACAATTACATGCCTGCAACGAAGTGATTAGCAATGCGAAATATGAACTGCAAGCGGTAAGATTGATTATTGTTCAATAAACAAGGCTTTTAAGTGGTTATCAAAGCAATAACTATTTAATAACTTTCAAATGTGGTTTCTTCTTTTTCTTGTCCGGCACTTCCTCTGAATTTGATACGGGTTGTTCATCAGTATTCATGTTTAATGTTTCCTCTTCTTCAGGAAAGATCATGCCTCGTCCATTTTCTCTGGCATAAATCGCCAGTACCGCATTGGTCGGAAAATAAACATTCATACTTTGGCCAGAGAATCGCGCCTTGAAATTAATATAGTCATTACTCAAATCAAGATCGCGTACCGCGCTCGGAGAGATATTCAATACGATACGATTATCCTCAACAAACTCCTGCGGCACACTTAAATCATCACCGCTGGTATCAACCAGCAAATGCGGCGTGAAATGGTTATCACATATCCAGTCGTACAACCCACGCAATAAATAAGGTTTATTTGATGTCATTATGCAGTTTCATCCTTGTTAACTTTTCAGGTTTCTAGCCCAGATTCATTTCCTTCTCGACCGGCGACAAACTGGTTTTGAATGCCTCCCGCTCGAACAAGGTATCGGCATACTGTTGTAGTGGTTTGGCTGACATCGGTAATTTAATACCATACTCACCCAAACGCCACAGCAGCGGCCCCATATAACAATCAACCAGTGAATATTCTTCCGACATAAAAAAAGGCATTTGCGTAAAGGTCGGTGCAATTGCAGTCAGGTTATCGCGCAGTACTTTTTTGGCATTAGCTGCAGCAATATCATTGTCGCTATCCAACTGCTCGACAACAGCATAAAGATCGCGCATAACGCGATAGCGAATTTGTCTGTTACTGGCACGGGTGACCGGGTCAACTGGCATTAACGGCGGATGTGGAAAGCGTTCATCCAGATACTCCATGATGATCTGGGCATCATAGAGCACAAGATCGCGATCGATCAGGGTTAAAATAGAATTATAGGGATTGAGCTCATTCAGCTCTTCGGGTTTATCGTCGTCCTCGCCAATGTAATTGATCTCCACATTGACATCTTTTTCCGCAAGTACAATACGAACAGCGTGACCGATAGCACTGTCATTATCGGAATAAAGCACCATTAAAGAACGACGATTGGCGACGCTTGCCATGAATTTATCTCCAGCCTGTTTTGAAAAAGGCGGGATTATACTACAGCTTTGACTTTTTAGGGTGAAATTGCCCTGAAAGCCTTTACTGGCCTAGTGAACGTCGCGCCAATATTCCTTTTTCAACAGGTAGGCTACCGCAGCAAAAATGAATAGATACAGCATCACCCATATACCAATCTTGCTTCGATAGAGCTTTACTGGCTCACCCATGTACACCAGATAATTGACCAAATCCTTAATCGTCTGGTCATACTCTTCTTCACTCTGAGTGCCCGGTGATATCAGCTGCAGATCTGCATAAGTTGGCGCGTGGTGCGTACCGTCTTTATGATCCGATACATCCAGACGCTGCATACCCTGCATACTCCACAAGACATGCGGCATACTGACATTTTTCACCACCAGATTATTGACACCAAATGGGCGAGAATCATCCACGTAGAACGTCTTGAAATAGGTATATAAATAATCCGGCCCTCGCGAACGCGCAATGACAGACAGGTCAGGAGGTAACACACCCCAGTAACGTTCGCCTGCTGCCTTGTCGATGGGTACCGTCATGGTGTCACCAACTTTGGCATCACCAAAGATGAAGTTTTCATTCAACACCGAATCGGCAATACCCAGATCCTCACCCATTCGGTTATAGCGCATATAGGATGCGGCATGACAGCTAAGACAGTAATTAGCAAAGGTTCTTGCACCACGTTGCAGTGATTCACGGTCAGACAAATCGACATCCATATGCATCAACTGTGCACCACCCGCAGCGAACGCAGTGACCGGTGTCACCAGCGTTAATGTCAAAATAAAATATAGTGCGCGTTTCATTGTCTTACTCATGATGTCACCCTTTCCGGTACTTCTTTATCGCTATCTACAGCCGTATAGAACGGCATTAAAAAGAAAAATAGAAAATAGACGACAGTAAAGATCCTGGCCATCCATGTATAAAGAGGTGTCGCAACCTGTAAACCTAACCAGCCTAAAATAAGAAAGCTGATAATAAACAGGGTCAGCGCAATTTTGTAATTGGTACCACGATAGCGGACTGACTTAACCGGACTGCGATCCAGCCAAGGCAATAGTAAAAACAGACTCACAGCTAGGCCCATGGCAATCACACCACCAAGTTGGGATGGCACTGCACGAAGAATCGCGTAGAAAGGCGTGAAGTACCAGACTGGCGCAATATGCTCAGGCGTTTTCAATGGATCGGCAGGGATAAAGTTTGCCCCCTCAAGGAACAAGCCTTGCGTACCCGGCACTTTCATCTCAGGTGCAAAGAAAATCACGGCAAAAAAGAAAATCATAAATACCGATGCACCCCAGATATCTTTAACCGTGTAGTAAGGATGAAATGGAATACCATCGACCGGTATACCTTCAGCATTTTTGTTCTTTTTAATCTCAATCCCGTCAGGGTTGTTTGAACCAACCTCATGCAGGGCAAGGATATGCACACCCACCAGAGCGGCAATCAAGAATGGGAAGGCAATCACATGCAAAGAGAAAAAACGATTCAGTGTCACATCAGAAACAACAAAATCACCACGAATCCACAATGCCAGTTCTTCACCGACAATCGGCAAGGCACCGAATAGGGAGATAATAACCTGTGCCCCCCAGTAAGACATTTGTCCCCAGGGCAATAGATAACCAAAGAACGCCTCGCCCATCAGCAACAGATAGATTGCCATACCCGACAACCACAGTAATTCTCTTGGTTTTTTGTAAGAGCCATAAAGCAAGGCGCGGAACATATGCAAATAAATCACGACAAAGAAAGCCGAGGCGCCAGTCGAATGCATGTAACGGATAAACCAACCCCAGCTGACATCACGCATGATGTACTCAACCGAAGCAAATGCCTCCGCCGCCGACGGTTTGTAATTCATCGTCAACCAGATGCCGGTCACGATTTGAATCACGAATACCAATAATGCAAACGCGCCAAAGAAATACCAGAAGTTAAAGTTCTTGGGGGCGTAGTACTTGGCAAGATGCTCGTTCCAGTTCTGCATCAACGGGAAGCGATCATCCACCCAGTCACGCAAACCCACTAACGCATTGATCACTTGATTATCAGAATTCGCCATTATGCCACCCCGCTATCATCACCGATAACCAAACGGCTAGGCGAAACGAATTTATACGGCGGGACGACCAGATTAGTGGGGGCCGGTACCCCTTTATAGACACGTCCCGCCAAGTCAAAGCGAGAACCATGGCAAGGACAGAAAAAACCACCCTGCCAATCTGCAGCCGGAGGATTTTCTGCATCACTTTCAACGTAATTTGGTGAGCAGCCGAGATGTGTACAAATACCAATCACTACCAGATATTCATCCTCAATCGCTCGGAATTCATTCTTGGCATAATCCGGCTGTCCGCTTTTGTCGGATTCCGGGTCGCTAACAACGTCATTTTGGGATGAGATACCAGACAACATTTCTTCCGTTCGTCTAAGAATCCAGACCGGTTTGCCGCGCCATTGCTCTATCATACGCTCGCCAGGTCTAAGCTGGCTGATATCGACTTCAATGGGCGCGCCAATCGCTTTAGTCTTAGCACTGGGAGTCATTGTCGCAACGAACGGTACGGCTGCAGCAGCGGCACCTGCTCCACCTACGACTGTCGCGGCGGCAGTCAAGAACCGGCGGCGACTCTTATCAATATTACTATTTTCCATCCTTTCCTCTCAAAACGGGCAAATTACTGTTAGCCGAAATAGTTATGAATGACACATGATAACCGAGATTAACTATTAGACAATCTTAAATTGACTCCTTAAAGGCAGGAATCACAAAACCGCTAAACCTAACAAATAATGTGTGAAATTCAAATCAAGATAGCGATGTTTAACGTCTGCGACATCTAAATCACTCATCATGTTTCATACAACTCCTTTTCCTGGTGTTATTTCCAGATCAAAACCAATATACGTTACACTGAATGTCAGACAAACTGGACGTAGACACTAGCAAGCAGAGTTAACATTGACCCTGAACAAGACATGTCGGTAAAAAAACCTTTTCTTTTCCTGTTGCACTATAGCGCCTATGGCCTGGCCCTTGCTTTTCTGTTTTTGCTGGTCAGCTCTCATCCCATACTCTCGGGATTCGCTAATAATAACGACGAACAGCGATTTTCCTTTAATGATGCGGTAACACTGTCAGCACCGGCGGTGGTCAACGTCTATGCAAGCAAAGTCTATCAGCAGCGAGTTCACCCATTGTTTCAGGATCCGCTGTTTCAACGTTTCTTTGGCGAACTGCAAACACGGCCGCAACAGCAGCGCGATAACTCGATTGGTTCAGGCGTGGTAATGAATGACGCAGGCTACATCCTGACCAATGCACACGTTATCAATAACACCGATAATATCCGTATCACACTTAATGATGGACGCCAGGCATCAGCCAAACTGATTGGCATAGACAGTGATACCGACCTGGCTGTCATCAAGATTGAACTGGAAGGATTGCCGAATATCCCGATTGGCGATTCATCCCAATTACGTGTCGGCGATATCGTATTGGCAATTGGTAATCCGTATAACTTCGGACAAACGGTGACACAGGGTATCGTCAGCGCGACCAGCCGCAAACGCCGCGGGATTTCTATTTTTGATGATTTCATCCAGACCGATGCCGATATTAATATCGGAAATTCCGGTGGTGCGTTAATCAACAGCCATGGCGAATTGATCGGCATCAATACCGCTATCATCTCCAGCAGTGGGGGTTCTGAAGGCATTGGTCTGGCCACGCCGGTCAATCAAGCCATTAATATCATGCAACAAATTATTGAAAATGGCCGGGTCATACGCGGCTGGTTAGGCATCGAGGCACAGACGCTGGATCCTAATGTCATCAAACTGGCAAACCTAAATACCGGCGGCGTATTAGTCTCGGCAATCATGCGTAATAGCCCGGCTGAACTGGCGGGGCTAATACCGGGAGACATCATTATTACGATTAACGGTACCAATACCGCCAACCCGGATGAAGCGATAGAAACCATCATGTCGATAAAACCGGGCACCAAAGTCAAATTATTGGTGCTTCGCGGCTGGGAACAGATTGAATTGATGACGACGATACTGCAACGACCCAGCGCCGTCATGCCAGGCTGATCTATGTAGCTAGAATCTCACCCAAGGCCTGAATAAACTGCCGATTTTCATCTTCGGTACCCACCGTTACTCGCAAGCAGTCTTGCAGCAGCGGATGCGCCTGAGACAAATTTTTGATCAAAATTTTTCGTTGTAGTAACTCGGTATGTACTTCTTTAGCAGGTTTATTAACTGTTTTAAACAAAATGAAATTCGCATTGCTGGGCCAGACCTGAATAGCGGAAATTTGTTGAAGCTGATCAAACAACAGCGTTCTTTGCTGTTTCAAAACCTGAGCCTGGCTTAACAAGACATCCATATGTTCAGTAATAAAATTAACGCTGTGCTGGTTCAGACTGCCAAGATTGTAAGGCAGTCGAATCTTGTCTATTTCATTAATCCATTGAGGGGAGCCAATTAACGCGCCAATACGTAAACCTGCCAGACCCAGTTTAGATAAAGTGCGCATGAGTAATACATTCGGGAATTCACTAATGCGATCCAGCATCGTTCTTTCTGCAAAAGCATGATACGCCTCGTCAATAACCACCAGACCGGGACTGGCAGCAATGATTGCTTCCAGTTCAGTTTCATCGTAAGCAACGCCGGTCGGGTTATTCGGCCAGGCAATAAATACAATACCAGGCTGATGTTGCTCTATGGCTGACAACATGGCAGGCAAATCGAGTGAAAAATCATTTTGCAGCGGAACACCAATAAATTCATATTCCAGAATCTCACTCAAAAAACGATACATGACAAAGGTCGGTTCGGGCGCAAGCACACGCCGATAGTCATTATGCAAAGCCAGGAGTAATAGTTGAATCAACTCATCCGATCCGTTGCCAAACAATATGGATAACTGATCGGGGACAGCAAACGCCTGGCGGAATGATGAGCGCATATCATCAGCAGAGGCATCCGGATAACGATTGAGAGCAACGGTCGCTAACGAGTCAGTCCATTGCTGTTTCAGCGCAGATGGCCAATCAAACGGATTTTCCATCGCATCGAGTTTGAGCATGCCGCTGGAGTCCGGCACTTGATAGGCGTTTGTGTTTAGCACCGCGGGCTTTATCAAGCGGTGTAGATAAGAATCTTCCATTAAAACAAACGTAGCAGCTTAATCAGCGTCGCGACGGTACTCCGCTGAGCGAGCGTGTGCAGTTAAGCCCTCTCCTCTCGCTAGCACAGAGGCCGTTTCAGCAATTTCGGTCACAGAGATACTGGAACACATGATCAATGAAGAATATTTTTGAAAGTCATACACCCCGAGCGGTGATGAAAAACGTGCGGTGCGAGCCGTCGGCAGCACATGGTTAGGCCCTGCACAATAGTCCCCTAGAGACTCGGCGGCATAGTTACCCATGAAAATCGCGCCGGCATGACGAATATCGGCCAATAATTCATCGGGATCCTTAACAGATAACTCCAGATGTTCCGGTGCAATCACGTTGACCAACTCTGCGGCCTGCTGCAAATCATCGACTTTAATGAACGCACCATTATCAGATAAGGATGTTTGAATAATATCGGCACGTTCCATTTCAGGTAACAGCTTTGCTATGCTGTTTGATACCTGATTAATAAAATCATCGTCTGTTGCAACTAAAATGGCACTTGCCAACTCATCGTGTTCGGCCTGCGCAAACATATCCATCGCAACCCAGTCAGGATTAGCACTGCCATCGGCAACAATCAGCACCTCTGACGGACCAGCAATCATATCGATGCCCACTACCCCAAAGACCTCACGTTTTGCCGTGGCAACATAGATATTGCCCGGCCCGACAATCTTATCCACTTTCGGTATGGTCTCAGTACCATAGGCCAATGCCGCCACGGCCTGCGCACCACCAATGGAAAACACCCGGTTTGCCCCGGCAATGGCCGCTGCCGCCAACACCAGATCGTTACGTTCGCCATCCGGGGTCGGCACCACCATAATAATCTCTTTCACACCGGCAACCTTGGCAGGGATGATATTCATCAACACCGATGACGGATAAGCCGCTTTACCACCCGGTACATAGACCCCGACGCGATCCAAAGGCGTCACTTTCTGCCCAAGCGTATTGCCCTCGCTATCTTCATAGGTCCAGGTCGTTTGTTTTTGTCGCTCATGAAAATCACGCACCCGCGCAGCCGCATGTTCCAGGCTTTGTTTAATCGATTCAGGGATACGCTGCAATGCCTGTTGCAGTTCATCCTGATTAATTTCAATCTCACTAATGCCGTCAACACTGCGTCGATCAAATTGATTGGTGTATTCAAGCAACGCGGCATCACCACGAGTTCGCACGTCTTTCAAAATGGCTTTAACGGTATCAACTACTTGTGGTTCCGGCTCGTCCGAACTGGACAACAAAGACGCCAGTGCCTCATTGAAATCACTGCTATTGGCATCAAGCCGTTTGATCATGTCGATTCACCGACGACATCAGCCAAGTTTTTAATCATTGGCTTGATTAACGCACTTTTCATTTTCATTGATGCTTTATTGACGATTAATCTCGAACTGATATCGGCAATGTGTTCAAGTGTCACTAGTCCATTTGCTTTAAGCGTATTACCCGTGTCCACCAGATCCACAATCCAGTCCGACAGTCCCAATACCGGGCCTAACTCCATGGAACCATACAGTTTGATGATTTCGACCTGTTGTCCCTGTTCGGCGAAATAGTTGCGCGTGATATTCACATACTTGGTTGCCACTCGCGGTCGCTCGCTGACCGGTTTCGCATCTTTCATTCCGGCTAGCATCATTCGGCATTGGGCAATACCCAAGTCTAACGGCTCATATAAATCATCGCCCGAGTATTCCATTAATACATCCTTTCCGGCGATACCCAACTCGGCAGCACCGCGTTCGACATAAGTCGGCACATCAGTCGCTCGAATAATCAGAATACGAACATGCGGTTGATTCGTCTCCAACACCAGCTTGCGTGATTTATTCGGATCGTCTTTGGGCACAATATCGAGCTTTGCCAACAGCGGCATCGCCTCATCGAAAATACGGCCTTTGGAAACGGCAATAGTAATCGTGTCAGGCATATTGATTAATCAGGGATACGTTTGATATTGGCACCGAGCTGAGAGAGTTTCTCCTCAATTGTCTCATAGCCACGATCAATATGATAAATACGATCCACCACTGTTTCACCTTCGGCAACCAGACCCGCCAGCACAAGACTTGCAGAAGCCCTAAGGTCGGTGGCCATCACCGGGGCGCAAGTTAATTGATCGACACCTTTTGTAATGGTGGTATTACCTTCCAGTTTTAAATCTGCACCCATGCGCTGTAATTCATGGACATGCATGAAGCGATTTTCAAATACAGATTCGGTAATGGTGCCTGCGCCAGCTGCGACACAGTTCATTGCCGTAAACTGCGCCTGCATATCGGTCGGAAAGCCTGGATAGGGAGAGGTATGTATATCCACCGCTTTGGTCTTCTTGCCTTTCATATCCAGCGATATGGCGTGACTCTCGGTCTCGATGTCAGCACCGGCCTCGGTAAGTTTCACCAATACCGATTCCAGCAATTCAGGCCGCGTATTCTTTAGCTTGATCGCGCCACCCGTCATCGCCGCCGCTACCAGATAGGTACCCGTTTCAATGCGATCCGGCAAGATTTCATAATCGCTACCGTTCAAGCTTTCCACGCCTTCAATTTCAATACGGTCGGTGCCAGCACCCTTTATTTTCGCACCCATTTTGTTTAAACATTGCGCCAAATCACTGACTTCCGGCTCACGAGCGGCATTCTCAATTACCGTCTTACCTTCGGCCAGGGTTGCCGCCATCATCAGATTCTCAGTGCCGGTTACCGTGACGATATCCAGGGATAAATGCGCACCCTTTAAGCGATCGGCAGTGGCACGAATATAACCGCCCTCTACGACGATATCTGCTCCCATCGCAGACAAGCCCTGAATGTGTAAATTAACCGGTCGGGAACCGATAGCACAGCCGCCGGGTAAGGAGACATCGGCTTTACCATAACGCGCCAGCAGCGGACCTAGTACCAGAATTGATGCACGCATGGTTTTGACCAATTCGTAAGGCGCAAAAAAATTATTGATCTGACCGTTGTCGATCTCGATGCGCATGCGTTCATCAACCGTCACCTGTGAGCCCATCCGAACCAGCAGCTCAATAGTAGTGGTAATGTCGTGCAGGTGCGGCACATTGCCAATGGTCATCACACCATCGGTGAGTAAGGTCGCCGATAAAATCGGCAGCGCCGCATTTTTCGCGCCGGATATGGCTATCTCGCCTGATAGTGGCGCACCACCCCGGATGAGTAATTTATCCATTAATTGTAATGAGTTATGTAATTATTGTTGCTGCCATTCATCAGGCGTCAGGGTCTGCATGGCCAGCGCATGTATTTCATTGCCCATCCGTGCGCCCAGTGTTTTATAGACCATTTGATGTTGTTGCACCATTGATTTGCCAACAAACTGTTCGCTAACAATGGTCGCTTCAAAATGCGTTCCGTCATCACCCTTAACAATGACTGTTGCATCAGGTAAACCGCTTTCAATAAGTTGTTTAATTAATTCTGGATTCATAACTGAAAAATTGCGTGACAAAAATCGCTATGATAAATCAATACGCGATTTTTAGTGACGATTAATTTCCTCCGGAATTAGCAAATAGTGCAACAATAAAAAAACCGGGCATTGCCCGGTTTTCCTGTATCTGTTCGTTCGAGCTTATTTCTTGGTAAGGTTGCTGGCAAGCTTGTCATTTTTCGCTTCCAGCTCCTGTATTAGCGAGTCGAATCCGTTCTTTTTAATCTGGGTCGCAAACGAACCACGGTAAGTCGACACCAGGCTGACGCCATCAACGCTGACGTCTACCACTTTCCAGGTTTCGTCTTTTTGATGCATTCGATAGGCTACCGGGAACGGTTGCGCACCGGAGCTGGTCAACTCTGTCTTGACGACGGCCAGATTGGATTTAGGGTTTTGCTCGACTGGGAAATATTTTATTTTCTGTCCTGAGTATTCCAGTAACGCGCGCGCATAAGTCCTGACCAACAGCGTTTTGAACTGCTCAATAAATTCGCTACGTTGCGCTTCACTTGCCGCTTTCCAGTTTTTGCCCAGCACCCACTTCGACATGCTGATGAAATCAAAATTAGGAATAACCAGCTCATTCACCAGGTCATAAACAAGATCAGGATTTTGCTCTAACTGCGAACGTTCCTGTTCAATGCGATTGATAACGCCATCGGCGGTTTGTTTTACCACCTGATCAGGCGACGGTGCAGCCGCAACGTTATAAGAAACGGCAACTAAACAAATAACAAAAAATGTATGAATCACTCTTAACATCGATGTTCCCCTGAAATTATTATTTTACGACCCTTGCATGGGACAGGTAGTTCACGAGTATTTGCCATCAAAATGCAACGCCCAGTCCCTGCGACAAATACACAATGGCAATATTGTAATAACAATAGTAAGGGATAGAAAGTGATTAAAGTGTGATGAAAATGACATTAATCACTGGCAATGACTTAATCATTAAATAATAAAAGCAGGATAACTAATTGTTTTTAAAATATTTACGAGAATGGCTTAACCATCAAAATTAATTTCGGTAACAGTGTTAGCGCAGCAAACAGGGCGATTAACATGGCTAGCGCGGTGAGTAAGCCGAAATAGATACTGGGGATAAAATTCGACAACACCAGGATGGAAAAACCGATGATGATGGTGATAGCAGTATAAAACACGGCCTTGCCAATATTGGCATGACAATAGTGCATGGTCTCAACATAGTCCTGATGATGCGGAAATTCCTCACGAAAACGATAGATATAGTGGATGCTGTTATCGACGGCGATGCCAATGGTGATAGCGGCGATGGTAATAGTCATCATATCCAGCGGGATACGTAATAGCCCCATCAGGCCAAGAATAATCGCCGCCGCCAGAATATTAGGCATAATGCCGATGACTGCCAAGGACACCGAACGAAACAACAGCATCAACATTAATGCGATGCCCGCCATCACCACACCCATCGTCAGGATCTGCGATTTGAACAGACTTTGCAGCATGTTGTTGTACAGCACCAAAATGCCGGTAATCTGCACCTCTTCCTGACCCAGACCAAACTTGTCTTTCAAATCAGTCTCTATCTGTTCGATTAACTCTTTGCGGCGCAGATCTTTCATCGAATCGAGGATACGAATATTAATACGAGCCTGATTATTCTCTTCCGAGACATAGGGCACGATCATGCTTTGTTTCAACTCATCCGGCATACGCTTGCTGACAATGGCCAATTCAAATGCATCAAACTCGCCTTTATTTACCTCTTCACCAACCCGAATCATGGAAGCCAGCGATAACACTTTACCCACCGGTTTCAGTGAATCGAGATAATCGTGCACGTCTTTAATAAAATTAATACGCTCAGGCGTGTACCACGAGTCTTGCTGAGTATCATCAAAGCTGCCAAACAATGCGTCAAAGTCTTCAAACTCCTCATCATCATCCGAGACCACCTCGTCGTCTTCTTCGGCCGCTTCGATTTTTTCAAAATTGAGGATGATATCCAACGGGGTTGTGCCACCCAATTTTTCATCGATCAATCTTAAGCCCTGATAGATCTCGGTCTTTTCACTAAAATAATTGATGAAGCTGTTCTCTACTTCAAGTCGGCTGATGCCATAAATACTCGCCACAGCAAGTAAAACCGTCGTGACCAGCACACCATTACCGAACCTCGCGGTCAGGCTTGCCAGTTTGGGCGTAAACTGAAACTCATCGCGCTGACTCATCTTCTCTGATGAGCGGGGTAACATGATCAATAAGGCAGGGAACAAAATAAACGAAGTCAGGAATGTCACCACCAGACCAATTGTCATCATCCAGCCAAAATCAATCACCGGTTTAATGCCGCTGACGACCAGTGAACTGAACGCCATGATGGTAGTTAATGCCGTAAACACACAGGGCCAGACCATTTTTCGGGTGGTGTGCAATACCAGTTCGTACTGACTGTAGTCCGGGAAATCATTACGCAATTGTCGATAGCGAACAATCAAATGGATGTTCATCGACATCGTGATAATCAACATCAACGAGATAAAGTTTGAGGAAATAACGGTGACGTTCCAACCGACCAGCCCGAGTAAACCAAGCATTAACACACCGGCATAAAAACAGCTTAACAGCGGCAATAACACCCAACGCGGTTGACGAAAAATAATCGTCAGCATGCCAACCAGAAATAAAAAAACACCGACACCAAAAACGATAAGATCATTTTTAATAAAGGTGATCATATCATCCGCTATCATCGGCACGCCGCCGAGATACAAGGTTCCATGCTGACGATAATTAGCAATGATATTTCTGATAGCCTCGATGTTCTCGTGGTTGAGATCATCGACCTGTTTTTTCATATCGATATAGTCGGCTAATATCGAATCAATGCGCGCCTGTTCTTCAGGAGTTAGTCCTTCGGTATTTAATTTGTATAGAAGATTGTTGCGTTCGCGCTGCAGGTCACGAAACCGGATGTCTTCTTTTAAATTGACCTGCAAGGCGGTGGTCGTGCCATCTTCACTGACGATGAGCTCTTGATAGATCGGACTGGATAACAGTTCTTGCCGTGCCTTTGCAATATCAACATCGCTTTGCTCAATCGTTTTCACATTATCGGCGACTTCAGTTAAGGTGCCCTCCACCTGACGTACCAGCGGTACATCTATCATCGATATCACGGATTCAACCTGCGGCAATTGAACAAGTTCATCTCGCAATTGCTGAATCACAGCAAAACTCTCTGCGGAGAATAACTCAGCTTCCGGAGAGAACGTCACAAACAAGAACTCTTTGGTGGTATAGCGCTGTGCCAGTTCGCGAAACAGCTTGAGGTCTTTATCGTCATCCAGTAGCAGTGAATCAGCTGAGGCATCAAGCTTAAAGTCAGGAATACCGGTAGAAAAATAACCGAGGATGACGAACATCAACAACACAGCAAACAAAGGTTGTTTGAGTACAAGCAGGTTATATGTCCTGTTAATCAGCGAAGTCACAAATATAATTCTTTATTATTGTCTGAGTAGGTTGGGCCAAAGATAGCTGAGTATCTTTATTGCCCGGGCAGTATAATACTGCCATCTATGATTTTTTGTATCGTTTCTGCAAAAATCTGGTGTTCTTCAATTAGCACCCTTGCGGCTAGGGACTCCGGCGTATCATCGGTTTTTACCTCAACTGTCCGCTGGGCGAGGATCTGGCCTTGATCATATTCCTCGTCCACCAGGTGGATGGTCACCCCGGTTTGTGTTTCTCCCGCTTTGATCACCGCTTTATGGACATTCAGGCCAAACATCCCTTTGCCACCAAAGCTGGGCAATAGCGATGGATGAATATTGATAATCCGGCCTTTGTAAGCAGCCAATACTCGCGGGCCTATTTTTTTCATAAACCCCGCCAGCAAAACATAGTTTACGTTTGCCTCTTCAATCGCATGTAACATCGCCTGATCCAGCTCAGCCTCATCGGAGAATTGTTGTCGACTAAGATGCGCAGTATTGATTCCGGCCGTTCGGGCTGTTTCCAGTGCCATTGAATCGGCATTATTACTAATCACCAACGCAACCTCGGCCCGCAACGTACCCTCGCTACAGGCACGCATGATGGCGCGCAAATTACTGCCACGTCCCGAAACAAGGATTGCCAATCTAGTCATCATGATACGAGGGCGAAACCCAGATTTTGTAATAATTGTTTCTGATACTCATGCAGCTGTTCAGCATTCAGCTCGTAATAAGTGAACTCACGTCGAATACGATACTGCTTACGAAGCTCATCGAAATAGACCGGACGCAAATCCGCTTGTAGTTCGCCCATCCGCTTCAAATTTTTTGCATCGAAACCGGGATCATAAGCATGATGAATGGCATCGCTAATCTGGTTTATCGCAAGCGTTTCAGTTTGTTCCTGCTGGTTATAATTTTTAATATCCGTGCTATCACGAAATGTTTTTGCTAATGCCATAGCCAACATCTCGGTTGCTCTTAGTTTTCCGTCATAACTGTACCCGGCAATATGCGGTGTCGCAATATCAGCCAAATCCAGCAACAGCATATTCAGCGTTGGCTCGTTTGGCCATACGTCAAAAATAAGCTGGCTGTCAGGCTTATCCTGCTTAAAACGTATCAATGCTGTCTCATCAACTATGCTGCCTCTGGCAGTATTAACAAGAATGACATCAGA
Organism: Gammaproteobacteria bacterium; assembly: GCA_028279365.1. Taxonomy (GTDB): domain Bacteria; phylum Pseudomonadota; class Gammaproteobacteria; order Eutrophobiales; family Eutrophobiaceae; genus JANQNX01. The sequence continues at coordinate 62,474 of JANQNX010000015.1, read as the reverse complement.
CTTCAGACGGTTTAAAAAATCGCCATCAATCATTTGCAATGTCGGGTATTTTCCTTCCACGGCCAACGGTACATGAAAGCTGATGATATCTGCCTTTGTAATATCCTCGATCGAGCACCAGTCTTCACCCTGGTCATGCAGTGCTCTTGGTGGGTCATTTAACAGGCAACGCATACCAAATATCTCTGCAAACTGTTTTACCATTGAACCAACATGACCGCAGCCGACAATACCCAATGTTTTATCAGCCAGTTCAAAACCTCGGCGTTTAGCGAGCAGCAATAAACTACTGATGACATACTCAGCGACGGAACGCGCATTACTTCCCGGCGCATAGTAAAAGGGGATTTGCTGTTGCCTCAGGTAATCCAGGTCAATGTGGTCGATACCACTGGTTGCAGAACCGACAAACTTGAGCTGACTGTCGGCTAATAATTCCGCGTTCACTTCAGTCACAGAACGAACCAACAGGACATCAACATCACTGAGTTGTTCCGATGATAGTGAGCGGCCATCCGTCAGAGCGACCTGACCAAAACGGGAGAAATATGCCTGTGCCTCAGTAATCTGTTTGTCGGCAACAATGGATAATGAGTCAGTCATTATCTTGCAGCCCCGAGACAAGCTCAGGGCATGCTGTCGAGTTCAGCGCCTTCCTTTTCAACCGGCATTAAATCTTCTTTGGTAATACCCAATACCAACGTCACCGGACTGGCAACGTATATTGAGGAATAGGTACCAACAAGGACACCGACGATTAATGCGGTCGCAAAACTGTGAATGATTTCTCCACCGAAGATAAACAATGCAATCAATACCAGCAAGGTCGTCAATGAGGTAATCAGGGTTCTGCTTAACATTTGATTAATCGAGTAGTTAAATACCTCAACTGGTTCAGCCTCACGCAGTTTGCGAAAGTTCTCACGCACGCGGTCGAAGACAACAATGGTATCGTTCAATGAATACCCGATGACTGCCAGCAGCGCTGCCAATACTGATAGATCAAAATCGAAACGGGTAATAGAGAAAATACCGAGCGTAATCAATACATCATGAATCAATGCGGTAATCGCACCGACCGAAAAACGACGCTGGAATCGGAACGCGACATAGATAAAGATGCCCATTAAGGCATAAAGCATCGCCAGTCCGCCATCGTTTTTCAGTTCCTCGCCAACCTGCGGCCCGACAAACTCGACGCGACGCATCTCTGCCTTCAGTCCATTTTTTTCGAGTAACTGTAAGGTTTGATTACTGACTGCTGCACTATTCAGTCCCTCACGCGGAGGAATACGGATCAACACATCATTAGCCGTACCAAAATATTGAACAATGGCGTCATTGAAATCAGACTCACCTAATACACTCCGTATCTCATCCAGTTTGGCAGCTTCTTCATAACCGACTTCTATTAAAGTACCGCCAGTAAAGTCGATACCCAGATTCAGGCCTTGTGTTAACAATGATCCGATTGAGATAATAATCAGTAGACTCGAGATCACAGACGTGATCTTGCGTTTGCCCATAAAATCAATGTTAAACCGTGTCTTTTGCATTTCCATAATTAATAGCTCGATAGTTTCTTAGACTATATGGTTAGTTTCTGTAGGCGTCTGTTACCGTAGATCAGGTTCACCAAACCACGTGAAACCATAATGGCAGTGAACATGGATGAGATGATGCCCAAAGATAAGGTAACGGCAAACCCTTTAATTGGCCCGGTCCCAAAACTGAATAACACCAAAGCTGCGATCAGCGTTGTAATGTTGGCATCGGCAATAGTCGAAAACGCTTTTTCATAACCGGAATAAATACTGGCTTGAGGCGAATTACCGTTGCGGATCTCTTCACGGATTCTTTCAAAAATGAGTACGTTAGCATCCACCGCCATACCCACAGTTAATACAATACCGGCGATACCGGGCAAGGTCAGTGTAGCTTGTAGAATAGAAAGCATGGCAACAATTAATACCAGGTTCAACGCCAGCGCCACATTGGCTACCAAGCCAAATACCTTGTAGTAAACCGCCATAAATAACAGAACCAGGATAAAACCGATAAGCACAGAATCAAAACCCTGATCGATATTATCCTGCCCCAGGCTAGGGCCAACAGTACGTTCTTCAACAATATAGATCGGTGCAGCGAGTGCACCAGCGCGAAGTAATAATGCCAGCGTGCGCGCTTCCTGGGTTGAGTCCAAGCCGGTAATTTGAAAACGCTTGCTCAACTGCTCACGTATCGTTGCGGCATTGATCACTTCTTCAATGGTTTCCTTCTTCTCAACCAGTTCGCCGTTTTCTTCCACATACTCGACCTTGTTTTCAATAAACACTACCGCCAGACGTTTACCGACATTGTCACGCGTACCATGACTCATTCGTTTTGCCCCTTTACCATCCAGCGTGATACTCACGTTGGGACTACCGCTTAAGGAATCAAAGCCCGATGCGGCATTAATAATCGCATCACCGGTTAACAGAATTTGTTTCTTTAATAATATTGGTTGCCCGGTTCTTTCATAATACAATTTAGAACCGGCAGGTACTCTTCCATCGAGTGCATCCTGTGGGCTGTGTTTTTCATCAACCAGTCGAAATTCCAGTGTCGCAGTGGCACCCAAGATCTCTTTCGCCCGCGCAGTGTCCTGCACACCCGGCAGTTGCACCACGATACGATTCAAACCCTGTTGCTGAATTACCGGCTCAGCCACACCCAGTTCATTGACACGTTTACGTAAGGTCGTGATGTTTTGTTGTAGGGCGAGGCGCTGTGTTTCAACTAATACCTCTTCCTTAATTGTTGCTGTTAATTGTGGTTCGCCGCTTTCGTTATCCGGCACAGCAACATTCAAATCGGCAAAATTGTCTTTGATTAACTGCTGACCATTATCTCGTTCGTTAGCATCGCGAAAGCGCAACAATAAGCCACCCTCTTTTGCGTTGGTAATGGTCTTATAACGAATTTTATTTTCCCGCAGGTCACTACGCAGGTCAGAAATGTAGCGCTCTTCAGCCTTGGCAATCGCAGCTTCCATATCGACTTCCATTAAGAAGTGCACGCCACCGCGCAGGTCTAAACCAAGAAACATAGGCTCGGCACCGAGACCACGAAGCCACTCTGGCGTTGACGGTGCCAGATTCAATGCAACCACATAGCTTCTACCCAGGGACTCTTTCACTACAGACTGCGCTTTGAGCTGAACCTCTTCATTATCAAATCGAATTGTCAGACTCTCCACGCCCAGATCCATTGTCTTATATTTAATGCCTGCCTCTTCCAGTGCATTACTGACCTGAAATTCTGTTAACTCACTGACCTCGGCTGATCGGGTCGCAGATATCTGTAGCGCCGGGTCCTTGCCATAAAGATTAGGTAGTGCGTAGATCACACCAATACCAATCAATAAAACGATGAGAATATATTTCCAGAGAGGATAACGATTCATGATCTTAACCAGATAAAGTAATAAAGCTTAGAGAGTTTTAATGGTGCCTTTAGGCATAACCGCAGCGACAGACTGCTTTTGAATTTTTACGTCGGTTTCTTTTGCAATTTCAACCACAATAAAATTGTCGCCGACTTCTTTTATCTTGCCGAGCAAACCACCGTTAGTGACAATTTCATCGCCCTTGCCTAAGCCCGAAACCAGTTGCTTATGCTGTTTGGCCTGCTTCAACTGCGGTCGAATCAACATAAAGTAAAAAACCGCAAACAGGATAATCAGCGGTAAAAAACTCATCAGCCCACCCGGCTGAGGTTCTGGTGCCGCCCAGGCATTGTTAATGAAAAAATCCAACATTTGATTGCTACTCGGTATTAAAAGGCGCGGTATTATGCCATAGAGATTTATTTTTTCCCGCGTTTTGCGTAAAAATCACTGATAAAATTGTCCAAATTGTCCAATTCTATTGCCTGTCGGAGTTCTCGCATCAGCTGTTGATAGTAATATAAATTATGAATGGTATTGAGTCTGGCACCCAGAATTTCATTGGTTTTTTCCAGATGATGTAAGTAAGCACGCGTGTAGTGCCGACAAGTATAACAACCGCAGGTCTCGTCAATTGGTTCATGGCTATGTCGATGGACAGCATTGCGTATCCGTATATCACCAAATGAGGTAAACAAATGCCCATTTCTTGCATTACGAGTTGGCATGACGCAGTCAAACATATCAATACCTCGCCTAACTGCTTCAACAATATTTTCTGGTGTGCCTACACCCATTAAATATCGCGGTTTATCAGCCGGCATTTGCTCAACAATTCCATCCAGCACTTCCATCATCAATTCAGTTGGCTCACCGACTGACAAACCACCAATGGCGTAACCATCAAACCCGATTTCAGTAAGCCCATGCAGCGAAGCCTGTCTTAGCTGAGGGTACATTCCGCCTTGAACAATACCGAATAACGCATTTGGATTATCTGCATGTGCCTGCTTTGAGCGCAATGCCCAACGTAATGATAACTCCATCGAATCACGCGCTTCCTTCTCAGTGGCAGGGTAAGGTGTACACTCATCAAAAATCATCACGATATCAGCACCCAAGGTATGCTGAATTTGGATCGCCTCCTCTGGCCCGAGAAATACCCTGGCGCCATCAATCGGTGAACGAAACTCTGCCCCCTGTTCGGTAATTTTTCGCGACTCGGCCAAACTGAAAACCTGATAACCACCAGAGTCGGTCAGGATAGGTTTTTGCCAATGCATAAAATCATGCAGGCCACCGGTTTCTGTTATCACATCCATACCCGGCCGCAGCATTAAATGAAAGGTATTGCCTAGTATAATTTCAGCACCCAGCTCCACCAGCTCTTCTGGCGTCATGGCTTTTACCGTGCCGTAGGTACCAACTGGCATGAACACGGGAGTTTGTATCTTCCCGCGTTCAAAAGTCAGCGTTCCACGCCTCGCAGAATCATCACGATGCGTTAACTCAAACTGCACGCTTTACTCCTTCAAGTAACATCGCATCGCCATAACTAAAAAATCGATATTTTTCTCTGACCGCATGCTGATACGCATGCATGATGTTCTCTTTACCAGCAAAGGCAGAAACCAACATTAATAACGTGGACTCGGGAAGATGGAAATTGGTAATCAATAGATCGACAACATTAAACTGGAAACCCGGATAGATAAAAATAGACGTCTCGCCTTCATAGGGTTTGAGTTGTCCACCGGCTGCTGCAGTTTCCAGACTTCTGACCACCGTAGTACCAACCGCAATCACTCTGCCGTCATTACGTTTAACCTGCTTTATTTTATCAACGACAGTGTTGTTAACAGACATGAACTCGCTATGCATCTTATGTTGTTTCACGTCATCGACACGAACTGGCTGAAAGGTACCTGCGCCTACATGTAACGTAAGACGTACATTCTCAACACCATTTGCATTGAGCTTGTTCAAGATTTCATCCGTAAAGTGCAAGCCAGCGGTTGGCGCCGCTACTGCACCGGGCTTATCAGAGAAGACTGTTTGATAACGTTCTTTATCCTGCAATTCATCTTCTCGATTAATATAGGGTGGTAACGGAATATGCCCGTAAGTATCAAGGAAGTCTGTCAGTTCGCCTCCACCAATAAACTGCAGTTGAAACATATCGTCATCTCGACCTATTACACGAAATATAGGTAAATCATTAATATATAGCTGGCTCCCAGCTTTGGGTGCTTTGCTGGAGCGGAGTAAGGCGATGACATTGTTAGCGTTTACAATACGCTCCAACATGATCTCAATGCGACCGCCACTTTCCTTGTTGGCATACACTCGCGCAGGAATCACCTTTGTATCATTTAAGACCAGTAAATCGCCTGGTTTAAGATATTCATCAATTCTAGGAAATTGCGAATCAATCAACTCCCCATCAGCTGATAATACAAGCAAACGTCCGCCATCCCGCTTCTTTGGCGGATGTTGTGCAATCAGAGCCTCAGGCAATTCGTAATGAAAGTCTTTGGTTTTCATGGCGCGCGATGTTACCAGAAAATCGCAGGCTATCGCTGATTGAGTTTGACCTGCCGCTGGCTTTGCTTATACTTGCTCGCCTGCTTGTTTTACCTCTGTGCCGGGGTGGCGGAATTGGTAGACGCGCCGGATTCAAAATCATTTAATTTATAAAAATATTCAATTTTTATTGTTTATTTTCAGTAATTTAATATAATTACTTCCCATAAATCAGTCTTACACAATTGTTACACACTTACACATTTTTACGCACAATCAGGTAAAAACATGACTGCTCACACAATAATGGGAGGTAAAGTTAACCTCTACAAACGCGATAGAAGTCCTTACTGGCAATGCGCTACATATCTTGCTGGGAAAAACCGTCGCACCAGTACAAAAGAAACAAGTTTGTTTAAAGCGAAAGACTTTGCAGAAGAATGGTATATAGAGCTACGAGGAAAGAACCGTGCTGGCATACTCAAATCTGAAAAGACTTTTAAAGATGCAGCTAAACAATTTGAACATGAGTTTGAAATTCTTACTGAAGGTGAACGAAACCCAAAGTATATTCAAACAACAAAAGATCGATTGCGTGTTCATCTACTACCCTACTTCGGAAAAATGGGTTTATCTGAAATCACATCAGGTAAAGTACAAGACTATCGTATTTTCAGACGAGAAAACTCTAGAACAGGCAAGCCCCCTGCTCATAGTACAATGCATCAAGAGATTGTCGCTTTACGCCAAGTATTAAAAACAGCAGTTCGACATGGCTGGTTATCATCCCTGCCCGACCTTTCTGCGCCCTATAAAACGTCAGGTAAAATTTCGCATCGTGCATGGTTTTCGCCCAAAGAATATAAAACGCTTTATACAGCTACACGAAAACGTGCATTGCAATCAAAAGGTAAACGCTGGCAATGGAGTTGTGAACAACTACACGACTATGTTTTATTTATGGCTAATACTGGCCTTAGACCAGATGAATCAGCAAGGCTTGAGTTTCGCGATGTAGACATCGTTCATGATGATGCCATTGATGATGAAATACTAGAGATTGAAGTTAGAGGGAAACGCGGTGTTGGTTTTTGTAAAAGCATGCCCGGCGCAGTGCTCCCTTTTAAAAGGCTTATCGAACGAAATAAGCCCAAAGATAAAACCGAACGGTTATTTCCTATCACGCACCGTGAACTTCTTAATAACATTCTCGATGAAACAAAACTAAAATTTGACCGAGACGGTCATAGACGTACCGCTTATAGCCTAAGACATACTTATATATGTTTAAGGCTACTAGAAGGCGTAGATATTTATCAAGTTGCAAAAAATTGTCGTACCAGTGTTGAAATGATTGAAAAATATTATGCCGTGCATTTAAAGAACACAATTGATACTGCTGAAATTAACAAAATGCGGAAACGTCCCTCCAAAAAGAAGGCTAAGAAAAAAACTAAAACAACAAAAAGAAAATAGTTATAATGCTACGCTTTGCGGGTGTGGCGGAATTGGTAGACGCGCGGGATTCAAAATCCCGTTTCTTCGGAAGTGAGAGTTCGATTCTCTCCACCCGCACCATTCATTTCTACAAACTATCTTTGTTATGAGTTGTTACAACTTCCGCTTTACCGTATTTTTTAAACAAATCATTAATGGCTTCGCCTAGTAAATCCCGCAAGGTAACTTTTTTACCCAAAACACGACTGCGTTCCGTTGCTAAGTCTTGTAATTCCCATTTAACAACTTTATCAAAGTATCCTGTAATATTTGATTGTTCCGCCTGAGGCTCTGGAAGTTTCTTTTTTACAGGCTTTTTTACCTCAACTTTTTCCATAACGGTTTCGGTTGAATTTGCAGGTTCTATGTTAGCTAGCGCTTTTGTTAAATTTGGTTTCTTATTCATAATTTACTACTTTGCTTGTTTGTTCACTTACGGGTTCATTTTTTATCTGGTCTAAGAGATGACTTATATATTTGTATACATGTTTGATTTCTATTGCAGCCTTACCTTCTTGGTCAACTTCTTGAGGGGTTAATCCAAACGTATCAGCATCTTCAAACATAACACGGTTCCCTATTCTGCCTGGGCATACTGGAAAGTTTTTAGACTTGATATAGTTTTCAGCTTGCTCGTCTCGGTTTCCTCTCGACCGTACTTGATTGAGCACGACAAGCACGGGCCTTATATTGTCTAACGTTGAAAGTTTAATAGAAGCTTCCACTCTCTCTAAATCTTTAATCGTTGGCCTAGAAGGTATAATTACAAGGTCAGAAACTTTCGCTGCTGCCATTGCCCAATCAGAAAGTCGGGCAGGCGTATCAATAAACACATAATCAGCACCACTCGTTCTAACACGTTCTATTTCTTCTGAAAGATTGGTCATTGTTACAGGTAACACTGCCGGATCAGAGCTGCCCCGGCGTTGTTTCCAGCTAATCGCTGAACCCTGTGGGTCCATATCAAGTATGGCAACAGCTTTGTTATCCAACGTTGCCGCTACAGCAAGACATTCTGCAAGCGTTGACTTTCCACTGCCACCTTTTTGTGTAATAAGAGAGATTATTTTCATTTTAAAATCTTTCAATCCTTTAACTTTTAAATTCTTTAATCTTTCTACATTAAAGTTCTTTGTTACTTTAAAACTTTAATAGTTAAGTTCTTCAACACCTAATCTCTTGAATTCCTCAATTCTTTAATCTTAAAGTTTTTTGTTTTTGATGTTCTTTAAGGTTTCAACTTTAAAGAGCTTTTATAATGAAGTTCTTTGTATATTTATAACTTTAAATATAAAGTTCTTAAATGGTTAAACATCATATATATGTGTGTTATCCACAATTACATAAGCGAGACAGGGGAAGAGTGTTTTTTATTTCTTTAAAAAGCCCGACTCATTTAAAAAGCTACGTTTTAGAGAAATATTCATTTCTTATAAATTACATTAATAAGAAATGTTATAGACATTTTCAGTCATATAAGATCAGTAAACCGTTGAACTATAAGATTAAGGAGTCATACTTAATAAGATATGGGAATGATTCCATATCTTATCCATATTCAAATTAATCAATGACAGGGAGTGTTAATGATTTAAAAAAAGAAACCCGCTCGGAAGCGGGCCTCATAAAAATTATTGTGATAATTTGGTAGTTGCAATTTCAATATCTCAGTAATTTTGATTCGGTGCAAGTCGATTCTTGCAATAAATTTTTGCGTCCAAATTTCAGGCGGGTTTTCTCTAACCTCAAAATAGGGAGAACTCACTATGTATAGTTTTTATAAACCATCTGAAGAAACACTTCTTCAAGATGCATCTATACTGCTTCATAAAAAAACAAGGTCTAAAAGCAGTGTAACCACCATACCAAACTTAACGCTTTCGCGTATATTTAAAGAATATAATGTAACACTAGAAGAATTTAAAAAGGATGAACGTCGTAAACGATCATTAAAGAGGTGTCATTATTATTCATTAAATGATCGGCCAAGAAAAAATCCTCCTGTGGATAACCATGCTTATGTGCCAGAGTTATCTGCCAGATTAGAAAATGATAATAACATTACAGACGGAGCAAGACGCTGCGCTCGTAAGATCGCTGAATTAACCTACCGTAGAAACCGAGTAGGGCGCTCTCTTGATATTACCGTCACATATTTAATGAAGGCTTTAGATCGCTGTAGAAGAACAATACAGCGTTATCTTAGCAACCTGGAAAGGGAAGGATACATACGTATAGACGTTGTATACGGCCAGCAAACGCGGATGTGTATCGGTCTTATTATACATTTACAAAAGCAGCTATTCACAAAGCACCATAAAGATAAGTGGCCGCAAAAGCTATCAAAACCAGGGGCGACAAAAAAGTCACACAAATATAGTTTTATTATTAATAACGGGGATAACTTTAGAATAACATCCCGACATGAATGGGCTGTAAAATGTATGGACGGTGTTTTTAAGTCTCTTATGAAAACTATTCCACTTTTTGATGATAAAAACTTAAAGCCTATATAGTTATTTATTTTACATATCAGTGAAATTAGCCATAACTGAGAAGTTAATTTAGTTATGTATATTGCTTGGCGGGCGAGAGCTAATTTTTATGTAAATAAATTACCTGTAGAATTTCCTTTTTGAAAAATATCGTACTTATCAAAAACCTTTCATGGAATAGCATAATTAATACGATCAAATTTTTATCAAGCAGGCATTTTCAATATCATATTTATAGTTGCCTAACGTTCCATCCTTGACTCTCTCAACCACTTCATCTATTACAAATAGAGGAACTAAAAACCATTCTCTTGGCACAACTGGATTTCCAAACCTGTCTTCGATTTGAATATCTAGCCTGGCATTGCTAAAGAACTTATGAATTAAAGCTTCCAGCTTCTTACGGTTTATATTGAATAGCTCGTATGTAGCTACAATTTCAACATCAGCCATAAGATAGGTTGGGTCTGTTTTTGGATTTCCAATCCGTGATTTAACATCACCACCAGTCACTCCGATTTTGTGAATAACATCTCGACTTTTATTTACTACAGGATGATCCAATTTGCTGCGCAAGACATAAATTGTTCCACTGGCTAAATCTCCTTCGTCCATTTCTCCTGAGAACAATGGCCCCATATCAGGGTCGGTTAGCCTCCGTCCAGCTTCATCCTTATACAAGGCTCTTTGTAATGATCGGCGCAAGATATTGCTTTCCGTTCCATTAGAATAGATAGCCCTTAATCTTGCATCTTTCTCTCCATTGGGGGCTTTAAACTCGTCACCAATTTCAGCCACATAAACTATTTGACCACCTAAGATGAAGAAATTTCCTACTTCTATAGAAGTGTCTTTTCCGTATCGTAAAGACTTTCTAGCACCGTCATCCAACTCTTGTTTTGCTAATTCAAATAACGGCTTAAAAGAATCAAAATCTTCACAAGGTGTTCTGTCGGCGATGTCTTCAGCAGCTTGTTTTTCAGTACGAGTTTTAACGTGTTTCAACTCGGTAATATCATTATCTTTTGGTTCAACACCTAATTCTTTTAGTAGTTCTTCGTCTGTTTTATATTCGGCATTTGGCTCTTCTATTTTGTTTGCATTAGCTAATAACCCTTGATGATCCAAATCACATAACAGCTCAATACATTCCTTCTGACGTTTAATTTGTCCTAAGCGAGTGGCGTAAAGCCTTTCAAATATATCTTTATCTTCGCCATGCCTCGGCGAATGACCATGCTCTTCAACAAAGCGTTGAATTTCTTCAAAGCCAGCAATAATGCGCTCCTGTTTCGGAGTAAGCTTTGCTTTCTTCTTGGCTTTTGCTTCGACACCCAGAGCATCAAGAAGCTCAAGGTCTGATAATTCAGCCACCGGTATCCTCCGTTGTCTTATTTTGCAAGAAGGCTATACCTTCAGCCATTCGCCTTTCCCAAGGATCAGCTGAGGTAATGTCAGGTAAGCGCCCACGCTCTTCTTTAAATTTTATTGCTCGTTTTGCAAGCTCTCTTGCTTCTTCGTGTGTCAAGCTAATTTTCTTTGAAGCAATAACAGCAGCAACTTGCTTAAGACTTTCCTCACTCATTGACTTAGCAAGGATAGAGTAGGCCTCGTTAAATGGATTGATGCTATCAATAAGATCAATTTCCAGGTCGCGCACATCCATTGCAAACTTTCTAACACCATCAATCAATGCGGTATTACCAGCCTCAATATTTTCATCTGATGTAATTATTTCTTTAGCTTTCTGCGTAAGATTCAGCGCAGCAATAGCATGTTGCCTTACAGCTTCCTGATCTTCTTCATCAAGCTCTGGATATTTATCTTTTATAATTTTGCCCATGCGTACCTGTGTTAATTCTTCAGGCACAGTTTCTTCATCAAACAAACCTCGTTCTAAAGAAGTTTTATCCTGAACAAATGCGGTGATGACTTCATTAAGATCTTCATTACATATGCGCTGTGCGTTTTCAGTTTTAGGCTCTACTAAACCATCAATCTCTATTTGGAATTGACCCGTGCTTTCATTAAAACCTATGTTTGTTTGATCTGGTTTATAACCTTCTTCTCCATAATCATAGCCTTCAATTGCGGTGTTTGTTGATCTCTTTGGCGTAAAATTAAACTTGGGCGCAAGTACCTGTTCCATAAGAAGGCTGGCAGCAATTGCTTTAAGCGTGTCATTGACTGCATCAACAACCGCGTCTTCCTCTGCATCAGGTTCAGCAATCAGGTTCGTAAATCGCGCATGGGTTTTACCTTCCGCATCACGAGTTGCCCGTCCTATGATCTGGATAATCTCTGTTAGGCTAGAACGGTAGCCAACTGTTAGGGCGTGTTCGCACCATATCCAGTCAAAGCCTTCTTTAGCCATGCCCAGAGCGATAATAATATCGACATGATCCCTGTTATTTTTTTGCTCAGGGTCTTTGAGTGCAGCGGATACAACATCACGCTTAGCATCATCATCTACCAAGTCAGCTATTTTCAGAATTCGATCTTCACTGGTTTTAACCAAATGAAAACCAGTATCTGGGTCTGTGCCTTGCCATTCCCCTAACTCGTGCAGAATATGTTCTACTTCTTTGTGCTTATCCTTTGTGCTTTCCCTTGAATTAACATTAGGGATATGAATTATTGTTTTTTCATTCGGGTTTAATACACTCAAAATTTCATCCGAATAAGCACCTGAATAAAAGTAATAACCAATATCTAACGTTTTCAGATATTCGTAACCGTTTAGTTGCTCGTAGTAAGTGTAAGTAACAGTGTCAAAGTTAGCTTCATCTTCTGGTGTCAATACTGCTTCAGCATCACCCCGAAAGTATGAGCCGGTCATTGCAATGAGATGGACTTTATCTCTGGCAATAAACTGAGCTAACTGGTTTCCCAGAATATTATCTGGATTGGCACTGACATGATGAAACTCATCAACTGCAATAAGACAGTTATCAAATATTTCATAACCATAACGCTCAACTGCAAAACGAAATGTGGCATGAGTGCAAACTAAAATTCTATCTTCACTTTCAAGAAATGACTTTACAGAATTAACCTTGCCGCCATCCTCACCGGGGGCATTACACAAATTCCACTTTGGCTCTACACTCCAGTCCCAATAAAAACCATGGTCAGTTAACGGTTCATTATTAAAGCTGGCACCAATGGACTTTTCGGGTACGACAATCAGTGCTTTATCAATGCCTTGATTGTTTAGTTTATCCAAAGCAACAAACATCAAAGCTCGACTTTTACCCGAAGCAGGAGGGGACTTAATCAGTAGATATTGCTCACCACGTTTTTCATACGCTCGCTCTTGCATAACCCGCATACCCAACTCATTAGATTTTTTTGAGCTGCCAGTACAAGCGTAATTGACGGATACCGAGGGTATAGATTTATGTTCCATGTTAGTTCACCACTTTTTCCTTCTCAGATGAACTTTTGCTAGTCATCTGTGTATAAAGATCAAACAATTTTTCCAATCGCTCTGTATCATTTTTAAAGCGACGACCAATATAGATTCTTTCTAAAACTTCATCATTGCGTTCATGTGCTCTACGTAAATCTTCAGGCATATTCTCAGGATCATAGAGTTCTGCTAGTGTGTCTGGAAAATGGGATTCTCTTGCAAGAAGCAACGCTTCCGCAGAATTTGTTAAATCTTTAATGTTTTTTTCTGTTAGTTTCGGTATTGGAAAGGTGTTATAGCAAAGAGCTGATGAGTATCTAATATCATTTTTCAATTTCCCAGAAATGATCTTAACCCAACTCATATGCATTTTACTGAGTAAAATTGAAATCACCCATAACTCTGGATCATAAACTGCCTGGGCAGAGTCCGAGATAATACAATTATTGTCCAAGACTCCAAATGGTATGTACTCCCTACGCTCTGAAGATACTCTTGGTATAATGATAGACAACTGTTTTGCTTGATGAGTATATCGGAACTTATGGGGTGATTTTGCAAGTGTTTTAGCAACCTCACCTCCTGACTCCCTACTTTCTTTGACCTTACCTATTCTTTCTAGAATGGGGGGAATTTGATTTGCTAAAGATAGTTCTTCATCCTTAATCCATAAACAATACCTTTGCTCTCCATTAATAAAATTTTGTGATCCAAAAATCTTTTTTACAAATTTCTTAGCCTTTGGATATTCTTCAAGAAGACTTTTACTATCTTCACTTGAAAGCAACAAGTTTCCTCCATCATACGGACTATTCCCAGTTAGGATTTTGGGTAAATTACTTAAAGGAGATAAAGATTGATAAACTATAACTTCAGTATTTGGTATTAAATATGGCCCAATCAGATTCACTTTTTGGACTATTTCATCAGTATATAAAAATTTTTCATCATTACTTTTTATTCCTAACCCAATTATAGAGCAAATGACTGCTGCATTATTGGCTGCATTGTTAGACCATTTAAATGAACGATCTGCGAATTTAATTTCACAACCTAAATTATAAATTTTTGGCCAAAGCTGATGTACTTGGGCACCCTGATTTACTGAGCTAGTACAAACAAAAGCAGATTTTGATTTACTTTCCAATGCATATTTGGCTGCTTTTACCAGCCAACCAGAGACATAATCTAGCTCTCCAATTTTCTTTTGACCATCAAAAACAATCGTAAGCTCGTCCTTTTGCTCCTTTGATTGTCCTTTTCCACCAAGATATGGTGGATTACCACAAATATATGTTTCACCACCTTCGTTTTCAAAATCTATTTCTGCCTGTTCTAATGGTGTCTCAAAAAGATCATCGGCCACCATCTTTACAGATGTCCCAGTAGGTGGACATATCGAAAGCCAATCTAACTTCAGGGCATTCCCACTGGTAATCCAATTTTCTGTGTCTAACGGTAAAAACTCTGCAAGTGCCAATTTTTGATCACGATAATGCAAATCGCATTGGTACTCTGCAATTATTAAAGCCAAACGTGCTATTTCAGCTGGGAAATCACGAATTTCTATACCTCGAAAATTTGTTAAAGGAATATCGCTCATTCTTTTAGCTTCTCCACGACGAATATTTATTTCGCTTTCGATCTCGCGCATCTGCTTATAAGCAATAACGAGAAAATTACCTGACCCACACGCAGGATCAAAAACACGGATATTAGACATTCGCTTTCTGAGGTTTAATAACTTCCTCCCATTGTTACCTGCTTTCTCTAGTTGATGACGGAGGTCATTCAAAAAAAGTGGATTAAGCACTTTCAATATATTAGGCACACTGGTGTAATGCATTCCCAAACTACCGCGCTCTTCATCATCGGCGACAGCTTGTATCATTGAACCGAAAATATCCGGGTTAATCTGCGTCCAATCCAAACTACCGACATGAAGTAGATAGGAACGAGCAATTTTGGTAAAAACTGGAACTTCTGTACTACCTGAAAATAAACCACCATTTACGTAAGGAAACTTATCCACCCAATTACGAACACCTTCTTTTTTTCGTTTTTCCTGCTTAGTGTTCATAGCGCAGAAAATTTCACTGACAATCTCATGAGTATTAGATGAATTGCTTTCACTCATCTGGGCAACAGTGTTTGTAAACAAATCCTTTTCATTGAAAATATCAGTATCTTCAGCAAAAAAACAAAAAATTAGCCGCGCCATAAAATGATTCATATCATGGCGACGTGCAGAAGTATCCCAATCAGGGTTATTTCTTAATAGCTCTACATATAGTTTGTTTAACCTACTGGTCGCTCTAATATCAAAAGAGCTATCGCGAATTTATTTTACTGTTGTAATCCCAGCCAACGGTAAGAAAAAACCGAAGTGATCAGGAAAATCTTTATAGTTACAAGCAACAGTTTCACCGCTGGATAAGTCTTCAGCTTCAAAGTATTTCCCATCAGTAGCTAGAACAAACTTTACCTTGGCCTTCTCAGTTGAAGCACTATTTTTAAGCTTGGTTAAAGTATTTGCGGTTTCTCCTTTTGGAGAAACGAGGATATGAATGTTGTAACGTTGAAGAACGCCGCCTTCTGCTTTTAAATCAGATGCATTGGTGCAGTCTTTCTTTTCACTCTTCAGTCTTTTAATAGTTATCTCTTTATTGCCAAATGCCTCAAGGAAGGCAAACGCAAAATTAGCTGAATCAAATTCTTGTTCAGCTAAATTGGAAATTGCTTCTTCAATTTCTACGGCATTCAAAAGATTCTTCCCTGTCTATTATGCTCTTTGTGCGTGTTTCTGATCTTCAATCCAGGCTGCTACATCTTGCTGTTTAAATCGCCAGCTTCCACCGACTTTAAATCCAGGCAGCTTGCCTTCTGCGGCAAGGCGGTAGGCCGTTTTTTCAGCTAACTTCAGGTACTCAGCAACCTCTTTGAGAGTTAGAATTTCATCTGTCATGGAATAGCCTATAAATTAACAATGATTGAGAAAATAGGGTAAAATTGTCCAAATTACAAGTTCTAAGAGTTTCAAAGAAAGTCCATTAGAATAGTGAATGCGTGTTACCTTACTATTTGATTCATTTATAGAAAACAGTTACTAGGAATGTACGTGTGATGATATTTAGAGGATGCTTTGATTAATCAAATTCAGTTAACCAGTATATTCACAGAAAAACCAAATAACTTTGCTTGGTTTCTTGGTGCAGGAACATCAAGATCTTCTGGCTTGCCAACTGCAACTGATGTTATCTGGGATCTAAAAAGGCGATATTACTGCCAACAAGAAAATCAGGATATCTCTCGACAAGACATTCAAAATGAAGCTGTTAAAGCTCGTATTCAAAGCTTTATGGATGCAAAAGGGTTTCCCCCATTATGGGCAGAGGAAGAATATTCCACCTATTTTGAAAAAATCTTTGGTGATGATAAAGAACGGCAACGTAATTATTTAAAAGCATTCCTATCTGAAGAACGCTTATCACTATCAGTAGGTAATCGTGTTCTTGGTGCTTTATTATCTTCTGAGCTTAGCCGTGTAATATTTACAACGAACTTTGATAGTGTAATTGAAAAAGCATTGGCTGAAGTAGGGGATCAATCTATTTCTGCTTATCACTTGGAAGGTTCTCATGCCGCAAATCAAGCACTAAATAACGAAGAATTTCCTCTATATTGCAAACTTCACGGAGACTTTCGTTATGACAGTTTAAAAAATCTCTCGACCGACTTAGCAACTCAAAATGAGGAACTTTCAAAGTGTCTTGTCAATGCGGCCAATCGATACGGTTTTATTGTGACCGGCTATAGCGGTCGAGATAAGAGCGTGATGCAATTATTTCACCGTGTTCTTGATACCGAAAATCCTTTTCCACATGGTCTTTATTGGACAGGGATAAAAGGTTCTGAAATTAATCCACTCGTTGACGATCTCCTTTCTAAAGCACACGAAAAAAATATTAATGCTGAATATGTAGAGATAGAAACTTTTGATGCATTAATGCTAAGGCTTTGGCGCAACATAGAAAGCAAGCCAGAAGAACTGGACAAAAAAGTACGCAAATCTCAATTAACATCTGTGAACATTGAAATGTCATCTGCTGGCAATAGAAAACCTCTTATAAGACTTAATGCATTGCCTATTTTATCTATACCTGAAAAGTGTCAATCATTAGGTTTTAAGCAGCCAAAAGAATGGGGTGATTTAAGAAAAGCAAGTTTTGATACAGAACATAACCTTATATTTACAAAATCAGATACCGTTTGGTGTTGGGGTAAGGAAGATTATTTAAAAACTACTTTTAATGGAGAATTAACTTCTATTGATAGCAGAGATATTCCTACTAATATTCAGGCTCCAAATAACCTATTCGTCAAAGGTTTTCTTGAAGAAGCACTTTGTGTTGCTCTTGCAAGAGACAAACCACTATTATCAAGAACGAGATATAAAAAATCTTATTTAATTATTGATCCACATGCGATTGACATAGGTAATATTGAACCCCTATCTGACGTTACAGAAAATACAGACGGTGAGCTGAAGGATTTAATTTTTCAAACAACGCCGGATGCTGACGAACAGCAGGTAGGCTGGGCAGAGTCTGTGCGTATTTCTATTGATCAAAAAGATGGAAAGTATTGGCTTCTTTTAGAACCTGATCTTTGGATATGGCCTCCCCAAGCTCGAAAATTAGCAAGAGACTTCATAGATAAACGACGCTCTGATCGTTTTAATAATAAATATAATGAAATTCTGGATGCTTGGGTGAAAATCATAATAGGTACAGAGGAACGTAATACGACTGTAACTGTTACTGCATTTGATGATGGAACAGATATTGAGAACCCTAAATTTGAAATAGGCAGTAGAACTGCTTTTTCAAGGGGGGCGAACTCATGAACAGTATATCTGCTGAGCTTGGTGGCTATTCAAAAATAACAGAACCAGATCTCCTATTTAACAACAGGAAAACCCATAGACACCCCTTGTCAGGATTAATCGAACATGGCCCTTATAGCGAAAAATTTGATTATCCAAATAAAATCCGTTTTGCATTGCTTGCCAGACAAAGTGACCTACCTAAATTAACGAAATTAGTAGAAGAATTAAAAAAACCAGCTTCCGCAAAAGAGATACCAAATTACTACCCTAAATACCCTGGGTTTAATAGTGTTTTTCGAATTCCAATAGAAGAACAAGATCCAAATCTTGTAATAACTCTGCCAGATAATCTTGATGAGTTCGCTAATCCAGAACAAAAAGTTGAATTAGCACGAGGATTATTTCAAAACATAGGTTCATTAAAAGCACTCAGAAGTAGTTTTGACGTAGCACTTATATATCTTCCTCCTACCTGGGCTTCATGTTTTGAGGTAGACGATTTTAACTTTCATGATTATTTAAAAGCCTATTGTGCCCCTTCTAATATACCAATACAGATTATTCGCCAAGCAAGTTTAGAACGTAATTGCCGCGCAAATGTAATGTGGGGTTTAAGTGTTGCAATATATTCTAAAGCGGGCGGTATTCCATGGAAGTTAACTGGACTTAGCAATGATGAAGCATTTATCGGTATAAGCTATGCCATGAAACATGATGGGGATGGCAATTCATATACTACATGTTGCAGTCAGGTATTTGATCCTGATGGCACAGGTTTTCGGTTTGTTGCTTATGATGCAAAAGAATTTATTCAGGACAACCAAAAGAACCCATATCTTACCTATTATGAGATGCAATCTGTTTTATCTCGAAGTCTTGAAATATATCAAAGTGGACACTTTGGAAGAGTGCCTCGCAAAATAACAATTCATAAAAACACTCAATTCAAAGAAGAAGAAATACTGGGTGCGCTAGATAGTTTTCGTGACAGTACAGAAATTGAACTTGTGCAAATAGTAAAGGGGACTAACTGGAAGGCAATAAGGTTTGATTATAAATCACCACCAAAACCATTTAACTACCCAATAGAACGTGGAATCTATTTACCAATTGATAAAAATGAAGCATTACTTTGGACGCAAGGGAGTGTACAGGGAGTTCATTTAACAAAACCAAATTATAGTATTTATAAAGAAGGGGCTTTAAAGCCCACGCCATCACCAGTTCTTATTCGAAGATTTACCGGAAATGGCGGATGGCATGATACATGTTCAGCCATTTTAAGCCTTACAAAAATGGACTGGAACAATAATACTCTCTATAAGAAGTTACCCGTGACACTTGTCTATTCAAAAAGCTTTGCTGACATAATCCAGCAAAATCCTGATATGGTAGACAGTATCTATGATTTCAGAAACTTCATGTAAGTTATTTCATGAACTTACAACGTTTAGAATAAAACATGGAACTTGAAGTTGGTCAGGAATTTTATGGCGTGCTTGGCAAGCTTATCATAGATCCTGATACAAACAGATTGCGCGTAATCACATTAGAAAATCAGGCAGTATCAGAAGGTTTATTCATTGAGTGCTCAAAGAAAGTAAGAGAAGCTCATCCTATCGGTACAGTTTTTAAAATAAATGTAAAAGTTTCCAAAAAACCACACGGAAGATTATATCTACATTCTTTAAAGAAACATGAATTACTAACCGTTGAGGAGTGGAATTCTATTTATTAATAAAAAATAAAGCGGTTTGCTGTTTACCATAATGAAAATTATCACGCATCTATCAACATTGATTACCGCTTATTGTGTAATCTTCGGTTCTAAATTGCCCACTTTCTTTTGCGCTATTTTGCCTACTGTAACTTTGATCGATAAATGTCATGTTTTTTTGTTCGTTATTTGTCACATTATGAATTTAGTCTTGTATTCACATGCTGAATCATGCACTCATATAAGTGGCGGTTGTCGCACTTTCTGATATTCACACATGCACTGCTTTGTTAGCTGTTAGCACGTAATTTACAACTATCTTGGTTGTATTTGAGAGGTAGGCTTTAACCTACCAATAATCGGAAAGGAAATAACGATGTATATTTTATCGTTGTTTATACGGTTGTTTTATCACATAAAAGAAACGCTCAGACTTATCCGAGCGCTTCTAGATAAATAATCGTTAATTAAAAGCGACAATCGCCACCTTCATTTATTATATAGAGTATTTATTAACAGTCTGTCAATAAAATAGTAATCTATTACTCCTACTTGATGTAAGCCCGTCTGATACCCTTAGTATCACGGATGTGCGGCCTAACACACTGCGCACATCAAATTATTCATATTAAACATATCCAGTCTCATTTAATTTTCCACCTTGTATAAATTGCTCAACGGTATAAATTTTATTCGAGCACTACCTCATGTAAATGGGCAAGCCATTGACATTTCATACGTGCCCGGAATTTTGTACCTATGTTGAGCAATACATTATTCTGAAGGAGGAAATTAAATGGATTTATTCACTAAAGAAATTCATGATCAATTACTGAAAAATGGTTTAATCAGAAAAAACCTTAAAGATAGAGGTCGTCCAGAACCCGACTTCTATCCTGTTGCCGAAGTTTGTCCTGAAACCTGTTACGGCACCTGGTTACTTTCAGATATTAATCCTGTAAATCCTAATATGATTTATGGTTTACATGACTTTGGAACAATCAAACCTTTTAAGGGGTATGTTGATTTTACTGAACTTGTATCTCTATTAGAAAAATCAAATCATGTTTTGAAATGTGTGCCATGTGTACCCATTAAAAAGACATTAAAAGAACATGAAGAAATAGCACAGTTAAATGGTTATATAGTGACGGATTATTAAATTAATTTCCTGAGAGCTGCGAGTTAACAATAACTACCAAGGTCTTGGCAAAATATTTTTATTAGTGATTTGCATGCGGTTCTTTTCTTCTTATGTTGAATGCTCCTAAAATCTCACCTTTTTATATCGATTATGAAGCTATGGCAAGACATATAGAATTAGCAGGCAAAATATTTACAATCGAATTTGATTACAAAGAAGTTCATATATTTTGGAATCATAAGATCTAGTTCTGTATTAAGAGCTACGAATTTTTTTCATCAATATTTCCGAAATACTTGGCCTTTCATCACCCTCAAGTTTAATTTCTCCAAAATTTAATATAGAAGGCTTTTCACGATCAAACAATAACCAAAACCCACTCCACTCTTGCCTACCTGCATCTCCTTTTAAAAAACAGGACACTGTCCAAACAGACTTTATTTTTTTATTCGCATCTTTCTCTACCATCTTGCAGTATAATGATACTGTGCCTCTAAAGTTCTCTTTATCAGAATAAATAAAATCTCCAATGCCCTCAATTTCAGCTATTTTATTAATACTATCTCTATTTTTATCTTTATTGGAATATTTCATTAATCCTTTAAGCCGTGCTTTCTCTTTACGATTTACTGATAAAGTAACCTTTTCTAATTTATACATCTGTACATCTTCAGGTTTTGGAGGGGGAAAGTTTTCAGCAAGATCCGCATCTATCTCTTGAGACTGCATACTCATCATATTCCCCGTCTTTGACAGAGGTCTAAGGGGGGCACTGAAGTTAGGGACTTCTATTGTTTTTTTGCCTTGAAGTGAATAAATACGAACGGCTTCGCCTTTTAATTTATTAAAATGTTTTGGGTTAAAAAATCGAAGAAAATTCTGCCATAGCCATAGAATAAAAATCAGGATAGCACCCCCAACAACAGAACCTATAATACCTTCCATATTTAAACTGATGAAATCTATTAAAATAGACATTGTTATTTAAAATACTTGCAAATCATGTAAACAATATGCAAAAAAGAATATAGAAATAACTTTTAAAGGAGTGTGTTTTGAAAAAGGAATCTCTATATTTACTATTTGGCTGTATTGTTGGTTCGATAATTACTTCAACAATCATAGACAATCAGGATAAAAAATCAGGCTATCAAGATGAACCAACGTCATCTTACACTCAGCCTTTCTCCACCTCCGTAAATAACGATAATAGGAGTTTATCATTAAAATCCATAACTGCGCATAATGAACTAATGCCTAAATAACTTTATTTAATATGGTTTTGGCATTGTTCCAATTCTTTGTACCACATACTTTTTTTCTTTCGTTGATTGTTCAACATCAGAAATAAGCCAAAGCGAAAAAACGGCTAGCCAAGCTGAATTAAATTGTGTTGTTCTGGCATTGAATTGATGTGTAATTGACTGCATTTTTTCCTCCTTAATTTTTGCTCAGTGCTGAGCCTTTCATGCCTTCACGTATTACAGCACCATAATTGAACTGCATCCGTAGGGCCGAAACGATAAGAGTAGGAATGCTTGCGTTTTCAGTTTTAAAGTTGGGGATGTGAAAAACGTGATTGAACGGTGATAGAACTGTCTGCCTAAATTTATGAAGGGTAAAACAGTCTGTTATTTATTAATTATGTCTATACACGAAACATAATACATTGGTTTATTGCCGTCATCCCGCTCTTTGACGCTTTCATTGCCTTAACACTCTAGCATCACGCCATGTCATACCACCCTTCCCTAAAGGTTTCGTCGGCACCCGTGTTGTCGATCCTCTCCTGCCCGCGCCTGTTGGCCTTCAGGGTGGTTATGGCCTGTCTAGTTTGCTGCTGCCGTTTGCGCAATTCGCGTAAACAAAGGAGCGTAGCAATGACAACAAAAGGCAAAACCAGTATCACGCTTAATGTACAAGAGCGTAACGGTGCATACCGTCCTGCTTCACCTGATGAAATCATCCATGCCGCACAGACTGCTATCAGTCGTCGCTTTCGTCGCGGTAAAGCACTGACATCACCTGCTGATAGCATCGACTTTATGAAATTAAAACTATCACATCTTGAGCACGAAATATTCGCTGTGCTTTGGCTTGACAATCGTCATCGAGTCATTGCATTTGAAGAACTGTTTCGCGGCACCATTGATGGCGCAAGTATTTATACTCGTGAAGTCGTAAAATCTGCCTTAACCCATAACGCCGCTGCCTGTATCATTGCACACAATCATCCTTCCGGCGTTTGCGATCCCTCACAAGCTGATCGCACTATTACGAAAAAGATTATCGATACGCTATCATTGATTGACATTCGTGTTCTTGATCATATCGTTATTGGCGAAAATGCTTATTCATTTGCTGAGCACGGCCTGATTTAACTATCAGGCTGGCATTCAGCATGACATCAAGGCAAAATGAATGCACTCGGAGAACTATCGATGCAAGCGATACTTAACTTACTCAGGGTAGGCTATGTCGTATTAGCGGCATACATTACCTTTTTCTACCACCCTCAAATTTCCTATTGGGGAATGATAAATATTTTCAATTTATCAGAGCGTGTTGCAAAGGTTAACGCTGGCACTCAATTCACGGGGGTTATCACTTTTTTTGTCGTATTAATTGCAGGTTTATTGCTCTTTCGTATTATCCAATCTGCATTAAATACCTTTGTAAAGCCTTCATCTCGTCCTTCCTTTGGTTTTCTTCTCGCTGTACCCCCGGTTGTCCCTTCAACTGGACCAATAGCTATATCAATGATGATGATTGCTTTGCTCTCTTTAATCTATCTCATAGTAACCTAAAATTATTCTTTTATAATTAACTTAACATTATCTAGGAACTTAGATGAATATAGAACTTGGTATCATTGAAAGCAGTCAGACGGAGGCAGGTAAAAAAGCTGGTAAGCTTGAAAATGTAATTTATGCCAAGCAACTGACCCGTCAGGGTCTAGTAGAAATTGCCGCTAGCGAACCTAACACCTATCAAAATATTGAAAGCCTTCCAAAGCCTACTGAACTAAGGAAGATTATGTTAGATAACTATTTATCAAATAATGGTTGGCAAACCTGTGGCGATACTGATGCTATTTATCGCACAGTTGACGAAGAAACTGAAAATACTAACCTAGAGTTTTGCCGTATCCTCCTTGAATGGGATGAAGTCAAGCCTGGAGGAATTTTCAGTAAACGTATATGTGATTGTAAACTATCTGCCAGTTGTTTAACGAAAGAAGGTTGGGAGCATGACTATCGTGTTTCTGAACCTTGGCAAGAAATAGGTTAGTTAAAATTAGAAGTTGAACCTGAGCGCCGTGAAAGACTAATCAATAACCTAATAGAAGCGGGTTGGACGAAAATAGATAAATTTTGGTTATACCGCGAAATGCAGTGATAACCTAACAGCAACAACATTCGTCTCAGTAATCTATCTTGCCATACTTTAGTCTTACTCAAGTGGAATTGTTTGCGCTTCAAGATAGTCGCGATGACAAACTTGCTCTTTGTTGCTGGCCATAAATTTAATCTCCATCTTTTCGAAGGCATTAATAACCGGATATGCTCCCCATTTTATTTTTACATACAATTCACTTTGTTTGTCATTAATAACTCTCATCACGTTTTTGTTTATCACATCGTAATCTTTAACGATGTTCGGCGGTAAGCTTTCCTTTTGAAGATAAGAAAACCGACCGTCATAACCAGGATAGTCATCATTTATATAGAAAGTATGTATCGGCCAACACACGATAATGTTTTCTGCGCGTTCAGTCTTAAGTGGTGAATATGACCAAAACTCTGTCTTGATAGTAGCAGTTAAAATCACAAATAATACTAAGAGTGAAATAATGCGAAGTAATCCATCTAACCAATACTGTGAAACTACTTTTACGTTGATACTCTTTCCAGCAGTTATTACCTCTTCATATTCATATTGATGCTGGTCATCGTGCGTATCTCTTTGTTTTTGTGCGCGCTCCCATTCTTCATGTTGCCGCTGTTCAGCTGAAACAGTCTGCGTAGCCCCTGTCCCTTGCTTTTCTAACTGCGCTCTTTCATATTCCTCACGCTGGCGACGCTCCGTTGCCGTTTCATTATTGTTGATATCCTCACTCATATACTTGTACCAGGCCGTCCATCCAGATTAATGAATTCCAAATCCAGTGCCTGCAACCGATTGTGTAATGCAAGTGTGCCTTTTTTATCTCGGCAAATCGATGTAATGACAACACGTTGTCCCAAGTAATAAAACACAACTTCTTCAGTATTTGCATAGCGTCCGTGATCAGGTTGATGTCCGCGCATACTGACATCTCTCGCTTCATCCTCGCTTTCGCCATGCCTTTCGATGGAAAAACCAAATTTGCAATCATCTCTATCAAAAGGTTTTACACCGAACCAACCGCCCAGCTTGATCGCCTCTCGTGTAAGAATAATTTCAAACCGTTTTTCGACTAATCGTTCAAGAAAGCGTAATGCAACCGTTCGCACAAATACGACACCGCCCGCTATAAAAATTAAACTAAACACACACTGACCAATGGTAACTGTAAACGGTATATCTAAAAGCGGCTCTCCTACCTTGCTGCCCTGTTGCCAACCAAACCAGAGAGCAATACTAATAATAAACATATGTATCAAAAACCAAAGCCATACCCGTTCCGGTGCACGGCTATAACCATATACCCTAAAACCAAATTCATTATCCAATGCCTCAACTCGCGGCCATGCACCGCCTGCACGTTGAAGTTTTTCTATAATGTTCTCTGCACGCTGTTTATCTTGCTTGTTCACTTGAATACCCTGGAAGATTTATTTATCGGGTATCAGGATCAAATTTATTCTTAAAGAAAGGGTGCTTATCATATTTTACTCTTTCAATAATAAGGGGTTCATCATCTGCATAGATAACAAGTTGTCTAGCGTATTCATCATTTCGCCTGAAATACCGGGCCGCTTCATCAGCCGTGAGTAAGTCTTGCACTTCCAACTTCCAGCTCGCCCCGGTTGCTCCGCCTGTCGATTGATCTTTAGTCACTTGATTACCGCTACCCACAACGATGGATGTTTTACCCACTCGCTTTGATATCCACTCAAGCGTTGTCGCATCACTGTTACTAAAAAACTGTGTGATTCCGGCATTACCCATGAACGTTTCCCATCTATCCTTATATAACGCTTTCAGTTGTGTTAAATCTTGTACAATCGGCCAAAGCTTTACACCAAACCCGGCTATTTGTCCGGCGGCATCTTCAATTTGTTTCATGTGACCCAATACTGGAAACTCATCAAGGCATAATAAAACAGGAGGCTTAGCTTTACGTTCTTCACGCTCCATTGCTTCGAGCGCAAGGTTAATAAAGAGCCGTAACCATCTATTACAGGTGCCCATTCGTCCCGCAGGTAAACATAAATAAATTGTCATCCCGTTCGGTTCATTTTTTAAATCGGTTAAATCAAAGTCATGACCTGTCAGCACTTCTTTTAACATGGGATAACCAAGAAATTTGATATGACGACGTACGGTTGAAAGAACAGATAGTCTTTCTTTATCTGGTTTCGTAAAAAAATCTTCAGCAGCACCCTCTATAGTAATGGAAATATGTTCATAACCCTTTTGCTGTAACTCATGAACGTTATCGAACATCTCCGCATACAAGATGTTCATGCCGTTTATATTTTCATCACTTAAACTTTCATCATCACCATCATATTCTGCCCCTTTACTCAATAGTTCCCATACAGTCACTAAATGACGGCGGTCTTTATACTTATCATATGTCGCGACATGTAGAATGACACCTTCGATAAAGTTTCGAGCGCTATCATCCCAATGCGGATCTTTATCATTACTTGATACGACAATGGCATCGCCAATTAATCCGGCATCTTCTACAAGAGTTTCGCTATCAAGACGTAGTATGCTCAAAGGATTGTACGCAGCTTGATACTCTTTCAGCCAAGGTGCAGTACGATGAAAGGGATCAAGCACAACGACACGTTGTCCTAAACCTTCAATATCATAGTCGCCGTTAATCGCCTTCCCACCTTTGCCACGTCGCCGCGCTGTGATGTTTGCCAGTTCGCCTTTCGGATCAATTGCAAGCACTGAACCTTTATATTCCAGAAGATTAGGGGTGATAACAGAACGGCCTTTTCCGCCACGCGAACCGGATACAAGCATGGCATGTCTATCATCATCGATACCGAGCAACTGACCTTTCGCTTGTCCGATAAATAACTTGTCATTGCTGTATTGATAGCTGGGGTGCTTGCTGACTTCAATAATATCTTTCCAACATGCCTTCGGTGATTTGTACT
This sequence comes from Gammaproteobacteria bacterium, assembly GCA_028279365.1. GTDB lineage: Bacteria > Pseudomonadota > Gammaproteobacteria > Eutrophobiales > Eutrophobiaceae > JANQNX01. The sequence goes on along the minus strand of JANQNX010000015.1, from coordinate 35,042 downwards.
CATCAAGCGTGCGTCCGGGCACCCCACGCGGTAAATCTTCAAAGATTTTTTCCATATTGAAGCCTCAATATCTGAACATGGATAGCGATGACAGCATTGTATGACTGAATCAATGATGTTTCCGCATAAATAAACCGCTAAAATCAACATTTAACATAAAAACCATGCCTTTTAGCAACAGGTTCAGCCTTAATGTCTAAAGATATCGATAGATTGCATAAAGAATTTGAAGATCCTGCCAATTCCGAGGAAGGTGAACGTCAACACCTCATTGCAGCATTAACCGAACCGCAGCAGCAGGAATATGCTGAATTACTGGACAGACAAGAAACTGAAAAACAACAACTCAAGAAAGACCAACACGATAAATGGAAAGAAAATGTTGAAACCGAAACGAACAAAAACAGAATAGTCGGACAAAAGACTTATTTACGCCCAAGCAATCACCCTGGCGGCAAAATAAATGCACCGTTATCAGAAAATGAAATTCGCAAAGCAGGAAGAAACGATGCGTTACAAAAAGACTTGAATGAACAACAGGCTTTAGACAAACAGCATAAAGAGGAAGAAATGACTTTTTTACACTCTGCGAGAAAACAGAGAAAAAAAGAACATTTCCAAAAAGCATTTAACAAAATCGCTGAACAAAACGGAAATACAAAAGATAACGATATTGAACGTTAGGTCTCGTCAATTTCTTGAATAATTTAATTTATAGGTAAAGGAAAATAATCCTATTAATACCATTGTCTATGAAATAAAAAACTTCAAACTACCCGATCCTCTGTTTTTACAAACAGCATTCACCCGATAGTGTAGAAAATATTCAGCAGCCCATTCCAGTCATGTAACGCACTCATCCTCCCTGTTGTTCCCTTAGCGTCACTCAATAAGACTTAATCAACCTTAATTAGTTGTACTCATAGAATCATTGACCTTACCGAGAACATTTGAATTATCAAATCCAAGGCGAGTGGTCTTACGCTCCCGTGTCCTCGCAAGCTGCGGGCCGCGCCAGTCGCTAGACCAGATTGGATAATAAAAATGCTATCGGTTTTTCAGGTCTTGTTCATTCGTTAACAACTAACAAAGGAGATTAAAATGAGCGAGACAAAGAAAACACCAGATTTTAACGTATTCATGACAACCGAGAATGGTGATAAAACACACTACACAAAGATCGGTGCCGTTTGGAAAAATAAAACAGGCGGCTTTGGTGGAAACCTAGAAGCTTTCCCAGCCAATGGCAGAATTGTTCTTTTCCCTTACCAAGAAAAAGAAGATAAATAGTAAATAATTCAAGAAAATACAGCGCGGCCTATACAGGTCGCGCTTTTCTTTTATGAAAAAAAATTCTTTTTAGCCTATTATTCAGGCTTCCATATAAGAGCACTGTTGGAAATGGATATCATTAAAGGCTTATATCGTTCAAACGCTTCATTAACTGTAATACTGTTAAACATTTGCTTTGTTTCAGCAGCCATCGCTTCGCCGGAAAGCCGGAAATGGGAATTTGAAATTCAAACTCCTGGCAAATACAAATTAGAAGTAACCTATAGTTATCCCGATGGCTCACCACAAAATAAGCGGGCGACTTATTTCGTCCATACAAAAGAAAGAAGATATCAACGGACTTTGTTTTTAACCTCCGGGCAATCGAATAAACCATTTACACCACTTGCGCCGGATATTATCAGTGTGCAAACCGCAGTTGTTGAAATGGTCGGCGCGTCTCAAGAAGTTTTAGACAACACCGAAGTCAAACTGACGTTAACAGAAAAAAGAAACTATCAAGCACAAAAGATGCCGGCAAAACATAAACCTGTTGAATTTGAAGCCTTATCAATATTAAAAACGATTTTTGCATTACCGGAAGATGAAATTGATTTGGGTCGCGCAAAGTTAAAGATAGATAGTCTCGTTGACCCTACACTAGATGTTTCGCAGGGAGAAAAACAACTAAGTTACATTGTCAACGATATCAAAATGATGCTGCCTTCCAACCCTACTTATTATGATAAGTTAATTGCATTAACACGTTATCTTTATGACAGTGGTAGTTGGAATAGTTACAGTCCATACCAATATGACTTCAGCGATCCATTAGGCACCAAGCTCAGCAACAAACTATTAATGAACTATATTAGTTCTAAAAGAGGTAATTGTATCTCGATGCCGTTTTTGTTTATCGCGTTGGGTGAAAGATTGGCTTTGCCATTAACTGGCTCAACTGCACCACTTCATGTGTTTGTTAAATTTACTGATGATATAAATAACCGAACTATCAGTTTGGAAACGACCAGTGGTGCGAACCCTAGTCGGGACACATGGTATCAAGAGCAATTTCAAATTACTGATAAGGCCATCAGGAACGGCGCTTATCTAGCAACATTGTCAAAGAAGCAAACTGTCGCGGTAATGGCGGTTATTTTGAGTGAATATTACTTAGAGATTGGAGAATACGAAAAAGCCATAGCAATAGCAGAGTTAAGCTTGCAATACTATCCAAATTTTATTTATGCCATGCTTAAACTAGGTAATGCATATCATCTCTTGGCAGACAAACTATTTTTAAAAAAATACCCGACACTTGCTGACGTTCCAGTAAATCAGCGTGGATATTATAAGTACCTATCACGAAATAACCATATGTGGTTTCAGAGGGCGGAATCCCTTGGATGGGTTCAGCCCTCTGAGGAATTTGACCAGCGTTACCTCGATATGGTGAGCCAAGATGCTAAATCTCTACCCTAAACAAGGTATTACGGTCGCACATACAACAACGTGTACACAATTGGATGATATTGTAATTTGAATAACTATTAAGGATAATCAATACTCAGTCATACGGGTAACAGGAGTGCCATGATGCAGGCCAATAAAACAACAACTTTATTACTGTTTAGCGTCCTTTTTGGCGTGTCTCTTCCTGTATCGGCTCGATATCTTACCAGTGACCCAATAGGTATTAGCGCAGGGCCGAATACTTACCTTTACGCACATGCTAACTCAATACGTTATATAGACCGCTTTGGTCTAGAAACAACGGTTATTACGGTTCGAGATCACGGAATAGGCACACATTCAGCCGTACATGTAGACAATGGTCCAAGCGGCTCCCCATCACTATACGATCCAGCCGGTAGCTACTTACCTCCAAGTGGCATTCCTCCAGGTTCGGGAGATATGCACCATGGCCAAAACGCCAATTTAGATGATTATAGACGTTACCATGAACAAAGAGGTAGTGAAGTCGAAACAACTACACTGCCAACAACGCCAGAACAAGAAAGAGAAATTGCGAGACGAGCAGACCAAATTGGTGGTAGCTCTCCTTTCGCTTGCACTTTTAATGCTTCATCTGCACTAGGCGGGGTATGTGACATCGGTATTTCATTTTTCCCAGGTGGCCTAGCTGACGATGCATCAAATGCTCAATGTAAATAAGTTTGCCATAAGCATTATAATATCTTTGACTACAATATTGTTATTATTGTTTGTCTCCGTTGTGATAGATAGCCTTATGAAAGCTTGGCCTCAAGGGTTTACACGACCAGCAAATGGTAATAATTATTTTTTTCTCTACTTTATTCTCTTATGGTGTTTTCTTTTTGCTTGTTATTCACGTCTTGCTAATTGGTCTAGAAAAAAGCAAATAATTATAGGAATAGTTGCGGGTCAAATTATTTCAATGGCAGCTTTAGTTATTGTTACTAATATGTACTTTGATAATCCGTTAGATAGACTAGCAAATTCGATTAATAACTTTGGTATTATCACTACATTTATTGTGATTTTTATTGGTTCTGGCTGGCGCTCTATCTTTTTAGGTGGCTGGTTATTTGGAATGATCTCAATACTTCTAATAAAAATATTACAATCCTATTCAGAAAATTTTTTTCTATTACACTCTAAATAATTTATTACATATGTTATTTTGTTGATCTACATAAAATAAAATATCTTCCTGTTTCAAAGAATGTGAAGATGAAGCTTTAGAGTGAAAAATGAATAATTCTGGTTCTCAAGAAGTTGAAAACATAAAGTTTATACTTAGAAATATAATTGAGTCTGAATTAGCCATTTCATTAAAAGAAGTATCAAATATTTATGAACTTTCTAAATTAAATGTAGATACGGATGATTGGAGTTTTTTGGTTATACCCGCAATAGAAAATCATTTTTCATTGAAAATTCCTGTAAAAGAATGGTCAAAAGTTAATTCAATTGAAGAAATAGAAGCCCTAATAATTAAATCAAAACGCAGACATTAATGACTACTATTTTATTCGATGATATGTGCGAATTCATATCTGAATATTTATCTATAGATAAACATGATTTAAAAGAAAGCACTCGAATTGGTGAAGACCTATTAATTGTCGGTGATGATGCAGAAGAATTTTTGGATGCTTTTTCTAAAAAATTTAATGTTGATTTTTCTGAACTCGAATTTAATAACTATTTCCCTAGCGAGGCATCTTCTGCAATGCATTGTTATTTATCAAAACACGGTTCCAAAAGTAAAAACAAAATTCGAGTGTTACAAATGTTAGATAAGATAGAAGAAAAAGTTTGGGGCTTTTTTTCAGGAAAAACTTCTTTTAATACGCTTACATTAGAACAAATGCACGAAACCATTAAACAACAAAAGTGGAAAAGTAGTATATAAACGAATTGCTATTTCACTTTACCAAATAAGCCACAATGATCTGACAAATCCCAAAGAAAGCTTGTCTTATCACTTCCCGAAAGTTGTTGCCAACCCTTTACTGCAACATCTTCATTATTATCACCTACAGGCTCAAAATTTAATGCGTTTGAAGCAATCACATGATCAAGATCAGATGTTAATAAGCCCTCTAACTCTGAAACTCTTAGTTTTCGTCGATTACCACGCGGACCTTTTCCCCATTGGCTCCACGTTGCGTCATAATCTTTGCTAAGTATACGCATTCCGTTTCTATTTGCGGCTCTACTTAATTTACTGATTTCAGCTTTTCCTGTAATGGTTCTGCCTTTACCCATTGTATTGAGATCGCCGAGCACAATCAGATTTGCTCTGCCAGAGCTTGCGCGTTTTGCTAACGCTTTTTCAAGTTTCCAAATCTTTTTAAAGACCTTCTGTCTATTATTGTAATCCGTTTCGGTCGTACCAGAATCCGTGTGCAGGAAAAGCAAATTATAAAATTCATTATTTAAACGTAATGAAATCAATGCGCCGGGACGAAGCTTCCGGCCACGATCATTGAAGGTTCGTTTTTGCGTCCAAACCACCTGATCAAACTTGCCACGTCGTGTTGCGATAACCAGTTCAAGATTGCCGGTACTGTCAGTGACAGCAAAATCGTATTCGGGAAAATGGTCAACCATTAATTCACGAATACTGGATTTTCCCTGATATTCAATCAGTCCAAATACATCGGGATTAAGTTGTGTGATGAATTGATCTACTTCTCTCAAGCGAGCAGCAGAACCTTTGAAGTGACGTATATTCCATGACAAAAACGAAAATTTAGCCATAACATTTTCTCCATTAATTGATATGTGCTTTATACGACAACTACTGTATTAATTCAGATTATCCCTTTTTTCTTGCAGGTACTCTATTTAAATATTATTACGATAATATCTAGCTTTATAGAGATATTGGCTTATGTCTTTTAGTGATTATTTAATGGAAATACTGATATTTTTACTCTATTCTCAGTGTATAACATCGCCTATTATGTAGGCTCGCAGGATGTGCGCTGTTATACCGCGCATTCTTGTTGTGGCAGTCCCTGCCCGCAACCCCCTCGGGGCGTCACTAAGCCAATAAATGGGCAAGTAACGATTACGGTGCGTGTTGGCATCAAGCCTCACACACCGTGCAACATGTCGATGTTGCAGCACGACCAGAGTTTGGAGTTACCCACTCCATCTGGACTAAACCAGGGCCAATGTCTCGGCATTGGATTCCGACTATAGAGAGATTTCGCTCTCTCTTTAGAAACACATCGACCAGGGTTTGGAGAAGCCCCTCTCCACCTGGACCAAACCTTGGGCCAACGTTTCGACGTTGTATCCCGACCAGGAACTGTCCCTGGACGCACTGATTGGAGGATTGAGTTTTATGGCATCACGAAGCGGCAGCAACACCCGAAAACGCACTCTGGCGAAGTCGTTCCGTTTCTCGGAAGACGAGTGGGCGGAAATGCAAAACCGAGCAAATCGCGCAGGTATGAACGTGGCCGATTTAGTACGTTCACAATGTCTGGATATGCCGCCACCTCGCAAGGCACGGGTTGCCCCTTTCGACAGAAAACTCGCTTGCCAGCTATTGGGACAGCTTGGCAAGATAGGCAGTAATATTAACCAGATCGCCCATGCCGCCAATCTTGGAAAAACGCTTGAGGGCATGATTGAGGCCGCCGCCATCGACATCATGGAGATGCGAGTTATCTGGTTTGAAACGCACGGCAAGAAACCGTGATTACCAAGGGTAATCAGCGCGCAGGTGGGCAACAACTCGCCACACATTTACTGAATGAATTCGACAATGAAAAAGTCGAAGTCCATGATGTGCGTGGCACAGTTGCCAAAGACCTGCACGGTGCGTTTGCTGAGTGGCAATGTGTTTCGGAAGGGACACAATGCACTCAGTATCTTTACTCCCTCTCTATCAATCCTTGGTTAGAGACAAACGGCCCTCTTAGCCGCGAACAATATCTAGAGTTCATTGAACGCACCGAAGAAAGACTGAAACTGCAAAAACAACCAAGAGCAATTGTGTTTCATGTCAAAGAAGGCCGTGAACATTGTCATGTTGCATGGTCGCGTATCGACGTGGATAAGATGATTGCTGTACCAATGTCTTATGACCACCAAAACCTACGCACACTTGTCCAAGAATTTGCCAAAGACCATAACCTGGAATTACCAGACGGCCTAAAAAACAACAACCGCAAAGACCGTTTTAAGAATAAAGACAAGCAACCTGATGCAAATGAAAAACAACAACAAGACAGAACCGGGATCTCGAAAGCACAACACATGGCGGCCATTACTGAAGTATGGCGTGGTAGCGATAGTCCAAAAGCATTTTATGAAGGGCTAGAAGCATCAGGCTATTACTTATGTCAGGGTGACAAGAACCGTTACGTATTACTCGACCGTTTTGGTGAAATCATGCGGAGTTTACCGCGCATGATTAATGATAAAAGCGTGAATAAAAAAACTGTCGATGCTTTTCTGAATAAAGCCTATCCCGTCGATAAATTACGCTCGATTGAACAAACCAGAAAATATATCGAATTAAAAAAGGATAATATTTCCGCTAAATTAAAAGAAGATTTCAAGATAGCATCAGACAAGTGGGCACATGACTTAAAAGTTATTCAGGTTAATCGTCAAAAAATACTGAATGAAGAACTAGCAAAAATAAAAGCCCGGCATAAAGAAGAAAAAAATGCATTAAAAATCGTGCATCAACAATCACAAAACCAATCGTCATTACTAAAACGCATTTTACGACAACCACCGGGAATAGCAGCGACGTTATATCGTGTGACAGGTATGCATGCCATCGCACGATTTGCAGATAAGAAAATAAAAGAACATCAGAAACGCAGCCAAACACATGACCGGGCTGCACTAAACGCACGACACCGCGCAGAATTAATTGATTTTCAACGCCGACAAGAAAGCAACGAGCTAGTCAATCAAAAAGAAACTCGCTCACTTAATGCAAAACTGCGCCGACTGGAACGCGAACGTTTGTATACGCAACCTTCCAAAGGTGATGATGAACGTGATTTACGTTTGAAAAAGAATTTAAACAAAATCAAAAAAATGACAGAACAACAAAAACGCGATAATGAACGTGGTGGTCGTTAAACCTGATGCTGGATCATAGTTACTATTTCTTAATACTTAAGGCGGTATATTAGTAAAGGGATGGAAAAGGAGGACAACACATGATGTTATTTAGCGATAAATACAATTCTAAAGGTGAAAACACCAATACTTATAATAATCATGCTCGAAAAAAAGAGAACTCAGACACCACTAAGATTGATTGTCCGGGCGTAATTTGCATAGCCGAATTCAGACAATCTATATTTGAGATTATGGAAGATATACAAGAGCAAGGCATCAACTGGGTCGAAAACCCAAAATTGTATTTGCGTCTTGTTAATCAAAATGGTGAAACCGTGTTTTTACGTGATGACAATGGGCGTGCCCTTCGTTCTTGTAGTGCACAAGCTTATCGAAGTTTAGGTAGTGAATATAATTTGTAGTAACACTTTAACTGCTACCTCTCAAATCCGTGACCAGGATTGTGCTTTTCATTTTCTTTTTCACATTCCTCTTGCGCCTTGATTTTTCCAAGTGCTTCATCGAAGCGTTCTTTTCTTCTTTCTTCTCTAGCGTCTCTTAAAAATCGCATTTCTCTATCTTTTCGGCATATTTCATCCAATTCCTTATCGGCCTGTATTGCTTCGAGAAACAGTAAATATTTAGGCTTTTGCAAGTCTGTTAATCCCTGCCTTAATCTTTCTTCCTCTTCTCTTTCAAGTCTCAATCTTTCCTGTTCTTCTTCAAAAAAACTTATCTTTTTTACTCTTGGGTCAAGGCCATCATCATCTTCGCCCCAAGATCCCTGCATGTTTTTCATTTCCTGAATTTTAGCTTTACCTTCAAAACGATTATTTTTTGTATCTTCTTCAGGTTCTTTATTATCCGCAACACTTTCATTCAGAGCTTCATCCGACAAGCTCTCTGTGTCTGGATGATCTTCTTTTGTATGTTTATTTCTTTTAAAAAGATGACCACTGACCTTGTCAAATATTCGTCCTATATGTTTCATTACCCTATTCCTTTAGGTTTTTTTTAAAACTTCTCCCTTACATATACGTTATTAATATTAAAAAACTCTTTAAGTTATATATTTTCGATTGTTATAACTGATTTGAATACAGATCACTTATTTCATGCGCCATGATGCCTAAATACTCTAGTGTTTGGCGTTCCGTTGCGTGACCGAAGGCTTTCATTAATAAGACAGTAGGAACACCGTATGTAATGCGTTGATGATAACCCCAGGTTTTGCGTAACGTATGACTACCATAATTTCCGTGTAACCCTGCTTCCTTACACCAACCCTTAACTAAATTTGTTAGGGTTGGTACGGTGATAGACCGGCTGATTCTTTTACTGTGTTTTGACAAGAATAATGGTGCGTCATTATTCGCGGCCAGCTTGTAATCTACAAGCAAAAGCTGGATAGCTTGTAAGGCGGATTGATTGATTAATGTTGTACGGTATTTCTTATTCTTGGACTGCTTTAATTCAAGTGCGTCTTTTTCTTTTAAATAACGAACATCACCTACTTTGATTGAAAGTAATTCATTTGCACGCCATGCAGTATTGATACCCAAAGTAAACAAACAATGATCTCTGATGTTATTATTTTTTAATAAATGTTTTTTAATACGCGCTATCGCATTCAGATCTCGTATCGGTTCAACCTTTATGGCTGCGCCTTTCTTGGGGTGATTGGGGTTCTGCCCCTTTTTAAAACTCATTGTCATCCTTAACAGTTTTTCATTGAACTAACTTTCATTAACTTTTCTATAAAAGTTAGTCAATCTCTTTAAGTCTTTGAATACCTAAATATTAAGCGGGATGTTATTGATGATAAACACTCATGGAACAGCCTTGAAACGTAGAGTTTATAAGGGCTCATTAAGAAATATAGAAAAGTTAGTATAGCAGCGCCTTATGTCAATAGGATCAAGGCTTTTGACCTTTTTTAATATCTTCGATTTACCCATTTTATTAGCAGCGATTAACGGATTGTTAAACACGACCACTTATTATGGAAAAAATGACTAATTTATTGGGGATATAAATTGACAACAACAGTTAGCGATACATTTAAAGTTGTAGCCACGCCTTCTCAAGAGTTGCAATTAGAACTATCTAATCTTGCTGCCAAAGGGAATGATGCTGTGAATATCGCCCATAAGAAGCCCGCAGACATTGAGACCAAGAAAGATAATGAACGTAATGACATGGCTCTTAATGTCTTACAACAAATCTCTGAACAAGAACGCATCCATCAAGAATATAGGAAACAAGCACAACAAATTAACTATGCGATTGATATGGCATTAGCCGATGCCAGCACAGCAGAAGAACGTGAAGCAATTCTTGAGTATCAATCGTTCGTCGAAGAAGTTGATCAAAATATAGAACAAAAACGTGAAGCTGATACGTTAACGCAAGAAGACTTAGAACAGGCACATCAAGAAAAAATGCGAACTATGCCTGAAACAGTAAAAGCGCATTTGCCTGATGATTTTACCTCACCAGCAATAAGTCAATCAGAGCTAGCAAGTCTAGAAAGCTTATCTGCTTCATCTTTTGCTGCAAGTGTAGACAATACGCATTTAGACGATCTGTCTGATATGAATTTGTCATTTCAAAAGGCCGCATCTGGTCAAGGCATGTCTGAGAGTGAACCTACTGATCCACTCAACACACCAAGCACCCCCGCAGATTTTTCAAAATTCACAATGTAGTTGTGAAGAATTTTTCAAAACTACAGGAGCAAAGCTTATGAAATCTCTAGCTACAGCACTTATCACTTTAACATTTACCTTATTGATCTCTGTACCGACCTTTGCAGAAACACCTAGAGTTTTTCTTGAAGAACGTACTAACAGCGAAAAATACGCTTATCTTTACGGCGCACTGGAAACAGCAATGGTTATGCACCAACGACTAGGAAGTCCCGAAAAATCTGATTGCATTAAAGACTGGTTTGCAGGCCATGCAGAAGAAGCAAATAAAGAACTTATGAGCGCCATACATCAAGTCAAAGATAAAGATTTTCCTGTTGCTTCCGTCATTGTCATTTTAATTGATCGTCATTGTAACTCTTAAGAAAACTTCTAATAATAGATTATGAGATCAATTTTTTGACTGGTTCAAATAAGTTTTAATTGATGGAATTGAACTCAAGAATTTTTCTAAGATATAACATGCATTAATAGATGCTAAAGATCGGCATGAATCATCTTTATCTTTATCAGCATGATCAGATATTCCTCTAATAATCATATACCCCTTGATACCATTTTCCATCCGATTCTCATTTTCGTAAAATGCTTGTGCAATACCTCCTGCTTCAGTTTCCAATGCCATACATTTATAATTAAAAGACTTTAACCATTTCCTTGTTTCAGAATCTCGATATCTAATTACTTTTTCGCCTGTTCCTATTGGCGCTAAATATACTTTTCTATTTTGTTTTTCTTTATTAATTACAAATGGGTAGCCATTTTCAGAAAAGAATTCATTTAATAAGACTTTTAACCAGCTTACTAATTTTGTTGATTCTCCCTTACGTTTAATTTCCGATTCTGCCTCAGTAGCTTGTTCATACCATATCACTTGATCGGCAATGACAACATCACACAGCTCAATATCTGGATCAATGGAGCCACCAATACCTAGAAGTATTATCATGGAAGGATTGTAATTTTGACACAGTCTTTCGTAAGCTGTCATAACCGAACGATTGCCTTGCTCTACTTGCTGAGTCGCAATAATATTATGAGGCTCATCTCCTTCTGATGGCAACTCAGCTTTATAATAAACAAAATTATTATCTCGTATTTTGTTAAAATTTTTACCCGTTTTTAATAAATTAATAACAGCATTCATTTCCTCAGAGACAACTGTAATAATCCCAATATCAAAATCTGATTTTTTTAATTTACTATTTTCCTCTCTTTCTAGTGATATTGTGTTTAATTTGTATTTTCTAGAAATTGGGTTATCAATTATCAAGTCATCTTGAGATATACTTCTTAAGTTTTGTTTGACATGCTTATGTAAGTCATCTATCACTGAGTTAAGTGAGCGATCATTCCTACTAGAAAAAATAATTACATGATTCTCAGCTATGTTTTCAGGCAATTTTTCATTTACTTCTTCAATTCGAAGTAATAAATTTCTAGCAGTAACATCACTTGAATTTTCAGCTCTTATCACTCGTTCATCTGCTTCTAATTCAGCCCAAAAGCAAAACCGACACTTCACATCTTGATGTATAGAGTCTAATAATATTTTTATAACTTTTATTAATAACTCTCTACCATACTGGCCAGTTGAAGCAATTGCATAATCTGCATGCCATAAATCTCTTGGCTGCGTAAGGACATGTAATCCAGAATTTAAATTACTTTTCTGTGCATCCTTGATTAAACTTTTTATTTCATTCAATATATCCTGTGAGTAAAGGTCATCTAAATTTTTATTAGGAGAAAAGGTAACTGTTAGAACATGACGATAGTTATAAATATTTCTCGGTCTTCCAAAAGGGACAACCATAGCATCAACTTTGTCTAATATCATATTAGCAGACAATGATAATGAATCGAGCAAATTACCTTCGCTAATATCTGCTAGCTCATCATTCTTTAAATTATGAAACTCAAGGGCTTCTAGAGAAGAATTGTCTTTGATTGAAGAAATATAATTTTCTCTTTCATTATATAACGTCTCAACTTGAGAACTTAGCTCTTTGACGGAACTTTGATTTGATTCCTTGAGCAAACAAATTCTAAGCTTTCTTAACGCTATATTTGCTTCAATAAGCCAAACCCCACATATTTCTATCAGATTGTTTAACTCAGCAGACTCAATCTGAGTATCAGACAATGAAAAAGCTGACTCAAGCATTGCATCAGTAAAAACAGCACCAGAATCATTATCTAACCTTTGTCTCCAAACATTAATTATATTTTCCGTATTATTATTTATATAGTTCCTCCATTTCCATATTCCGCTATTTACCGCGCGATATACATCATGACTACGCAATATTTTTTCAGACTTATTACTTATATTTTTCCCTAATATTACATTAGAGAGAGCAGTCCAATGTTTTTCAAAATAGTAAATTTCTGCTGCTAAGGCTGATACTGTTTCCATTGGACCAAAGCAGGTGGAAATTAGAGTTAATTCATCGTCTCTTTTATTTTTAGGCACTTCTTTTAATGCCAATCCAATAGTAGCCCCTAATGCTTTAGTAGTTTTTTCAGATGCTTTTGTAGTTGGAGTTCCTTTTGGAATTTCAGCGATAGTGTAGCCATGCTTCCCTTCACCTTTAAGATACCCCCAGCTTTTAAAAACAGATGATAGTGAATCACCAGGAGAATAATGATAAGGGTATTTATCAGGCGATTTTTGTGCTATTGCACCTTGCAAATAATAGCGAATACCAACAACTCTCCTGTCTCCGAGTGAACCAGTCCAGTGGTCAATAAAACCCAATGATATTCCACATTTTATGAATATAACGATTAGCTTTTCTACCACGAGTTTTGGTAATGTTTTTAATCCTAGTACTTTACAAACCTCTTGCATCATTATGCAGGATAATCTTGCTTCAACATCGGTAAATTTCACATCTTCGCCATGTCGATAGGCACGATATATATTTTGTCCATCATCGACTATTATTGGTACGGCTATCCCCCTATCTATTGCTTCATCAATGAACATGGGTATGATCACTTTAGCCGCTTCTGGATTATTTATATGATCTAATGATTTGCGTAATTCGGGTAGTGATATCCCATAAGATAAACGATCTATAATTTCGCGATACTCTTTTAGTTCAAAAACATTAATGCCGTGCTCTTTTACTAGTTTTCTTGCAGGGATTTCCTTATCTGCAAATAAATTCTCGAAAGGTTCGACTAGTTTCGCTTGAATGCTTGGCAGATCTCCACCTTCAAAACGACTTTCTATCACATTAGACGCTCTTTTCGGAATAGGATGTTCAATTATCTGTGGTGCTTTTGCTAAGGGACAAGTCAAATCACTATGCAATATATCTACGATATGATTTCTAACGTTAGGTGGAAAAGTGAAATCTATCTGCCTAAAATCAATGTCAAACTCAACTCGGGAAGGAGAGCATGCCAATCTTATATCGGATAACCAAATATCGAAAAGAAACTTGCCACAAATATACTGAATGACTCGCAACCGTTCTTTTTGAGTTTTAAGTTTAGCTCCTAATTCTTTAATTACTTCCCCATATGTTTGCTCTAATGATTCCCAGATAAGATTTAGCTGTGCAGTAGTCATTGGATCAAATGCAACTATTGGCATTGCCCTACAAAAATATACAGGCCTATTGCCATGACGTAATCGCGAATACAATCTAATTTTTAACAATTGGGATATTTCCGAACAAGGCCAACCCAAATGTTCATTAAATAATTTAGTTGTGCTATTTGAAGGTGTCATAGTTATCACTACAGCACCAGTTTTACTCTGAGCTTCAGAAGTCAGTTCGTTAACATACCAACCTGTAATATTCAGTATTGGGTCAAGGCTATCGCTTGAGATTCTTATTCCATTAAACAAAGGATAATCTATAAGATATGGCCTAGGTACGACTCCAATAGCTCGGACTGTCTGAGCCGAAAAGCTAGTAACTTCATGAGGCTCTGCAAGAATAAATGGCTGATTAGGTTCAACAAGTTCCTTACACCAATTTATTCTATCAACACAAAAAACCGTCGTTTTTAAAGATGAAATATTTGTATCTTTAAGTTTTTGAATAGTTCGACATAAGGTGGTGCCTGTGATAAGTGTGTCGTCAACTAACTCTACATTCTTACCTATTAGCCAACTAAGATCTCCATCTAGTGATAAATCTGTAGTACAAATTGCACTTGAATGCGTAATTTTTAAATCTTCTAGACAGTGATATAAGCAAGCTGCTTTTCTGGCCATGAATATTAATACATCAGATTCAGACTCAGATATTCTCCTGCTAAAATCTAGTAGAGGAGTTCTCCATTTATCTTCAAATTGCTTTAGAAATATATCTCGTAGGCCGCTCATATCGAATTGATTCTATTACTCGTAAGTAAGTTATTTTTATATATAGAAATTAGTTATTCTATTTCTATTTTTGGATACAGATAGTTAATAGTTGCTATATCATTTTGACTTAGGCCTTGGCGTTGTCCAATAACACAATCACTGTCTTTAGGCCTTATAGTAGGGGCATTGTTTATAGAAAATGCTCTAGAACCATAATGCATAATAGATGCACAGTCATATTCACCTATATCATCTCCATCAGTGATACGCTGTTCAAAATTATGCTTAGACCAAGGCTCAATATTTTTATTGATTATTTCAACATATTGGTCACGATCACTGCGACTCTGTTCGTGCCATAAACCTAGTGCATGTCCGATCTCATGAATAATATTTCCAGTTGAACATGCATTTTTCAGTAATATTTCTTGCCTGCCTGACTTTCTCCCTACATCTGCTGCACACCCTTCGGACCAATATAGGAATTCAACATAATCATTATAAAGTTTCGAATTCTTATCAGTTCTTTCAACTAATTCAATATTAGTATTTAATTTCCAATGCTCAATAGCATCAAGAATTTTCAATTTTAATTCTGTGCCGATATTTTCATTGATTTGATATGGTAGCGTATTGTTTTTCCATCGATATTTTGAACCCGTGATAGCGATCCCTTTTGTCTCATAATCACTACTGCTCGACTTGAGCTTATAAATCTCAAATTGCATGTTGAACTTCGAAACGCCCGAAAGAATGATATCCCCCTCAAATATTGCGCGTTTATCTATTACTGTAAACTCAACATATTTATTTTTTAGCTCATGAGCAGTAATAAAACCACTTCCTGTTAAATGAGATTTATTATACTCATTTTGACTTTCAAATAATTCTTCACTACTCACATTAGCAACAAAAGAAAATTGTGTTATGGCTACTATTATAAACTTTGCTAGCTTTTTCATTTATACAAATATACGTAAAATAAATATAAAGTTATTGGGTTTGGTTAGCTTCTAGCACCTCTTTTAACTCTTCTCGTGTTTTTAATATTTCAATTTCCTTTTTCATTAATTCAGCTTCTTTTGATGATACATCAAACTTTAATTGCAAAATCTCTGTTGGTAATTTAATAAGTTCATTAAGTATATCTAGTGGTATCTTTACAAAACCAAGCATTTCACTAGGCTTAACTTGCTTATTTTCTACTAACATTCCATCTTTAAATACCACACTATGTTCAGTTTTAACAAAAGCACCAGCCTCCATATTAACTAGGCCTATAGTTCCACGATTTGGTAAAGACACCTGATTAGAATGTGTTGGAAATGCCCGATATAACTCAGCATCACTCATATTAGATACTGGCTCATTTTTATCGTTATAGAATATTTTCTTATATAAATCGACAGTATATACAAGTGGTCTTCTATATAAGAGACCCGCTTCAGGATCTTTATTTTTAAGGAATTCTTCATCCCTTTTTAGTCTATTATTTTTTATAGTTTCAATCATTTGATTATAATTTTCTTTTAAAGCCTCTTCAGTGCTAAAAAGCAATGCAACATCTTCCTCATGTGACTCATTTATTTTTAGTTCAAAGGGAGCACCGACGTTACATAGCCATTGATTCACTGACACCACTTGGACAGGATCGCTAGGATCAAACACTTTTTCATGAGTGAATGCTTCTTTTTCGATCCCTTTTATATACTTTGATCCTCTAACTAAACATAATTTATCATCTCTTTCAGTGCTGTCAGACTGTTTCCCTGTATCAGTAGTAGAAGGAGAAAGCGGAACTGAGGATACTTTAAACCCTGCAACTACAAGCTTCGCTAAGGTAACTAATATTTCGCCTGTTTTATCTTCAGAAGATAAATTTGCACTTTGCAATAACCCGGAGCTTGTCGTAGTTATTTTTAGATCATCAGAGCGATTCCATTTATGCTCAAGCTTAGCCAATAATGGCTTACGTGTATCCGGGGTAGCAGGTAAAAGTGTCACTGTAATCGCATCTTTGAATTTTATACCTACTTTTGTTGCTGCCGATGCTTCAGCATTCAATTTTGCTTTATCACGAGCTTCAGTTTTTTTCTTTTTATTTTCAGATGCGACAACTAAACTGGCTTGCAAAGACTCATACTTTTTCTTTAATTCTGCTTGTGCAGTTGTTCCATCTATAGCAGCTTCAAATTCCTTCTTGGCTAATTCAGTAGCTGCCTTAATAACAGCATGATGACTATTCGCAGCTTTAAGCTCTGCTTCAGCTTTTTCTAATGCTGCTTTTGTTGCTTTAATGTTTTCTGAAGGTACTTTCGTCCTCGTATAAACTAATTTGGCATAGATATTTGGCAAAAAATAGACGAGCCCATCAAGATTATCACTGTCTGATGCATCATAGGTTTTAACTACAGCACAACCAGTAAGAGATGCTGCTAAAAACAAGGCTGGGAACTGAACTTTTAACATTAACCTTCACTCCTTTGAAAATGTATGACTTGCTTAAGTACAAACGCTCATTAACGTGAATCAACTTAAAACACTATTATCCAACAGGAATTCGACTTGTATGCATTATATATCAAAAACATCTTATGTAGCCCATTTTAGAGCCATACACCTCTATATAACCATTTGATTGATTATTTACTAAGTTAAATAGAAAAGCCTCTATATGGGCTTTAAAAAGGCAATTTTTAAGAGTAAATAGACCCTAAAACTTACACATTCTGTTACACACTAAATATTAAATATATATTATATTTAATATTATCAACTACTTACAACTATACTCATTAGATTCAAAATCCGGTTTCTTCGGAAGTGCGAGTTCGATTCTCGCCCTCGGCACCATTCTAGATAGTGACTATTTGAATTATTTAATCGAATTACCACTTAATTTGATGACATAGATCAATGACTACACCCGTCATTTGCAATAGCATATTAATAATACTTTTTATCCCGTAGTTGGAATATGTATGGAGGATAGAAACGATGATGTCCCAAATGATGAAAGCAGCAACATTTGTCGAACCAGGCCGCATTGCCCTGGATGACAAACCCATTCCTGACATCAGTTCAAACGACGCTCTTGTTCGCATTACCACCACCACAATTTGTGGTACTGATGTGCATATACTCAAAGGCGAATACCCTGTTGAAAAAGGTCTGACTGTCGGTCATGAACCGGTCGGTGTTATTGAAAAACTTGGCTCAAATGTTCACGGTTATGAAGAAGGGCAACGAGTTATCGCCGGTGCTATCTGCCCGTCGGGTTATTCTAATGCCTGTCTCGACGGACTCTGCGCTCAGGATGGTCAAAGTGGCGCACACGGTTTGAAGCCAATGGGAGGATGGCGTTTTGGTAATACCATTGATGGTACGCAAGCAGAATATGTATTGGTGCCTGACGCGATGGCAAACCTGGCGCCCGTGCCCGACGAGTTAACTGATGAACAAGTTCTAATGTGTCCGGATATTATGTCAACCGGATTTTCCGGCGCAGAAGCAGCAAACATCAAGATTGGTGATACGGTGGCCGTGTTTGCTCAAGGCCCTATTGGACTTTGTGCAACTGCTGGGGCAAAACTCAAAGGCGCAACAACAGTATTTGCTGTTGAATCCGTGCCTGAACGTATCAAAATAGCCAAGCGTATGGGTGCCGATGTAGTGATTGATTTTGAAAAAGTCGATCCGGTTGATGAAATCATGCGACTAACTGAAGGCCGCGGTGTTGATGTTGCTATTGAGGCATTGGGCATACAGCAAACTTTTGAAAGTTGTTTCAAAGTACTCAAACCGGGCGGCACATTATCGAGTTTAGGTGTTTACTCTGACGATCTAACAATTCCGTTAGCAGCGTTTCATGCGGGTTTGGGTGACAATAAAATTGTTACCTCACTTTGTCCTGGTGGAAAGGAACGCATGCGTCGACTAATGAATGTCATCGCATCCGGTCTGGTTGATTTGAATCCGCTAGTGACACATCGTTACAAGTTGGAAAATATTGAGGAAGCCTACGAACTTTTCGCGAATCAACGTGATGGTGTACTCAAGATAGCAATCACCCCATAAATATCATCTTTAGAGATTGTTTATATTCGAATTGAAGCCTCGACTTGTGCTGGGGAGTTGACAGCGAACCAAGTCGAGGCAGCCTGCATTGACGCATGTTGTATTCGGAGACTAATACTTACATGTCTTATTCCATACGCAGGATAGAATTTTAGAAATAGCTCGATGTAAATAGTTTATCTGAATGAACTGATTAAAAAGTTAGTCAAGGACAAACTATCATCTAGGGTTCAAACTCATCCTGAATTATGCCGCCGCAGTCAGAGATCAACTGTTTGACTAGATCAAACTGTTGTTTTACTTGCTCTCTATCAGTTGAGCGAAGCACAAGATTTACGCCCAACTTGCCTTTTTTGAAATAAGGATAGCTGCCAATATCGACGTTTACATTTTTTGCCTGGATCTTACCAAGCCCATCAGCCAACTGACTTTCACCAAGATTGGTCGAAACGGACGCGGACAAAATCGGCGCACCACCTATCAACCTGGGCACCAATAAATCAAACATCGCTCGCATAATATTTGGTACGCCCGCCAACACAAACACGTTCTGTAATTGAAACCCTGGTGCACCGCTTACCGGGTTTGTTAACAACTCGGCATCTTCCGGGACATCCGCCATTTTTAAACGTGCGTCAGTTAATTGTCCCGGTTCATAATAGCGCTCCATTGCAATCACAGCATCAGGATGCCTAATCAGTTTTTTATTGAACGCCTTGGCAACGCTCCCCGAGGTGATGTCATCATGAGTCGGACCGATCCCACCGGTAGTAAATACATAATCAAACTCTTTTGAATAAATCTGCACGGTGTCAATAATGGTGGTTTCAATATCCGGAATCACTGTCGCTTGCGTTAGTTTAATTCCCAGCTTATCGAGTTCCTGACCAATATACGCAAGGTTTGCTTCTTGTGTTCTACCAGACAAGACTTCGTTGCCGATAATGATCGCGCCCGCTATTTTTGTATCCATGTTTCGCTTTAAACCTTCTAACCAAAGTTATCGTTATCTTAAACGTTTAATGCGACATTTTGCCACATTGTCAAGCTAACTTTTTTCGGTATTCTATCAGCGCTTGAAACAAACATGGCTATCAGCTGTCTTAAATAAACGAGTAAAAATAAAGAGACAAAGACTCTTTAACTGCGGAGTTATAAATTAATAACAAGAGGATTATGTAGTGAAAAAATATTTACATTTAATCGTCGCACTCTCAGCGACATGGGCCTTGTCAACGGCTGCACTTGCGGCAGATGAAAAACCCTATGAAATAACGGCTGATGGCAAGATTAGTGAAAACGCAATGGAAGGCTGGAGAACCTATAATGGCGGTGGCTGCGGTGCATGTCATGGTAAAGGTGGAGTCGGTGCTGTCGGGCCCAATCTTGCCAATAGTGTTACTCAGGTATTAACCAAGGAACAGTTTGTTGACATTGTGACTAACGGACGTTCAGGAACCATGATGCGACCGCATAAAACTAATAAGCGTGTGATGGACAACCTGGATAATTTATACGCCTATCTGGTTGCGAGAGGCGATGACGTACTCGGTCCTGGTAACCTGATTAAATTACCGATGGGTAAGGAAAAATAACACTTCTTTTCTAAATTCACCCCTTAACGTTACATCGCATAAATATTATCTCCGACAATCATATTTTTTGATGTAACATCCAGCTGTACTTAATCTTAAGTACAGCTGGTTTTTATTTTTTCCAACAGTACAAGCTCCACTAATAACTCAAGATCTTTACGATGCTTAAGAACTTTAGCTATTTGTTATTGATAAGACTGTTTAGTCTGGCAGGCATCGTCGCTGTTTTTATTTATATCGATTTCCTTACCTCAAGTTCATTACCCCTGATTCCTATCGGAATTGTTATCTCCATCATACTGCTGGCGACTATCTGGTCGTGGCTTAAACTACGAAAAGAGAAAACCATTTCCAAGACAGTTTTTTTCTTACAGCTGCTAATCGATATTATTGGCCTTTCACTCCTGATTTATTTCTCTGGCGGTTCGGCCAACCCACTTATCTCGTTGTTTATTATTCCGGTTATCTTTTCCGCTGCCAGCCTTACGCGTCGATATACCTGGGCACTAGCTGTTATTACTATCGGCTGTTATACCGGACTGATGTTTTTTCAGGTGCCTCTGGGTGATAATCATCACCATGATGAAGCTGTGAATCTGCATTTGTGGGGAATGTGGTATGGCTTTATTCTTAGCGTCGTCCTGATTGCGTATTTTGTTTCCCGTATTTCATACAACCTGCGTAAACAGGAACATCTGCTTGCGCTGGCGAGAGAATCTACATTAAGAGACGAGCAAGTGATAGCGCTTGGCACACTGGCGGCAAATACTGCTCATGAACTGGGTACACCGTTATCCACAATGGCGATTCTCACGAATGAGCTGGAAAATGATTATTCAAATAAAGATGAGATGTTAGTTAAAGATCTAT
The DNA here is from genome assembly GCA_028279365.1 of Gammaproteobacteria bacterium. Classification (GTDB taxonomy): domain Bacteria; phylum Pseudomonadota; class Gammaproteobacteria; order Eutrophobiales; family Eutrophobiaceae; genus JANQNX01. The sequence goes on along the minus strand of JANQNX010000015.1, from coordinate 13,602 downwards.
CATTACTTAGGAGCCAGATTGATCGCTGCAAATCGATTATTGCAAAAATGGCAGAGGATGCAGGAGAGTTACGAGCAGAGTCAGGCGAGAAAATAGCACTAAAGCATTATCTTGATGAACTCATTGATAATTGGGCAAGCGGATTAACTGATATTGATGTGAGCAAAAAATACATGCGTCACGAACAAGGCCCGGACATCGTCATGGATCAAAGCCTAAGCTATGCCTTTATCAATATCCTAAAGAACAGTGGCGAGGCGACTAAATCAAAAGTAGCAATAGAAATAGACTGGGATGACAACACATTCACTATTGTAATTAAAGATAATGGAGAAGGTATTGAACCGGCCGTGTTAACAAAGATTGGTAACAATATTGTATCGGGCTCGGGTATAGAGAACGGCATGGGTATTGGTTTGTTTCTAGCCAAGACGACCATCAATCGGTTTGGCGGCGATTTATTTATTAGCAGTAATAATAAGGGTACGTGCGTGAGTATATGCATTCCACTGTGCCCTCTTTTAACGGTAAGCTAGGATGAGAATACTCATCGTTGATGATGATGATGCATTTAGAACAGTGCTAGCTAATGCACTTGATAAACGAGGCTATCGTGTCAGCGTAGCAGGAAGTGCAATTGAAGCAGAAACAATTGCTGAAAAAGATAAACCGGAACTCGCGATAGTTGATTTAAAAATGCCGGGCGAATCGGGTCTCAGTGTGATCCCCAAGCTCTGCAATCTGTGTCCCGGTATTCGGATTGTTGTACTTACTGGCTATGCCAGCATCAATACCGCTGTAGAAGCGATTAAATTGGGCGCGATTAATTATCTGACCAAACCCGCAGATGCAAACCAAATCATCGCCATGTTCAAGGAAGAAGAACCTGCAACAGAAGAAAAAGCCAAACCATTACAACAAGTAGAGATGGAACATATTCAGGAAGTATTAAACGCTTGTGGTGGCAATATTAGTCAAGCTGCAAAAAAACTCGGGATGCACAGGCGCACACTGCAACGAAAATTAAAACGTAATTCAAATACTGTATCTGAGTAAAACTGGCCTGAGTTTAAGCTGCCTGGACCGGGATATGATCCTTGATGCGAGTGATGTCGTTATTTTCGTCCAAGTAAATTAAGGTCGGTTTGAAACTACCCATCTCATTTTCATCGACACGCCCGTAAGCACAAATGATGACGCGATCACCCGGGTTTGCCTTATGAGCCGCCGCACCATTGACTGATATGACACGTGAATTATCTTCAGCGCGAATCGCATAGGTGGTAAACCTTTCGCCATTATTGATGTTGTAGATCTGAATCTGCTCGTATTCGTGGATACCTGCCTTGTCCAACAAGGCACCATCAATAGCACACGATCCGTCGTATTCCAGCTTGGAATGGGTGACGTAAGCTTGGTGCAGCTTGGCTTTAAGAACTGTAATTTTCATTATTATTCAATAACTTGGCTTTTAAAAATTTGTCGCGAGCAATGCAATGTAATCAATCATAGGTTTGCACCGCAACATTGTCAATTAAACGTGCCTGCCCCAACCAGGCAGCAGCGATGATAACAAGATTATTATTTTTCGGCGATGCTAATGTGGCTGCGTCACAAATGCTGACATACTCAGGCTTAAACCCAAAACGGGTCAATTCGGCGCTCGCGTTTGTCTCTAATTCTGCAAAATTCCTGTTGCCTGCCTGCAATGCATTGGCAAGCTCGGTTAAACAGGCAAATAAGCGCGGCGCAATGTTGCGTTCTGCATCGCTCAAATATTGATTACGAGAACTCATGGCCAGACCATCCTGTTCGCGCATAGTCTCAGCACTGATAATTTCTACCGATATATTCAATGCATTCACCAATGATTTGATAACCAGTAGTTGCTGGTAATCTTTTCGCCCAAAAATTGCGACATCCGGTTGCACAATATTGAACAGCTTGGTGACGACCGTCGCCACGCCACGAAAATGTCCTGGTCGATACTCGCCACAGTAAATATTTTCCAATGCAGGTACCGTCACTTCAGCAGCAGTGTCATCAGCATAAAGCTGCTCAGTATCAGGCGTAAATACCACATCGACATTTAATGATTCGAGTAATCTTAGATCCTGTTCCATTGTCCGGGGATAGGAATCGAAATCTTCGCCCTCGACAAACTGGGTAGGATTCACAAAAATACTAACGACACAAACATCTGAGAGCTTTTGCACTTCTCGGACCAGGGACAAATGTCCTTCATGTAAATTGCCCATGGTAGGCACCAGCGCAATTGTTTTGTCTTGCTTGCGAAATTTGCCTAATGTTTCTCTTACAAATGCAACTGTATCGACCTTGAGCATCACTAAAAAATATGTGCGGCGTCGGGAAAAACCTGACTTTTGACTGCAGTCACATAGTTCCTGAATGCCGACTCGATAGAATCAGTTTCCTGCAAAAAATTTCTTGAGAACTTGGGTTGATAAGCACTCATGCCTAACATGTCATGCGCGACCAGTACCTGAGCATCGCAATCCAGACCTGCACCAATACCAATCACAGGTATATTAATCTCAGCTGTTATGTCGGCAGCGACAGTTGCGGGAACACATTCTAGCAGCAGACACTCTGCCCCGGCTTTTTCCAATAACAAGGCATCGTCGGTTAATTGTTTTGCTGATTCCTCGTCACGACCCTGTACAAAGTAACCGCCTATTTTATGTACCGATTGAGGGGTAAGACCCAAATGCGCACAGACCGCAATACCGTGATCAGATAACAAACTAATTGTGTCAGCAAACATGGCGCCGCCCTCCAGCTTGACCATCTTGGCACCAGCCTCTGCAATTAAACGAGATGCGTTACCTAATGCCTGCGCTGGCGAACCGTAACTCATAAATGGCATGTCGCTCATGACCAGCGGTCTGGTGCAATTTTGACTAACCAGACGCGTATGATAAATCATGTCACTCATCGTCACAGAGACTGTGGTCTCTTGACCATGTAATACCATACCTAACGAGTCGCCAACCAATAATACATCAACGCCGGCTTTCTCCTGCAGCTTGGCGAAACAGGCATCATAAGATGTTAAGCAAGCAATCTTTTCACCCGCTTGTTTCATTTTATTCAGATCGCTGATTGTGATCGCTTTGCTCATAGCTCTATCGGATTAAAGTAATGTCTGCCCGGTTGTAACTTGCGAATATGCTCAAGTAATAAATCATAATCCTTTTCATTATCGGATAAATCAAAGTCCTGCGTATTCACAATCAGTAATGGCGACATACTGTAATGGTAAAAAAATTCAATATAAGCGTCAGATATTTTTTTTAGGTAGCTTCGGGTAACCGGGCTTTCAAACGCCCGTCCTCGTTCACGAATACGTCGCATTAACACGTCGACTGGTGCTTGCAAATAGATCACCAGGTCAGGCACTGGCACGTCCAGCGTTAATCTTTCATAGACCTGATGATATAAAGCCAATTCATCATCATCTAGGTTGATAGAGGCAAACATTTTATCTTTTTCAATTAAAAAGTCCGATACCTGTACCGGTTTAAACATATCGGTTTGCCTGAGTTCTTCCAGCTGTTTCGCCCGTTGGAATAAAAAGAATAGCTGGGTTGGTAGTGCAACGGATTTGGGATCGGTATAAAAACGGGTAAGAAACGGATTCTCATCAGCGAGTTCCAGCATTAACTCGGTCTTAAATGTTTTAGCCAGTTTGGTTGCCAGTGTCGTTTTACCGACACCTATTGGGCCTTCAACAACGATGTAATCGGGACTATCCTTCATTCGAGTTTTTCCAGACGCTGTTCATCCAGCTTGTCGATGAGTTGCGTGATATTGCCGATACCCGGTATCGCCAGATCAGGTGCCAACTCAAATAATGGCAACAGAACAAAAGCGCGATTAGCAATCTCTTTATGTGGAATAGTTAAGCGTTCGTTATTCATCTGATTCCTATCATAAAGCAAAATATCCAGATCCAGAGTTCTTGGCCCCCAGTGACGGTCGCGCACACGCTGATGCTGGTTTTCAATCGCTTGCAACTGATCTAATAATGCTTCTGGAGATAAATCTGTCTCCAGCATCGCGACGGCATTGATAAAATCATCCTGGTCCTGAGGCCCGACCGGCTGGCTTTTATACAGCGATGACGTTTTCACTATTGTGGTCAACTTGATGGCATCCAACTCTGACATCGCTGTCCGAACTTGTCGCAAAGGTTCATGCATATTGCTACCCAGCCCTATGTAAGCAACTGCCATAGTCAGTGTTTATTTCGACTATTAGCAGGGCGACGTCTTCGACGCGATGATTTATTTTTCATACGCTTTCGTTTCGGATCGAGCAGTGGTTCCGATAACTGTTCCTCTGTCCAATATTCAACCAGGTCATTAATGGTTTCGCCAGCCTGTGCACGTAATAGCAGAAAATCATAGGCCGCTCGAAAACGCGGATGCATCAACACGCGCAGTGAACGTTTTTTAATTCGTTTCAACCTAACCTGCAGCGACCAGATATCTCTCGCCATTTGAGAAAACCGTCTTGGCATAGCAGTGCTGGATATTTGTCTTGAGATAACGGTATCACCGGCTAATTGCACGGCTTCCATTTCAGATAAACCGTGTTCAATATGATTATCTGCAATCACACGCATTGGCTCCCATAAAAACGCTGCGAGTAAAAACCCAGGCGTGACTGAATTTCCCTCAGCTAGACGCTGATCGGTATTACGTAGTGCATGCATGATAAAAGTATGAGGATAATCCCGTTCAGTAGTATCGAGGATCTTATCTGTCTGAGGAAACAAGTAATAAAACAATCCGTAGTGCCGCAGTGATTCAAACGTTTGTAATGCACTGCCGCCCATCACCAGCTTTAACATCTCTTCAAACAAACGTGCAGGAGGAATATCTTCTAACAATGCAGCCAGTTTGAAGATAGGTGTCTCGGCATCAGCATGGATACGCAACCCCAGCTTTGTCGCAAACCTGACCGCGCGTAACATTCTTACCGGGTCTTCTGTGTAACGTTGCGTAGGATCGCCGATCAGTCGCAGTTGCCCTTCTTCCAGATCTTTGACACCGCCAACATAATCTACGATCGAAAAATCCTCGATATTGTAAAACAGTGCGTTAACGGTGAAATCACGTCGCCATACATCATCGTCGATATCACCATAGACGTTATCACGAATAATACGACCATCCTCAACCACGCCATCAGCCTGATCAGAAACATGATGAGGCGCACGAAACGTCGAGACTTCGATCAACTCGTCACCAAACCTGACATGTGCAAGTCGAAACCTGCGCCCGATTAAACGACAATTACGGAACAATTCGCGGATTTGCTCCGGTTTGGCATCCGTCACTACATCAAAGTCCTTAGGTTCGCGACCCAGTAAAATGTCACGCACGCCGCCACCAACCAAATAAGATTTGTAGCCAGCATTCTTCAATCGATACAAGACCTTTAACGCGTTGTCACTGATCAAATCCCGGGACACATTGTGCTGATCGCGCGACAAAATTCGCGGCGCGGGTTTCAGTCGTGAGACATTGTCAGTTTGCTTTTTGTGGGTCATAAGGTTTGTTATTACATGTAAAGACGCGCATTCTATCCTAAGCTGTTGATTATGCCATTTGCTATTGCGCAATGATTCACTATCTACGGTTTCACTCAACAGGTTTTTCCCGTTTTATGTTTCATCGACGAATTTACGGTATTATCCACGCAAAAATAAAACGCACCCATTAACTCAATCCGTTATGTCCAGCAACGAACTCTCAATCATTGTCCCAACTTACAATGAAGCAGAAAATATTCAGCCACTGGTTGATCTACTGGCAAACACGCTGGATGGAATCGGTTGGGAGGTCATATTCGTGGATGATAATTCGCCTGACCAGACAAGTGGAATAGTCAGGGAATTATCTCAGGAAAACCCTCGAGTACGCTGCATACAACGGATAGGTCGTCGCGGCTTATCCTCAGCGGTCATAGAAGGCATGCTTTCTACTTCCACGCCCTTTATGGCGGTCATTGACGCAGATATGCAGCATGATGAAACACTGTTATCTGCCATGCTAACTCAACTTAAACAAGGACATGATTTAGTCATAGGTAGCAGATACATTGAAAATGCCAGCACCGGCACCATGCCTGAACACCGAGTAAAAATCAGTCGTGCGGCAACCTTAATCGGCAACATCGTCCTGGAACACCCTATATCTGACCCAATGAGCGGTTTCTTTATGTTACGCCGTGAGTTGTTCGAGTCGGTACTGCCTTCACTCTCGGGCAAGGGCTTTAAGATATTAGTGGATATTGTCGCCAGCGCACCCAAGTCTACACGAATTGATGAATTACCCTACCATATGAAAAAACGTGAGTTTGGCGACAGTAAGCTATCCGCCATTGTCGTGTGGGAGTTTTTTACCCTGTTGGCAAACAAACTGTTTGGCAAGTATTTACCTTTGCGTTTTATCATGTTCATCACTGTTGGACTCAGCGGCGTCGGCGTCCATACCCTGACATTGTTTATTTTGCATAAAACCATGCAGGTCGAATTTTTAATTGCTCAGAGCCTGGCAACACTAATTGCAATGACTTCAAATTATTTTCTTAATAATTTACTGACGTTTAATGATAGTCAGCATAAAGGCAAAAAAATGATTGCGGGCTTATTTAGTTTTTATATTACCTGCTCTCTAGGTGCGCTGATTAACATTGCCGTCGCTAGCATGGCATTTAACCACGGTGTCAGCTGGTGGTTAGCCGGCATTTTTGGCGCAGCAGTTGGTGCCGTCTGGAACTTTGCGCTTTCCAGCACCTATACCTGGAAACCAAGCAGGAATGATAGCTAAACGCCCATCGCTAAAACAAAGAACCTGTTTTGATATCTGCCATTAACAAAAAATGGATCATCAGCGCGATATTGATTCACTTGATCGCAGCCTGGTACAGCGTTGGTCATTACCACGATGACGAATACCATCAAATCCTGAATTTCGCCGCTGCTAAACTCGGCACAACCGATACTGAGACATTACGTTGGGAATATCAGGATCAACTGCGCAGCGGCTTACAACCATTTATCGCAGTTGTTACCAAACAACCACTACAGTGGTTGAGTATAGAATCCCCTTTTATCCATGCTTTTATCTTACGTCTATTATCTGCTTGCCTATCGCTTATCGCTATTTGTTTGTTCATACAATCATTGAAAAATGAATTTGCTAACAAAACAGTATTCAATTTTACCGCTTTCTTTTTATTGTTTTTGTGGCTGCAAGTTTTTTTAAATATTCGTTTTTCTTCTGAAGGCTGGGCCGCGTCGTTATTTTTAATGGGCTTCTCTGTTTATCGTCTTAACCCGTCAAAACATAAACATCTGTTATTTCTTACCGGCATTTTATTCGGTGTCTCATTTTTATCTCGTTATCAAGTCGGACTCATGCTGCTTGGATTTGGGCTATGGATGTTGTTTATCTATAAAGAAAAACTGTCTGTGATCGGAATCATGCTGGCAGGAAGTGCGATTGTTTTAATCTGTGGTTTTTTCATCGATTGGTGGTTGTATAACGAACCCGTCTTGACTACCTGGAATTATCTCCACACTAACCTGATCCAGGGTCGGGTTGAGGCGTTCACACACGAACCCTGGTGGTTTTATTTTTATTACTCAGCAGTGCAGGTCATTCCGCCCATTACTTTGTTGTATCCGTTGTTGCTAATCCTATTCTGGATACTGCTCCGCAGCCATCCGATTACCTGGATTACCGTGCCGTTTGTGTTGTTTCACAATTACCTCGGGCATAAGGAAATGCGCTTTCTGTTCCCTATGCTGCCGTTTGTCCCTGTAATCCTGACGATGTCACTGGAAAAGCTAGGCCAATTTAGTTTGTTTAACAAACCTAAACTGTTTAATACTTTTCGTTATGTTGTGTATCTTTCAATCGGTTTGAATGCATTATTATTGCTACTGGTTGCAACATTGCCCGCGAGTAAAGAGGTTGCCATGTGGCAGACATGTTTATCATCATTCCAACCCCAGTCAAACCAGATTATTTTTGCGTTTGACCAGGATGAATTAAAGGCTGATTTTTATAATGTGAATAACTTGGCACTAGTCGCGGTATCAGACATCGATATGCTAAAACAGAGAATATCCGAATCGGATGAACAAGATATTTATATCGCCACCCGACGGGGAAAACAGGCAAAGGCATTAGCTGAGTCTGGACTGAACTATTCACTGGAATGCGAGATCACACCAGGCTGGCTACAACTAATTAATATCAATAACTGGACGTCACGCGCGAGTTTGTGGCGGCTATGGAAATTAAATCAGGTCAATTAATTAGCTTAATCTGCTTATTTTCTAACCATGATATATCCCGATCGATTTTTCTTTAGGTATATAGGCTCACTTTTGTACGACGGGATGTTACTTTTCTCGGTATTGTTTATTGCCACGTTTCTTCTGCTACCACTTATAGGCACTGGCGCAATTGAGAGTGGCAACCCAATATATACACTTTTCCTTCTAATCATAAGTTATTTTTATTTTTGCTGGCAGTGGGTTACTGGAGGTCAGACGCTAGGCATGAAAAGCTGGAAACTGATCGTCGTCAATGAACAGCAACAAAAACTAAACTGGAAACGGGCATCGATTAGATTTCTTGCCAGTCTCATTTCATGCGCGTTATTCGGCCTAGGCTTTTTAATCGGCTTATTCAATAAACAACATAAAACATTGCATGATTTGCTCTCGAAAACGCAACTGGTCGACAGCCATTAATTAACCCTGTTGTTTTAACTCATAATATACGTAACCCAATACCAGTAGCGTGGGCAAACTGACACTGATAAACGCCGGGATATTATAAACAATACCAAGATGACCACTAACCTGGTTCATCAAATGAAAAAGAATACCGATTAAGGCACCAATAAAAACGCGTTGCCCTAATCCAACCGGCCTTCCCTCGCATTTAACCACACAGATAGACAATAGAATCATCGCCATGATGGTAAAGGGATTGATGATTTTTGCCCAAAACGCCTGGACATATAAACCACTGCTTTGATTATTCGCGCGCAAGTAATGAATGTAGCTATATAAACCATATAGCGATAAACGATGTGGCTTGACCGTAGCCATATTAATCACTTCCGGCTTTAGTAGCACTTCCCATTCTGCAGCTTCGTATTGAACCGTAGTGATCTCTGACTCGTTAATCGTAGTCTGAGTAATATCTTCCAGGATCCATTTATCTTTATCGTATTCGGCGTTATTCGCATGGATTGTAGAACGTAATAATTTATTTTCATCAAATTCAAATATATTAATATTCTCCAACTTCTCTCCAGGCAATATCTTTTGAATATTAATATAGTTATTTCCATCACGAGACCAAAAGCCGTGTTTGGTCTTTAACGAAATTTGCTGGGTTGTTGCGACTGACCGTAACTGTCGCGCAGCCCGTTCGCTGTGTGGCGCAATCAGCTCACCAATCAGGATGCTCACTAAAATAATGATCGTTCCAGATTTAAGCAGTGAAACAGCGAGTTGAAACCGGGAAACACCTGATGTCCTGATGACAGCCAATTCACTCGAGTTGGCTAACATTCCCAAGGCCGCCATACTGCCAATAACGGTAGCAATCGGAAACAACTCAAAACAAAGTCGCGGCACAGTCAGCGCAACATATTGAACTGCTTGAAAAACACCATAACTACCGACACCAGTATCATCAAGCTGATCAACAAAAGAGAAAAAAGAAAAGATAGCCACTAAAACAAACAGCGCCATCAAACTGGTTGCTATCAAACTCCGGCCTAAATAACGATCCAGTATCATCGGTTAATATCCTGCATCATTCAGCCGGGATAAATTGCTGCTCATCATCGCCAAGCTGCTTACGTTTATATTCTGGGAAATAGTACAGCGTCGCTATCACAGCAATGAGTAACAAATGTACCCACCACAAGCCAATAATAGCCGGGATCGCTTCACGTTTAATGAGTGTCTGGGCAATACCTAGCAGGTTGCTATAGATCAAATAAATTGAAATCGCGATCACGAACGGCCCATAACGACGTTCTTCTCGGGTATGCATTTGAATTAACAGAACAGCCAGTAGTGGCAGTATCAGACAAGAGATGACAAGTGAAATACGCCATTGAAACTCAGCCCGATGGACACTGTTATCAGAACGAAAAATATCTTTGGTTGATAACGCAGCAGTCTTGATTCTCGCGACTTCTGGATTTGCCACCTCAGTCAACACTGAGTAGCGTTCAAACTCGGTAATTCTGTAATCGACATGCCCAGGCTCGACGACATAGCGACGCCCATCGCTGAATTCGATATATTTATTTCCCGATTGTTCGTCGTTTTTGAAGCGGGCGCTGTCTGCAGTTAGCAAGCCGCGCTTGGTTTCCTGCTTTACGTGCAGAAACACATCCTCCATCGCCAGTTTATCGACTGACGGATTTTGCACATACACCACCCGGTTACCCTTGCTGAATTCTTTAAACTGACCAGGTTTGATGCCGGCAATATCCGAACGCTGTTTAGCTAGCTCCTTTAAATCTTCGATATTCTGCTCTGCCCAAGGTGCGACAAACAGAGTTATTGCTGCAACAAATACACAGAAAAAAACGGCGAAGCGCGTTACCAATTGCAACTGAAAAAAGCGACTGACCCCTGCTGCGTGCAACACGACCAATTCCCTATCGTTGGCTAATCTGGCAAAGGCCAGCAGCATCGCCACTAACACCGCGACGGGAAATATCTTCGGCAGTGTTGCCAACATTTTATAAGCCAGCATCAAAAACACCATATCTCCCGGCAAACTGCCTTCAGCCGCATCTGCCAGAAACCCGACAAAGCGATTACTGGTAAATACTAATACCAGTAATCCGAGTATCCACACCAGCTTAAGTAGTAACTCGCGAAATATATAACGCTGAATAATCAAAATTTCAATTCGTACCTATTTGTTCTTTGCTTAGTCGGAGATAAATGAATAAACTTGTAAAAATATCTGAATTTGTCGTGTTTTGTGGTTTTTTCACAAAAAAGTCGTCAGTTAACATGACATCGTATCGATAAATATTCAAATAACAACAATTACCTAGCTCACAAGCTAAAACTCTGGAGAAAGTATGGATTTCAATATTAAAAGTGGCGATCCGGAAAAGCAAAGAACTGCCTGTGTCGTCGTCGGCATTTTTGAGTCACGCCGTTTGTCTGAACCGGCCAAAGCGATTGACGCTGTCAGCAACAAATATCTCTCAAATTTAATTCGTCGTGGTGACATGGATGGCAAACGTGGCCAGATGCTGCTCCTGCATAATGTCCCTGGCATGATTTCTGACCGTGTCATGTTGATCGGCTGCGGCAAAGAAAGAGAGCTGGATGATCGTGCTTATCGAGCCGTCATCGCCAACAGTGTCCGCGCATTAAATGACACTGGTTCACTGGAAGGGGTTAACTACCTTACAGAACTAACGATCAAAGGGAGAGACCATAACTGGAAAATCAGGCAAGCGGTCATGACTGCCGAACATACTCTTTATCAATTTGATGAATTAAAATCAAAAAAGAAAGAAAAACGCCGACCGCTCAGAAAAATCACGTTCACCGTTCCCACTCGACGAGAATTACCGCAGGGTGAATCAGCCTTAAATCAGGGTCGCGCGATAGGCAATGGTATTAAACTAACGCGCAGACTGGGTAACCTGCCTGCAAATATTTGTACACCGACTTATCTCGCCAAACAGGCAGTTGAATTAGGTAAAAGTTACCGCTCTCTGACGATAGACGTCCTTGAAGAAGCCGACATGAAAAAGCTGGGAATGGGATCGCTGCTGTCTGTTTCACAAGGTTCCAAACAACCGGCAAAATTGATCACTATCGAATACAAAGGTACCAAGAAAGCCAGCAAACCAATTGTGCTGGTCGGCAAAGGCGTCACATTTGATACCGGTGGTATTTCCATCAAACCTGCCGCAGCAATGGATGAAATGAAATTTGACATGTGTGGCGCAGCATCAGTATTCGGCACCTTATCCAGCGTGGCTGAAATGAAGCTACCTATTAATGTGGTAGGCATCATTCCGGCGACAGAAAATATGCCCAGCAGTACCGCGACCAAACCCGGCGATGTGTTTACCAGCATGTCAGGACAAACCGTCGAAGTGCTGAATACCGATGCAGAGGGTAGACTCATACTATGCGATGCAATGACTTACGCCGAAAAATATAATCCGGAAGTGGTCATTGATATTGCAACATTAACCGGGGCTTGTGTTATCGCATTGGGCAAACATGCCAGTGGTTTGTTAAGCAACCATAATCCACTAGCGCGTGATTTACTCAATGCCGGTGACGAAGCGGGTGATCGTGCCTGGCAATTACCACTATGGGATGAATATCAACAACAGTTGAATAGCCCGTTTGCCGACATGGCAAATATTGGTGGGCGCGAAGCCGGTACCATTACCGCCGCCTGCTTTTTATCGCGCTTTGCGGAGAAATTTAACTGGGCACATCTGGATATCGCCGGCACAGCCTGGCTGTCTGGCGGCAAGAAAGGTGCAACCGGCAGACCGGTACCGCTACTGACACAATATATCCTTAACCAGCTTGACTAAGGATTGAATATGGCACGGGTTGATTTCTATATTCTGTCAGATCGAGACAACCCGGAACGCTTCGCCTGTAGTCTGATCTCAAAGATATGGCATAGCGGTAATCGAGTACACGTGCATACTCATGATGAACAGCTAGCAAATCATATCGATGATTTGCTATGGATATTCCGCGATATCAGCTTTATCCCGCATGAGGTGTCAGACAACGGTAACGGAACAACAGCACCTATCTCGATCGGTTATGGCGATAGCTGTCCAGAAGATAAGCAGGTGTTATTGAACTTCGGTCAGACCATTCCTGAATTTGTTAATCGGTTTGAACGTATTGTGGAGATTGTGGGTGGTAATGACATCAATAAACAATTCGCCAGACAACGTTATAAAGAATATCGAGAGCAGGACTATGACATTCACGATCACAAGATAGAGTTTAGCCAGTCTCATGGCTGATCTGGATGACGATAACCCTCAAAAACGTGAGGCATTAATCAATCGAATTGATGAGCTGGAAAATTTACTCGCTCAAAAAAAATCGGAATCGACTAATACCAATTCACCACGACTCAAGGTCGGTACAGATGGCATACCGGTATTGATGGAAACGGTCGATGAAACCAATCAAGACATAACCACGCAAGTTGGGGCCGAATCAGCCAAACAAAATGATGCCCTGGTTAATGAGATTATTGATAAAGTCGATAAAGAAATCAGCCAGGATCTGGATGAACTGATTGTCCTGTTGAAAGACAGCATCATCGATGAGGTGAAAATACGTTTGCTAAAAGAGTTGACCGAGAATAAAACCAAAACTGAATAATCATTACCCATCATTCAGGATTCTTTGATTGCCCTGAATATCAATGATGTGGACAATAGCCCGCCCTGAACCTGAACCTGAACCTGAACCTGAACCTGAACCTGAACCTGAACCTGAACCTGAAC
>JANQNX010000010.1 GCA_028279365.1 Gammaproteobacteria bacterium | reverse complement strand
TCCTAACAACAATGCTGCTAAGGACAACATGGGTAACATGATTGCCTGGGACGCTGACAAAGGTAAGATCGTCTGGTCGATTCCTGAGCAGTGGTCTGTTTGGTCTGGAATCTTGACGACTAAAGGTGATGTCGTGTTCTATGGCACACTTGATGCCTATGCGAAAGCTGTCGATGCAGAAACGGGTAAGCTGCTTTGGAAGTTCAAAGCGCCTTCCGGCATCATTGGCAACTTTCATTCATGGGGATATAAAGGCAAGCAATACGTGGGTGTCCTTTCAGGTATCGGCGGTTGGGCTGGCGCGGTTGTCGCTATCCCTGGTTTAGCGGCTGCGCCTGATGAAGCGGCACTGGGTGCTGTGGGTGGTTACCGAGCACTGCGTAACTCATCACGTAATGCAGGTATCCTGATGGTGTTTGCTCTGCCGTAAGCACTTAACAAACACTTGTTTGTTGAAAACCCCGGCTTTGCCGGGGTTTTTTATTCATTTTATTCAGAGTAATAAGGCGGATTACCAGAAATTAGATGGCTCAACTATTTCCTCAAGTTCAAGTAAATACGTTACCGCTTCTATCATCTTGCTAGGGTCGGTTTCAGTGCGTTCGGTCCGTGTCAGACCTACACCCGGACAATACCAATCTTTATGATCAACGTTGATTTCTACACTGCCACTAAAATTACCGCCCGATGCTGACATGTAGCATGTTCCGGCTCCTACTATCTTTATACAGTTACTGAATCTACCAGCTGGAACCTCAACCGTTTCATTCACTGATTCGATCTGAAAATCCATTTGCAGTGGTTTTGATAACTTAAGACCCGGTGTTGAAGTTTGTAATGCGACTTCATATTCAAGGGCGTGTTCCATTACATAGGGGCGGCTAACCAGTTGCCATGCGTCACCAGTTTTAATATTGGTCGGTAAGATGAAATGGTTTTCGTTACTACTATCAATGTTGTCCAGGCTCGGTTCTTCTGTATTTCGCAAAATGGCATCTTTAGTTTGGAAAAAAAAAGTATTTTGCCCAGCGTGATTACGTTTGGTGAAAACAGTTTGTCCGTCATATGATTCTTTGCCAAGATTCTCAATGATCAGTTTTGACTCTATCGAACGACGTTTATAAATCATGCTTGTCTGGTAATACCAGCGTAATTTTTTTGCTAAAGGATAGTAAGTGAAATCTTCATGCTCTTGGCAGGCAGTTAAAGTCAGTGAGCTGATTGTCAATAAGGTTATATGGCGAAGTTTAAACACGATTAATTATTATTGATAAAGTAATACTGTTAGGAAATAGTACCTCAGAAATTAAAAAAAATGAGTTAACAACTAAATATTAGGAAAAATTCCTATTTTATTACTCACATTCTTAGGTCATTTTAGCCTGTTCTATTTCCGAAAATCACCTGCAAACCTATTTGTCTTGGTAGATCCCGATCAGGTTTAATGATTAACACATATTTGTTTTAGTGAATTTTTCCTTGCTAATCTATCGACCTTATCAATAATGCTAGTCAATAAAAAGTATGGAGCGTGCCATTGAAAGCAACAGCAGAATTACAAGTCATCCCGTTAGGTGAGGGCGTGTCCGTCAGGGCACAAATCACACAGGTACTGGGTATTTTAAGACAGTATGATTTTTTACTGGAAACACATGCATCAGGCACCGATATCGAAGGTGAAATGTCGGAAATATTGCAAGCTGTTCAACAGGTGCATGAGAGCTTGCACGCATATGGTAATATCAGGTTGATCAGTTATTTGAAGCTTGAGTCGCGCACAGATAAAACACCGACCTTAGCCGGCAAGCGACTCGACAGCTGATGGACAGTAAACAGATAACACAGACCCGGCTATTGGGATTTGCTGGTCTTATTCCATTTCTTTTATGCGTGCCCGGTTTTTATCTTTTCGATGATCCTTTTCAGTCTTTTTTTCAGACAACGTTCATTGCCTACAGTGCCGTGATATTGAGTTTTATTGGTGCTGTACATTGGGGAGCAGTGCTTAAATCCGAAACTATTGAACAGGCAAATTTGCTATTGGGGATCGGCGTATTGCCATCGCTAATCGGTTGGGTGGCGCTATTATTACCACCATTATTTGCATTAATTATTTTGAGTTTTGCCTTCCCGACACTGTTTATTTATGAAAAGTTTTCCTCCCTGAGCGATCATCTGCCTGACTGGTATTTTAAGATGCGCATTCAATTAACCATGATTGTTACGTTACTACATTTTGTTATGCTCGGCGGTAATCTGCAATGATAGGCATTAATAAAGTAAAGCCGGCTCCGGGGCAGGAATCAGTGTGGGATTATCCCCGACCACCCGCGGTTCGGGCATGTAATAAGATAGTCAAAATTGTTCTTGATGGAGAAGTGCTGGCCGAAACGAACCATGCCCTGTGTGTGCTGGAGACCAGCCATCCACCGACGTATTATTTACCGCCTGAGGATGTCACTATGAAGTGGCTAAAGTCAATCGACAGGACCAGCTTTTGTGAATGGAAAGGCGTAGCGAATTATTATGATGTCGTTAATGATCACCGACGTTTACAACAAGTTGCCTGGACTTATCGTAATCCTACTGACAGATATAAACAGCTTAAAGACTATATCGTTTTTTATGCACATGTGATGGATGCTTGTTATGTCGGTGATGAGATTGCAAAACCCCAGCCGGGAAATTTTTATGGTGGTTGGATAACGTCAGACGTAGTAGGGCCGTTTAAAGGTGAACCGGGCACGATGGGATGGTGAACAATGAATAAATATCTTATTAGTTTTTTATTGCTGTGTTGTGTAACAGCATGCACAACGCCACCGAAAGGTCTGGCACCGATCACGGGTTTCGACATCAACCGATATCTTGGTAAGTGGTATGAGATTGCCAGACTGAACCACTCGTTTGAACGAGGTTTAAGCAAGGTGACGGCTGAGTATCAGTTGCGAGAAGAGGGAGGCGTGACGGTAATCAATCGCGGTTATGATGAGAAAGCCAAGGAATGGAAAGAAGCTGTTGGTAAGGCCTTCTTTGTTGAAGGTCCCGATGTTGGTCAGCTTAAGGTCTCATTCTTTGGTCCGTTTTATGGTGGCTATACAATATTGGAACTGGACAAAGAAAATTATGAGTATGCGCTGGTCTCGGGTCCAAACCGATCTTATTTATGGCTGTTGGCCAGGTCCCCTGATCTGGACACTGCAATCGTCAAACGTCTGGTAACAAAAGCAGAACGTCTTGGTTTTCCTGTTGATGAATTAATCTATGTGACGAATTGAATTTTTTTAATCAAAAACTGATCCCGCCGTTTTATTTTTTTTGTCACTGTGGTATGCATGTTTTTACTGCATCACTTCATTCCTATCATTATCTTTATCAAAGCGCCGTATCACTATTTGGGATCAGTATTTATTTTATTGGGCTTAGCGGTTGTTATCAGAGCCGCAAGTTTGTTTAAACAAGCCAGGACACCGATCAAACCGTTTGAACCGATGACAAGTCTGGTGACTGGTGGCCCTTATCGGAAAACACGTAACCCGATGTATCTGGGCATGGTATTGGTGTTAGTTGGCTTTGCTATTGCGTTGGGTTCGATCACGCCATTCTTACTCATCCCGGAATTTATTGTTGTTATCCACTTACTGTTTATCGTGAACGAAGAAAAACAATTGCATGATACCTTCGGTGATGACTACCGTGATTATCAAACCCGGGTCAGACGCTGGATTTAAACTGATCAGGACAGTCAGTCTTACATCGCTTTTTTATTGATTTGCGATAAACTTATTCCATGAACATCAATCATGAAAGTCATGGATAAAATACATCACATTGCAGTGCAGGTAGACGATGTGAAACAAGCGGTGGACTGGTATCGGGATCAGTTTGATATCGAAGTGAGTTATCAGGACGAGACCTGGGCGATGTTGAAGTTTGACAATATCTCACTCGCGATTGTGATCCCTGGTCAGCATCCGCCGCATTTTGCCATTGAAAATGAACAGGCGGAAAAATACGGAGAACTCACACCGCATCGAGACGGCACTGCCTCTATCTATATCAAAGACCCGTTTGATAACGCCGTCGAGATTATCAAGACTGATAACTGAACATGTTTGAACGGGATACCGTGTTTGTCGACATTGAGACGACTGGTGGTAATGCAAGTCGCGACCGCATTACCGAACTGGCTATCCTGACAATGAGAAACGGCAAACTGGTTTCTGAGTGGGAATCGTTATTTAATCCACAGCGTTATATCCCCGAACACATACAACGATTGACCGGTATTGATAATGATATGGTCAGTGCCGCACCACGGTTTGAAACACTTTGCCATGAAATCCATGAGCGTTTATCCGGCTGTGTGTTTGTTGCCCACAATGCCAGATTTGATTACGGTTTTCTTAAAAATGAATTTAAGCGCTGTGGTCTGCCGTTTAAAGTGCCGGTGTTATGTACTGTGAAACTCTCACGTCAGTTATTTCCCGAACAAAAGCGGCATAACCTGGATAGCATCATGTTACGACATGGTTTGCAGTGCGATGCCAGACACCGTGCTTATGGTGATGCCAAAGTCTTGTTTGATTTTCTTTGCACGCTTTATTCGCAATTAGAGGCAGCTGAAGTCAATGAGGTGATTGCGCGGCTGTTAAAGAAACCAAGCCTGCCACCCGGATTGAAGGAAGATGATGTTGATGCTGTACCTGACGGCCCGGGTGTTTATGAGTTTTATGATCGAAGCGGTGCCTTATTGTATGTCGGCAAGAGCGTACGTTTGCGTGATCGCGTTCTTTCCCATTTCTCCAGCGATCATCAACATTCAAAAGAAATGAAGATCAGTCAGAACATTGCGTCTATTACATGCCATGAAACGGCTGGGGAATTAGGCGCATTATTACTGGAAGCCAAATTAATTAAGCAAAAATTACCGGTGTATAATTATCGCCTGCGACGCTATGATCGACTGGTTACCTTGCACTATGATGTACATGATGAAGACAGTATCATTTCTATCAGAACGGCTGATACGGTTGATCCAACACGATTGTCACAACACTACGGCCTTTTCAAAACCAATAAAAAGGCGAAAGAAGCCTTACTGGAAATAATCAAACAGCATCAACTGTGTGCCAAGCTCGTCGGTTTGGAGTCTGGCAAGGGCGCCTGTTTTGCTTATCAATTGAAACGCTGTCGTGGTGCCTGTGTCGGCGATGAGCCGGTTATTCAGCATCGTCTTCGTTTGCTGAACGCATTATTACCGTTACGCAATCAGGCCTGGCCTTATCAAGGGCGGATAGGTATCCGTGAGATCTCTGCCGATAGAAAACGTACCGATATCCATTTATTTGAACACTGGTGCTATCTCGGTTCGGCGCAGGACGAAGCAGAGCTGAATCAACTCAAGCTGTTTGAGGATAATGAATTGATGTTTGATCTGGATACCTATCGGATTTTGACAGCCTATTTTAAAAAGAATGAACACCCTGACATCATTGAGCTTTAAGACGTGCATAAAAAACAATTCTTGCCTGAGAAGCATTGTATGCAATGTGGTAAAGCGTTC
This sequence comes from Gammaproteobacteria bacterium, assembly GCA_028279365.1. Taxonomy (GTDB): domain Bacteria; phylum Pseudomonadota; class Gammaproteobacteria; order Eutrophobiales; family Eutrophobiaceae; genus JANQNX01. Next base: position 428,155 of record JANQNX010000010.1, on the reverse strand, counting down.
ACCTGGCGCAAAAAATGGGAACGGGATTGGGACAATGTGAAATATTGTTCTGAACGTTGCCGACGGAACCGCAAATAACATGCCTGCCTTACGTTTACTACTTGGCGATCAGCTTTCGCCGACTATCAGTAGTTTAAAAGACATCAGTCATGATGATGTGATCCTGATGGCAGAGGTCAAGCAGGAAGCGACCTATGTCAAACATCATAAAAAGAAGATCGCGTTTCTTTTTTCAGCGATGCGGCATTTCTCCGAACAACTGAAACAACAGGGCTATCAGGTTCACTATGTCCGTTATGATGATCCGGATAATCGTGGTTCGCTGAAAGCCGAGGTACAGCGTTATCTTGAAAGTAATCAATTCGACCAGTTGATTATCACTGAACCGGGAGAGTATCGATTACTGAATGACATGCGCAGTTGGGAAGCCGACCTGGCTTGTTCCGTGACCTTGTTGATTGATGATCGGTTTATCGCCACGCATGAAGAGTTTGAAGACTGGGCCGAGGGTCGCAAACAGTTGACCATGGAATATTGGTATCGGCTAATGCGTAAAAAGACCGGATTGTTGATGGAAGCCAATCAACCTGTCGGCGGTAAATGGAATTATGATAAAGATAATCGCAAGCCGTTCAGCGGTGATGTTTCCATATCGGGACCGATGCAATTTACACCTGATGCGATCACACAAGAGGTACTGAAGCTGGTTGAAGAGACATTCCCCGGTCATATGGGGGAGTTGGAACCGTTCTGGTTTGCGGTGACGGCAAGCCAGGCCAAACGCGCGTTTACGCATTTTGTTAAAACCAGTTTGCCACACTATGGTGATTACCAGGATGCCATGAAGGCCGGCGAGCCGTTTTTATTCCATAGTCTTATCTCACAATACATTAACTGTGGATTACTTGATCCGAGAGAAATGTGCGAGCAAGTCGAAGCCGCTTATTATCGAGGTGAGGCACCGTTGAATGCAGTGGAAGGTTTTATTCGACAGATTATCGGCTGGCGCGAGTATATTCGTGGTGTTTACTGGTCGTATATGCCGGACTATGTCGAAAAAAACGCATTGAATGCGAAACGTGAGTTGCCCGATTTTTATTGGACCGGGGACACCGATATGCGCTGTATGTCGGAAGTGATCAACACTACCAAACAACATGCTTGTTCACATCATATTCAACGTCTGATGGTTACCGGAAATTTTGCCAATCTGGCTGGCCTGGATGTACAGCAGGTTTGCGAATGGTATCTGGCGGTCTATGCCGATGCGTATGAATGGGTTGAGTTACCGAATACATTGGGGATGGCATTGTATGGTGATGGCGGGATTGTGGGTACCAAGCCTTATATTTCCAGCGGTGCCTATATTAATCGTATGTCAGATTTTTGTAAGGGCTGTCGCTACGATGTGAAGCAGCGTGTTGGCGATGATGCCTGTCCGTTCACCAACCTTTATTGGGATTATCTCATTCGGCATGAATCCTATTTTAAATATAATCAGCGCATGGCAATGGCATACCGAAACCTGAATCGTTTCGAACAGTCAGAGCGTGATGCGATTCAGGATCAAGCGCGTAAGTTTCTTGCCAAACTTTAACAACTAGGCCGGTATCTCTATGCCATCCCAGGCAAATACTTTGCCGGAGTCATGTGGCTGTAGTTGGTCCAACACCTTACTAAGGTGTGCGACAGACTCATCCGGTGTTTTTAATTGTGTAGCGCTAACGCCGCTTTGAAATGGTTTGGATAAACCGGTATCGACGGTGCCTGGATGCAGTCCAACACAAATGCTGCTAGGACTTCTGCGCTTTAGCTCTATCGCTACTGTTTTTGTGATCATATTTTGCGCGGCCTTTGATGCACGATAGCCGTACCAGCCACCAAGACGGTTATCCGAGATACTGCCCACGCGGGCTGAGAGTGTTGCCAGTATGCTGATTTCATCATGTCTTAATAATGGTAAGGCATAACGCGCGATTAATAGCGGGCCAATACTATTCACTGCAAAGCTCTCGAATAATTGCGTCTGGTTTGCCTCTTCCAGTCGTTTTTCAGGTTGTACCGATGCGCTGTGTAATAGTCCACTGCAGTTGAGGATTAAGTGCAGGCGATCAGTGACTGATGCAATCGAGGAAAAGCATTGTTCAATACTTTCCTGCTGTGTTATATCCATTGTATATAAACTAAGTTGATCACGATGTGATTGTTGCAATCTCCTCAAGCTAGCGTGTTTTTTAGCTTCGGGTTCACGCACGCTGGCAATTACCTGTTTACCTTGTGTTAGGAACAGTTGGGTAAAGGCCTGACCGATACCGCCGCCCGCTCCAATAATCAGAATATTTTTAAATTGCTTTATATTGTCCATATACAAAGCCTAAGCTAACTCATTATTTTCACAAGCAGGATCATATAAATCTCTGATAGAGAATGACATCGATCAGGACGGGAACTCGTTTATTAAGTCTATTGAGTTTTCTATACTGCTTAAGTGTTACAACGCCAGGTTGTGATAATGATGTTATAGCGTTGCGGCTATTTGCTGTGATTGGTAGAAATGCTCAATCTGTTTGGCAGTTTTATCCAGCTGTTTAAAAAACTCGCTGTTTTGACAATTGATACCCAAATCGGGTGCTAATGATGTGAACTTGTCAGCGACTAAACGAAGTAATCTACCCATCCTTTCAGTATCTGCCTTGATGACGAGTTCATAGCATTGAAGAAATTCATCTATTGCCGCTATGACGTCCATTTGTTCATGACTATTCAGGATCAATTCGCATAATTGATTTGAAAAGTTTGTCGCATACAGCAGGATATCTTCTTTTCTTTCAACCGAATGCCATGAGGAAGCAGCTCGTGTTTTCATGCAGTCAAGAATGGTGTCCGGGAAATTCCATTTACTCGCAATGGTTCTGCCCAGCTTTTCTGCTGTGGTAGACAATATTTTTTGTTCTGCCTGCTGTCGTTCCATCCCTTCTGATATCAACCTGCTAATGTCTTCGTATTCATCCGGTAAATAAAATACGAGTAGATGCGTACCCAATCGATGAAATAGTGCGCAGATAAATGCTTCTTCTGCAAAGCCCGGTTGTATGGATTTGACAATATGTCTTGCAAGCAAGCCGGCGACAAACGACATCACCAGCGTGTCTTTTAATTGTTCATCCCTGTTGCTAACCTGATCAAACAACAACATGCCGTTACAAATCATGCGCACGAGCCTAAGTCCGAGTCTGGCGATGGCTTGTGACAGGGAATTGGCTTTGCCATTTCCTCGATCAAAGATCACCGAGTTGGCGATTTTCATCATACGATTAGTCAAACTATAGTCGCGGATAATAACTCCGCCCAGTTCACTAAAACTGCTATTACTCTCTTCATCGGTTAATCGATTTATTTCGGCGATGTTATGTGAGCAGGCAGGGAATTCTGGACGACGTTGCAAGCGGCGCAGTAGAAACTCCAGAGTCAGGTTACCGTTGTGTCGTTGCTGTCTGATGATTGCAATGTCACTCAAGCTGTTGACTAGCTTGGCTGCATTCTCATAGCGGTGACCAGGATCGGTTTGCAGCATGTCTCGTAACAAGGCGATGACTTCAGCGGAGGTATGCTGTTGCTGAAGCTGTTGCCAATTGATATTTGATGTTTTGACATCATCCAATATGTTACCAATCTGTGTGGCAGCGATGGCCGGTGTGCCGGTTAGCATCTCATAGAAGATCAGACCTAATGCATAAATATCGGTGGCAGGCGTCAACGCCGAATCCGATAAGTGTTCAGGACTTAGATAGCGGGGGGTGCCCTTAACCACCTGGTGTGATTTATCCATTGCCGAGTTAACCTGGGCAAGCCCAAAATCCATAATGCGTGGGTTGCCTACCTGATCCAGCAGGATATTGCCGGGCGACAAATCAAGATGCATGATGTCTTGAACATGAGCTGACTCTAATCCTTTTGCGAGTTTTGTCAGCATCATTAACGCATCATTTTCCGCGAGTTTTCCCTGCGTTTTCAGATGCTCTGTCAGTGTCATGCCCTTGATATATTCAAACACCAGGTAAGGCATGGAGCCGATCATGCCGACTTCAAAGATAGGGATGACATAAGGATTGGCAATTTTCGCAACCATCCGCGCTTCGCTAATAATCTGCTCGGAGTAGTCTTCGTTGTCGTCCATGCCGGTAACGAGTTTAATCGCAACTTCTCGTTCCAGATTGGCATCCCAGCACAGGTAGACGTAGCCCTCAGCGCCCTCGCCAAGGTTTTTTATCGCTTTAAATCTGCCTATATTCATAGAGTTAGCGCTGGATGATGCCAATAGTCTTAATCAGTTATCGGCCTCAACTTTATTGCCTTTAGCATAATAATAATGTTTTTAAGTACTTACCTGATTGTTATGCTGTCAATATGGAATTGAAAAAGCAGTGTGATGTAAACACAAGGGATACGGGCATGACGATATATCGAACGTCGATGATCCGTGACACAATTGTAGTGATTGTATTCAGTATCATACTGTTTGCTTTGCTCGTGTTTTTAGTTAGGGAGATTTATCTAAATGGTTTTTCCTATCTGATATTTTTTGTTTGTCTCTGGTTCATTTTTTTTGACGTTTTGTTTTTAATCCTGGCGAGCCATCGATTGCTTGCAGGTAAACGCGATTGCAATTGGTTGCTGTTATCAACACCAGATGGCTTGCTGATTAAATATCGTTCCTTTCTTAATCATCATTATGATGAATCCGATTTGGTTATTATTAAGTTGCTTAACAGTGAAATTAACTGGGCACGTCAACATAATGAGCGCATTTATAAAGATCGCGACGATGCAATACGAATCGAGCGTTACACTTATCTTGAGTTAAAACTCAATCTCTCTGAAACCGAATTCGAGACTCTGAAACAGCACCTGCAGCAAGAGCGAGAACTAAAACCACTACGTTCTGAATTAGCTAAATTAAATCATGAACTGTTCAAGGCGCGTAAACAGAAGGTATCTGTCAATCAAATTGAAGATATAAAACGACAGCGCCAACATCTCAAGTTATCTGGTAGTAAAAATAAATCCCGTGCCAAGCATCATGATTATCCGGTTCGTTTACTGGATAATCATGTATTACAGATTCGCTGGAATGCAATAAAGCCTGGTATTAGACATGTATTATCAGAGTTATCAGGATCTCTATTAATAGATGAACCTATATCGACAGTGACTGATAATAGTCAGCCGGCGCTGTTGGCTAGTGAGCTGGAAGACAGGATACTCAATTATATTCATCGTGGAGATCAGCTGGATGCGATAATGTTGATAAGACAATATTATGGTTATAGCTTAGTGGAGGCAAAAAGGTTCATTGAAGAGCTTTCTATCGTCTGAGTATTGAATTCCTTTTTTTAAGATTAGTTTTCTTTAGTTTATAGCTATGTAAACTGGTCTCCTGTAAGCGACATAGCATTTAAATGAGTTAGTTGCAGTGCACCATTGTTTTTTTTTGAATGATCTTGATTGAAAAACCCGACTGACTGACGTTAGAATAAAACCGAAAATAATAATCCACTAAGAAGTACTAAGGGATGACGTATATTCACGCATTAAAACAAGCTCATACCGAGGTTCAGTTACTCGAGCGGGAAAATCTGGATATCTTTCAGCGTCTAAAAAAAATCGAAAAGGAATTAGCCAAGCTGATACGTAATTCAGAAAAAAAAACCGTATAAATTAATTGGCCTATTTAATTTAGCTTTTGGCTTAACCGGGATGTTGTTGCCCGATAAATACATCAATTAGCGGCTTGGTGTTGTCCGCGCCGTATTTAATCCTTGAATAAATTTCCTGCATAGATAGCGTATGTAAATCAGGTGTCTCAACATTTTCGGGTTTTGTGTTGTCCACTAATTTAGAAGTTGAAACCGTTAACTGGTGTGCCGGGTTGGGAATACCGTTGGAAAAACGGTATGCGGTCGTTTGCTTAGTACTTGTTATTTCAGGTGTTTGTAATGTGGGCTGAAGTATTACCTCGATCTTTGAAGACGATGTTGAAACTGCTGGTTGAGGTGACAATAGAAATTGATTCTGATCGGCTTGCTCAGAATCATTGATTTGATGCAATGGATAACTCCCTGCGACAGACTCAGCACTTACCCCACCATAGTCTATTGGTTCGGGTTTGTCCCTGCTGGTGAAGGCCAACTCAACGGCAGACAGTGCAACACCGATCGGTCCACCAAATAATGCGCCACCCGCGATCTTCATTGCCGGGTTAATCGTATCACCAGTAAGTTTGCGGTATACACTACCGATAACAGGAAGGTGATGTAACGGGTTAATGATATCCAGGAAATCAGCAAAACCCAGACCGTCCTTTTTTGCAGATGCGTCTTTTTCTGTCGCATTGGCTTTTGCCTGGTTGAGATTCAATACAGACATATCTTGTCCGTATCGGATAATACCCGGTTTCATATACTTGCGTTTGATGTGATTAAGTCAATCATCAATAGAGCAATCTTTATACCAAGCCACAATTGATAAAAACATTGCCTGAATCGGCTAAATACGCATGCCAATTAATCCCGGTGGGCGAGTTTTTGCCACCGTGGCAGAAATTTTCCTTGTGTTTTTTATCAGTGCAAACATGACATGACTCTGTTAACGTCATGATAAAAGAAGTGATGAAGATGCAAACCGTCCATATTCGTTCAATATTATCTTTAGGCATCATGTTGCTAGTGCTGGCGGCATGCAGCGGTGAAGAAGTGACGCTGCAACGTCTGCCGGATGATGCAGTGATCCTGGCCTTGGGTGATAGCCTGACCAGTGGCTATGGTGCCAGGCCGGAGCAAAGCTATCCATCAGTGTTACAACAATTATCGGGTAAAAAAGTTGTGAACGCCGGTGTGTCAGGTGAAGTCTCTGAAAATGGCTTACGCCGATTACCCGGCTTATTGAAACGCCACCAACCCGATTTATTGATACTTTGTCATGGTGGAAATGACATTTTGCGAAAAAAAAGCATGTCAAAAATGCGATCAAATCTTATCGATATGATCGAACTGGCTAAAAACGAAAATATACCAGTGTTATTATTAGGCGTGCCCAAGCCCGGTTTATTTTTATCCTCTTATGAAGTTTATCAATCGATAGCAGAAGAGACCGGCGTATTTTTCATTGATGATTTAATTCCTGACATATTGGGCGATAACGATTTAAAGTCAGACACGGTGCACCCGAATAGTGATGGGTATACTGTTATGGCTGAAACAATTTATACCTATTTAAAAAATAGTGGCGCGTTCTAAAGAAAAGATATGGAAGCTTACGAATTGGTAGATAATCAAGCACGATTAAAGGATGTCTGCGCCCTGTTAAATAGCGCTAGCTGGCTTGCCGTTGATACCGAGTTTGAGCGCATTAATACCTATTATCCCAAGCTTTGTCTGGTGCAGCTGTCCAATGGCAGTGATACCTTCATCATTGATCCACTTAGCCTGAATGACTTGCAGCCTTTGTATGATCTGCTTTACCAGCACTCCATCACCAAGGTGCTACACTCCGCGCATCAGGATCTGGAAATATTTTTTAACCTACAAGGCAGCGTACCACTGCCGGTATTTGATACACAATTGGCAGCACCCTTGTTTGATTTTGATAAAGGCATAGGCTATGGCAATTTGATCAAGGCAGCATTGGAAGTCGAACTTGAAAAAGGTCATGCCCGAGCAGACTGGACGAAACGTCCTTTATCCGACGCGCAACTTCAATATGCGGCGGATGATGTGATTTATCTTGGGCAAGTCTATGAGCTGTTTATGACAAAGGCCGATTCGCTAGATAATCACGATCAATTAACGCAACAGTTCAGCTTACTGGCAGAGCCGGATACCTACCAGCCGGATCCTGCGAGAATGTGGAAAAAAATCTACGCGGCTAAACGATTACGCGGTCGGCCTTTGCGCGTGGTTAAAGCCCTGGCCGCCTGGCGTGAGCTTACCGCAAGGAAACAGAACAGGCCACGCAAGTGGATTGTGTCTGATCAGGCATTAATCGATCTGGCAAAATTGTTACCTGAAGATATGTCGTCTATGCAGGAGATGAATAATATGACTGACAAGCTAATTCAACGCTATGGGGATGAATGGTTGAGTATTATTACCGAGCAGCAATAGCGTCAGATCTCTCTATTACCCTGTAAGCCACCGGTGTGGATCGCCGTAATACAGGTGTCAGCAGGAAAGTAATCATTCTTTATTAGTTCGAATAAACCATAAAACAGTTTGCCGGTGTATATGCGATCCAGTTGTATGTCATGTAGCTGATAGAAGTGTTGAATAAAATCTTGCAGTGCTGGCGTGGTTTTAGCAAAACCGCCGAAGTGGTAATAAAAGTTTAACGCCCAATTATTTGTTCTGTCCTTCTCCAGCTGTTCGGTAATGTCCTGTTTTAGAAAAGACTGTGCCTTCAACGCAGCAAAACCGAGTAGTGTTTGTTTAGCGTTGCTGTTACTAATCAAGCCAGCCAGGGTTGTGCCTGTACCGCAAGCAACGCAGATAATATCCGAATCCGGTTTTATCTCTTTCGACAGCTCAGCAATGCCGCTCAATGCCAACGGGTTTGCGCTGCCTTCGGGTAACCAGTAGGTTTTTTGTTTCGATAAGTCCGTTTCGCAGGAAATTGAATGACGTAGTTCCCGATAGCGATCTCGCGAGACATAATTAATCTGCATACCCCAGTTGCGCACGTCGTTCAAAGTCGGACTTTCTTTTAAAGGAGGTTCACCACGCACATAAGCAACCGTATCGATATTAAGTTGATGGCCGACATAGGCAAGGGCATGTAAGTGATTTGACCAGGCACCGCCCATAGTGCTGATAGACTCATAACCATGATTAATGGCATGAAGAATATTGTATTTTAGCTTACGCCATTTATTACCTGATATTATCGGATGTAATAAATCGTCACGTTTAATATAGAGTTGAATTGCTTTCTGATTAAGCAATGGTGATGCAATCTTTTGATTAATCGCCGCTGCGTAATTGATGCCGAGTTGCGCCTCTAGTTCTTCGATTGTCATATCAAGCGAGGCATACTATCAAGGCCGCTAGTGAGAACGGCATTACTTACGTGTTAATGGCACGCTATCGAACTCAACCCGTTCCCAGCCATGTTGCATGAACTGTCTGATATTCTGGTGGCTATCTCCCTCGGGTGTGCTAATGACGTCTTTTCGATAGTAGTCACCAAAACAATGCAAGGTTTGCTGTTGCGTTAAATTATGCAATTGTGCGAACGCCAGTATCTTACACGATCCTTCATTCTGGCCGGCGGCGTTATGCTGGTTACCGTTTTTAAATGCGGTCGGTGTAAAGTCGTAATGTTGATCAATGATTTCGATACATTGATCGAAGGTAATGGATTCCGGTTGTTCGGCGGCTAGGGAAAGAAAACCCTCAATCGATTGTCTGGTGTTCATCATTTTCGTTGTGTCTCTGTCTTGTGTATATCAAAAAAATATATCTCAAAAGGGATTAAAAATAATGCTTGTTAGTATTATTGGATGCTACTATGCAGGCCGTAAGTCGTTTATTCAAATCAATTTTATAATTAATATTTCACTCAAGATTATTTTATGTATTGTGTTTAACATCAGGTTTGGCATTTTAGTATCGATGTTTTTCAGTACATCACTGGCTGCGGCACCATCTGGTGCCGATTTACTGACCGCCTGCGAAAATGCAACGAAAAACGGTTTTGACAATACAAAGGGTATGTTATGCATCTGGTATGTGACGCCCTGTGATTGTCATTTTGGCAAGGCAAACCATATTCCCAGAGTCTGTTTACCGGATGACGTATCGCATCAATCCTTGGCAAAGACTGTGATTAAGGAAATCAAGGCACGACCCGAACTCAAACAGGAAAATGCAGAGGAAACGGCAGCGACTATCCTTGCGCCGCTTTATCCTTGCAAAGACGGAGACTAATCTCTAAACAATTGATGGCAGGCCGCACAGGTACGGTTTAATCGACGATAGGATTCATTAAACAATCGTTGCTGTGCTTCTGCGGCCACCTGATAATCATAATTCAACGCCAATTGTTTTACGCTCAATGCCTCGTCATAGAGGCGTTGCGCCATAGCACTAAATATAACAGCATCGTTTTCTTCCATTTCCGTGGCGGGTATCTTGGTGGACATTACCTCTGCAAAAAACACCAGCTCTTCAACGGTTTCAATTAAGTCCGCCATTTGATCTTTGGTGATTTCTGCATCGCCAGCGCCATCCTCAGCATGCACAATGGCAAAGAGCTGTCGCATGATAGTAATCAACCGATCACTGGCGTCGGCATGTTCGCCCGGTGCCCCCGTGGCTTCCGGTGGATTGGCAAAGACATTCCCGTTAATCGTCGTGACGCTGAGGGCTACCACGACGATGAAACCAAATAATGCCGGAAAGTAATGCTGTCTCATTTATTTGTTCTCCTAATCACTACTATATCAATGTGCTTTCTTATAAGTGTCTAATATCTGTTTGAGACAGGCAATATTTTTTGTAGAACCTGATCGCTGCAGGTCGGCATCGATCATGGCTTTTAGCTCTTGCGCGCCGGTTTCTGAATGCATCAGATATTCACCATACTCCAGTGCCAGCATTTCTGGCAGGTGTTCATGCTCTGCCAGCGCAATAATTTGAGCTTCAGACAAGTCACTTAAGGCGAGGCAATCTTCAAAGGTCAGCATCGATATCTCTCCATACAACAGTACGATCATATTATAGGAGTATGACAGTCAAATGGCATTGATCCGGATCAAAAAAGATTCAGTGATGCGGTGAGCGAAATGTTATTTTTTGTTCCTACGTTTTTGTGGCTTTTTACCGGGGAGGCTAAACCAGTCTTCTTTCGTAATCTCATGAAAGTGATCGGCTTCTTCCATAATCAGTTTGGCGGTCGTGCTCTCTACCGCTGCGATTTCGACTCTCACGCCTTCAGATTTGAGATGCCGAACCAGTTCAATATAGTCTGAGTCACCCGACATGATAATGATCGTATCCACCTTGTTTGCAACCTGGATGGCAAAAATGGAAAGCGGAATATCCGCGCTTTTGTGACAAGGCCGCACGGAACCATGGAAGTAATTATGCAGACGTTCCTGTAACTTGCCGGATATGTGCGTGCCTTCGCGGAAATAGACTAGCCGACTCAGTCCCCGATTCATTAATATCCGAGGTATCAACAGATCAAAATTCAACATGGTGTTGGTATCGTTAGATTCTGAGTGAATACTACGTTCTATATTGTTGCCATCGATAAGGATCGCAACATCTTGGGAAATAATGATATTTTCTGCAGGATTACTGGTGTCTTTGGACTCGCTCATTCATCTATCTAGGTAGAATTAAACGAACAGTTTAACAGTATTTTTGAATGGCTGCTGCAGATACAGCTCTTTCACAAGCTAATGTTTATCAGTGGGTATTAAAATGATTCACTTCACTGGTTAAAGTCTTCGACATCTGTTGCATTTCCTGTATTGAGCTATAGAGTAAATCACTATGTGACTTTGTTTCTCTTGCTACGTCACTGATACTGATAATATCCCGATTGATGTCTTCGCCGACCACGCGCTGATTATCAGTAATATTCGCTATCTCAGTAGTCATATTAGTCAGTTTTTCCATCGTTTCGTTAATCGAGATCAATGCCCCTGCCGCCTGATGCACCTCTTCTACGGTCTCATTACTGCACTCGACGCCATAGTCCATTTTTTTAGCGGCGTTGGCCGAACTGGTTTGCAAGTCTTCAATGATGGTTTGTATTTCATGGGTCGAACTTTGTGAGCGCTGTGCCAGTGTCCTGACTTCATCGGCAACAACGGCAAAGCCCCGGCCTTGTTCACCGGCACGCGCGGCTTCAATCGCAGCGTTTAGCGCTAATAAATTGGTTTGCTCGGCAATATCGTTAATCACATCTAATACCGATGTAATCTGGCAGGCATCGTCATTTACCTTTTGCATCATGCTGGCCGTTTCATTAATGGTTTTAACCAATGTGTTGGTTGAGTTGACTGCTTCACTAACGGTAACCTCACCTTGTTTGACTAATCCATCAACATTTTTTGATTCATTGACTGCATTTTGCGTAAAGCTCGCGATTTCCTGACTGGAGGCAACCATTTCCGTAATGGCGGTAGCAAGATTGTCAGCATCTTGCTGCTGCGTTTCTATAATGTTTGCACTTTGATCAGCGATGCTACTTAGGTTAGTGGTGGCATCGTTGACCAGTTGCGTCGACGCACGTATTTTCTTGATTAAACTGTTCAAGCCGGTTAGTAGTTGATGTATATCGGTATTGAGTTTATCGATTTCGTTATGACTGTTTCCGCAACCCGAGGCATTGATTGTAATAGCCAGATTGCCCTGACTGATCTGGTTGATGGTATCGCTGATTTTTGCCAGTGGTTTTAAACGTGATGTCAGTGCAACGTGAACCAATATCATGATAATGATGCTGCAGATAGTACCCGCTATGATTAACAAGCGTCCCAGCGTCACGCTTTTACTGGTTAACTCGCCGATATAACCTTCGCCTACGACCAGAATATTCCATGGTTTAAACTGGTCAAACGCAGCGATCATTTCCACTTTTTCATTCGTGTCAGATTTGTTAACAGTAAATGTTTGAATGCCATGCTGTTGCTCAATCATATTGAGGTAATGTGTTTGTGTATTATCCGGGTTTTGTTTTCCCGACAAGCTGATTTGTTTGCCATAGGCTTCACCTTTAGCAATATTAACCAGAGTAATTCTGCCCGTTTCACCAATACGGATTTCTGACAGTGATTGATACAGGCTTTGCAAGCTGTCAGTGAAATCAAAGCCGATATAAAAAATAGCAATGGTTTTACCATTTGCATCAATGATCGGTGAATAAACGGTCATGTATTCTTTGCCAAATAATTTGGCGCGTCCGATATACTTTTGACCGGCAATGAGTTTTTGATAACCGGGATGGTTGGCGCCAAGTAAGGTGCCATAAGCGCGGCCCCCGTCATCCTTGCGCAGTGATGTCGATATACGTAAGAAGTCATCATTGTAACGAACAAAGATCGTGCCAGTACCGCCGGTCAGTTCAGTGAATGTATCCGGGTAGCTGTGATCGGCGTTTAAGGCTTTGCCATTCAACAATAGTGATGGACTCTCATAATCACCAATGCTTGTGGTTTCGAGTTCGTCAATATTAACCTTGCCTTCCAGCATCGAAAAAAAGGTTTGACTGAGACGTTCGGCACTAATGCGCAGGTTCTTTTCATAAAACTGAAGGTTTTCTACTATCAGTCGAGTTTCTCGTTGTAGTGAATCACCGGTCTCAGTTAACAAGGCGTTCTTTGAACTGTGGTAGGCAAATAATGTAAACAGAGAAAAGCAGCTTAGCAGCACCAGGCAAATCGGAATTAATACCTGTTTAATTAGCGATAAACGATTAAAACTGCGTAGTAGCTGCTTCATGTATTAACTCCCTTAAACCCAGATCTTCCCTGATTATTGTTGTGGAGATCATCCGCTATTGATATTCATTAATTACTATTCATCCAGCAGAGCAGCGTTATCAACACCTTTAGTACTCAAAGTAATGCGGTTGCGAGATAGCCTCTGACGCTAACAATGTGCTCTATCAAAATATCGGCGAGTATTGGCGTAGCTTGAGTAAAGCAATGTAATTATCAGTTTTTGTTCAATCTCATCCTGTCCGTTTAAAAGAAACTGTTTATTTTACAGGTAGATAGAGTACTGTGATGATTTCATTTGAAGAGTCGACTGACTCGGCATCTGTCTCGTAAATCTCCAGGGCAGGTCGTGACTTATCGGCTTTAATTTTGTGCATGGATAAATGTACATACGCAGAGTACCAGCACAGTTCGAGGAACCGATAATCACCTTTAAGAATAACTTTAAAATATTTTCCACCCGTTAGTTCCTTGAGTGTGTAGTTTCCTGTTTCTGCATCTGCCGTCACCGGTACTGCCATGTCGCAGACAAAATGCATTTTTTTCACATCCGTCTTATGGTAAATCGACATCATACTTCCGGTGGTTTCGATTGATTGTTGTTGTACATAATTCATCAGCTCGGGAAATCCGCTTGCCATTGCCTGTTGCATCTCAGTCAGGTAGCCGGAGAAGCCTTTGCAAAGTACATACTGCTTATCTAGCTGAGTGATGCCCTCAAATTGGATATCAGGATGTTCGCAAGTCGGGTCCATCTTACCGGCTAATAACGCAAGCCCGAGTTCATAATCCTTGCCCACCATATTGACGATATTCGCGATCATAAAACGGAATAGAAACGGCATCTTGCTCTGCATGATCCAACTGACTTCTGTCTGTTCGCCTTTCGGACTCAATTCAAACTTTACATCTCCGGTTGACTTGAACGGGCGGGTAAATTCAATTTTTTCTTCTATATGGTTTGGACGGTTTAAACTCATATGAGTGAGTTTACCAGCGCCTATGTATTTTCCATCCCAGCTATAGTGTCCATCAGGTTCGGTTGGCTTTTCGCTGTATTCGAGCTTGCAGTTCGGCTCATGCATTAACCATGGGCTCCATTCCTGCCAGCGTTTGAGGTCAATCAGATAATCAAATAATTGTTCGGCAGGGGCATTTATCGTCAGGCTTTTTTTGACTTCGTATTCACCCTTAATACTGGATAGATAAAAAATTGCAGCTAAGACAATGACAACAATAATAATGATCGCAATAGTCATGACATGGCTCCTGACGCCAGATTGAAATGAGCAGACTATAAAATAGTCGTTATAATTGCGTCATTATTTAAATCAGACTGAAACAATGACCGATAATACCGAAAGCGAAGATATCATCGCTAAGTTGAACTCAGAAACGGCAAAGATCGAATGGAGCAAACTTCAGACCTTCTTCGCGATGGGAAAGACCATCTACGTTTCGCATAAACTTGATTTAATACAGGTTGCGCATGCCTTGTCGAAAGATGATAAACCGACATTTGAAAGCTGGATGGAACAGGAGCAGATCGCTAATGTCAGCGATGAACAGGCCGAGGCCTGGATCGAAAGTGATATTCTCGTCTGGGCCGTCGTCGTAGAGCCCTGGGTATTAGTACAACCAATTGTGGATTAACACTAAGATGAAACGAAAAGTGATTAATGTCTTGTTTGTTTGTATGGGCAACATCTGTCGTTCACCATCTGGCGAGGGCGTATTTAAACACTATGTCACAGAGCAAGGTTATGCTGACACGATAGCTATCGATTCTGCTGGCACTTATGCCTATCATGTCGGTGAGCCAGCAGATAGTCGTATGCGCGAAGTTGCAGCTAAACGCGGTTATCAACTGGACTCGATTGCGCGCAAGGTTAATGTTGATGATATTTCATTATTTGACCTGATTGTACCCATGGATACGGATAATCTGACGGATCTTGAAGCCTTGGCAGGCGGTGAGAAAGAACATGTTCGCCTGCTCGGCAGTTTTCTGGATGGACATGACAGTAATATAACTGCGCCGTCTGTTCCTGATCCTTATTATGGCGGCAGGGAAGGCTTTGAAAAAGTATTGGATATGATCGAAGCGGCCTGTCCGAGTATGTTGCAGTTCTGTCTGGATCGTCTCAATCAAAAAGTCACATAATCGTTTACGATGAATTTACCGCAGCGTATTGAGCAAGCGATTGCCAAAGCGACCGGTAAAGCCTCGGCAATTACTAATACTTCTATAGCTATTGGTGGATGCATCAATCAGGCACAACATATCTCGCTGGAAGACGGCCGAACGTTTTTCATTAAAACCAACCAGCAGGCTTCAACACTAACAGACTTATTTAAAGCAGAATTCACGGCATTAGAATTACTCGCTAAACCGTCCGTTATACATGTACCTGAACCCATTGCCTATGAGTCAGACTTTATTGTCATGACGCGTTTTCAGGAAGGAAGACCGGCAAATGATTGGCAACAACAGATGGGACGACGGTTAGCAAAGTTACATCAAGCGACAAAACAGGATCAATATGGCTTTGAATTTGATACATATCTGGGCACGACACGACAAATTAATGATTGGCAGGATGATTGGTTAACGTTCTGGCGTGAGCAACGGATTAAACCACAGCTGCAATTATGCTTGCAGCAAATAACTACAGACGATTCATTAATCAAGCAGCTGGAGCGGCTAATCAATAATCTGGATCAGATACTCGCAGACTGTGATGAACCTGCAGTGTTGTTGCATGGAGATTTGTGGTCAGGTAATGCGGCTGCGAATGAAAAAGGCGAACCGGTGATTTTTGATCCGGCCAGTTATTATGGACACCGCGAAGCCGAGATAGGGATGATGCGATTATTTGGTGGTTTTGATGCAAATTGCGAAGCAGCCTACCAGGAAGTCTGGCCGTTAAAACAAGGTTATGAACAGCGTATTACCCTCTATCGTCTTTACCATGAATTGAATCATTTCAATTTATTCGGTAATGCGTATTATCAAACCTGTATGTCGACACTAGCGATATTGCTTTAAAGATAAAATGGATATCCTGACCCAAGGTTTAATTGGCGCAACTGTTGCGCAATCCGTCAGTTGTGATAAACAACATAGCGCTAATAATTCACTAATTCGCAAAGTCACCTTGATCGGTTTTTTATCGGGCATGTTGGCGGATGCTGACGTATTAATTCGCTCGAACACTGATCCGTTGTTGGTGCTGGAATATCATCGGCATTTTACCCACTCGCTGATCTTTATTCCGATAGGTGCACTGATTGCGTTTTTATTACTCTGGCCATTCTTTAAAAACAGCTTATCCAACAAACAGCTCTATTTGTTTTGTTTTGCCGGTTATCTATTTAGCGGTTTAATTGATGCCTGTACCAGTTACGGGACGCATCTTTTCTGGCCGTTCATCGATCAACGCATTGCCTGGCATATTATTTCGATTATCGACCCAATTTTTACTGGTATGTTACTGATTTGTGTTTTATTAGGGCTTGGTCTTAAACAGACGTTGTTTAGCTATATTGCGATTAGTTTTGCGTTTAGTTATCTGAGTTTAGGTATACTGCAACAGCAGCGTGCTGAATCAGTGATTCATGATCTTGCCAAGTCGCGCGGCCATGTGATTGAGCGCAGTGTTGTGAAACCGACCTTGGGCAATCTGATTCTGTGGCGTGCTATTTATGAATACGACAATCGTTTTTATGTGGATGTCGTGAGAGCAGGAATAACTATCAAACACAACGAAGGCGATTCGATAGATAAGTTTAATTTGGAAAACGATCTACCATTACTGTCAAACAATACAGTGTTGGTAAACGATATAAAACGTTTCACCTATTTTTCAGATGACTACGTCAGTCTCTACCCAGACAAACCGATGGTCATTGGCGATGTCCGCTATTCGATGGAACCGCAGAAAATCAAACCCCTGTGGGGGATAACGATAAAGCCGGCGCAACCAGACAGACATGTTATGTATGAGTTTTATCGCGAATCCACAAACGAATCCCGTAAACAGTTTATGGATATGGTGTTAAATCGTAATTGAGTATCATCAATTTAGATGAATATTTATATAGGGCGACATACCCTGATTTGATATGAAAAACAGCAAAGTGGACACCCCTGATATAGAGTGGCTATACTCAAATCAATCCATATCTTATTGAAACAAAGAGATTTTTTATCATGCCCACATCACAAATCTATAAAAGCATATATGACAACGTGTCTATTAAAATATAGTTATGCTTAAGGAATAAATTATGGAAGTACTATTAATCCCAATAGCTTTTCTTTTAATAGGTTTCATTATTGGCTATTTTGCCCACATAAAAATCGTGCAGAAAAAGGCTATCGGTGAATTTAACTGGGTATCGGATAGATTAAAGAAAAGTGATCCAGATGCCACTTTTAACTTTTTCCCAGGAATTAACCTGTTCAGGCCAAATCGGCCAAAATTACTACACTCTGATAACAGGTCAAAAGCAATAGATACTTTATGTGTGAAAACCGACGATGAATGCACAGAAATATTTGGGGCTTATACTAGAGCAGATCATTTTGAACCCGATCCATATCCAATACTTATCCCAATTAAAGAAATTGAGCCAAAAGAAGTAGTCAAGTTCGGTGAGCATTTTGTAGAACTTGGCAATAGATTACAGGAACAATGTGAAAAAGGAATTTAGGCATAACAAACGGCTCAAGCACGACGCGCAAAAAGCGCGCGCGTCTTAGCCGAGCCGTTATGTGAAAAGACTTCATTGAGAAATATCACATGGTTAAGCCCAAAAAAATATGGGAATTTGAAGCATCTATTGAGTATCACGATTTTGGCAGGATGGGATATACAGTTGTATATTTACCTGATGCGTTAAGGGAAAAGCTACCGTTTGAACAATACCCAAGGCTTCGAGTTAATGCTGACATATTCGGATATCCCATAGATGGAGCATTTCAACCCGGCCAAGGTAAAACATACTTAATCGTATCCAAAGCAGCCCTAAAAGAGATTGGTGTAAGTCTCGGTGATATCGTTGATGTCCAATTCACAGTCGCAGATCAAAATACTGTTGATGTACCTGACGAGCTGCAAGCAAAACTGAAACAAGATAAGGTGGCTTTAAAAGTATGGGAGTCCCTTTCCCCGGGCAAACAACGTGCTCTATGTCATAGTGTGAATTCAGCTAAGACTAAGCCGACTGTAGACAGAAGAATTACGGCTGTCTTGCTTAGTCTAAAGGAGGGAGTTTGAAGCGGCAGTGGAGTCTGATATTGGAAAATCACATAACAAGCACAGCCAGGTTCGCGGCACTGGATGCCGCTGGACTCGCTACGCTCGCCCCTGCTGTGAGCGTTAGGTGCCGATGAAAGTCTGAGGATACGGATAATGTCAGATGAAAGCTTAAATGCCCGGATATCGGCCTACAAAAAGGCGTTTGCTAGCGGAGAAATCCAAAAAACCTACCAAAGCCTTGTCGGAGTCGTTCAAAACCTGAGAACTGAATTCTCAAAGAAATATAAAGGCGAATACTCGGTTGCTAACGTTTTGCACGGCTACATAGACTTCACATACTATTATCTGCAAAACAACTACCTAAAAAAGAACAAGCTAAAACTTGCGATTGTGCTAAATCATCAACAAGTACAGTTCGAACTTTGGCTCCTTGGGCAAACAAAAGATGTACAAGTCCATTACTGGGAAAAGCTAAAAGATGTGAAGTGGGTAAATGGCGAAACAATGCCGGAATACTCAATCTTCGAAATCACGCTACTCACCAACCCAGATTTTGACAACAAGGAAAAACTATCTGAATCTATTCACAGTGCATTTGAATCGTTGTCGCGGGAAGTCTTCAGCACACTAGAGGCGTACGAGTAATGGCACATAACAACGCCGTTAAACATCGTTCCGCACCTGCGGCTCGCCACTGCGTGGCTCGCCGTTTACGGCGGCGTTATGTTGCAAAAGGTTAAATCATGAGCGCAGATAAAGATGTAATGGAATTTGCTGAGGCTGTTGGAGCGAAAGAACCACAACCTGATAACGAAAATTATCAAAAATGGAAGGCCATTTTTAAAAGATCAAACTATTTCCTCCTAAATGAGAAATTTATGGTCGTCAAAATCAGCAGAAGCAAAAAACCATTCTGGGGCGTTGGGAAAGATATAATTGATTTGCTTAATTTAGTCGAAGAATATTATTTAGTCTTGCTAACCTCGTCTAGCCAAGGTTGGGTTTTTACCAAGTCAGAAATTAACGCAAATATCAAAAGCAAAAAATGGAATCTTCGAGAAGCCGATAACAACTATAAAATTAACTTTCCTTTACCAGATAAAAATTCATTCTTTTCACCTCAGAATTGTCTGAAAAAGTTAGGGTTCGAGAAAAATGCAAATGCAACATAACAACTCGCTCAACTACGGACTCGCGCTAGACGCACTAGCCTGTTAGCTCAACCGTTATGTGTCCCTCAAGTAAGTAATCATGGCTAAGAAACATATATACAAAGTTGCAATAACTCAGATGACCAATAATGGGGCTCCAGTTTACGCTGGCTGCGATGAATACCGAGGAGAAGCTGAGTTTACATCAACATACAACCATTGCTCTTTTAATGGGGTTACATTAAAAAAGATAAAAGGTGGATCAAATAACGGTAACTATTTTGGCACCCATAATGGCGAAAAATATAGGGTAATGAAATTTGATAAACTATCGTAGTAATAAACACATAACAAATTGCGCAAGCGGGACAAAGTGCTGCGCACTTCGCAAGGCGTTAGGCGAATAAAGAAATGGGCTATCACGTAACGATTTTAAAAACAGAAGCTGGTGAGCCTATTTCATTGACACGAGAAGTAATCTTAAAAGGAATTAAGAATTTCCCTAAATTCACATTTGTCGATAATACAGTCTATCGCAACGGAGAGTTTTTCTTAGATTATTCTAATGGGGAACTTTGGCTAAAAAACCCAGATGAAAAAGACCTGGAGGATATGATTTCTATTGCGAATAACATAGGAGCTAGAGTTAGAGGTGATGAATACGAAACATATGAATCATGCGAACGTTTTTTCATTCACCCAGATGATGAAGTCTTAGTTGAGAAAGCAAAGGTCGAATCAGAAAGTATTCGAAAAAAAACAAAAAGAAACCAATTTATTTTAAATGCTAGCATTTTTTCTTTTTTTCTATGTCTGGTTTTCTTTTTCAAATTTATGGGCTGGCTTGAGTGATGCGCCTAACAAGTCATTTCAGCCGACCGCTGACGCGGCCGGCTGAACTCAAACGTTAGCTGTATTAAATGAAAATAGAGAAAATATTCTATGAATTATATGAATCTGATGCTTTATGGCTAAAAGGAAAAGAGAGCTCTGAGATTCATGAGATTGACAGAGAAGTATGTATCAAAGTCGAAAATGATGAAGATATTTATATTTCATGGGCTAGCGAACCCATTCAATTCTCCATAGGATATAAAAGTACTTCTTGGAATACTAATAAACCGGACACGATTCTAGATGTATCAGATTGGAAAATGTGGGAGCCTGTTATCGGTAAAGAGTTTAAACTAAATTACTGTGATGATAACCACCAAATTTTGGAACTGAACACTGTTGACACTTCAATATATTTTTCATCACAAGAGGATGGAAATTGGGAATCAGATGTATTACATATTTCATCAAAGAAACCAAACATTAACAGCTAACAAATCACTCAAGCGGCACTGCTACGCAGCCCCTTTATTCAAACGTTATGCTTCGTGGTATCGCTTGCATGAATAACGAAAACACTCGTGTAGCAATTATCGGCGGCTCGGTCGGTGGCTTAGCTGCAGCCCTAGAATTGCGCCGCAGCGCAAAAGCAGAAGTTGCTGTTTACGAACGCTCGGCTGGTCAAATGCAAGCTCGAGGTGCTGGTGTTGTTATGCAGCCCGATGTGGAATGGCTGCTAGCGCAATACGGTACCAAGGCCGAAGACGTGAGCGTTCAGCTGAAAGAACGCATCCAGCTCGAACAGAGCGGACAATCTTTTAGACAACGTGCGCCCCAGCTCATGACTGCTTGGGACACGCTCTACAACACGCTGCGCAAACCTTTGCAAGATAGTTGCTATCGGCAAGATTCCGAACTTGTAGAATTGCGGCAAGAAGATGGAAACATCTTTGTTCGCTTCTTAGACGGCTACGAAACTTCAAGCGATTTTCTTGTCGCCGCTGATGGTGTCAACTCAACGTGCCGCTCGATTCTTGTTGGCAAAGCGGCTGCCGACTATGCAGGATACGTCGCCTGGCGTGGACTCGAAAATGAGAATAATCTTCCAGTAAACCTTGTCCGGCAATTAGCGGATCGATTTACACATTTTTACACTCCTGGTATGCAAATGCTGTGCTACCTGGTTCCTGGAAGCGATGGTAGTACTCAGGAAGGTCAAAGGCGGGTGAACTGGGTTTGGTACGTCAACACACCTCGGCACTCGCTCAATGAAATTCTCACCGGCGAGTCTGGCCGCACTTACAAGTCTTTCGTGCCGAAAGGTGAGGTCAACTACGACGCTGCGCAGCGACTACGAAAGCTCGCGAATACCCATCTGCCTCCTGTGTTCAAAGAACTGGTCTTGCAATCCGAGCTGTTTATCCAGCCGGTCCAGGATGTGGCAAGCCAGTCGCGTCTCCATGGACACTGTGCACTGATAGGCGACGCAGCAGGAACTGTCCGGCCTCACACCGCGTCGGGAACCTCAAAAGCGTTCGCTGATGCGACCTTGCTTGCGATGACGCTTAATGGATGGAATCGTGGTAATCCGCTTCCGATCGATCGACTTCACTGCTGGGAGCGTCAGCGCCAGAGCGAATTGAATAGGCTCTCGAGCATGGGCATTCAATTGGCAGCGAGTTCTGGCCTTGGGGTCGTGGCTGCTCCGCAGCCTTGGGCTCTTAACAAGAATGAAGCATAACAAGTGCATGCAGCCGGACCTGACAAGTCGCTACGCGCCTTGTAAGTCGTCGTTACCCATATCCTAGGAATATCGCTTATTGGAGGTTTTATGATTACAGAAGATGCTAAAAAAGTAGTATTGGATGCGCTGAAGAAAGCAAGCGAAGAATGGAAAGCTGCTTTTAATTCAGGTGATGCCGCAGGCTGTGCATCACAATATGAATCAGATGCCGTCATGGCCGCTAAACCATTTGGCACATTCAAGGGAACTGAAGAAATAAAAGCATTCTGGCAAAAATTAATCGACGATGGATTTACTGATGTTGAATATATCAATCCTCAAATTGAAGTCATCGATGAAACTAGCGCCGTTCTATCATCAGGATGGAAAATGAATAAGGCTGAAGGGATTATTACAAAAGAACTTTGGGTATTGCAGAGTGATGGTAGTGCAAAGCTACGTATTGATGAGTTTGAAGCTCAAGGCTAACAAGACGCTGAAGCAAGGATGCGCTAACGCGCGCTGCTTAGCTTGGCGTTAACTTCAAAGAGTTGGGAAATCTCGAATGCAATATGATGTCAGTAGTCCCTCAGAATACATGAAAACTCTGGATGTAGACTGGAGAAAAGAGAAGCTGCAAAAATTGAGAGACATAATTCTCCAACAAGACTCTGAAATTCAAGAAACTATCAACTACAAGATGCTTTGTTTTAAGTTGAACGGCTTGGAACTGTTTCACCTAAATGCCCAAAGAGGCTATGTAAGCTTATACTGTGGCAATATAAAAAAAATTGACCCTGACGGCGATCTTTTGGCAGGGTTGAGAACTGGAAAAGGCTGTATTCGGTTTACCAAAACAAAAGATATTTCTAAAACCCGGATTGAAGATTTTATTAAGCAAGCGGTATCCTTACTTAAAGAAGGAAAAGATATAGTATGCTGAAAACAGCCAATAAATCAATTAACTACGTACCTCCAACGCTGGATGCAGCAAAGCTGCATCGGTTATTAAGGCGTTAAGCAACATGATTTCTCAGATATGAATACCTTTGAATGCTTTAGCTGCGGAGGAAGCTTTCCTGATGTGAGTGGGCCGGTGCATCGGTATATGAAGTCTACACCAGGCTGCTGGGCAGCGTATGGTGAGGTGTTAGCTCGTGAGTACAGTAATCCTAATCTAATGGATATTCACAGATTAACTGTGGATACTTATGCTGTTCAGCATCCTGGTGCCACTGATCGCCAAAGTATTCAATCCGTGGGTTTTCACTTGATTAGGCTTTGCCTTTTTATGGAACACAACTTGAAAGCAGAGAGAGCTAATGGTGTGATGTTAGAAGCGACTAAAATCAAAACTTCCTTTGTTTTTCTTCCTCCTCCAGATAGTCTTGGACCAATTACGGTGGCAGATATTGTTAAAGCGACATCCGTGAATGAACATAAATCAATGGTTCTGGCTTGGGCTCGCAGCACATGGGAAGCCTGGTCAGAACATCATATGCAGATTCGACAATGGTTGCCTAACAAGGCTTTGCAAGCAACCATTTACAGTGTCGCTTGAGCGCAGCGTTATGTGCTCACCAGGAATTTAAGTTCAGTGTATGCAGTAATTTTTAGAGCTGAAATTAGCGAATTCGATCCTGAATACCCTGAAATGGCGGAAAGAATGCGAAATTTAGCTATCAATGAGTATGGTTGTAAAAAAATTGTTGTTGTTACTGAAGGTAATACAGAGATTGCAATTTCATATTGGGATAATGAAAAACAGATCAAGGAATGGAAACAGAATTCTGAGCATCTTACAGCACAAAGCAAGGGGCGTTCGAAGTGGTATAAATCTTATACTGTAGAAATTGTAGATATAGTGCGCTCATATGCTTCAGGCACATAAGCAGCAAATTAATCGAGTACAGGGCTAACGCTCTGCCCATTATTCGGGGCGTTATATTTTTAATTAGGCTCAGAGGACTATGGAAGAAAGAAGTCAAACCTATCTAGATCAATATCTAAGTTCACTACCACCCCAAGTAGCTGATAAATATATCTCATTCAGTGCAGACTACTATTGTGCAGATGAGTACAACGCAAACCTTTGTGCAGAGCTTATTGTTCGTGGTGAGAAACAAGCATCATGCAGTATGGAGTATTGGTATAGTCACGAAGGCGAAGAAATGCCAAAAGTGGGCCACTTACAAGTTGTGACCAAATGGGATGGTGAGCCAGTTTGTATCGTCGAGATTACAGACGTTTCCAAATGCAAGTATAAAGACGTGACAGCTGAATTTGCGGCATCTGAAGGAGAGGGGGATAAATCTCTAGCTTGGTGGCGAGAAGCTCACTGGGAGTTTTTCTCCAGTGAGTGTATCGAGCTTGGGATTGAACCAAGTGAAGATATGTTGCTGGTCCTGGAACGTTTTAAGGTTGTTTGGCAATAAAAATATAATAAAGTATTAAATAGTAAGAGCAATTTTGTAACGATTGCTGATTTTGCTTTGCTTAAATTTGGCACTCGTGACTCTACACCTATATCCGGCGTTAGGTGTTACGTGAAACTCTATTGATAACGGAGGATTAAAATGGACTTAAAACATTTTTTTATTGCGGGTGTTCTTGCATTTGTTTTTGTCTTCTTATACGAGTTTATCGTGCATGGCTTTTTGATGATGGGTCTTTACGAGCAGACATCAGAAATGTGGCGGCCTCAAGAAGAATCTAACATGGCAATTATGTTATTGAGCCAGTTTCTTTTCGGTATGGCTGTAGCGTTTTTTTATCCAATTGTAGGCTTGGACACGGATTGCAAAAAGGGAGTCCCCTTTGGTATAGGTTTAGGGTTAGTCATGGCCACCCCGCAAATTGCCACATACTGTTATTTGCCCATTCCATTGAAACTCAGTCTATCTTGGACAGTCATAGAATTTGTGAAAGCACTTTTTACAGTGCTCATAGTCTCAAAGGTATACAACTGGAAAAAAACTTAACTAATCATTATGTGAATGTTTGATTGGTATAAACCTAAGAATATAATTCATTTGAGTTTAATCGTTAGCTAGTCATGTCATCAGAATTTAACGATCTACGTTCAGAAATTCTGCATTGCAAGATATGTGAATCAGATTTACCGTTTGGCGTTCGACCAGTATTGCAGGTCAACCCAGAAGCCAAGGTTTTGGTTGCAGGTCAGGCTCCCGGCAGAAAAGTACACGAATCTGGCATTCCTTTCGATGACGCTAGCGGAGATCGCCTGCGTGACTGGATGGGAATTGATAAAAGTATCTTTTACGACACTTCGAAGATCGCCATTCTACCGATGGCCTTTTGCTATCCAGGAAAGGGAAAATCCGGTGATCTTCCACCTAGAAAGATATGTTCAGATACCTGGAGAGATCGGATATTGAGCCACCTAAAAAATATAGAGCTGACTCTAGTTATTGGCCAATATGCTATGACTTATCATTTTCCTGAAAAGAAAGAGAATTTGACTCAAATCGTAAAGGATTGGGAAGAATATTTTCCGGGTTCACTACCTTTACCTCACCCAAGCCCTAGAAATAATATTTGGCTTAAAAGAAATTCCTGGTTTGTAAATGATGTTATTCCTGCATTACAAGAACGTGTCAAGCTTCTAGTAAGCTAACTAGCCGCTGCACACAACTTCGAGTAGCTGTGCTAGTCTTGGCGTGTGAACTCATCGTTAGCACACATTCGAAGGATGTAGAAAATGGCAAGACCGACAACAAAAAAGGAATTGATAGAAGCAACAAACACTAACTTTGAAAAGCTTTGGCAGTTAATAGATTCAATGACTGAAGAAGCATTAAACACAGAGTTTGATTTCTCCAGTGACTTGAAAAAGAAAGAGGCGCACTGGAGGCGAGACAAGAACCTTAGAGATGTATTGATTCATCTTTATGAGTGGCATCAGTTACTGTTAAATTGGGTAGAGTCAAACATGGCTGGGAATAAGGCTCCTTTTCTTCCCGAACCATATAATTGGAAAACCTATGGTGATATGAACGTGGAGCTTTGGAAAAAGCATCAAAATACTCAACTTGAAGATGCAAAGGAAATGTTGAAAGCCAGCCATAAAGATGTACTAGAGTTAGTGGGAGATTTCTCTAATAAGGAACTTTTTACTAAAAAGTTGTTTGACTGGACAGGCACAACGACTCTTGGGAGTTATTGTGTGTCTGCTATGTCCAGCCACTATGATTGGGCGTTAAAAAAATTACGTGCACATTTCAAGAACGTCTCGAGTTAATAAATATAGTGTTAAATAATGTTAAGACTCTAATCAGCTTAGAACGGCTTCGAATTCGTCATTTCACAGATAATGACCTGGAAGACTTTGTCAGATTTATTACAGATGTGGAGTCGACAAAATTTCTCGCTTTTAATGAAGCTCAGAAAAAATCTGAAGGTGCCGAAGCATTATTAAAGACGACCATCGATTCTTATGATAGTGATCATCCTTTGTTGGCCTTTGCTGTCGAAAGTATAGAAACTAAAGAGTTTGTCGGATTTTGTGGGCTTACTCCAGGTGAGAACAACACGATAGAAATTATGTATGCTGTCATGCCAAATTTGCGAGGCAACGGATATGCAGTCGAAATCGCGCGAGAGCTAAGTCATTATGCGATTGATCAGTTTGGTTATGATCGAGTCATTGCGCCCATATCAATTGAGCATGAGGCCTCAAAAGCCGTCGCAAAGAAAGCAGGTTTCGAAGATCATGGTGTTCAGCAAGCCCCCGGCGCTTCGGAAAAAGTGCAATTATTTGTCTATCAGAAGAAAAACAGCTGATAAGGCATTTTATCCAATCAATAATAACTGACATGGGCCTATATTGTTTTATAGAAAGCTCACGAATATTCACTAACAAATCAGGACAGTTTGAGCATCAGATATAGATGAAGAAGCCTACACTATTTATTTTTTCTGGACTTCCCGGTTCAGGAAAATCAACTTTAGCAAAAGAATTTGCTAAAGTCACAGCTGCGGTATATCTAAGAATTGATACCATTGAGCAAGCGATAAGGGATTTATGTGACTTCAACGTGGAAGGAGAAGGTTACCGCCTTTCATATCGAGTTGCTTCAGATAATCTTAAAGTTGGTCATCATGTTGTTTCTGATTCATGTAACCCTATTGAGTTAACTCGTAGGGAATGGAATGAGGTAGCAATAAAAGCTAATGCTAGCTACATCAATATCGAGATTATATGTTCTAAAAAGTCTGAGCACAGAGAACGCATTGAGACACGACTTTCTGACGTGGCCGGTCTGAAATTACCCACATGGAAGGAAGTAGAAAACCGGGAATATCACCCGTGGGTATCTGAACGTATTGTTATTGATACTTCAGAAAAGTCTATAGAAACATCCATGCAAGAATTAATCAATGAATTAAAAAAGCGTAAGATCGTTTAACACTTAAGTCATCTTCCTGTTTGCAGACATTGGGAGTGGTAAAGCTGCATCGCTTATTAAAGCGTTATAGAATATAGCTGTTGGAAATTACAGTTATTAAAGATTTTTGCTTTTGAAATATTTTTTATTAATATAGTTTACCTTTTACTGAGATGGCTATAGACCGATAAGTTTAGCGATGGATTTTCAAGCAATACCGATAATAAGAATATTTGATGAAGAGAAGGCGAAAGATTTTTATCTTGGCTTTTTAGGTATGAACTTAGACTGGGAGCATCGTTTCGAAGAAGATTTTCCAGTTTACATGCAGGTTTCAAGAGGAGGTCTGATTTTTCACCTTAGTGAACACTCGGGTGATTGTACGCCCGGGAGTAAAGTTTTTGTTAATGTTACAGACATAGATACGCTATTTGAAGAAATTATATCCAGACCATACAAATATAATAAACCACAAATCGAAACCGCACCCTGGGGAGATCGAATTTTTACTGTGATTGATCCGTTTTCGAATAAAGTGTTGTTTAATAATAAATCCAATGAAACCTGAAGAGATAGGAAAAGCATATAATCAAATCACCGAGCTTTGGCAGAGTGATAGCTTTAATAGAAATAATGGTATTGAGCAACATCAGCGAGCACTAACGTTTGTAAAAGACAAAGGTAAGGCACTTGATGTTGGATGCGGCTGCACCGGGCGGTTTATCGATTTACTGCTCTCGGAAGGTTTTATCCCTGAAGGAATCGATATTTCAGAAGAAATGATCAAGCTGGCAAAACAGAAACACCCAGAGATCATTTTTTACATGGATGATATATGTAAATGGCAGTTACCATACAAGTACGACTTTATTTCCGCCTGGGATAGCATTTGGCATATTCCGCTTGATCAACAGGAGCCGGTATTAATAAAATTGATCACAGGTTTGAATAAAAATGGGTTATTGCTCTTCTCTTGCGGTGGAACAGATGAAAAGGGTGAACATAAAGATGATACGATGGGCCCAGAAGTATATTACTCATCATTAGGTATTAATGGCTTTCTTGAGTTGTTTATTAGACTGGGTAGTATCTGTCGGCATCTTGAATATGATCAGTACCCGGAACTTCATACTTACTTTATCGTGCAAAAAAAATGACAATATTTTTATCATTTTGAAACAATATTAATATCTAAATCAGGATGCAGGTCTTTTCAGTTTCCATGGGTTTGGCAATTTGCTTTTCAATGATAACGACAAACAAGCACCGATAATTAATATCGCGCCAATACTCGAGCCGATATCCGGTAGTTCGCTCCAACCTATCCAGCCGATTAATGTTGCCATCACGACAGTGACATAAGTAAATGGCGCGACGGTAACGGCTTCATTATGTGTGAAGGCATAAGTTAACAATGTCTGCCCACCGGTCGCGCAGACACCAGCGATTACCATGATGGATACATCGAATAATGACGGTGTTTGCCATAGCCAAAGCATTAATATTCCAGAATAAAGTGTCGAGGTAATACTGAAATAAAACACAGTACGTAACACGGGTTCGGTATTGGCCATGTAGCGGACCAGTATCTTGGCAGTTGCAATAAAGAAGCCTGAACACAGTCCTACCAGCGCAGCAATCGTAAATAACGCCGTACCGGGTTTTAAAATAAATGCAACTCCAATAAACCCTACCACTAATGCGATAGCGGTTTGCAGGTTTACTTTTTCTTTTAGTATCGGCATCGCCATTAAACCGATAAACAAAGGCGAAGTTGCATTGAGCAAAGTAGATTCAGATAGTCCGACATTACCAATGGCATAAAAAAAACAGTTCATAGCGCAGATACTGATAAACCCACGAAACGCATGCATACTTAAAACCGGTGTTTTAATGAAGTTGATGCCGCGCGGTAAGACGATAGGTAAAATAATGCATAAACCGACAACACTGCGGAAGAACACAAGTTGCGGCGCAGGAAGTTCGGATGAGGCAAGCTTGATGCAGGTCGCCATCACAGCAAAACAACAGGCAGAACCAAAAGCCGGGAGAAAGCCGTGAATAAAATAGCGTTGGTTAAGTTGCATGTTGTTTATTAATCGGATCTATTGATTAGCCAGTTCTTTTTGCAGGGTTTCCAATTCATCCCAACGATAGATCGCATCCTCCAATGCATTATGTTTGGATTTTAATTCATCTAGTACAGGTTGTTGTTGACTATAATCCTGACTATAAAAATCTTCATCGTTTGTTTGTTGTTCCAATTCGGCAACGTCTTTTTCCAGGCCTTCTATCTTTGCCGGTAAACTATCCAGTTCCAGCTGTAATTTATAACTCAGTTTCTTCTTGCCATTTTTTTTGCCGGATTCATTTTGTTTATTCTGTTTTTTATCGATATCCGGGTTATCCATCTCCGCCAACCTCTTGCCGTGCCTTTCCCAATCACTAAAACCACCCGCATAATTTTGAATCGTACCCGAATCTTCAAACACAAGGATAGAGCTAACGACATTATCAACAAACTCACGGTCATGACTGACAATAATTAACGTACCTTTATATTCCGTCAGGCGATCTTCCAATACTTCCAGTGTTTCTACATCCAGATCATTGGTTGGCTCATCAAGTACTAATAAATTACTAGGTTTGGTTAACAGTTTGGCCAGTATGACCCGATTCTTTTCACCACCGGATAAGACTTTCACTTTGGTCATCGCGCGTTTTGGCGAAAACAGAAAACCACGCAGATAACCAATCACATGCCGGTCTTTACCATTGAGTTTTATATAATCGCTGCCTTCGCCGACAATCTGGGCGATGGTTTTTTCGCCGTCCAGGTTACGGCGCAGTTGATCAAAGTAGGCGATCTCCAGATTGGTACCGATTTTTACCGTTCCTGCATCGGGTGTTAATTTACCCAATATAATTTTAAGTAATGTGCTTTTACCGACGCCGTTATTACCGACCAGACCAATACGGTCGCCACGCATGACTTTTAATGAGAGCTTATTGATCAACTGATTACCGCCATAACCATGCGAGATATTTCTGGCCTCAATTACCTTGCGCCCGGATTGTTCGGCTTCTTCGATGTGAATGCGAGCACTGGCTTGCGGTTTTAAACGTTTTGCAACTTCATTGCGCATGGCATGTAATGCCCGCACGCGACCTTCGTTACGTGTGCGTCTGGCTTTTATGCCTTGTCGAATCCAGGCTTCCTCCTGTTCCAGTTTTTTATCGAATAAGGCATTCTTTTTATCTTCTTCTTCCAGCGCCTTTTCTTTATTGATCAAGTAATCATGGTAAGTGCCGGGCCAACTGGAAATAAGCCCCCGATCCAGTTCAATGATTCGTGTGGCCAACCGTTGTAAAAAAGCGCGGTCATGGGTAATAAACAAGACAGCGCCGGTAAAATTAACAATTCGATTCTCCAGCCATTGAATCGTACTAAGATCGAGATGGTTGGTTGGTTCATCCAGTAATAATAATTGTGGATTACTGACTAATGCTTTACCTAGCGCGACCCTTCGTCGCCAGCCACCGGATAATTCAGTCAGCTTGAGTTCGGCTGGTAAGTTGAGTTCGGAAATGATCGAGTCCACTCGCTGGTCGATATTCCAGCCACCCTCGGCTTCTATCTGTTGTTGTAAATCCTGAAGTTCTCGCAGTTTGATTTTTTCATTATCAAATTCCTTTTCGGATAAGGCTTCGTATTCACTGAGTAGTTGTTGTAGATGAACCAGACCTTCAGCCACATAGTCTCTAACTTTTATCTCACTGGATTCCGGTAAGGATTGTTCCAACTGGCTAACACGCAGGTGTGATTGTCTGACGATCTCGCCGCTGTCGGCTTCCAGTTTGCCGTTGATAATGTTGATGAGTGTCGATTTACCGGCGCCGTTACGGCCAATCAGGCAGACACGCTCGCCCGGTTCTAGTGCAAGGCTGACTTTATTGAGTATCAGCTGATCACCGAGTTCAAGCGAGATTTCATCAAAGGAAATAAGTGGCATTGTTTTTCAGGTTTGGCAAAAGCGGCGAGTATAGCGTATTCCACACCTTGCTTCAGGACTTGTGAATGTCGATAAGCATGGTAGTTTAGACAAAATTTACATCAACACGGGGCAGACCATGCTTGACAAGATTTTCGCAATGCAAACTGAATTAAATGATTATGTGTTCGCAAAAAATAAATTAACTGACAAGGACGGAAACGCATTGTCCATGCAGGCGATTATCGCTGCGGCAGCAGAAAATAAAGTCAGCGTGAATGACTTACCGAATGAATGGTTGATGAATTATTCCAAAGCCATGAAAGAAGAGCTGATCGAATTGGATGAAGAATTACTCTGGAAATGGTGGAGTAAAGACGAGATCGATATGCAAAATATTCGGGTTGAACTGATCGATATTTTGCACTTTTTGGTGTCGGCAATGATGTGTGCCGGACTGGATGCTGACAAGGTCATGGATATCTATCAACAAAAGCACGCGGTCAATTTAAAACGACAGGATAGCGATTACAAACAATCGACTAAAACGGAAGACGATAATAAGCAGATTGGTTAAATGGGAAGTGCAGACAAACAGCCAATGACATTGAAAGATAAATGCTGGCTGGTGTCGCCTTTTATCGCGATCTTGCTAGCTATACTATCCTTGAGTCTGGTCGACAGTGTAGGTCTTGATGGGGCGGCACGTTCAGTTGGTGTCTTGTTCTGGTTTGCTCCAGTCATATTATTTGCAGGCATTAAAAGTATTTCTGTTTTATTGGCTACCAGAACTAATAAGTGGCTTGCTATATTGATGACTTTGCTTTGGGTCTTGCCCTCTATGCCATTAATGATTATGTCGTTTATGGGTTTTTTATTAATCTGTGAGATTGGTGCGGCTTTTATTTTATCTTAGCTGTGAAGCTTGTTATCGCTCATGTATAAATCTAGCTATATTCATCCAGCTCCAGTATTAAACTATGCAGTTTTTCTTTGGTATCTTCACCCGGTTCTTCAAAATGTAAGCCTGAGCAATATAATCTTGCACCGTCATTGGTAATACTTTGCCATACGCGATACGCGCAGATAAAAATCTTATCCTCTTCTTTTTCATCAGTGTTGGATGAAAACCAAAGCTCGATTTTTTCAAGTTCCGGTATCGGATCAGGACTCACCAGCATCATGCCATGCATGTGAACATTCTCAGCATACCCAACAAACTCGTTATCACTTTGTAGGTAGACTTTATTCTGAAATTTGAAGCGTATTTCCCGCCGTCTTTCAGTTGTTTGTACTTGTGCGCTCACAATATGAGTCCTTTGAAAATTTTTGATACCTTCTTAACGGCAGCGCATGCATTTTCCTTAATAAAAAAAACTTATGAAAAGGTTGAGATACTGAAATATTAGCTATTTAGATTCTGTTTCAGTTACCATGGATTATTCCAATAAAAACAAAGATATAAACAGGTCTCAGTCAGAGCTTAAGCCGTGCAGTTGTGTAATTTTACGAGGTCTTTTCTACCTATAGGCAAGTTTGCGAAAGCCTGTCCGTTTGACGAGCTGAATAATGACGGATGTAGCTAATGAACAATCAGTTTTGATATACGTTTTGCTCTTACTTGTTCAACGACTTTTAAAATAGTTGAGATAACAATGTCTGGCGCATCAGCATAAAGATTATGCCCAGCGTCTTTAATAATCTGCTGCCAGCTATTGCGACTCAGCGTAAGCAGTTCTGACTGCATATCTTGCCATTCCTGTTCCAGTGAAACGCCGTCGACTTCCGGGAGTTGGTGCTTACCTCTAGTCAGCACCGCCAACGGTACGTCGGGAAGTGGACCGGCATGTTTTACCTCAAACGCACTGTCCTTGAAGTAACGCAGCTCTTCCATTTGGGCAAAGGTGGCTTTACGACTTGAGTTAAGAAAGTACCAGCGTTTTTCAAAAGCGTTCATGTGATCCGGTGGTGGTTCTCGCCTGGCAACTTTTAGTGGTTTTTTATTGATTTTATCCAGACCAGCCAGACGATAGATTTGATCGGGATGTGATGATTCCACCAGCACCAGGCCTGCAGTTTCTTCAGGATAGCTTGTTGCAAAATAACGTGCGGTAAATCCACCAAACGAATGCCCAACCAGGATATAAGGGCCAGGTACTTCGGCTTTATCAAGTAAGGCATGCAGTTCTTTGGTAATTTGTGACGTTGTCCTGGCACCGGGTCCGGTATCGCTTAAGCCATAACCGGCGCGGTCGTATAGGCAGACTTTAACATTGTTTGAAAGCTGCTTAGCTAATTTATACCAATTTGCAGAAGCATCAGCCAGGCCTACATCAATCAGTACCGTAGGTGCTGAGTCACCCATACAATCGATGTACATCATGTGCAGTCCGACACTGACAAAACGTCCGGGGGGTGAGGAGGGGTCGAAGTTATCTTCCCCGGACGTTTTTTGAATGTCAGCGACTGCAACTGGGGTTATGAATATGCTTAAAACAATTACGCCAAATCGAATAAGCGATAACAAAGACACTACACTTCTATCCCTTCAGCTTTGACCACCTCGGTCAGGGCCTTTTCCATCACTGAGCGTGCATGGCCAGTCATTTTGCCAAGATAGGCATGCAGTTTGGCGTCATCCAGCCCGCGGTTCTCACATTGTTCGCTGTAAACTTCAAACTGTACCAATTTCAGAATGATGCTGGATAAATGCTGAGGGCACTCGCATTTAATTGTGCTGGAGGCGGATGATAATTTGATCAACTGGTTGTTGCTGTATATTCTTGTTGGTGCCGGTTTATCAACCGATACTTCAGTGACTGCCTGACCGTTCTTATCTGATGTCTCTAACAGCTGTTTGATTTCTGCATGCAGATGTTCAACGGTAATGGGTGCGGGCACCAGCGTATATCGGCTCTCATTCAACAGCTTCTTTGCGCCACTGTTGGTGAAACCATAAACAATCAACATTTTTTTCGCGCCAGATTGACGGTACAGATCATCAATTGCAAACAGGGTGTCTTCCTGAATAGCCGGATATTCAACAACTAATATATCGACCGGATGCTGAGGTTTGTTATTCAGGTATTCTTCCTGGGTTTGGTACAAACCTTCAAAGTCAATGCGGTTATCAACGATTTTGTTATGTTCCAATTGTAGTGACAATACATCACCGATGACTGCAACCTTGAGCGGGTTGATGTTTGAATCCCGATTCACTTTGATTTGTGAATTCTTCTCGTCGTGTATGTCGAGACGCTCGATTAACTCTTCGTTGGATAAGTGCGCGATACTACCAATCGAATGACTTCTATCGACCAGCATCTTTAGCAAAGTAAGTCGGTTGATATCCTCACGTTGGTAAAGCCGATCAGCGTTATCTGAACGAATCGGTACGACCACACTATAACGTCTTTCCCAAATTCTTAAGGTATCAACCGGTATGTTGGTAATCCTTGATACCGCACCGATTTTGAATGTAGTCGGTAGCTTGTTTTGTACAGCTTTTGTAACAGTAGACATAAGTTAGACCTCTGAAATTTTCATGAGACAAGACTAGACATAATGTCGACATTAGTCGACCAGTATCGTCAAACTTGTTCAAGTGTTGGACATTATTTTTTATAACTAATTGAAAAGCTGTACATTTATTTTTTATTTTTGTATAGGACAAATTTGTTAAACTTGCCTATTCAGGTTAATTTCACAGTGATCAGACGAGTGTTTTTTTGCGATTTTTGCCGGGTAAATTGGCAGTGACCGAGCTAGCAGGATTAGGTTTGTTTCACTCACTGGTATTGAGAAAATACCAAGGTGCGTTGCACCATCGGGTTGATATAATCAGTTTCATTTTCTTATATATTCAAGCATGGACATCAACCAACTGATTCGAAAACGACGTACGATTCACGACTACATCGCTGGTAAGCCAGTGGATGATTCAGTTATCAAGACTGCAATCGAGACTGCGTGTTGGGCACCTAATCATCACCTGACCGAACCCTGGCATTTCTATTTGTTACAGCAAGAGACCATCAAGTCGGTGTGTGAATTGAATCGCAGCATGTTGATTAGCAGTAAAGGCGAGGAGGCGGCGGAAAAAAAATACGCACGTTGGATGTCGATTCCCGGCTGGTTGGTAGTGACCTGCATTAAATCGGATGATGAATTGAAATATACCGAAGACTATGCGGCCTGTTGTTGCGCGATCCAGAATTTAATGTTGGTTTTATGCGAGCAGGGCATCGGTTCAAAATGGTCCACGGGTCCGGTGACGCGTGATGAACGTTTTTATGATTTGGTCTGGGTGGATCCGGAAGCAGAAAAAATTATTGGTATTGTCTGGTATGGCTACGCGGCGGAGGTGCCAAAAACAATAAGAAAACCAGCGCAACAGGTGTTGACTGAATTACCCTGAGTGGGTATCGCTCAGGAAAACTCTTCCGACGCGGCATCGCGGCCGATCTGCATCGCCACTTCTCGCCATTTCCTACCTTCGATGTATTGATGCATGGCATCCGACTCCAATTCAAGTTCAGACATGCGATGATTAATAATGTCACCGATACTAATCACACCGAGCAGGGTTTCATTATCATCGACAACCGGTAAATGGCGAATACGTCTCTCGCTCATGCTGGACATCAATTCATCAATGCTGTCGTCAGGGTGACAGAGGATAACATTACTGGTCATATGTTGTTTTGCCTGATTGTTAAGAACAGGCTCATCAGCATTGGCTATTGCATTGACAATATCGCGTTCAGATAGAATGCCGGCAATTTTATTTGTCTCATCCAGTGCAATCACACAACCGATTCGTTTCTCTGTCAATATTTTGCACGCTTCCGCAATTAGTGTCGTTGGCGTAATGGTATAAATGGTTGAGTCTTTACTCTCCAGGATAGTCTGCGCTGAGATGATTCGATTATCACCGGTTTGGTTAATTTTGCGCGCCAGATTATCTAACAGTTGGGTAGCAAAGATTTTTAACACCGGTCTGATTTGATACTTGTCAATAAAGAAACCCAGCGGCCCATATTGGGCCGTATAATCGTACTGAATGGTGATTAAGGTACTGCGTTTCATCTGTTGCATGCTAATGGTACGCTGAATAGAACTGACCGGCAGTGGGTAGTTCTCCGTGCTGATTTGCATGGTGAATTTATCTTGCGGCTGCCATTGTTTGCAATGCTCTTCCCAGTTACGTCCGCTCTTGTGATGGATTCGTCGTGATAATGATGTTGCTTCGCCGCCGAGTTCTTCTACCCGTAAGATATTCGGCGCTGCTTCAGCAAAAAACTGGGCGTTAGTGATTACCTGCCAGATTGTTTGTGAGTCGCCTTTGACTCGTTTATCCACTTCGACTGTAAACATGTTAACCAAGCCTGCCTGTTGAATGAGGATAATTGAATTGTAAACGCTTATCTGCGTCAGTGATATGACTCACTAGCCGATATTTTCCACATGCTATACTTGAGCAAGTGTTTTTGACTTGAATCAATATGATTACTGTACTGGAAAAGCCAATTCCATTTAATGGCGGGCTGTCATTAAAGCCGAACAAATCCATGTCTCTTGAGGCAGGATTGAGCACAGTACCGATCCCTGAGTTACTTTATGTGCCGCTGTTACAACACGTAGGACTAATGCCTGTAGCGTTGGTCGACGTTGGGGACCAGGTTGAAAAGGGACAATTAATCGCAGAAGCAAAAGCGAATATTAGCGCGTCTGTGCATGCGCCCAGTTCAGGTGTGGTAAAAGCCATTACTGATCATGTATTGCCGAACCCCTCTGCGTCGGTATCACGTTGCATCGTCATACAAACTGATGGTAACGATCATTGGTGTGCAGATCGCCAATCGATAACAGATTATCAAACGGCTAACCCGGTCGAACTACAGGAACACATTCGGCGCGCAGGTATCGTTGGGCTCGGCGGTGCCGGTTTTCCATCATCAGTCAAACTCATTCCGGGTCTGACCCTGGATATCGGTTTGTTGATCATCAATGCGGCGGAGTGTGAACCTTACATTAGTTGTGATGAGACAGTGATACGCAACTACGTAGAGGAGTTTATTATCGGCGTCGATATCCTTGCTCATGCACTGCAGGTCGATGAATGCGTCATTGCCATTGAAGATAACAAACGGGAAGTGATCGAAATAGTAGATGCAGCATTAGCGCAGCATCGCGATAAGGATATTCAACTAAAACAAATATCCAGCCTCTATCCGGCTGGTGGAGAAAAACAGCTGATCAAATCGATAACCGGTATTGATGTTCCTGCTGATGGACTCCCGGTTGACATTGGTGTCGTGACGTATAACGTCAACACAGCACTTGCCGCCAAACGTGCAGTGATTGATGCAGAACCGTTAATCAAACGTATTGTTACCGTGACAGGAAAGGGAATACGGCAACCATGCAATGTTGAAGCGCTGATTGGTACACCAATAAAAGACATCGTAGCGCACTGCGGTGGCTATCAAGATGATTTTGCTTACATGATTATCGGTGGACCAATGATGGGCTATCGGTTGCTGGACGACTCGGCGCCATTGATAAAAAAAACCAATTGTTTACTTTCTGTCACCACAGAAGAATCGATATCTGATCAGGAGGCGTCACCCTGTATCCGTTGTGATGAATGCGCACAGGTTTGTCCAGCAGGATTACAACCACAGCAACTGCATTGGCATTCGAAAAAATATAATGCCAAACGCCTGACGGATTTTCGTTTGTTTGATTGTATCGAATGTGGGTGTTGCTCATTTGTTTGTCCCAGTCATATTCCATTGGTAGAACAATACCGGTTAAGTAAGCATAAGATATGGAACGATCGGCGTGCTGCAATGGAGGCTGAACAGCTGCAACATCGTTATCTTAAAAAGCGTGATCGGGAATTGTCAGCTAACAAAAAAACAAAAAAGCCAACGCAAGCTGATATACCGGATGTGAACGCATTAGAATCAGATAAGGCAGCGAAACAGCAGTTGATTGCTGACGCGGTTGAAAGGGTAAAACAAAAACGCTTGCAAAATAGCAAGCGTAATAGTGATTAGCTAGAGCGTGAAGAAACGTTGTCGATAGCTGATGAGCATGGGTTGTGTTGATCCTTCGGTTTGCACATCAATATCAAAGATCAATGTCTCTTCATGATTCACTGAAACCTGACCGATATAGTAAATGGCATCGGGTTCGGTTTCCTTGATCTCGCGTACGTCAAAATCTTTTAATTGGTTGTTAAGGTTTTTGACAGCAACCGCCACCTTCGCCGCGACAGGTGACGTGCCCATAGGTGTTATCTTTTGTATGGAGACATTAAGCATTGCCTGATTTTTGCTTCTGGAAATACCGTAGCCTTGAGCGACTTCAACAGGCAGTTGATCGGTCGTGATTGCATTTACCAGCACGGTATATTCGCCGAACGATTTACTATGTTCATTGGCTTCCAGCGTGACTCGCGCGCCCTGGACAGCGGTACCCGTTGCAGCTTGTTGCTCGCAACCGACAATAAATGAAAAACACAGGAATAGTAGCGTGTACGTTAGTTTAACTGTGTAACTTTTCATCAGCATCTCCAGTCAATTCAGCATGAAATAACTATACTACAGACCGTCAACTTTTTCCTAGAGCTTGTTAAAGTCGCAATGCACAAGAATATGCAGCAGTTTTTTCTGTTTATCATTGGGTCGATAGATATGCTTGGTATTGATGGTGATATCCTCAATGATGACTGAGTCGATATTTTCCCGAGTCTGAAACGCCCATTGTTGGTTATGGATGGTTGTCATTACCAGGCGCTTTACATTGGTGATGATTTCCCTTGGGCCTGGTTCTGATTCAAATGATGCGTTTTGCAGGCAGTTAAGAAAGTCACCGTAGCTTAGATCGCCCATCTCCGCGCCATCTGCTTCCAGCAGCAACTTTCTGTCATCGTTAAATTCTGCAGCTGTGCAAACAAAACTAATGAAAAGCAATATGAAAGCAAGATTTTTTAACATCTTAGATATACAAATACTGGTTATCTGTTCAGTTTACTATGCATAAGGAATTAATCAGCATATTTTATTGGAATGAAACGCTGTAGTTATATTAGCCCAGTTTGCCAAAGCATGAGTAGCGTGACTGTGGGTCATAGACTCATGTTTTGTTTTCATGTTCGAACAGGGATAACGCTATAAAAGTAGCATTTGTGTTGTGTTTTTACGCGACCCATTTGCGGGCTATAATTTTTTTAAGCATGTTAAGAGATGCTTAAAATAAAAAATTGACAAGTAAAGCGGCTGAATAGCCTAACAATGTCATGTAAGTCCAGGCGAATAATGGCCAGCGCCAGCCGCCGGTCTCTCTGCGCATGATGGCTATCGTCGCACCGCATTGCAGACACCAAGCATAGAAAACTAACAGACCGATAACAACTGGCAAGCTAAAAATTTTAGTGCCGTCTTCCCAACTGGCTGATTGTATGCGTTCGGATAGTGTTGCTTCATCGGCCTCGGCACCAACGGCATAAATAGTTCCGAGCACGGCGATGACCACTTCGCGGGCCGGGAAGCTGGCAATAACGGCGGCAGAAATACGCCAGTCCCAGCCTAGCGGTTCAAACACAGGTGCAACGAATTGACCGGAACGCCCTAACCAGCTTTGCGAGAGTTGATCCGCTGCCGCTTTGTTATCAATATCTGTCAGTCTTGTTTCCAACGCCTCATCATTTAACGTGGCTTGTGCCTGTTGATAGGCCGCCTGTTTTTCCGATTGAATACTTTCCGAACGAGGAAAGTAAGACAGTGCCCAAACAATAACCGCAACAAAAAAGATAATCGTACCGGCGCGTTTTAAAAATATGCGGGCCCGATCAAGCAGCTTTAATAATACGGTTTGCAAATTCGGTACGCGAAATTCAGGCAAGGCCAGCATGAACGAGGGCTTGGGACCTTTTAGCGCCGAGCGTTTCAATAAAAAAGCAGTGAATACACCGCCCGCAATGCCAAGTAAGTACAAACCAAATAAAACCAGGCCTTGCAGATTAAGAAAACCAATATTGGTATTGGGGACAAACGCGGCGATTAGTAATGCATATACAGGCAGCCGGGCGGAACAGGTCATAAACGGCGCGGCAATGATGGTGGCCAGTCTATCTCGTCGATCAGGAATGACACGCGTTGCCATAATACCGGGAACCGCACAGGCAAAACTGGATAACAAAGGAATGACCGATTGGCCTGATAGTCCCAGTGAACGCATTGCCTTATCACTAAGGAATGCCGCCCTCGCAAGATAACCGGTATCTTCCAAAATAATAATAAAAAGAAACAAAATAATGATCTGTGGTAGAAAGATAATGACGCTGCCGACTCCAGCAATGACACCGTCCACGATTAAACTGCTTAACATGCCTGTCGGTAGTAGGCCTTCTATCCATTGACCGGTCCCGGCGGTGGCGTTATCAATCATGTCCATTAACGGTGTCGCCCAGGCAAACACTGCCTGGAATATCACCGCCATTAATAAGAAAAATAAAAGCGTAGCCGGGATAGGCTGGTTTATTTTTGTCGTTAATCTTGCCACCCATTGTGAGACAGGTGGTGCCGAGGTCTGTACTTGTTCAACGATCTGTTTTGACAGCAGGAAACGCTGGCGTGCTTCAACGGCAACAGGTGCCTGATCCTGACACAGTGATTGTCTGGTGCTCGACACATGTCCCATCAGTGTTGGATCATCAAATTCAACCGTTGAGTCGATCAAGGCCCTTTCAATTTCATGAACCGGTGTGGCAGCTTTTTCCTGACTCAATTGCGCCTGGATTTCGATGGCTTTCTCACGCAACTCCGGCCAAAAAGAATCTTTGTCTCCGTATTCTCTCGTTATTAACTTGACCAGTTCTGACTTAAATTCGGGTAAACCTGCTCCACTCGTTGCGACAACGGATACAATCTGTATACCCTGTAATATATTGCGTAACTTTTCTATATTGACTTGTATGCCATCCTGTTTTGCTACATCTATCATGGTTAATACCAGCATGACAGGTTTATTCAGTTCGATAAGCTGCTGCACAAGACATAGACTTTGATACAGACGAGTGGCATCGACCACAGCAATCGCCGCATCGATAGTTGTTTCATTTTCCAAACGATCCAGCAGTACGCTGACGGTAATTTTTTCATCAGTAGAATAGGGCGTTAATGAATATGTGCCGGGTAAATCAATCAACTCGATTGGTATTTCATCAATTGACAGTTTGCCCGAGCGTTTTTCCACCGTTACGCCCGGGAAGTTGGCGGTCTTTTGTTTCATCCCGGTCAGGCGGTTAAACAAGGTACTTTTTCCCGAGTTGGGATTACCTACCAGCGCAACGCTTGCCCTGGGAGGCAAGGTGGCGGTAAGTTTTTCCAGCGGTACCTTAACGGTCTCTACTTTTGAAGACATAGTTAATCAGTCGGTATTTTCTACATGGAAATGCCTGGCTTGCTCGCGACGCATGGAAATAGCGCTACCATAAAGTCTGAGTTCCAGCGGATCGCCACCTAAAGAGGAATTAATAAATTCGAGTTCAACACCTTCTATTAAGCCGAGTGACATCAGTCTTACAACTGCATCATCAGCTGTATCAACATTTATTATACGCACCCGGTTTCCAGGTTTAAGGTCGGCCAGCGTTAATGACATGATTTAGCTAAACAGGGATAAATGATTGTTAGATAAAGACTGTTCTAACTATTCTACGATAATGCATTAGTTAATGTGGGAATAAATTTTTATCTGGTTTTTCCTTCTATCGGAAAATGAATGTGAGGATGATAAGCTTTCAGTAGCTGATAATCGTAATGTTTGATTTTGCGTCAATGCGTCGAGCGACAATACAATATTAACCTGAAAATCAGGCAGGATTGATGATTAGCCGTTAACTACGGGTTGTGCGCCACGTTCGGGTTCTGGCACGTTGTCCAACAGGCTTTGTTCTTCATCAGTATATAAGCGCGAACGTGTAAGAAATCTGACGCCTCTTGGTGCTTCCAGTGAAAAACCGCTGCCCCTGCCTTTCACAACATCAATAATCAAATGCGTGTGTTTCCAGTACTCGAATTGTGAGGCACTCATATAAAACGGACAGTTTTCCAGGTCACCCAACAGCACATCGCTATTGCCGATTTTGAAATCGTCAATGCAATAACACATTGGGGCGCTGCCATCACAGCAGCCCCCCGATTGGTGAAACAGCAGCTGACCGTGCTCAGCCCGCAATGATTCGATTAACGCTATTGCTTCTTCTGTTGCTGAGACACGTTCAACTTGCTGCATGGTCGGTCTTACCTGTAAATGATTAAAAGAAGCCCATTGCTTTTGGATTGTAACTAACCAGCATGTTTTTAGTTTGCTGATAGTGATCCAGCATCATCTTATGGTTTTCACGTCCGACACCAGACTGTTTATAACCACCAAATGCAGCATGGGCAGGGTATAAGTGATAGCAGTTGGTCCAGACCCGACCGGCCTGAATACCGCGTCCCATTCGATACAGGGTATTAGCATTGCGACTCCATACGCCGGCTCCTAAACCATACAGAGTATCGTTGGCAATCGACAGCGCATCTGCTTCATCTTTAAACTTGGTGACCGTAAGTACAGGGCCAAAAATCTCTTCCTGAAAGACGCGCATCTTATTGTGGCCGGCAAGTACAGTCGGCTCAACATAATAGCCTTTCTCCAGGCCTTCTCCTGCGTTTGCTTTATTGCCACCAGTAAGCAGTTCAGCGCCTTCTTCAGTACCAATAGCAATATAGGAAAGGATTTTCTCTTGCTGATCAGATGATGCCTGCGCACCTATCATGGTTGATTCATCGAGCGGGTTACCTTGCCTGACCTGTTTAACGCGGTCGATAGCGCGTTCGATGAATTGATCATAAATTGATTCATGTACCAGTGCGCGTGAAGGGCAGGTACAGACTTCGCCCTGATTCAGACAGAACATGGCAAAGCCTTCCAGGGTTTTATCAAAGAAATCATCATCCGCATCCATAATATCGGCAAAAAAGATATTCGGAGATTTACCGCCTAGTTCGACAGTTGAAGGAATAATATTTTCTGAGGCATATTGCATGATTAATCTACCGGTCGTGGTTTCACCGGTGAATGCAATTTTGCTGATTCGGGAACTACTCGCCAACGGCTTACCCGCTTCAACACCGAAACCGTTAACAATATTTAATACACCTGGAGGTAGCAGGTCGGCAATGATTTCCATCACGACCATGATACTCATTGGGGTTTGCTCGGCCGGCTTTAACACGATGCAGTTACCCGCAGCCAATGCCGGAGCAAGCTTCCAGGCCGCCATCAGGATAGGGAAGTTCCATGGGATGATTTGTCCGACTACGCCCAAAGGCTCATGGAAATGATAGGCAACCGTGTCATCATCAATCTCACAGATTGATCCTTCCTGAGAACGAATGCAGGAAGCGAAATAACGGAAATGGTCAATCGCCAGCGGAATATCTGCTGCCTTGGTTTCTCTTAATGGTTTACCGTTATCAATGGTTTCAACAATGGCAATCTCGGTTAATTTTTCTTCCAGACGATCCGCAATTTTCAGAAGAATATTGGCTCTGTCTGTGACCGAGGTTTTACCCCAG
The DNA here is from genome assembly GCA_028279365.1 of Gammaproteobacteria bacterium. Lineage (GTDB taxonomy): Bacteria > Pseudomonadota > Gammaproteobacteria > Eutrophobiales > Eutrophobiaceae > JANQNX01. Next base: position 383,641 of record JANQNX010000010.1, on the reverse strand, counting down.
CCTTGTTTGGCTGCATGCGCTGCATCCAGTGCTTTTTCTATATCCTGCTCAGTCGAGCGAGCAATCTCACAGATTATTTCGCCGGTGATAGGCGTGGTGTTTTCAAAATAACTGCCTTTTGCAGGTTCAACCCACTCACCACCAATATAATTGGCGTATCGGGTCCGAATATTAATATCACCTTGAATTGACTCCAGGGCGGTTGACGGTAGTAAATTGACTTTTTGATCCATGATTTATTTCCTCCGGTTACTTAACGAGTCAGGTCAGTGTAACGACCTGTTTTTTTTGTATGCTTGAATTTGCTGACAACAGGCTTTTTGCTGAAGCTGTTGTATTTTTGCCTGCCAAATGGGAAGCGCTTGTTCCATTGCCACCTGTACTGGTTGATTACCTTGATAATCAGGATGACTTTGCACCTGTTTGATGACTTGAACTAATGTCATCAGCTGACTTTCATGAGGGGAAAGTTGATAGTTCGACATGAGCCTGATCAGGCAGGAGAGCAGCGAATCTATTTGGGGTAAGTCTTTACTAATCATTAAAAAATTACATAAAATACAAATACGAATCATTCTCATTATTATATTAAGCTTTTCAAATATTGTCACTGATTAATTCTTGTCGTTAACTTTTTAATTCACGTTGTCTTTTATTTTGTGTTTAGGTCTACATGTTATGTTAGAGGTAACAGCGAGATGCCGACGTATGAGAGAGGAAACGACAGACACCTCGCTGTTTTTGTCTAGAGAAATACAGGAGGAATTTCTCTTTTAACAAACCTTGTTATCTATCACTATTAAAAGCGGGTGTTCGTGATAGTGAATAATTACTTAATGTTGACGAACGCTTTGATCAATATAGTGAGTTTGTTTATTTTTTCTCATGTATACATCGATTAACACTTCGCATACGCTTTCAAATACCTTTTCTTTTAAATGCATAGTCATAGGACCAATGTGTAAATGATAGGCCTTACAGTCTGCACAATAGGAAACACTGCAAAATTGTGATTGTCCTAATAAAACCGTTTCACATGGAGTGTGCATAACAATCTCCTTAAGTTATGAGTGATTAATGTACCTTCGGTTGTGATTGTGTGATGAATAAGGAATCTGCCGATAAATTTGTGTCTTCATCCTGCAAGTATTCTTTCCATTGCGATGCCAGGCGATAGCCTGCTTTTTTCAGGATCTCGGAATCGCAATTAGGATGATTACTAAGCATTTCAAAATGATCGGAAATTGCCTGGGATAATTTTGTATCCGGTAATCGTGCATAGCGCGTCATCAAGTAATAAATTGAAGCCATTAATACTTCCAGGCTCGGCAGGTGATTATCGGGTTTGTCTATTTCCATGGCGATCCCTGTTTGAAATTACGGTTAGTTATGACCAAAAAGCTATATGAAATAAATTATAATGCAAATGATAATGATTTGCATTACGTATTTATGAATAATTAATAAAAAACGGTTTTAGTTGTCGATTTCCGAAGGGATAGCTAGAAAATTAAAGGCTGAAAAGCCGTTTTAATGGCTGGGGGTAGAGGACTACAAAATACATCCCTGTATTTTGCCCTGCGGGTCAGTCTCGCAAAGCTCGACTGTTCCGATTCGTTCCATACCAATCGGTCGAACCTATTATCGGTTCGAAGCTTCTGCATGCAAATAAAAAGGAAAAGCCAGCAAGCCGACTTTTCCTTTTTATATTGGCTGGGGGTAGAGGATTCGAACCTCTACTGACGGAGTCAGAGTCCGTAGTCCTACCATTAGACGAACCCCCAATTCACTCTCAATTTATGGATCCTCTACTGGGATAGAGGACTGACTCGTTACATTCCTGTAACTCGCACTTCGTGTATCGCTTTCGCGATATCCAAATCGGCTATCCTTGCCTATTTACTCCGGGCTTCCTGCCCTGCGCCCTTTGGGCCAGCTTGCGCTGTTCAAAATCATTCCTGATGATTTTGTGTCGAACCATCTAAAATCATAGGTCAGAATCCATAATACCAGTATTGGATTAACCCTCATCATTTTCTTTACAGCAAAAAAAAGAGGGTAACCCCTCTTTTTTAAAATTGTTAATCGGCAAGCAATTAACGTTTTGAGAATTGTGGACGTTTGCGGGCCTTGTGTAGACCGACTTTCTTTCTTTCCACTTCTCTTGCATCACGTGTAACAAAACCGGCCTGGCGCAATGGCTTACGTAAGGTTTCATCATATTCAATCAGGGCACGGGTAATACCATGGCGAATAGCACCGGCTTGTCCTGAAATGCCACCACCGGTAACAGTAATGTTGAAATCAAAGTTATCAACCATATCGATAGTTTCCAATGGTTGGCGAACAATCATTTGTCCGGTTTCACGTCCGAAATATTGTTCCAACGTGCGATTGTTGATTGTGATTTGACCGGAACCCTTTTTAAGAAAAACGCGGGCAGAAGCGTTCTTGCGTCGTCCAGTACTGTAGTAGGTGTCTGCCATGATTAAATCTCCAATACCTGTGGTTGTTGCGCAGCATGCTGATGTTGCGCATCAGGATACACTTTTAATTTACGATACATTGCTCGTCCAAGTGGACCTTTGGGAAGCATGCCTTTTACTGCAGTCTCGATGACTTTTTCAGGTTTTTTTGCGATCTGTTTTTCAAAACTGATGGATTTAATACCGCCAGGGTAACCGGTGTGATGATAATAAAGCTTATCGGTACGTTTGTTGCCACTGACGCGAATATCTTTGGCATTGATCACAACAATGTAATCGCCAGTGTCAACGTGAGGGGTATATTCTGCTTTATGTTTGCCGCGCAGGCGATGTGCGACTTCGCTAGCCAGCCGGCCTAGCGTCTTACCCGTCGCATCAACAACATACCAGTCGCGTTTGACTTCAGCAGGTTTTGCAGTAAAGGTCTTCATGCTTTGTCCTAGAATTCGAATTGCCCTGAAAAAAGAGCGTGAATACTACGGATTGACCCCATTTGTGTCAATATAACAAGGCTGCTAATTGGCAAATAGATCGTTTAGCTCTGGATTATGACATTCGTAACGCATTAACATATCGGTTAATAGACAGTACATTTATAGAAAAGCATGAAAAATCAAAAGTTTAGTGGGCTAGATAATTTGATTGTCGCTTTCGATAGTGCGCTCAAGAACCTGCATGAGTCTGACCATAACAGAGGCGCTCGCGATTACCCGGCAGCCGATCAGCCCGAAGCACCATTATCTGTGCAACAAAAACAGGAAATAGCCGCATTAATGCGGGTGAATCACGCGGGTGAAATAGCCGCTCAGGCATTATATAAGGCCCAGTCCCTGACTGCTGACAGTGACGAACTCAAGCAAGATATGATGCAGTCGGCTGACGAGGAGATTGATCACCTCGACTGGTGTGAAGCTCGACTGCGCGAATTAGACGATCACCCGAGTTATTTGCAGCCGCTATGGTATGCCGGGTCGTTTGGAATTGGATTAATTGCCGGTAGTTTCGGTGATAAATGGAATCTGGGTTTTTTGGCAGAAACTGAATATCAGGTTGTTCGTCATCTCGATAAACACTTACTGCAGATACCTGCTGATGACACACGCACCCGAGCCATACTTGAGCAAATGCGAACTGATGAATTAAAGCACGCAACGACAGCGGAACATGCGGGTGCCAACGAATTACCCAAACCGATCAAACGTGTCATGTCCGTGATATCCAAAGTGATGACAAAAACGGCTTACCGAATCTAGTTTTTCTAACTTGAAAAAATAACGGCTATCCCCATTTAGTTAGCAAGACAATATGTCGTGTTAACTAACTGACTTGTGGAGGATAACACTATGACGCTTTCATCTTATGAACCCTGGAATTTATTGGAACGTGTTCAGCAACAATTGAATCGAGGCTATCTTGACCAAAATAACGGAGACAGTGATTACTCAAATGTGGTCACCAGTCATTGGCGTCCAGCCGTCGATATTAAAGAAGAGCAAAATCGCTTTTTAATTACTGCCGACCTGCCGGGTGTCGATCCGAAGGATATCGATATCACCATGGAAGATGGTATTTTGAGTATTAAAGGTGAACGGACTTCTGAAAATAAACAGGAGAACGAAGCTTACACGCGCGTCGAGCGAATGAGCGGCACCTTTTATCGACGTTTTAGCCTGCCGGATACGGCTGATGCTGATCGCATTGAGGCGACAGGTAAAGATGGTGTGTTAACTATCGTTTTGCCCAAGCATGAAAAGGTGCAGCCACGTCGTATCGAAGTGAAGAGCTAAATCTGATTGATGTAGACAAAGGCGGGGTCAGCCCGCCTTTTTTATGTTCTCAATTATCCCTATTGAACTTTAAAACCACCGCCTTTTACTAATATAAAAAAATCAGGAAACGATCCCATGAAGAACAGTTTGAAGCTAGGTATTTATCACGCTTTTTTTATTTTAGTTTCTCTTTTTGCGTCATTGGTGAATGCTGCATTACCCATAGAAGTTGATGGGAAACAGTTACCCAGTCTGGCACCCATGCTGGAGAAGGTAACACCGGCGGTGGTTAATATCGCGACGGAAGGTCGCATTCAACAAAACATGAATCCGCTCTTTGCCGATCCGTTTTTTCGACGTTTTTTTGGTGTACCGGATCAGATGATTGAGCGTAAAACCAGTAGTTTGGGTTCCGGTGTGATAGTTGATGCCAAACGCGGATTAATCTTGACCAACAATCATGTCATTGCCAACGCTATCCAAATTACGGTCACGATGCGAGATGGGCAACAGTTAGAAGCAGAAGTCGTCGGTACCGATCCTGAAACCGATGTGGCGGTGATCAAGGTGCCGGCAAAAAACCTGACGGACATTCAGACTACAGATTCCGATTCGATTAACGTGGGTGATTTTGTCGTTGCGATTGGTAATCCCTTTGGCCTGGGACAAACTGTTACCTCAGGCATCATCAGTGCCCTGAGCCGAAGTGGTTTGGGTATCGAAGGCTATGAAGATTTTATCCAGACGGATGCATCGATTAATCCGGGTAATTCCGGCGGGGCACTGGTGAATCTTCGCGGGGAACTGGTTGGAATTAATACCGCTATTTTTTCTCAAAGTGGTGGCAATATTGGTATTGGCTTCGCCATCCCGATTAACATGGCGTTACAGATCATGGAACAGTTGCTTGAAACTGGTGAGGTGAAGCGCGCTTATCTCGGCGTGAGCATGCAGGACATCAGTCCCGAGTTAGCTGAAGCGTTTGATTTAGAACGACGATCCGGAGCTATCATTAATGAAGTGCTGGAAAAATCACCGGCTGATAAAGCGGGACTGAAACCGGGTGATATCGTTTTATCGGTTGACGGTAAACGAATTCGCAATGCTGGTGATTTAAGGAATCGTGTAGGGCTATTACCGATTGGTCAAAAAGTCAAAATGACCGTGTTACGTAACGGAAAAGAAAAGCGCTTCACGATCACGGTTGAAGAGAATCGTATTGCAGCCAATAATTCTTCCTCGCCACGCTCAGTTAACAAACTATTACAAGGTGTGACGGTAGGTGAAATAAAACAGGACAGCCCTTACTTTCGAAAAGTAAACGGTGTTCAGGTAATAAAAGTCGAACGCGGCAGTATCGCCTGGGTGAGTGGTCTACGAGAAGGTGATGTGATTACGTCTGTGAATCGAATGGATGTAGTAAACATGGGACAATTTCTTGATGCAGTGAATAAGAAAGATGATGCACTGCTGTTTAGAATTATTCGAGGTAATACAGCGGCCTTTCTGGTAATAAAGCCCTAAGTTCTTTCAGGAGAAGCTGGTTAAAGATCGAGCTTACAGTTTTTAATCAGCTCTTTAACATACTCGACCGCTTTCATCCTGGGATAGGATTTACGATAGGCGATAATGACTTCCCGATGCGGTATCGGTTTATTGAATGGTCTGAACTCAAGCAGGCTATTCAAACCGGTATTCTGTTTTGTCGAGAGTGAGGGCAGGATGGTGATACCGACATCTGCTGCGACCATTTGTCTAATGGTTTCGATGGAGCTGCTTTCGAGCGTTTTTTGAATCTCTTTGGTTTTTTTCATCGGGTTGATACAACTCGGACAAAGCTCCAGTACCTGATCCCGAAAACAGTTGCCAGTTTTTAACAGCAGCATGGTATCGTCCAGCAAATCATCCGGATTCAGTTTTTTCTTTTTTGCCAACGGGTGTTGTTTAGGTAGTGCAACAACAAACGGTTCCTTGTAAAGTACTTCAGTATTGATACCGCTCTCCTCGTAAGGGTTCGCCATAATGGCAATGTCGATTTCGCCTGCTTTTAATTTCTTCGACAAATTGACGGTGTAGTCTTCTTCGATGATAAAAGAGAGATTGGATTCTGAATTGTTCATCAACGAAATCATATCGGGTAACAAATAAGGCCCAATTGTATAAATAATTCCCAGCTTAAGTTCGCCGCTGAGTTCGTCCTTGTTATTTAGCGCTATCTCTTTCAGGTTATTGGCTTCATTAAGAATAATTTCAGCCTGTCTGACAATCGTTTGGCCAATTTCAGTAATCGCGACTTCATGTTGATGCCGTTCAAACAGAGTAACGTCGAGTTCGTCTTCGAGTTTTTTAACAGCGACACTCAAGGTTGGCTGGCTCACAAAACAACGTTCTGCCGCACGGCCAAAATGAAGTTCTTTTGCTACTGCTACTATGTAACGTAGTTCAGATAAGGTCATATATCTATATTCGGATAATGTTTAGCAGGTGATCGCTATAAGGAGCTATGTTACACCGTTTAATTCCTGTTAAAAGATACTGTAGCTAGTATACGTGGAATAATTTTTTATGTGTAATTATCTTGATTGGGCAGCGTAGTTTGGGGTGTCGTCAAAGTCGGTCGTAAACTCTTTGTCACATTGACGAAGTATAATCTTTTGGATTAACTCAACATCTACCATTTGTTTGCCATAGGTCTCGCCCTGGCTGCTAGTGAAAGGCTCATTTGTTTCACCCAGTTTATCAATGACCAAAGATGCGCCGTTGAAGTCATTATCTTTGGTGTAGGCATGCGTCGTAATAATACTGGTGATACCGGCATTAATTGCAGCTTCATTTCCATTGCTAGTATCTTCAATCGCAACACAAACCTCAGGTGTCAGTCCCAATCCTGACATGGCACATTGATATACTACTGGGCAGGGTTTTTTGTCGGAGACAACATCGCAAGTCACAATCGTTTTGAAAATCTCGTTGGGATCAACTGACAGTGTTTGTTCAACCAGCGTATTGAAATTATCCGTTGATGAGCTAGTGGCGATACCCAGGGAAATATCTTCGTCTATGGCTTCGCTAATCAGACGCTCTACGCCAGAACGTAACTGTAACTCATCGCTTCGAAGCAAGTTTTGATAATGTTCAGATTTACAGCGATGTAAGTCAATGATGAAGCCCGGGACATCTTTGATCTGATCCTTGAGTTCGAGATCGTTATCAAGACAATACTTAAAGCGTTCTTTGCCGCCGGAAATCGAGAGGATGTCGTAATACTGCTGTTCGGACCAGTGCCAGTCGAGATCAAAATCGCTGAATGCCTTGTTGAACGCGAGACGATGCAATTCTTCAGTATCGGCAAGGGTGCCGTCGACATCAAAAATGATACCTCTTAGCTCCATCTGCTTACACTAGCAAACTGTAAAAATAAAAGCGTATTTTGCATAGTTACTATTTGATTATAAACAAGATTAAAATTGATGCAATGCAATATTAGTCACTATTATCATTATTATCGGCAGAAAGTGTGACTTGTTTAGTATTTCCCAGTTCGACGTTTTCGATTTTTTCGAAGCGATGGCTGATTTTTTTAGCCGATGTATTGATCTTGTCGACATCGCGATGGGCCTGATCGATATGCTTTGCCAGGTCATCCATACGCTGTTGGAAGCGACCAAAATCCGCTGCGAGATGACGCAGGTGTTCCTGGATGATATGAATCTGTTCACGGGTGGCGGCATCTTTCAATACTGCCCGAGCGGTGTTCAAGGTCGCCCATAACGTGGTTGGTGACACCATCCAGACTCTGGACCGGTGAGCACGATCCACCAGATCCGGGTAATGTGATTGGATTTCTGAAAAGATAGCCTCGGCCGGTATAAACATCACAGCGCCATCCGAGGTTTCGCCTTTAATAATATATTTTTCACTGACGTCTTTAATATGTTTACTGACATCAGTGCGAAACTGCTTTTCTGCCTGATTACGTTCATGACTGCTTAAGGTCAGATCGGTCATCTTTCGATATGATTCCAGCGGAAATTTGGAATCAATCGCGATGTTGCCGGTTGGTTCGGGCAGAAACAGGACACAGTCGGCGACTTTATCATTCGAGAGTTTGTGCTGAATGTTAAAACTGGATTCAGGCATCACATTACTGATAAGTGAATTTAATTGAACTTCTCCAAATGCCCCGCGTGAACGTTTATCGTTTAATACCTCTTGCAGACTGACGACATTGCCGGATAGCTCGGTGATCTTTTTTTGTGCCTCATCAATTAATGCCAGGCGTTTAACAATATCAGTGAATGTTGCCGTTGTTTTTTCAAATCCTTCTGCTAATCGTTTTTCTACCTGACCGCTGATCTCTTTCAGGCGTAAGTCGGTTTTTTCAGTCAATTGGTTGACCTGTTTCATCAAGCCTTCAATATTACGTGACAGTGATTCATTCACTTGTTGTTGTGACTGGGTCATGCCGGTTTGTAAACTTTCATTCAGGGTTTTAATTGCCTCACCCTGACGCTGCTCGAAACGGGTTTGATGTTCGCCCAACAAACGACTTAGCTGATGTTTCAAATCTGCCATGGTTTCCGACAGATTGGCGGATTGTTTGAACAAGGCTTCAATCTGTGCGGTTTGAGCACGGTTAAGCTGTTCCTGAAAACGATCCAGTTGTTTTTGTTGTTCGTCAAAACGCGTTTCCAGTCGAATCAGGCTGCTGTTCACTGCGTTACCCAGATAGGAGCGGTATAACAGGAATATCACCAGCACCAGCAGAATCAATAAAATCGCGTCAGCGTAGATGGGAAGCAGCATAATCTGTATTACGCGTGAGCCGGTATAAATGAGTGTAGTTGATGAAGCATTTAGGAGACTTATACTATCATTCGACAACCGAATTTGAGCAGATTATTTTACTGATGACGCTTCCTGAACAAGACGAGATCAAGGGGCGGGGAACCGCCAGTAATCCGGATGCGCGTTTTTTAGAAAATACCCGCGAACGGATTGATGACGGGTGGCTCACTGCAGAGAGTAATACCAAACCGACAACGACTGTGGTCGAAGAAAAGGCGAAACGTATTATTTCTTCCAATAACTCGCCGGATATTCCGTTCACCCAGTCGATTAATCCTTATCGCGGTTGTGAGCATGGCTGTATTTATTGTTATGCACGGCCTGCACATGCCTATATGGACTTGTCACCCGGCCTGGATTTTGAAACCCGGTTGTTCTACAAGAAAAATGCGGTCGAACTGTTAAAGCGGGAATTATCCGCACCAACTTACCAATGTAGTCCGATTGCATTAGGTGGTAACACCGATGCCTATCAACCAATTGAACGTGGCTTGAAGGTCACGCGCCAGATCATTGAATTACTGCATGAGACCAGACATCCTGTAACTATTGTTACCAAGTCCAGTCTGGTTGAGCGCGATCTGGATTTATTGTCGTCAATGGCGAAAGACAATCTGGTGAAAGTGTTTATTTCTATCACCACGCTTAACAATATTCTGATGCAAAGCATGGAGCCGCGAGCAACCGCACCGGCAAGACGCTTACAAACCCTAAAGACATTATCACAAGCAGGCATCCCGGTCGGTGTGATGTTTGCTCCGGTGATTCCTTTTATCAACGATCACGAAATGGAAACAGTACTCGAACAAGCAAACTCCGCAGGTATTGAGAGTGCCGGTTATGTCTTGCTGAGGCTGCCACATGAAATCAAGACATTATTTAAACAATGGTTACAGCATCACTATCCAGACAAAGCCGAGCATGTCATGAGTGTCATTCGGCAGTCACGTGGTGGAAAAGACTACGATGCTGATTATCGTCAGCGCCTGAAAGGTACCGGTGTTTTCGCTGATTTAATCCAACAACGTTTTAATAAGTGCTGTGCCCGTTTGGGCATAGCGAAAGGCGAACACATTCAATTAAATTGTCATAGCTTTATTAAACCGGTGTTGAGCGGGCAACAGCAGCAACTGTTTTAGGCGCAGATTTATCTTCTGAGTATCGCTAACCAGCGATAAAAATTAAGCAGACTGGCTAAGGATGCAGCAACATAGGTCAATGCCGCAGCGGTTAATATTTTTCTGGCTATCGGCAATGCGGATGCTGGTAAGTACTCACCTTTCTCAAGGATCGGTAAGGCACGGTTAAAACTGGCGTCAAACTCAACCGGTAAGGTCATCAGATGTAATATCACCGGTAAAAACATCACACTCAAGCCGCTGAGTAACAAAGTCAGATTAAAAAACGGGACTTTTACCAGAATAAAGGAAAAGGGTAAGGACAGTAGTATGACTGATGCGAGCTTTTGTGCGATGGATGAAAACTCGGCAAAGCGCGTTCGCCATTGTAAGGGTTTGTATGCCGTGTGATCCTGCAGTGCATGTCCAAATTCATGTGCGGCGATAGTGACTGCGGTCAGTGAGGTACCATTAAAATTACTTTCCGATAGCCTGACCGTTTTTGCTCTGGGGTCATAGTGATCGTTATTCTGCTCAGCTATCTCAACATCCAGTTTTTCCAGGTTAAATTTATTTTTCAGGTGGCTGACCAGTTCGGCACCAGTGCCCGGCATCTCACTAATTGGGGTGTCGTATTTTTTCAGCACAGCCTTGACCCAAAACTGTGGGACAAAAATAACGAGTAGAACGAATACGATAATCAGCGCTGGTAGCATAGGCGGGTCGTGATACTATTTTATGATTCTATAACAAATAGATTTTATTTTGCTGAATAGATTCCATCATGACAACACCCATAGAGAAGTATCAGCTTGATCTGCAGCGAGAGGATTTTGAATTCGATCCGTCGCAGCAAAAAGCAGTGGAATGTATTCAGGTATTATTTGATGAATTGATAGCAATAGAGAACAAGCCATCGTTGCTAGCCGGTATTCGCGCAGCGCTGTTCAAGAAAAATGAGACTACCAAAGGGCTTTATTTTTGGGGCGGCGTGGGTCGTGGTAAAACCTATCTGGTGGATTGCTTTTATTCGTGTTTGCCGTTTGAAGAAAAAATGCGCATTCATTTTCATCGCTTCATGCAATCAATACATCATCAATTAAAAGCGCTGAAGAATACCGAGAGTCCGCTTACGTTAATCGCTGATGATATTGCCAGCAAGACACGGGTTATCTGTTTCGATGAATTTCATGTGTCTGATATTACCGATGCGATGTTGCTGGCAGGTTTGTTTGAGGCATTGTTTGAGCGAGGTGTGGTATTGGTCGCCACGTCTAATCAACATCCCGATGATTTATATCAAGGCGGATTGCAGCGAGAGCGGTTTCTCCCGGCGATTGCGTTAATCAAATCACACACCCGGGTCGTCAATATTGATTCCGGTATTGATTATCGATTGAAATTCCTTGACCAGGCTGAGATCTACCATGTGCCCTTGGATGATCAGGCTGAAGCCATGCTGAGAAACAATTTTGTGCATATTAGTCCGGATGAGGGCGTTGCAAACAAAACACTCGAGATTGAGGGCCGGGAGATTGAAACCGTGTTATGTGGTGACGGCGTCGCCTGGTTTGAATTTGTTGCGCTGTGCGATGGTCCGCGAGGACCGGCGGATTACATCGAGCTGGCCCGTCAGTTTCAAACGGTATTGTTGGCTAATGTGACTGTGATGACGGACATGGAAAACGATCTGGCGAAACGTTTCATGACCTTGATTGATGAGTTCTACGATCGACATGTCAAACTGATCGTTACCGCTGAGGCAGAACCTGTTGACTTATATACAGGTAAACGGCTGGCGGAGGGGTTTAAACGTACTGTCAGTCGTTTGGAGGAAATGCGCACGCATGACTATCTAGCCAAGCAGCATTTGTCATAAATTTTTTAATTACTCCCCATAAATAGTGATGAATATCATATTAATAAGTCTAATATTTGACAGTTTTAAATAAATAAACTATATAACTACTTAATAAATAATATAAATATTGAAAATAAAAACACAGGAAAACAAGTTGTTAAAAACCGTCGAATCTGATCTGGAGCCAGAATTAGAGGCGGATATCGCCAAGGTACTTCAGTTTCGCTACGGTGATGGACTAGTCTATCTTCCTTCTAACCAGCCTGAGTCCTTATTCAGGATGGCGAAAACAATGGGTTTTATTGATCTAGAGGGCTATCTCACCCGTAAAGGCCGTTATCTCCTCGCCAAGTACCAATTTTCCTGAGCGCTCTGAACACTGATTCAGCTTGTCAGTGTTACAGATGTGTTTTTAATAACAATTGTTTATAAATATAGTAATATTTAGTCTTTTTCCATCTAGCAACGTCTTGCTATCTTTCGCAGCGTTCAATATAGCAGGATATAAATTCTAACTATGTATAAGTACGACGATTACGATCAAACGATTGTTGACGAACGTGTTGAACAATTTCGTGACCAGACAAAACGCTTCCTTGAAGGAAAGTTAAGCGAGGATGAATTTCGCCCACTACGTTTAATGAACGGTCTTTATGTTCAACGTCATGCGCCGATGCTACGCGTCGCCATTCCATATGGTTTGCTTTCCAGCAAGCAACTGAACATGTTGGCGCACATCTCACGCGAATACGATAAGAATTACGCGCATTTTAGTACCCGACAAAATGTCCAATATAACTGGCCCGATCTGGAACGCGTGCCGGATATCCTTGCTGATTTGGCCTCGGTTGAGATGCATGCGATTCAAACCAGTGGTAACTGCATTCGTAATACGACTTCTGATCAGTTTGCCGGTGTTGCCGAGGACGAGTTGGAAGATCCAAGGCCTTATTGTGAAATTATTCGACAGTGGTCGACCTTTCATCCAGAGTTTTCCTTTCTGCCGAGAAAATTCAAGATTGCCGTCTCGGGCGCTACTAACGACAGAGCGGCAGTACAGGTGCATGATATAGGTATCTACCTGGTTAAAAATGAAGCCGGAGAAGTGGGCTTCGAGATCATTGCTGGTGGTGGCCTGGGCCGCACGCCTTACATAGGACCGACCATACGTCCGTTTTTGGAGAAGAAACACCTGTTGTCTTATCTTGAAGCAATATTACGTGTCTATAACCGTCATGGCAGAAGAGATAATATTTATAAAGCGAGAATTAAAATCCTTGTCAACGCATTGGGCCAAGAAGAATTTACCCGTCAGGTCGAGGAAGAGTGGGAACACATCAAAGACGGTGTGATGCAACTAGATCAAAAAGAAATTGATCGCGTTAAATCATTTTTTACCATGCCGGACTATGATACGGATGCCAGTAACGATAATACGTTTGAACAGCATCTGGCATCTGATAAAGCCTTTGCCAATTGGGCAAAGCGCAATTTATTTAATCATAAGGTAGCTGGCTATAAAGCCGTGGTCATCTCATTAAAATCACCGGGTGTTGCACCGGGCGATGCCACTGCCGAGCAAATGGAGTGGATTGCTTCGCTTTCTGATCAATATAGCTATAGTGAAATTATTGTGACGCACGATCAAAACCTGGTATTGCCTAATGTGAAACAGGCGGATTTATATACCCTTTGGCAAAAGCTGTCGGAACAACAGTTGGCAACGCCGAATATAGGTTTGCTCACTGACATGATTTGTTGTCCGGGTCTGGATTTTTGTTCATTGGCCAATGCCGGTTCTATTCCGATTGCAAAACAGATAAATGAAAAATTCGACGATCTGGATTATTTGCATGATATAGGTGAGCTTAAAATAAAGATGTCAGGTTGTATGAATGCCTGTGGACATCACCATGTCGGGCATATCGGTATTCTGGGTGTAGATAAGAAGGGCGAAGAACACTATCAATTAACGCTGGGTGGTTCGGCCGAGAAACAGGCGTCACTGGGCGATAGATTAGGACCATCATTTGCCAAAGCTGAGGTTGCAGATGTGATTGCTAAGCTGATTGATGTTTACATCGAAAATCGACACGAAGATGAGCGCTTTCTGGATACTTACCGACGCGTGGGTATGTCACCGTTTAAGGAAAAAGTCTATGCGAGTCATTAAAGAGTCAAAGGTAGTTGAAGATAATTGGACGCTAGTCCGGGAGATAGAGTCGATTGCAGATTGTCCTGCTGGCGATGTCATCGTACCGTTTGCATTTTGGCAAGAGAATCGTGAATCACTGCTGGCAAATAATTACAGACATGCCATCTGGATCGATGGCGATATTGAAACAGAAGCCGTTGTTGATGACTTGTCACATTTTGATTTGATAGCACTCGATTTCCCTGCGTTTAAAGATGGGCGCTCTTATTCTCATGCCCGACTATTAAAAGAGCGTTATGGTTTTAACGGAGAGCTTCGCGCAATAGGTGATGTGCTACGGGATCAATTATTTTTTATGCAGCGTTGCGGTATTGATTCGTATGAATTGCGTCATGACAAGGACCCGGAGGAAGCCTTGGCCGGCTTTAAAGATTTCAGCGTACGCTATCAAACCGCTGCTGACGGTGCTTTGCCAATCTATAAGGTTCGATAGTATTAAACCGTAATCACCGTCACCGATGGCGTATTGAGTTTAATTTCATCGTGAAAGCCTCTGACCAATAACACTTTATCGCCATCATTTGCCATACCGACTTCTTTCACCGTCTGTCTGGCTAATTCATTCGGGTTAGTCTTGCCGGCATCGTCGGATTGAATCGGGATAACACTCCAATACAGGGCCATTTTTCGACAGGCTTGAATATTACCTGTGATAGCAACCACCGGTGCCGCGGGTCTTGCTGAGCTCATGGTCGCGGCCGACATGCCACTTTGAGATAACACAACAACCGCTCGTGCTTTTAGATCCTGTGCCAGATGTGCCATTGAATTTGCTACCGCTTCCCATACCGGGATTGCTTCACTCGTTTTTTTATCATTGACCCTGCCACCATAGGCATGTTGTGCCCAGAGATAGGATTCTGTTTGTCGGGCAATACGATCCATCATTTTGACGGCATCTACTGGAAATGCGCCGACTGCCGTCTCACCCGATAGCATGATTGCATCAGTACCAAGCGTAACGGCATTTGCCACATCGGTGACCTCCGCGCGAGTGGGTCGGGCATTTTCGATCATTGATTCCAGCATCTGCGTCGCAACGATGACCGGTTTAAATTTCTTTCTAGCCAGATCAATTAATTGATGTTGCGCAACCGGTACCTGTTCCGGATTTAATTCTACGCCAAGGTCTCCACGTGCAACCATAATCCCATCCGATGCATCGATAATGGCATTGGCCTCAGCCAGTGCCTCCGGTTTTTCTATCTTGGCAATAATACCTGCCGAGTTTTCGTGCATCTCTATTAATTGCCTCAGATCAAAAATATCTTTTGCTGACCTGACGAAAGACAGCGCCATGTAATCAACACCCAGATCCAATGCCAGCTGAGCATCACGTTTATCTTTTTCAGTTAGTGACGGTGCCGAGACGTTAACACCTGGCAAATTAATCCCTTTATGATTACCGAGTCTGCCACCATAAATTACCGTACAGGTGATTTCAGAACTTTCAACTTTCTCAACCTCCAGTTCGAGATTACCGTCGGCCATTAATATTCGATCGCCAGGTTCTACATCATCGGCCAGGGCAGCATATTGCGAAGGGATCAAATTATCTTCACCGATTACATCGCGTGTGGTAACAATCACACTGTTGTTATCAATCAGTTCAATCGCATCGTTTTTAAATTTCCCGGTTCTTATTTTAGGCCCGCAAAGGTCGGCAAGGATGGCAATGGGTTTGTCCAGCTCAGCAGAGATTTGTCTGACCAATGCATAGGTCTCTCTGTGGTAGTCGTGATCGCCATGCGACATATTTTGCCGAAAAACATTGACGCCGGCCTTGATCAGTTGCCTGATTTTTTGCGCATCGCTGCTGGCGGGTCCCAGCGTCGCGATGATCTTGGTGCGCCGGTTCTTTAATAGATTTATATGCGTGTTAATTGACATAGCTTCCTACCGAGAAATTGAAAAAATAGAGACATTCCTTTTTTACTTGAACTTAAGTTAAGATAGTTTGGTAACCCACTAAAAATTAAAAATTTTAGTTCACTAATTAGATTGCGCGATATCAGTTGTCATTTTTAGAAACAATCAGCGATACAGGATAATGAGAACTGTATCACATTATATTTCTTACTTAAGAGAGCAAAGATGTGTGATATTAACGACATTTACCAATATGCACTACACAATAATCAAATAAGGAAATAATTTGCGTATTTATTTGTTTTTCATTTAGAAATTAGCTTTATCAGATTAGATATATGTCCTTAAAAAACAGCTCGTCTCGGTCTGCAGAAATTCGCGATATTTTCGATGCTGCCATTGAATGTATTGCGAGAATTGATAAGCAGGGTAATTACCTGACCGTTAATCAGAGTTATGCAGAAAAATTCAACTTCGAGATTTCCGAGATGTTGAATATGGTCTGGTTGGATAACATCGATGAAGATGATAAATCCCTGGCTACAAAAGCCTATCAGGATATGCTGGATAACGGTCGTGCAGAAATCCAGTTAAATGCAAAGAAAAAAGACGGCTCGTTAATTAACGTCATGCTGTTGCTGGTTAAAGGAATTGATAACCAGCGTTCGCCGGTCAATCACTATATTTTTATTCAGCGAATGGACTCGGCCATAAAGACTGAAAATAGTTACAATGAAGAGCTGCTATACCGACCGAGGTTTAGTCTTAATCGCTTTCGCAATTTAACAAAAATTATCGATATGCCTGTCATCAGCCGTAGTGTCGATGGCACGATTCGGGAGTGTAATCATTCATTCAGCCGACAGTTTGGTTACCAGACTGAGCAGATCATTGGCAAAAATAAACTGGAAGATATTGTCTATGACCAGGATCGTTCATTAATTGCAAAATCAGTGCCCGACTTACTTGAACAGCATGGCAGTTACTCGCTTCGTTATCGCATACTTAATAATCTGGAACAGGCTGAATTCATCACAGAGCAGGCGATAGCATTAAAAGATGATGACAACAGGATTATCCGAATCGATAGTGTGTTTGTTCTGGATAAGCCTTATGTGTCTCAAAATATTAATCTTCCGTCACCAGCGAATGATTACGGCAATACCCTTGTATTTTTTGAAGAGCTGGTTGACATGATTGCAAGAAAAGCCGGGGTCAGCACGGTAGCGATTACCGAATGTACCGACTATACCGACACCAGTGTACGTACCATGGCCTTTGTACATAACGGTCAGCATATGGAAAATCTGGAGTACGAATTAAAAAATACGCCATGCGAAGAGGTGATAAAGGGCGAGGAGTATATCTGCGCTGAGGAAGTCAAAAAACATTTTCCCAAAGATAAGGATCTGGATAAGTTAAATTCTGAGAGCTACTGTGCAGTGCCGCTGTTTGATCATCGTCAAAACGTCATTGGCCATTTATATATGCTTGACACAAAGCCTATGCGAGATAAGGACTTTTATTTTGGCATTTTGCAGGATGTTGCAGCAAAAGCGTCGATAGAACTTGAAAACTATCGTTACGAATCAACCTTTGCGCTATCTGCCAAGGCATTTTCTATACGCTACTCTGAAAACTTCTTCGAACAATTTACTGCTCAGGTTCATCATGTTTTAAGTGCTGATATCACCATGGTGATCAGACTACAACATGAGACCCAACGATGTGAGACAATCAATTATTTACGCGACGGTGATTTTCAAGCGTCCATAAGTTTCCCATTACAGCAATCTCCCTTCGCGGAACTGTCCGGCACAAACGGGTTATTTATTGCTGACGGTTTTCAGAATAGTTATCCCAAATTTCAGCTGGATCGGTTCCATATTGAAAGCTTTTGCGCGACTGAACTGTTATCCATGGACGGTGAAACCATGGGCTATTTCTGCGTTATCAATCAAAAGCCGTTAAAGCGACTTCAACATTACCAGTCATTGATCCAGTTGTTTAGTGTTCGCCTGGCAGATTGTCTTAATCAGAGTAAACATGAAGAAGTGCTGTCTGCTTATAAGAACCTGGTGAGTAGTTCCAGCGATTTGATGTCGATCGTTAATCTTGATTATGAATATATCTTTGTTAACGCGGCTTATGAAACCTACTTTAATAAACCACAAGACAAAATTGTTAATCGACATGTAAAACTGCTACTTGGTGAAAAAGATTTTGAAGAATATATAAAACCCAGGCTGGATGAATGTATTAACAAACAGGCTCGCGTTTCAGGAATGATAGTAAAAAAATTTCCTGACGGCGTGAAAAAAACCTTGCACTCTATCTATAACCCTTATTTTTCACCTTCTGGTAATTTAACTTCGGTTGTCGTTGTTGTTCGGGATATTACTGATCAGCTAAGTTTTGAAAACGAATTGAATCAGGCGCGTGATTTTCTCGAGACGTTTATTAAATCAAGTTCAGATATTATCTGGTTGACGAATTATGAAAATATCATCATGGATGTCAATCAACGTTTTTGCGAGGTCCAGAGGTGCTCCAGAGAAAAAGCACTGGGTCAGCATGCAAGCGATCTGGATTTGCTTATGGCTGATATGAATGTCTATGTTGCGGGTGAATTAAAAAAGCCGCCAACATCACCAACCGAATTAATTATAAAAAATGAAAATGGTGATAAGAGATATTTACTGGTCTCGGTGTTTGGTATTAATCAATTTGGTCATGATAGAAAGTTATTTATTGCAAAAGATATTACCGAGCAAAAACAAGCCGAGATCTTGCTAGAGCTGGAGAATCATTGCTATCAGATCGAGTTCAAAGGATATGAGTATAAAAGGACGTTGGAACAAATCATCACACTGATTGAATCCTATTTTGATGGGTTGATGGGCTCAATCATGTTACTTGATGAAACCAGTCAATGTTTAATCGATCCTGTAGGGCCGGGTTTGCCGGATAAGTATCTTAATGATATCCAGGGTATCAAAATTGGTGAATATGTAATTTCATGCGGTACAGCCGCATATGAAGACGAGCTTGTGATCGTTGATGATATTGAAACCAGCAAGCTATGGAAAAACTTTAAGCAGTTTGCTCTGGTTTATGATCTAAAGGCTTGCTGGTCAGTACCGATAAAATCGGGCCGAAATAAAATATTGGGCACCTTTTGCGGATATTACAAGAATAAAACTTCACCTACCGCATTTGAGATAAAAATTATCGAAAAGATTTCACGAATCGTTGGAAACATTATCGCGCAAAATGAAAATGAAAAACGTTTATCAGAGAGTCGGGAGAAGTTTAGAGCGCTTTATGATGGTACACCCTCAATGTTTTTTAGTCTGGACGAAGCAGGCCGGGTGATTTCGGTAAACAACTTTGGTGCGAAAGCACTGGGTTATGATATTCATGATTTGATTGGTGAAAATGTATCAAAAGTCATACATGAAGAAGATGCCAGAAAGTTACAACAGAAAATTAAACAGTACTTTGCCCATCCCGATGAGATGTTTCGATGGGAATTAAGAAAACGTCACCGCAATGGTCAGATTATCTGGGTCAACGAGACAGCGCATATTGTCAGTAACGGTAATAAAAAAGAATTACTGATCGTTTGTGAAGACATATCAGAGAACTTCCGTCTTGCGCAACAGCTTGAATATCAGGCAACGCATGATGCCCTGACGAATCTGGTTAATCGGCGTGATTTTGAAAACAGACTGGCTCGTTTATTAAACGACAGTAGCATCAGTATTCCTGGACACGCAATCTGTTACCTGGATCTGGATAACTTCAAGATTATTAATGATACCTGTGGTCATCTGGCTGGTGATGCCATGTTACGTCAATTGAGTGAGTTGCTGAGTTCCAATATGCGAAATCGGGATACGCTGGCACGTTTAGGGGGTGATGAATTTGGTATTTTAATTGAGCATTGTTCGTTGACTAAAGCCAAGAAAGTCGCTGAAAAAATTCTCAAGACAGTCGAGGACTTCCGGTTTTTATGGAACGATAACAAATTTACGGTTGGTGTCAGTATTGGTCTGGTGCCTCTCAATGAAAGTAGTGGTAACGTCACTGATGTATTGAGCGCTGCCGATAATGCTTGCTATGTGGCAAAAGAATCAGGCCGAAACAGGATTCATGTGTTCACGCCGGATGATACTGAATTGGAAAAACGCCGTGGTGAAATGCAATGGGTAACAAGGATTAATCAAGCCCTGGAAGAAAAAATGTTCTGTTTGTTCTATCAGGATATCGTGCCGGTTAATAACCATGATGTATCCAATGGGCGCCGTTTTGAATTACTGGTGCGGATTAAAACGCATGATGGTGCCTATATTCTTCCCGGTGCTTTCTTGCCCGCTGCAGAGCGTTATAACCTGTCACAGCATGTTGACCAGTGGGTATTACAGATGACGCTCAACTGGCTTGAGTCAGATCGAAATATGTGCGACAAGATAGATAGTTGTTCTATAAATATCTCTGGCCAGTCCTTGAGTAATGAGAATTTTCTCGAGAATTACATTGATATTATCAATAACAGTAAAGTGCCCGCAGATAAGCTTTGTTTTGAGATCACCGAGACTGCGGCTATCGCGAATCTAACCAACGCCAAGTTATTTATTAACGAACTGAAGCAAAAAGGTTGCCGCTTCGCATTGGATGATTTTGGCAGCGGGCTGTCTTCATTTGCCTACTTAAAGAACCTGCCGGTTGATTACATCAAGATCGACGGCGCGTTTATTCGTGATCTGATAGACGATCCGTTTGATTATGAAATGGTGTCGGCAATTAACCGCCTTGGGCAAACAATGAAGTTGCAGACGATTGCGGAATTTGTTGAGAACGATGAAATATTCTCTATGTTACGCAAGTTAGGCGTCAATTTTGCTCAGGGTTATGGCATTCAAAAACCCGAACCGATTGAACGCTTCAAGCATTAATAGACGTCCTATATTTTAAAACGGGATATCGTCGTCAAAATCATCGACTGCACTGGTCGCTGGCGCAGGACTATTGCTGGCAGCAGGTGCCGGAGCGGAAGAAGGTTTTGCCGGGGCATTATCATAACTTGCCGAGCCACCACTACGGCTACCTAACATTTGCATTTCATTCGCCACAATTTCAGTGGTATAGCGATCATGGCCTTCCTTGTCTTGCCATTTACGTGTTTGTAACCTGCCTTCAACATAAATTTGCGAGCCTTTACGCAAATATTCGCCAACAATCTCCGCCAAACGACCAAAGAATACAATCCGATGCCATTCCGTTCTTTCTTGTTGTTCGCCACTGTCTTTATCACGCCAGGATTCCGCTGTTGCCAGACTGATATTGGCTACAGCTGCGCCACTAGCAGTGTAACGAATATCCGGATCGTTACCAAGATTACCGATGAGTATGACTTTATTGACGCCTCGTGCCATGGTGCTTTGCTCCCAGAAAATGAAATAGCGGTAGCTGGTTTATAAGCTACTGAATATTAAGAAAAATTATTTACGGATTATTTTTTTGAATCTCAAGCGCTTCCCTGTCTTTGAAATCGAAGCAGTATTGTCGCTTTAGATAGTCTCTTCATCAAGCCCATTTTTTACCGACACGCGATCGTTGGGAATGGCCAGCATCAGTGTCAACCAGAGGATGGTTGCGATTAAAGAAAACAGATGCGCGCTGTCAATACCGCCGCGTTGATGCAATAGTCCACCGAGTAAACCGCCACAGAATATCCCGATAAATTGTGAAGCCGAGAAAATACCTAATGCCGTGCCTTTCATATCCGGAGAGACTGATTTTGATACTTCAGAGGGTAACAACGCCTCCAGATAATTAAATGCGCCAAAAAATAACACCATGAATAGCCCGATTTGAATAAGCTGTTGATGAAACAGAAATAGACCGAGTTGGGACAGTAATATGAGCCCGATACTGCTGGTAAAAAACAAGGCGATTTTGTTCAACTTATCGCCCAGCATGATCAGCGGCACGGTAATAAATAACGAGACGATCAAAATCACCAGATAGACCTGCCAGTGCAGCGAAGTATCAAGCCCAGCGACATCGCGAAAGGCAATGGGGATGACAACAAAGTTTGCCATCAGGATCATGTGCGATACGAAAATACTCAAATCCAGTTTCAGTAAATAAGGTGTTTTAATAATCTGAATGACGTCTGCCAGTCGGATCACTGTTTTAGACCCGCTCTTTTCCGGATGAGGTACAACAAACAATAACAATGCGATAGCCATCGCACCAAAACCGCAACTTAGATAAAACAAGCCGTGCATGCCGATTTGGTGATATAGCAGCGGGCCAATAATAAAGGCAATAGGAAACGCCAGACCGATACTAATGCCAATTAACGCCATCACCTTGGTGCGGGTCTCTGCTCTCGATAAATCTGCCGCCAGTGCCATACTCGCGGCAGAGACTGCACCTGCTCCCTGTAGCGCGCGACCCAGTATTAAGCCAAGGATAGATTCGCCACTCGCGGCAATGAAACTGCCAAGCATAAACATCATTAGGCCGGATACAATGACCAGTTTTCTACCGAACCGATCAGACAGCATGCCAAACGGGATTTGCAGACAGGCTTGTGTCAGGCCATTGATACCCAATGCCAGACCCAGAAGCTGCGGTGTGGCGTTAGTGTAATCGTTATCCGCCATCGCCAATACAGGCAACACCATAAACAGCGGCAGCATGCGTAAAAAGAAAACCAGCGCAAGTGCAAGCGCAGCTTTGCGTTCTGATGCTGACAAGGACGTTGATTTCATGACCGGGAATTAAATTTGGCTTGAGATTGAAAAAGAATTTATATTAGCAGGTTGCTTCCTGAAGTGTGAGTAATTAATGGATACCATTTTTATCCGCGGTGCGCGTACGCATAACCTGAAAAATATTGATCTCGATATCCCCAGAGACAAGCTGATTGTCGTGACTGGTATTTCCGGGTCAGGTAAATCATCACTCGCGTTTGATACGATTTATGCGGACGGACAACGGCGTTATGTTGAGTCTTTATCTGCCTACGCTCGCCAGTTTTTATCAATGATGGAAAAACCGGATGTCGATCATATTGAGGGCTTATCCCCGGCAATTTCAATCGAACAAAAGACCACGTCGCATAACCCACGCTCGACTGTCGGCACCATTACCGAGATCTATGACTATCTACGCTTGTTATTTGCTCGGGTCGGTCAGCCGCATTGCCCAAAACATAATAGTTTGCTGGAAGCGCAAACCATTTCACAAATGGTCGATCTGGTCTTGGCGCGACCAGAGGAAGAAAAGCTGATGTTGCTGGCACCGGTTGTTCAGGGCAGGAAAGGCGAACATATACAAGTTATTGATCGTTTACGTTCTGAAGGCTTTATCCGTGCTCGCGTTGATGGCGAAATCATGGAGCTGGATCAAGTGCCGAATCTGGAGCTGCATAAAAAGCACACGATTGAAGTCGTGGTGGACAGGTTTAAGGTACGCGAGGACTTACGCCTGCGTCTAAGCGAATCGTTTGAGACTGCGTTACGGTTATCTGATGGTATCGCATTGATTATCCCGATGGCGGGTGATGATGATGAGCAATTGTTTTCCTCCCGTTATGCTTGTAAGCAATGTGGTTACAGTTTGAATGAACTGGAACCCAAGTTATTTTCGTTTAACAACCCGGCCGGTGCCTGTTCGCTTTGCGATGGCTTGGGCAATATCCAGTTTTTTGATCCGGAGCGGGTGGTACAAAACCCTGATTTAAGCTTGCCCGGCGGAGCGATAAAAGGCTGGGACAGACGCAATGCCTATTACTTCCAGATGATTCATTCACTGGCCAAGCATTATCAATTTGATCTGGATACGCCTTATAAAGATTTGACAAAAAAACATCAGGATATCTTGTTATATGGCAGTGGCGACGAGGAAATCGAATTCGAATATATGCGAGAACGCAATCGCAAAGTGATTCGACAACACCCATTCGAAGGGATTATTCCCAATTTACAACGACGTTACCGGGAAACTGACTCTGTCATGGTGCGAGAAGAGTTGGCCAAGTATCAGGGACACAAGCCCTGCAGTGCCTGCAATGGTACGCGTCTGAATGAATCGGCCCGGCATGTGTTGATTGAAAACATAGCCCTGCCTGAAATCACGGCCATGCCGATTGCCACAGCACAGCAGTTCTTCAGCAAACTCAAATTAAAAGGCGCGCGCGGAAAGATTGCCGTCAAGATACTCAAGGAAGTGAATGACCGGCTCAATTTTCTGGTCAATGTCGGGCTGGATTATTTAACGCTTGAACGAAGTGCCGAGACTTTGTCTGGTGGTGAAGCCCAGCGTATTCGTCTGGCCAGTCAGATAGGCGCCGGTCTGGTTGGTGTGATGTATGTTCTTGATGAACCCTCTATCGGTTTACACCAGCGTGATAATCAACGTTTGCTAGGTACCTTGTTTCATTTACGTGATCTTGGTAACACCGTGATTGTCGTCGAGCATGATGAAGAAGCGATCAATGCGGCTGACCACGTGATTGATATCGGTCCCGGGGCAGGAGTACATGGGGGTGAAATTGTCGCGCAGGGCACACCAAAACAAGTCGCGTCCAATAAGAAATCACTAACCGGCAAATACTTATCCGGTAAAAAAATGATTGCCGTGCCAAAGTCTCGCACACCATTTAATCCGATGCAGGTGATGGAATTAAAAAAAGTCAGCGGCAATAATCTAAAGAATGTGGATTTAACTATCCCGGTTGGCTTGATGACTTGTATTACCGGCGTCTCAGGCTCGGGCAAATCGACATTAATTAACGATACGCTATATCAGATTGCGGCCAGGGATTTAAACCGTGCCAATACGACGCCGTCAGCGTTTAAATCAATTGAAGGTCTGGATCAGTTTGATAAGGTCGTTGACATTGATCAAAGCCCGATAGGACGAACGCCGCGATCTAATCCTGCAACCTATACCGGTCTTTTTACTCCCATCAGAGAACTTTATTCAACTACACCCGAGGCACGCTCGCGTGGCTATAAGCCGGGGCGGTTCAGCTTTAATGTCAAAGGCGGACGTTGTGAAGCTTGTCAGGGCGATGGGCTGATTAAAGTCGAAATGCATTTCCTGCCCGATATCTATGTGCCTTGTGATGTTTGTAAAGGCAAACGCTATAACCGGGAAACGCTGGATATTCGTTATAAGGGTAAGAATATACACGAAGCACTAGAGATGAGCGTTGAAGAGGCGCGCGAGTTTTTTGATGCAGTGCCGGTGTTGGCAAGAAAATTACAAACGCTGGTAGATGTAGGACTGTCTTACATCAAGCTAGGACAGAACGCGACTACCCTGTCCGGTGGTGAAGCGCAGCGAGTGAAGTTGTCAAAAGAATTATCCAAACGCGATACTGGTAAGACACTGTATATTCTTGATGAACCGACAACCGGTTTACATTTTCATGATATTCAACAGCTGCTCGATATCCTCCATCGCTTACGTGAGCATGGTAATACCATTATTGTGATTGAGCATAACCTGGATGTGATTAAAACGGCTGACTGGATAGTCGATCTCGGGCCGGAAGGCGGTGATGGCGGTGGTGAAATCATTGCCACCGGGACACCGGAAGATATTGCTAAAAACAAATCCTCTCATACCGGTTATTTTCTTAAATCACTACTCTAGACTCTGCCACTGATAATGAAACGAATTCCCGGCTTAGTGGTACTTGGATAAGCGTTCTTTTAACGTGGTCTTATCAATGTCTCCCTTAATCAGATATTCTTTGACAAACTCATAAGACAAAGCCAGATCAATTTCTTGTTGTAGTTGTGAAGTGGTAAACATGATGAAGATGATTGAATCATAATTTTCATAACCGTCCTTAATTTCATCAAAGCCTTTTAAAAAACCAAAACCATCTATGACTGGCATATTAATGTCAAAAAATATGAACAATGGTGGAAATTTATTAGGATACTGTTTGGAATTATTTTCATGGTTGGTCAAAAAATCGAGTGCCTCTTTGCCATTGCTTGCTTCATGTACATGAGTGATATTTTTGATGCCTTTCAAATCCCTCTTAAGTAAATATCGATCTGCTTCACTATCGTCAACAATCAATACGGAATATTTATTCATAGTACTTCGCCTATCTTCCCTGGAATAATTAATTTGAATAATGTGCCTTGTTCAGAGCTAGTGTAACCTATTTTTCCGTCAAGTTTATCGACGTGCTTCTTTACAATAGCCATGCCAATACCTGTGCCGTCAGCCAAGGTATTATATCGGGTAAATAATTTATAGATGTCTTCTCCAGCCTCAGCGGGAATACCGATCCCGTTATCTTCTATTAACAGTTGGTAACTGTTTTTCTTCTGTTCGAGTGAAATTGAAACAAAGCGTTGTGTTTTAGCGACATCAGCATAGTTGACGCCGTTAATAATGAGGTTCTCGAGGATTTGGGTAATACGGGTCGCCTCGCTAAGCACATACATGTCTTTATCAAACCGGATTTCAACATCGTTATCTTTAATCAGCATGTCATACTTATCCAGTAAGTTTTCGATGATAGCCGTAATGTTTACCTTTTCGAATACGACATCTTTAAGCGTGGCCTTGGTTAAGTCGAGTATGTCGGCAACCAGTTGCACCAGGTTTTCCGATTGCTTCTGTATTTTTAATATGTTTTCTTTTGCCTCTTCAATTTCACCTTCATTCAAATCTTCATAAATGTAGGATGCCAGGCGCTGCATGCTAACCAAAGGTCCTTTTAAATCATGTGAAGCTCGGTATGAAAACGCGGCTAATTCTTCATTCTGATCTTTAAGCGTTTTAATTAGTGTTTCGCGTTCAGTGACATCGATTGCAATTCCTAAAATGTAAGCTTCATTCCTGTTATTTTCAAAGCGAATTTTTTTTGTGAAAAGAGTTCTGCGAACCCCATCCGGGGAAATGATGTGTTCAATTATCTCGGAATAGCCTTCCATTAATGCTTTTTTATCCATTTCCAAAAACAAATCGACTTCTTCCGTTTCATACTCTTCAAATGTCGTGTAACCAATAACATAATCACGCTTTTCCGGTGGATAGATATTGATAAAATTCCTATTTGCCATGACTATTTTGAAATCACTGTCCTTGATAAAAATGTAGTCAGGGAAGTTTTCCAGGATCAGGTTCTGTAATGTTTTCGAATCGTTCAGTTCCTGGTTGGTCTTCTTCAGAGTTTCCAATGTTTCCAGCAGTTGCATGTGCGCAGTGGTGACTTCATTGAAAATAACGATTCCGGCGATGTTGTTGTCGGTATCCCTCCACGGCATATATTTTCGCCGCATCCATATTTCGCTGTTGTCTAACCGCTCAAATTTTTGATCCCTGGCTTCAATCGTTTCTCCCTGGAGTGCTTTTTGATGTTCTTCAATCCATTCCGGTCGAAGATCGGGAAAGTAATCATAATGCGATTCGCCAACGATGGATGTTTTTGAAATGGCATAGTCTGTTAACCAACGATCACTATAAGCCAGATAGCGCATATTTTTATCTAGTATTGCAATCGCAGCTGGCGCTTCTTTTATCAGCAGATTAATAAACTCTACTGTTGTTGGTATCTGATCAAGCATATGAACTTTTAGCAAGTTGTGTACCATTTATATGGTTCTGACAATGACCAGACTTATCCTGTTGTTGAAAACAGGTCATATTGGCTTGAGCAGCTGGTGGCCTAAACTTTGGCTATATAAAAAAATGATCGGGCTTTGCATGATCATAATAATGGCGTGGAAAGAGAGTATAACAAAGCCCTGCCGGTTTAATGTGTTATCCAGGTGTTGGCCTAGATAGGCAGATAGGTGTTTTGCTAACCAGTGCGTAAGGAAGGCAATGCAGATGATTATCAGAAATGTGCTCAGATTAACAATCAAACTATAGTCATTTACTCCTAGTGCTTGGCAAAGCCAGCGAAACAGTATCATGCTGCAAAGTATGCCTTGTAGGGGAATAATGAATTCCTCAGATTTGCCCAATAGCGGGATGAACGGGTAGAGGAAAGTCAAAAGAAAAACAATATTCACCAGAAAGTCTCGTCTGCTGTTATCCGATCCCATCAGTTCTGATAACGCTGGTGCTTGTGCCAGGCCGTAATTCAATGGATAAATTAGTAAAATAAAACCAATCAATATGACCGTGCGTAACAGCGGCATGCCGATCTTGTCCCACATCGCTTGCAAGTAATGATGGTTTAGTTTTTCATGCACAAGGTAGAAGGCTGGCAGCAATACCAAAACAGCGATGCTGTAAGCAATAA
Source organism: Gammaproteobacteria bacterium (assembly GCA_028279365.1). Taxonomy (GTDB): domain Bacteria; phylum Pseudomonadota; class Gammaproteobacteria; order Eutrophobiales; family Eutrophobiaceae; genus JANQNX01. The sequence continues at coordinate 355,177 of JANQNX010000010.1, read as the reverse complement.
AAGCAAACAGTGTTTGATGATGAAAAAATGACTGTGTCAGTGTAAGCGGTTCGATGTTCATTATTATTTTTAGGTGATTAATCACGCAATGATTAAAAAAACAGTTAACAATGTTATATTGCACGCACCTCGAATAATGAAGGATAAACGTAAATGAGTGTACTAATTTGTGGGTCAATGGCCTACGACCATATCATGGTATTTCCCGATCAGTTTAAAAATCATATCTTGCCGGATAAAGTGCACATGCTAAATGTGTCATTTCTGGTGCCGGATATGCGTAAGGAGTTTGGCGGTTGTGCCGGTAATATTGCCTATGGTCTGAACCTGTTGCAAAACAATCTGGCATTACCGATGGCAACGGTCGGTAAAGATTTTAACCCTTATGCCAGCTGGATGGATGAGAATGGAATCAATCGTGATCATATTACCATCATTGATGAATCCTTTACCGGTCAGGCATTCATTACTACCGATCTGGATGATAATCAGATTACCGCGTTTCACCCTGGCGCAATGAACGAATCACATAAAAATAAAATCAGCGATGCAAAAGATGTTCAGTTAGGGATTATTTCTCCAGATGGACGCGACGGTATGTTGCAACATGCTGAACAATTTGCCGATGCTGATATCCCATTTATCTTCGATCCGGGCCAGGGTATGCCGATGTTCAATGGTGAAGAACTGACACAGTTCATTGATAAGGCGGCCTGGGTAACGGTCAATGATTATGAGTGGCAGTTAATGCAGGACCGTACCGGTCTAAGCGCGCAACAGATTAGTGAGATGGTCGATGCCTTAATCGTCACACGAGGTGGAGAGGGTTCGAGTATTTATACTAAAGACAAAGAGTTTGATATACCCCAGGCAAAACCGGCCGTAATTAATGACCCGACCGGCTGCGGCGATGCCTATCGCGCCGGTTTACTGTATGGCTTAACGCATGACATGGATTGGGAAACTACCGGTCGTATTGCGTCGCTAATGGGTGCGATCAAGATCGAACAACATGGTACGCAAAACCATCGCTTTACGTTGGATGAATTCAAACAAGGGTTTGAATCCGCATTTAATCGTTCTCTGTGAATGTATCGCTGTCGTCAGGCAGCGATAAGTTAATTCCCGAGGTTCTTCTGTTCGAGTCGACGTTTATACAAAATAAATTCGGTATAGCCGTTGGGTTGTTTACGTCCCTTTAGTACCAGATCAATCGCGGCCAGAAAAGGAACGCTGGCACTGAAATCTTTCGACATCGGTTCGTAATTTTTATCATCACGGTTTTGCCTATCGACAATCACCGCCATCCGTTTCATGGCTTCACGTACTTCATCTTTGCTGACGATGCCATGATGTAACCAGTTGGCAATATGTTGACTGGATATCCTCAGTGTCGCACAGTCTTCCATGAGTGCCGTGTCGTTAATGTCAGGTACCTTGGAACAGCCAACCCCCTGACCGACCCAGCGAGATACATAGCCGAGTATGCCCTGAGCGTTATTTTCCAGTTCATGTCGTATCTCGAGAGTGCTTAGTTTGCGTTTACCATTGAGTACAGGGATATCCAATATGTCATCAACCGGTACCTTGGCCAGATCCATTAGCGCCATCTGCCGGCTTTTGACATTGAGTCGGTGATAATGAATGGCATGTAATGTTGCTGCCACTGGTGATGGTACCCATGAGGTATTAGCACCGGCTTTCAAATGCTGAATCTTGGTTTTCATCATGGCATTCATTTCTTCCGGCATCGCCCACATACCTTTACCGATCTGCGCCTTGTCTTTCAGTCCGCATTCGAGCCCGATCTGTACGTTCGAGTTTTCGTAGGCATTCAACCATTTCGCCTGTTTGATTTCGTCTTTAGGAATAATCGGCCCGGCTTCCATGTTGGTATGAATATCATCGCCAGTACGATCAAGAAAACCGGTATTGATAAATACCACACGATCTTTTGCTGCATGGATACAGGCCTTCAGGTTGACCGACGTGCGTCGTTCTTCATCCATGATCCCCATCTTTAAAGTGTTTTCTTTTAAGCTCAAGGCCTGTTCTGCCTGGGCAAACAGATTATTGTTAAATGCCACTTCCTCAGGGCCATGCATTTTGGGCTTCACAATATAAATAGAGCCTTTACGGCTATTGCCACGTTTGCTGTTTCCGTTCAGATCATGCACAGCAGATAATGACGTGACCAACAGATCAACGAATGTTTCCGGCACAGGTTTGCCATCGTATAACACCATATCGGTATAAAGATGGTTGCCGACGTTTCGTACCAGCATCAAACTGCGACCATGCTTGACTACCGGTTTACCATTGCTGCCAATGTAAGTTTTATCCGGCTCCATGCTGCGCTTAATAGTTTCCCCTTCTTTTTCAATCGTGCGCACCAGCGTGCCTTTCATTAAACCGAGCCAGTTGCGATACACCTTGAGTTTGTCTTCCATATCGACTGATGCGACCGAGTCTTCACAGTCCATGATAGCGGTGACGGCTGATTCCAATTGAATATCATAAATCTTGGCATGGTCGCGACGACCAATAAAAAAGCCATCACCAAATTTGATTTCAAGGTGCAGGCTATGATGGCATAGCAGGACTGAATCCGGGTTCTCCGGCTTGCCGGTATAACCAATGAACTGTTGCGGTTTTAGTAAGGTAGTTTCACTTCCATCACCAAAGTGCACAGTAAGCTGATTGTTCTTGATGAAATATTGGGTGACATGCTTGTGGGTATCACGCTCCAATGCGAAATGTCTGTCGAGTAGATTCCGCGCCCGTTCTATCACACGTTCACCACGGATCGGGTTATATTTTTTTATCTTTCGACAGCCGTTGGCTTCAGACACAGTATCGGTTGAGTAGTAGGCATCGTATAAACTACCCCAGCGCGCGTTGACCGCATTCAGTACATAACGGGCATTGTCCAAAGGGACGACCAGTTGTGGTCCGGGTACGTTAGCAATTTCATCGTCGACATTGTCACTGTTAATCTCAAAATCAGCCACTTCCTCTGCCAGGTAACCGATCTCTTTTAGGAATTTTTTATAGGCGGCAGGCTTGTGCTTTTTGCCACGATGTTCGATATGCCATTTATCAATTTTCTTTTGTAAGCTGTCGCGCTTTTTTAACAACCTGGCATTGTCATCCATGTTATTTGCAATCAGGTTTTCCATTGCGGTCCAGAATTGTTTGTTTGTCACCCTGGTCTTGGGTGCAATGTCCTTTTTTACCAGGTCATGTAATGGCGTCTGTATTTTAAGTTTGCCGAGCGAGACGTAATTATCTGAATCGATTTGCATAATCTGTATAGCTACCTTTAAAACGTTATTGCTGCAATGCAGCATGTTAGCTTAGCTTGCTGTGAACAGCAAACAAAACTAAGAGTTTTTATTAATCAAACGATGAGCTTTTTTAACAAAGCGAGTTGTTTTTCGTTACTCACTTTATGCAACTGAGATTGTATTCGGTGTCTGCATCACAGGCATCGAACAGATAGGCAATGCTGTGTTTTGCACCTGTCAAAAAGCTACATCATGCGACGGCTTGTTGTTCCGACTCCAGCCGCTTTTTAAGCTCCGCGATTTGTTGCCATAACTCCTCAGGTAAATGACTGCCAAAACTCTCGTAATAGTCTTTAATGCTGGGTAGTTCTTGTAACCAGCCTTCGATATCTACCCGGAACAAATTGGCTTTATCCGTTTCATTAATGTCGAGCCCATCCATATCGATCGCTTCCAGGGTTGGCATCATACCGATTGGCGTTGCTAACGCCTCTGCTTTTCCGTTGCAACGTTCAAAGATCCATTTTAGGACACGACTATTTTCACCAAAGCCGGGCCACATGAATTTACCGGCGTCATTTTTTCTGAACCAGTTAACGTAAAACACCTTGGGCAGCTTCGCTCCCTGTTTGTGACCCATTTTTAGCCAATGCCCCCAGTAATCTGCCATGTTATAGCCACAGAAAGGTAACATCGCCATCGGATCGCGTCTGAGTTTTCCAATCGTACCAAATGCCGCCGCAGTCATTTCTGACGCAATGATGGTTCCCATAAAGGTACCATGATTCCAGTCCAAGGCTTCCGTAACCAACGGCACGACAGATGCCCGGCGTCCACCAAATAGAATAGCGCTAATGGGTACGCCTTCAGGATCTTGCCATTCATCTGCAATCACCGGGCACTGTTCAGCCGGAGCAGTAAAGCGAGCGTTGGGATGTGCAGCAGGGGTATCGGAATCGGGAGTCCAATCATTACCCTTCCAGTCGATAAGGTGTGCCGGTGGTGTTTCAGTCATGCCTTCCCACCAGACATCACCGTCATCGGTTTCAGCTACGTTGGTAAAAATTGAGTTTTTAGTCATGGAAAGCATGGCATTGGCATTCGATGCCATACTGGTGCCGGGTGCAACGCCAAAAAAACCGGCTTCGGGGTTGATCGCATAGAGCTGTCCATCTTCACCAAACTTCATCCAGCAAATATCATCGCCGATGGTTTCCACTTTCCATCCGGGTAAGGAAGGGGTAATCATGGCCAGGTTGGTTTTACCGCAGGCACTCGGGAACGCGCCGGCCACATATTGTGTTTCTCCTTCGGGGTTGGTGAGTTTCATAATTAACATATGCTCAGCCAGCCAGCCCTCTTCGCGGCCCATGCTGGATGCAATACGCAAAGCAAAACACTTTTTACCTAGTAGGGCATTACCACCATAACCGGAACCATGTGACCAGATTTCACGTGTTTCTGGATAGTGGACGATATAGCGATTGTCCGGATTACAAGGCCAGGGTGCATCTTGCTGTCCCGGTTCTAATGGCGCACCGACGGTGTGGACGCATGGGACGAAATCATCATTGCCGAGCGTTTCCAACACGGCATTCCCGACCCTCGCCATGATATGCATGCTTGCAACCACATAGGGTGAGTCAGAAACTTCAACACCAATCTGTGAGATATCAGAACCAATTGGCCCCATATTGAAAGGAATCACATACATGGTTCTGCCTTTCATACAGCCGTTGAAAAGACCGTTCAGTGTTTCCCGCATTTCAGCAGGGTCGCACCAGTTATTAGTCGGGCCGGCATCCTCTTGTTTCTCTGAACATATGAACGTCCTGTCTTCAACACGTGCTACGTCCTCTGGGACAGAACGCACGTAGTAGCTGTTCGGACGCTTGTTTTCATCAAGCTTTTTTGCCGTGCCGGTGTTAACCATGATCTGACACATGGTTTCCCATTCTTGCTTGGAACCATCGCACCATACGACGGCATCGGGTTGACATAGATCAACGAGATCATTGACCCAGGCCAACAGTTTTTTATTACTAGTAGGCATCGCTCTCTTCCCCTCTGTTTGAGTAGCGCTGATCATTACTGCTGTTGGTAATCAATAAGTCTTTTGCTTGCTAAGTAGCATACTCACAATAATTATCCTGGCAGAAGTACAACGTAGTTTTACGATATGAACATCTTAAGAAGATGACTATCTTCATCGCTTTTGACGTTGAAATCAACTGTCGTAAAACGATACAAAAAAGTGGATGTGTGGTGTTGCGAAATGCAACGAAATAATTGTGGTTTGATTATGTTTTAGGTAAATCGATGAAGGCTTTTACGTTGTTGCGTCCATTTTGTTTAACGAAATACAAGGCACGGTCGGCTTCACGAATTAAATCTGCGACTTGTGGCGAGTAGTTATTGAAGTCATCAATATCATCTGATACCTGTCCTGTTGAGGTGAGGCCGATGCTGATGGTCATGGAAAAGGAATGCTGTTCCCATTCCCATACGTTTTCCTGCACCGTTTGTCTGATACGTTCGGCCAGTTTATTTGCACCATCGCCATTGGTATTGGGCAGCGCCAGAACAAATTCCTCACCGCCGTAACGTGCCAGCGTGTCACCTTCGCGGGTAAACCGTGACAGTATGCCTGCGATGCACTGTAGCGCATAATCACCACACTCATGACCATACTGGTCATTAATATTTTTGAAGAAATCCAGATCCATAATTAACAAGCTGAAAGGCTGGTTGTATCTTGATGCGCGGGATAAACCTGAGGCGACTTCGTTAAAAAAGAAGCGTCGATTGTAGAGCTTGGTCAGGTGATCAATGATCGACATTTCCTCGTACTTGGATCGAAGTTTTTCACATTCTTTCAACGAACGCTGCAGTTCAGACGTACGACTATTAACAACACTTTGCATGTCTTCTAACAAACGATTGTTGGCGATTAACATGCCTATCATGTCACAGTAGATGACAATAGAATGTTCCTGCCAGGCACTGAAATGACCCTCATGTGGATGATAGAGTTCTACCACGCCCAGCAACTCATCATTCGTCATAATAGGCGCATAAATCACCGCGCCTTTTTTATAGTCTTTATCTGATATTGAAACGACGTTGTTCTCGGCACAGTTGTCAATATGGATCACTTTTTTGTTAATAATAGCCTTGCCTAGCAGACCCTGGTTGTAGTCAGTTGAGACATAGTCTTTGCAAATACCGGAACGATTATTGGTGAATTGTTCCCAATGCAGGATGGCAACACGATGCAATTCATCATCCTCCTGCAGATATAATGTCACTATCTCTGCTTCGAGGTATTCATAGACTGTGCGCATAATCTCATCAAGCAGGACCTGTTTACTTAGACGCTGATTACCCAAATGAGACAACTTGCGCAGACCGGATAAGCAATCCAGTAATTTGGAAAACCTGATGCTAAGGACATCGGTATGCATTCCGTCCTCGTTTATTTTCTCAATCAAATTTTGCATAGTGTTAATTAGTGATGTCATCGACAAGCTGAACAATATCGTCTTTTTTTGCTTTGGCTTTATCCAGATATTTTTTAACAATCTCTTCTTCCACACCTAGCATCTCGAAATAGTGTATTTCCTCAAACGGGCAGTAAGAGGTATCGAGTTGCCATTGTCGTGCAATGCGAGCGCATAGCCCGAGCAGTATCACCAGCTGACTGTTTCTACCCTGGTAATTGAGATTATGGTGTTGTTCAATCACATCAATCACCTCGTCAGGCAGGTGCCATTTCTGAGCCAGCCAACCGCCTGCTTCATGGTGGTTAAAGTCGACCGTTTCTGATTCGTAATCAATCAGTCGTTTTTCCTTGTCCTTGGCTGCAGTTAAAAACAGTTCGGACATAATATTTGGGAAGCGATCAGTCAGAACCAGGATGCCGATGTTATGAAGTAGTCCAAATAAGTAGAGTTGTTCTGATTTGATATCATTATCCAGTTTAATGTATTGGCCAAATCCACTTGCAAGTTCGGCGGTGAAAAAAGCGCTTTGCCAATAACGTTTAATATCAAAGTTGGTACATTTATCGGTTTTAAATACGCCACTCATGGCCAATGTGAGGGCAAAACCTTTCACCAGATCCAGCCCGAGTATGTTGATAATGGCCTGTTCCAGAGACGTTACATTTCTGGGAAAAGAGAAATAGGCAGAGTTGGCCACACCGATAATCTTGGCAGATAGGCCCGCATCTTTTTTGATAATGGCGGCGATATCATCCATATCACTGGTCTTGTCATTAGACGCGATCAGTATTTCCTGAGCCACCGCAGGCATCGGCGGCAGATAATCTATCTTCTGAATTTCCAGCCGCATGCTTGAATATGTTTGTGCTACAGCCATTATGTACTTTCAATCTTGTTGTTTTTTAGTAATCACAATAACGGCAAGAATTCTTTTTCCTTTAGCCAATATGTTATTGATCCTGAAGAAAGTTTGATTCAATGACTTTTTGACAGGCGTGTTACTATTTACGCAGATTATGATGAACTATCCTGACATCGATCCGGTTGCTCTCAACCTCGGTTTTGTCCAAATTCACTGGTATGGCATCAGCTATGTGGCCGGTATTCTGGGCGCCTGGTGGTTATTAAAGACCCGGATCAGCAACACAAACTGGATCAATGCACAGCAACTGGGCGATCTGGTTTTTTACAGCATGATCGGGATTATTGTCGGTGGGCGCTTGGGCTCAGTGCTGTTTTATAATTTTTCCTATTATTTATCGAATCCGATAGAAATTTTTTATATCCAACAGGGTGGCATGTCGTTTCACGGTGGTTTACTGGGAGTTTTATTGGCGGTGGCAATATTCGCCAGGAAGCTTGGTCAGCCCTTTTTCAGCCTTACTGATTTTATTGCGCCGGTGGTGCCGGTCGGTCTGTTTACCGGGCGCATTGGTAATTTTATTAACGGCGAACTTTGGGGTGGCCCTAGCGATTTATCTTGGGCAATGGTGTTTACCGATCCGGCGGCAGGTGGTATTCCCCGGCACCCATCGCAATTATACGAGGCGTTTCTGGAAGGGCTCATCTTATTTATTATCCTCTGGTGGTTCTCTTCAAAACCCAGACCGATGATGGCCGTGTCAGGTTTATTTTTGCTGGGTTATGGTGTGTTTCGTTTTCTAGTAGAATTCGTCCGCGTCCCGGATGAACATATTGGCTATATCGCATTTGACTGGGTGACGATGGGGCAGGTGTTATCGTCGCCAATGATCATATTGGGCATCGTATTCATTTTCATGGCCTACAGGAAAGCATAGCATTGCAACAATACCTCGATTTACTGCGTCATATTCGTGAGCACGGCAGTCTCAAAGAAGACCGTACCGGTACCGGCACCTATAGTGTATTTGGCTATCAAATGCGTTTCGATTTAGCAGATGGTTTTCCGCTCGTGACTACCAAACAGTGTCATTTGAAATCGATCATTTATGAGTTGTTATGGTTCCTGCAAGGCAATACGAATATTCATTATTTAAATGAAAATGGCGTCACTATCTGGGATGAGTGGGCCGATGATAAGGGCGAGCTGGGACCAGTGTACGGGGCACAGTGGCGCTCATGGAAAACGGAACAGGGCACGATTGATCAAATTACCAACGTGATTGAGCAAATCAAAACCAATCCGGACTCACGCCGTCTAATTGTCAGCGCCTGGAACGTTGGCGAACTGGATAAAATGGCGTTAGCCCCGTGTCATGCCTTTTTTCAGTTTTATGTGGTTGATGGCAAGTTATCCTGTCAGTTATACCAACGCAGTGCTGATGTGTTCCTGGGCGTGCCGTTTAATATTGCATCTTATGCCTTATTAATGATGATGATTGCGCAGGTATGTGGCTTACAGCCAGGTGAGTTTGTCCATACCCTGGGAGACGCGCATATTTATCGTAATCATCTGGAACAGGTCGATGAACAATTAAGCAGGAAACCTTTTCCACTACCGACCATGAAAATTAATCCCGATGTGCAAGATATCTTTGCGTTTGTGTATGATGATTTTGAATTACAGAATTACCAATACCATCCAAAAATAACGGCGCCGATTGCCGTCTAGAGGACTTACCTGATGAAACGATTATTGCCATTGTTATTATGTCTCGTCGTTAGCCTATCAGCAAACGCGGAAAATGAACCGCCTGAACTGATCGTCAAACAAACGATTGATGCTGTACTGGATGTATTAAGCAATGATGGTATTTCAGAAAGGGTAAAACGTAACAATGTTTTTACGATCGTTAAACAACGCATTAACTTTACCGAGATGTCACGTCGCGTGTTGGCTACCAATTGGCGCAAGGCAAGCGAAGCACAACGCGAAGCATTCATCACAAAATTTGAAACGATCATTCTGCAAAGCTACTGGGTGAGGATACGCAACTATGCCGGTGAGCAGGTTGAGTATATCTCCGCCAGTTATGACAACACGGATTATGTGACGGTTGATACCGTGATTGTTAAAAATAACAATGTGCAAATACCTATCTCTTATCGTATGCGACGCTTCGTCGATATCTGGTTTGCCTATGATTTTATTGTCGAACAACTGAGCCTGGTACAAAGTTATCGCAATGAGTACCAGGCGATTGTCAAAAACCAGGGCGTTGACGGCTTGCTTGAATACATGCAGAAAGACATCGATAGCTACGCGATTAAGAAATAGCTGAAATGAAGTTATCACTCATCGTCGCGATGGATAATAATTGCGTCATCGGTAACAAGGACGATTTGCCCTGGCGATTATCTTCCGACTTGCAACATTTTAAAGCCACCACTATGGGTAAACCCATTGTCATGGGGCGTAAGACGCATGAATCGATTGGTAGACCGTTACCCGGTCGGGAAAATATTGTGTTAACCCGGCTTCAGGATTATCAGGCAGAAGGCTGCACGGTGTTAAACAGCATTGATACCTTGTTTGAACATTGCAAGGATATCGACGAAGTGATGATTACCGGTGGTGCTGAAATTTACAAACAGGCGTTTGATCACGTAAGTAGAATGTATATCACTGAAGTTCATGCCGAAGTCGAAGGGGATACGTACTTCCCTGAATTTAATCGGGAAGAATGGAAGGAAATTTCAAGGGAGAATCATACTGCGGATGAGAAGAATGAATATGACTATAGTTTTGTTGTATTAGAACATATGAGTTAATTTTTATATTTGAGAAATATTTTATCCAGAGGTTTCCTTTTTACTTATGTTTTCGCCTTCTACGGCGAGGTACTTCTTTTCATAAAGAAGTACCCAAGCGTCGCTATATTGCATCCATGCAATCGCGACATTTATGCATCCTGCATTTCAAACTTTCCCTAATGTCATGGCCTTTGGCTTCCTTCGTCAGTTATTAGTCACAACGGGTCGTGCATACATTCATCCCTGAATGAATGTACTCAATTGTGCGTCCTGCGCAATTGCCCCTGTTATTGCTAACTTTCTCAGCATGACATACGGGAATTAAACAGAGTAATGTTACGTATTAATTATCCATATGGTGCTAAAGTTAGTTCGTTAGGTGACCAGTAAGGTTTGATTTTGTACTCTCTTTTCCACCCTTTCAGTTTTTGAATTAGGAAAAACGGAGTTACATTTTGCTGGGCAATAACTTGATGTACAGCACCTGTTTTATGTGACACTCCCAATTGAAGTTGCGGGTCAGCTAAGTTAAAGATTGCTGGGCATTCTAGGATTTGTGCTGAGACAGTAACATTTGATTTTTTCGACGAAGAGTAGAATTGAGAATATGACTCAGCAACAAATAGGTCAGTTACTACTACCCAATCATATGACCAGTATATGCCGCGATCGATGGCATCAATAATTGCTGCTCGTAGTTGATTTGTATCTAGAGAATAACAAGTCATTTTTGTAGCTTGAGCCACTAGTGATCTCGCCTGCGCAAAATTCATGCGTGCTGATGACCTTCCAGCAGCATCGGCTATAAAAGATACCTGTGTTTCACTACCCATTGTGAACTGTTCTTCAACAAAACTCCCAAACTCTTTGGGATCAAGTTCTTTTGACGTAATATCTAGTTGTTCTAGAGTGTGTAACCAATTAAATTCTGAGCGTCGACCATCGTAGGTGCCGACCTGCCCAAGAGCTCGTCTTTGGCTGAGTTCTACATTTGGGAAACGACCAAATTCATTATAAATTGCCCTAGTTATTGACTTTCGGAACCGTGACATATCTTTCCTCCTTTTCCAGTTGAATTAATAAATCGTTTTCTGATTGCGACACCTAACAGTATGTTAGACAGCCGAATGTCAGATAATGTTATATAGGGAGTATGGCCTGGATATGATTGTTACCTCCTTTTAATCAATGTGCTAACAGACTTTACCGCTATAGTCTTTCAATATCCAGTAAACTCCCATCGCTAATTTCAATACTAAAATGATTTCGGTTCCTGATATCGAGAATAGTTTAAGAAAATCAACTTTATCAAGTAGTTAAGTGATGACAATTTATTGCTTTGAGGCACGCAATATTCCCGTGGTGCCTTGCCGAGTGATGCAATAGTGATAGCGGAAAATAGATAGGAGTCTATTTTAGCGCATTGATTCAGGGACGAAGGCGAAACTAATTTTTGAACAAAATTGTTTTTCCATAGTAAGTCTGTGCGAATAAACAGGCCTATTGATGTCTTGTTTTTACTATTTATAGATTCAAACTTTATTATATCTAACTTTGTTATATTCCCGTATTAAACTTAGCGCTAACATATTCTGTCGAAGCCAAATAAACTCAATTATATAAATGGGCATTATTAAAATAATAAAAGCTAAAAAACTCTGCTTTTGTATTTCTGCTAAAGATCCGAATGCAAACCAAACTATATACAAGCAACATGTAAATAAGAACAAGGTAAAGTATGACTGCGCTTTGACGCTTTCGTAGTTTATAGCAGCAATATTATGTCTACTTGATTTAACTTTTAATTTTAGCTTAAGTAAAAATAAACGTGAAAGAGAACGGCTGGTGCGAGATAACCTTTTCTTTAGAAATTTAAATAACTCGGGGACATATTTTGTCAGAAGCGCAAAGAAAACTCCTGTAAACCACCATGAAGGATTTGTGAGATTTTCAAATATTGTTTCCATACATTTTCTCCATCAAATAATCTCAAATATTATAACCGCATTGTAACTTTTCTATGAATAAAAGTAGGGCATCACAAAGACGCAAAACAAAGTCAAATTTAGATGCGATTAACGATGAATTAATGAACTTTAGTTGTTTTAAGAGAGATAAGTTTTTTCATTCTCATCATTTGTTTCCAACCAATAAGTCGGCGCAGTAAAACGGGTGATGATGATGTATCCAATGATGGATAAAATGGTAATCACTGTATTAAGAGTCACCCAGGTGTCAGTTGATTGCGTCCGCCATATTACTTCATTGAGTCCGGCCGTTAGCAATGTAAAAATAATCCAGCGTAGGGTTAATATTCGCCATCCCGTTTCTGATAAGTAGATTTGACCTTCAAGTGCCCTGGCCAGTAGTGGTGGACGTAATAACAAACCCAATGCTAGTGAAGTTGCAAACAAACACCTGCCAATGGTAGGTCGTATCTTGATAAATGTTTCATCCTGAAAGAGTAGTGTTGCTCCGCCTAGTGCCAAGACTAGTAATACCGTAACGACTGGAAACATCGGGATTCTTCGTTCTATCACAACGCCCAACAGCGTAAATATGATTGTTGCAATAATGACTGCTGCTGTAGCCCACATCAGCCCTGATGCAAAGTTAGCGATCAAGAAGATAATACCGGGTGCAATTTCGAACAGGATGTGACGATTCAAATAACGTTCACCGAATGTCATCGTTCTTTGGTTTCCATTGAAACTCTTTTAATGAAATCTTTCCTTCAATAAACACAACGCCTTCCTCTTCCAATAGAATCCGTTGCAAATCATCACTGCCTTCAAATCCTCTTGGGCTAATCATGCCTTTAGCATTAATGACACGATGCCATGGCACATTGGAGTCTTGATCTAATCTGGCTAATGCATAACCGACTTGTCTTGCATGCCTCGGATAACCTACAAGTTTTGCTATTTGCCCATAGGTTGCGACTTTACCTTCAGGGATAAGACGAACCCTGTCGTAAATCGCTTGTTGAGAAATCACTTATGAAACTTGGGTTGTTGCGAAGGTACGCTAAACAGTTTTTTATCTTCCAGTCGTAGTGCTGTTAACGCACCACCCCATAAACAACCGGTATCTAACGGGTAAACATTATATTGGGTGAAGTCTTGTTCATTACCGAGTGTGACCGTTGACCAATGCCCAAAGATAATCGAATGTTTTTTGGTTCTACGTTCCGGCATCGCGTACCAGGGTGTGAGGTTCGCCTCTTGGTTGCCGGGTGCTGAATTGGTTTTCATATCCAAACGCCCATCACTGTAGCAATAACGTAAGCGCGTCAGGCTATTAATAATGAAACGATGTTTATCATTTTCATTGAGCTCATCTGACCAGACGCTGGGTTCATCGCCATACATCATCTGAATAAACGATTCAAAGCGTTGGCTTTGTATCATGGCCTCTGTGTATCTTGCTAACTTGCGGGTTTGTTTTAATGACCATTGCGGTGGCAGGCCGGCATGAATAATAGTAAACGCCAGTTTGTCATCATGAATCAGTAATGGTCGTTGTCTTAACCATTTAAGCAGTTCATCGCAATCTTTCGCATCAATGATTTCCTGCAAGGTATCTTTTTTATGCGGTTTACGTACATCATTGGCTACCGCGAGTAAGTGTAGGTCATGATTTCCCAATACCGCGTTCGCTGATTTACCAAGGGATTTAACGAAGCGTAAACATTCGAGTGAGGCTGGTCCGCGATTGACTAAATCACCCACAAACAACAGCGTGTCTTTTTTCGGGTTAAACTTGATTCGTTCCAGTAATTCCAGAAGTTCTGCGTAGCAACCCTGTAAATCACCTATGGCATAGGTGGGCATGTGTTAATGAATCGTATTGGGTGTCGCGAGGTTAAAAATGGGAATAGGTGCGTTAAATTCGACGCCGTCATCAGCAATCATTTCGTAACTGCCTTGCATGCAACCAACCGGGGTTTCCAACACGGCGGCGCTGGTATATTGAAATGATTCTCCCGGCATGATGCGCGGTTGTTCACCGACGACACCATCACCTCTAACTTCCTGTACCTTGCAATTGGCATCGGTAATCAGCCAGTGGCGTCGGAGCAGAGTGGCAGGGAGCTGACCTTGATTGATTAGCGTGATTTTATAGGCAAACACAAAACGCTCTTCTTCCGGATAAGATTGATCGCTAATGTAATTGGTTTCTGCCTTAACTTCTATGTCGTAGTCTTTTTCACTCATGTCTCAATTTCACCCTATTCATTGCATTGGTGCAAGTGGCGTTTTTCCAGGCTATGCGATGATTTGTGCAGACAGTTGCTTTTGCCGGTAGCTGATGGCTTCGGATAAATGATTGATATGTAAATACTCGCTGTTGGCCAGATCGGCAATGGTTCGCGCGACCTTCATTATTCGATGTAGCGCCCGGCCTGATAAGCCCAGTTTACGCGTTGCTTGTAAGAGTAATTCCCGTTGTTGTTGATCAAGTTGGCAATATTGTTCAACTTGTTTATTCGTTAGCATGGCATTTGATTTTTGTTGGCGATTTTGTTGCACTGCATTTGCAGCCACTACTCGCTCGCGAATCGCCGCACTGTGTTCGCCCTTGTTATCACGTTGTTTTTGCAGCATTGCCTCTGGGATACTATTTACCTCAATAATCATATCGATGCGATCCAGCAACGGTCCTGATATTTTTTGTTGATAGCGATTAATTTGTTCTTCAGTACAGCGACAGCGACCGCTGCTGTCTCCCAGATAACCGCAGGGGCAGGGATTCATTGCCGCAATTAACTGAAACTTTGCCGGGAATTCGACTTGTCTGGCCGCACGGGAGATTACAATGCGGCCGGATTCCAGTGGTTCGCGCAAGACTTCCAAGACCTTGCGATCAAACTCGGGGAGTTCATCCAGAAACAATAATCCATAATGTGCGAGTGATATTTCCCCTGGCTTTGGATGACTGCCACCGCCAACCAGTGCCACGGCAGAGGCTGAATGATGTGGCGCACGCATAATACGATGTTGCCATTGTTTGGTATCGAAGCCCTGATGACTGATTGACGCAATAGCCGCGCTTTCCAATGCCTGTGTATTAGTTAATGGCGGCATGATGGTGGTCATGCGTTCCGCTAGCATGGTCTTGCCGGAGCCGGGGTTGCCCATGAATAACAGGTTGTGGCCGCCGGCTGCCGCAATCTCCAAAGCACGCTTGGCGTGTTCATGACCATAGATATCATTCATATCAATGGGATAGTCAGTGTCAGCATCCGGTGAGGTAGCTTGCCAGTCATTAATGGGTGTGACGCCGGAAAAATGCGCGGCGACCTCTAATAAATGACCCGCAGGTTTACAGATGATGTTCTCGACCAACGTCGCCTCGTCCGCATTTTCTTTAGGCAGGATTAAATGTCGGCGTGTTTCGCCAGTAGCGATGGCGACCGGCAAGATACCGCTTATTTTTCTTAGTTCACCTGTCAGTGACAACTCACCGACAATTTCATATTGATCGATATTGTCAGTATGTATTTGTCCCGAGGCCAATAAAATGCCTATAGCGATAGGTAGATCAAAACGTCCACCCTCTTTGGGTAGATCGGCAGGGGCTAGATTGATAGTAATGCGGCTTAATGGAAATTCGTACTGATTATTCAGGATCGCGCTGCGAACACGCTCTTTACTCTCTTTTACTGTGGTTTCCGGTAATCCGACAATCGTGAAGCTAGGTAGTCCGCGCGACAGGTGCACTTCGACATTCACCAGCGGTGCGTTGACGCCATCCTGTGCCCGTGAATAAATCCTTGCTGTGCTCATTACCATCGTCCTTGATGCTTTTAAAACCTAAATACTATCGGTTAATGAATGCTTACTACAACTATCCCACAATCTGGTTTTAAATGCACAGTATTGGTTCGTCCATAATAAATACTGCACCAGATCAACGCATAGTAGTTTGGCTATGACTCGGAAAGCCTTATTTTTATTATGTTTCAGGCATGGCATGCATATTGCGCTCTATTCATTTAAGAACGAGAGCTATTAATGATTTCACGATAGCTGCATTTCAAAGGATTGCTAGGGTTCCGGCGCATTAATTCAAGCGCGACTGGTCCGAGAGCAATCGACCTTCAACGCGAAGGTTACACGGCGGGATAAAAGCCCGGGAGGTAAACAGCTTGTCTGTGATCAAACCTCTCATTCAATAATTTTTTCAACAAACCAACGAGGGGAAGTTTATGAAGCTTCATAAGTCTTTACGTAATGTTTTAGTTCTGGTTGCTACCCTGTTTACCAGCAGTATGTCTCTATCTGCTCAAGCCGAACCGTTAAAAATTGGTTACAGTGATTGGCCGGGTTGGGTTGCCTGGGAAGTCGCGATTGAAAAAGGCATGTTTAAGGAAGTCGGCATTGATGTGGAATTTGAATGGTTTGACTATGTGGCTTCAATGGATGCCTTTGCTGCCGGTAAGTTAGATGCAGTTGCGATGACTAACGGCGATGCCCTGGTAACAGGTGCAACGGGTGCGAGTAATGTCATGATCATTATTAATGACTACAGTAACGGTAATGACATGGTGGTTGCTGCGCCAGGTATTGAAAGTATTAAAGACCTGAAAGGAAAAAAAATCGGCGTTGAAATTGGTTTTGTCGGTCATTTATTACTGTTAAATGCTCTGGAAAAAAGCGGCATGACTGAAGCTGATGTTGAATTGGTTAATGTTCCTACCAATGAAACACCTCAAGTCTTAGCCTCCGGTGATGTCAGTGCCATTGTGGCCTGGCAGCCCAGTTCAGGTCAGGCATTAACTTTGGTTCCAGGTTCAAAGGCAATTTACACGTCTAAAGATGAACCAGGTTTGATCTATGACGTATTGGCGGTATCACCAAGCAGTCTGGCTGCGAACAAAGAAGCCTGGTCCAAGGTGGTCGATGTCTGGTACAAGGCTGTCAGTTTCATCAAAGACCCTGCTACCCAGGACGAAGCAGTGTCAATCATGGCGGCCAGGGTTGGTGTGACACCAGAAGAATATAAACCTTTTCTTTCTGGCACGAAGATCCTGACGCTTGATGAAGCAAAAGCTTTCTTTGCTAAAGGTGATGGTTTTACATCCTTATACGGTTCGTCAAAGATAGCCGACGACTTCAACCTGAAGTATGAAGTGTATAAAGATGCACAAGGCATCGACGGTTACATCGATCCTTCGATAACCATGGCTAAATAAATCGTTGGTTAAATAGGCTATGAGTTCAGTCCCCTGGTTTGCACCGCGTGTCGCTTTATCTTTAAAGCGCACCAGGGTGCTGACGATTGCGTCATTTTTGTTGCCACTCTTAATCTGGAGTGCAGTGAGTTATCTTCCTTTTTTATGGCATCCCAAGGTAAAGATTGTTGAGCCAGGCGATGTCTCTTACTTCAAGGTTGACATGTTAGTCGACCGTGAAGTGTTTGATAAAGAGACAGGTAAGATGGAAGAAACAGGTAAGCTGTTACCTGATGGTGAACCGGCAAATCCTATTTATCTTCCTGCACCGCATGAAGTCGCCAAGGCGTTTGTTACATCGTTTACAACAGAACCAAGACGAAGAAGTGAAAAGTGGTTGCATGAAAGTTTATGGCATAGCATTACCATCATCTTTTGGGGGTTTACGCTTTCATCATTAATCGGCGTACCATTGGGTGTGTTGTGTGGTACCTATGCCGCTGTCTCGCGATTAAATGAACCGTTTGTTGAATTTTTTCGTTACTTACCCGCACCTGCGTTCGGCGCATTAGCGGTTGCAATACTTGGTATTCATGATGGACCCAAGATAGCGATTATCTTTATCGGGACATTCTTTCAGCAGGTGTTGGTAATTTCCAATACCACACGCAAACTGGATATTGCCTTATTGGAAGCCGCATTAACCTTAGGTGCGAAACGCTTACAGTTATTATTTAAGGTCGTGATTCCCGGGATCATTCCGGATTTGTATCGCGACTTGCGTATCCTGTTAGGTTGGGCCTGGACCTATCTAATCGTTGCAGAATTAATCGGTACGAGCTCGGGTATTACCTGGTTTATTACGCAACAGGCACGTTATAAAAACTTTGATAATGTCTTTGCTGCCATCATGATGATCGGCATCATCGGTTTATTATCCGACATGATCCTGGCCAAGATCGGTAAACATATTTTTCCCTGGGAAAAAGCAGCGAATAAGGCTTAGGAGAGCAGTATGACTAAAATAGAATTGCCTAGCTATCTTGAACAAAGCGATGAAGTTAAACAACGCTTTGATGAAATAAAGCAACGCGAAGTCATCCTGGAAGTAAAGGACTTACAAAAAATATTTTCCACACCGAAAGGTGATGTGACCGCCTTAAAAAACATTAATTTTAAAGCGCACCGGCGTGAATTTGTCTGTGTGATTGGGGCTTCCGGTTGTGGTAAGTCGACCTTAATACGAATCCTGGCCGGTTTGGAATCGGCTTCTTCCGGTCAAGTATTGTTAGATGGTAAGCCGGTATCCGGCCCCGGTCCTGATAGAGGCATGGTATTTCAGGGTTATACCTTATTCCCGTGGTTAACGGTTAAGAAAAATGTGATGTTTGGTTTGCGCAGCCAGGGTATGAGCTATGCCACAGCAGAAAGTGAAGCATTACAGTGGATTGATCTGGTTGGTCTGGAAAAATTCGCCGATGCTTATCCTGATCAATTATCAGGCGGGATGAAACAACGTGTCGCTATTGCCAGAGCGTTAGCAAATAAACCGCGTATATTGTTAATGGATGAGCCCTATGGTGCGCTGGATGCACAAACGCGCTGCAAGATGCAGTCTTACTTGCTACAGATTTGGCATAATATTGATATTACTGTTTTGTTTATTACGCATGATCTGGATGAAGCGATCTATCTGGCTGACCGTATTCTTGTTTTAAAGTCCCATCCGGGTGAAGTCGAAGAAGTTATCGAAGTACCGGTACCACGACCACGTGATGTTGAACAATTTATTACTCCGGAATTTTTAGCGACACGCAAACGTATCGATGAACTCATTCATCCGCCTTCAACGGAAGATGACGATGACAAACTGAATATGATCCGTTTAACGCGTGTTGGAGATGAGGTTGAACCATGACCTTGCTGGAAAAAATGCCGTGGCCGGATGTTGCTGAGAAACTGCAGCAGATTCCGGCAGCGATACTACCCATTGGCGCAACGGAACAACACGGACCACATATGGGTTGTGGTATGGATGCGGTGTTGGCCGATAAACTCTGTAAGGCTGTTGCAAAAGAGACTGGGGTCATGATGCTGCCAACCATGCCCTATGGTTGTTCGATAGGTCATAGCCAACGCTGGCCGGGTACGATTGCTATACAACCAACGACGTTGATCGATTTAATTAAACAGATGGGCGATTGGGCCTATTACAGTGGTGTTAAACGATTATTCATTATTAATACCCATGTGACGAATGCCGCACCACTACGCTGTGCATTGGAAATGCTGCGAGCAGAACATGATGACCTCATGGTGTCTGTTATCAATTCTGCCAGCATCAGTGACCGCGTTAAAGCATTTCATTTCGCCGATGGTGATGACTGGCATGCCAATGATGCAGAGACCTCACTAATGCTGTCAGTTGCAGCAGACATGGTTGACATGGAAAAGTTAAACGAGGCAGACGATCCGGATAGGACTGATGGACTGGTTTTTGCGCACCCGGTTAATCGTACTAGTACCAATGGTGTCACCGGCCAACCTTCTTTGGCGACAAAACAGAAAGGCGATCAGGCCTTTCAATGGATGGTCGAAGACTTATCAGAATTAATACAAAGTGGTTTGTCTGAACAGCCGCCGCTTGATCAATCTTATTTTAATTAGTCCAGTTCTTGACATGGATACGAAAACAAACTCTTGCATTGATGATAAAACGGATGAAGAAATTCTTGCCATCCAACAGGAATTAAAAGACAAGGGTGTACGTTATTGTATGGGTGCCTATGTCGATATTCACGGTGTGCCTAAAGGCAAGGTAGTGCCGATTGACCATCTGTTACATATGGCACATGGCTCCGAGCTTTACACCGGCTATGCCCTGGATGGCCTGGGACAAAAACCGAATGATGATGAGATCGCATCAGTGCCTGATCTCGATCATATTATTCAATGCCCATGGGAACCCAAGCTTGCCTGGATGCCGGCGGATAATACCTTTAAGGGTGAACCTTATAAATTAAATACTCGTGTTGCATTAAAACAGCAGCTGCAAGCAGCAGAAGAATTAGGCTTTGGTTTTAATCTGGGGATTGAATGCGAAGTATTTTTACTGGAACAGGATATTGATGGTAGCTTACATATTCCGAATATGGACGATAAGTTAGTCAAACCGTGTTATGACATTCGCGGTTTTATGGATAATTTCGATTGGCTGGATCGCATGGCCGAGACTATTAACGATCTTGGTTGGGATCTTTATTCGTTTGATCACGAAGACGCTAACGGTCAGTTTGAATTTGATTTTAATTATGCTGATGCGTTAAGCATGTGTGATCGGTTTATCTTCTTTCGTGAACTGGCCAAACGTTACGCCAAAGATGAGGGCTTGATCGCGACCTTTATGCCAAAACCGTTTAAGGATAAAACCGGTAATGGTGCGCATTTTAATATGTCTTTGTTCGATCTGGAATCAGGCGATAATGTCTTTGCCTGTGATCCAAAAGACGATACGCGCGGTTTAGGTCTAACCGAAACCGGCTATTATTTTATTGGAGGTATCTTAAAACATGGCCGCGCCTTATGTGCCGCGTTTGCACCCACGGTAAACAGTTACAAACGTTTGGTCAGGCAAGGTGCGATGAGTTATTTTAGTTGGGCACCGGTATTTAATTCCTATGGTTCCAATAATCGAACCAATTCAGTTCGTGTGCCCATGGGCGGGGGACGTTGCGAATCCCGTAATGCTGATGGGTCAGTGAATCCTTATCTGGCCGCGACATTAGCATTAGCGGCTGGTCTGGAAGGCGTGCGCGAAAAGATTGATCCGGGAAGTCCACAGGAAGATAACTTATATGAATTAACCGATGAGGAACGCACGAAACGCGGTATCGAGTTCTTACCACAAACATTGGCTGAGGCAGTCCAGGCCTTTACTGATGACCCTTTAATCGAAGCCACTTTAGGTAAAGAATTGAAAGACGAATTTATTCGTTATAAAACAGAAGAGTGGGAAGAGTATCACCAGAGTGTCAGTGCCTGGGAGATAGAGCGGTATAGTCATTTATTCTAGAGTAATACGTTAAGGGACGACCTTTAACGTGTATTTATTATTGGGACGACCCGGAAGCGAGATGATGTTATGCAATTATTCAAATATCGTGATGGTGTTATTCCTAACTTTTGTGCGTTTGTCTATGTGTTTACCGGTTACATCTTATCCTTTTACTGGGCAGCACAAGATAATCTTTTATTAAATCTACTAGCCTTATTATTGCTATCGCATAGCCTGATCATTGCTGCGTATTTATTGCATGAATGCATACATAAAACCTTATTACGTGATAATCATAAGAATATAGCGCTGGCCAGCGCATTATCATGGATTACCGGTGCCTGTTATTCGGAATACGAGTGTTTGAAAAAGAAACATATGCGCCATCATGCGAACCGGGTCGATTCCCTTGCGATTGATCACCAGGCTTTTTTAGAAAAACACCCTATGATTTGCCACCTGGTTGAAATACTGGAATGGTTTTACATTCCGGCAGTAGAAATATTAACGCATATATTAAGCATTGCTGCGCCATTTATTTTGCCTGCGCGTAAACATCAGCGAAATAGGGTGCTAACTATTCTGGGTTTACGTTTTCTGTTTTTTTCTGCATTGGCCCTTTGGAGTTGGAAAACAATGATTATCTATAGCCTTGCTTACTTGCTCTTCATAAGGGTGCTGGGCTTTATGGATGCATTTCAACATATCTATGAAGTACGGGTGAACCTGGATGAAGAGAAAGTGTTTCCAGAATTCGATCGGAATTATGAAGAGGCACACACCTGGAGTAATTTGCTATCTGAAAAATATCCGTGCTTAAATTTGCTGGTATTAAACTTTTGTTATCACAATGTGCATCATCATCGACCCGCTGAACCCTGGCATCGTCTGCCGCAGTTACATCGTGAGCATTATGCAGATAAAACTGCGCCTGAAGTCTCGCTAAAGCAACAGTTATCTGACTTTCATCAATTCCGGGTAAAACGCGTTCACGAAACAGGAGAAAATCCTGTCGATGTTAATTACGGTGCTGCAGGGGTTTCATTTCTGGCCGGGGTTTAATCTATGCAGCTTAAGCTATTTAAAACATTGTGGGGTTTTACCGGTTCGCATACAGAAGCGGTAAAGCGGGCAAAAGAACAAGGCTATGACGGTATCGAAGGACCTGTCCCTGAAACTATCCACGAAACTGAACAATTTGCTGAGTTACTCAGACAATATGGTTTACTCTATATTGCCGAAGTCGCGACGACCGGTAGTTATGTGCCGGATAGAAGACTCAGCGTTGAAGATCACCTCATTTATCTGGAGGACAGGATTGATCGCTTAAAGACTCTGCAACCCGAATTTATTACCTGCCTTGGCGGTTGCGATGCCTGGTCTGAATCAGATTCGATCACGTTCTTAACAACGGCAATGGATATCGTAGCGAAAAATAATATGGACATTAGTTTTGAAACGCACAGAGGCAGGATTTTTTTTAATCCCTGGATAACAGAACGCATAGTAAACAAAATACCGTCTATAAAATTGACCTGTGACTTCAGTCACTGGTCTGTTGTCTGTGAAGGTTTGCAAGAAACTGAAGAAGACATCATTAAATCATTATTGCCCAATGCCTGGCATATCCATGGCCGGGTAGGCTATGACCAGGGGCCACAGATCCCTGATCCGCGCACGCCTTTATTTAAAGATGATCAGGAAAAATACGCTGAATGGTGGTCATGGATCTGGCATGAACATCATAAACAGTCGAGAAAATTCACAACGTTGACACCGGAGTTCGGTGCTGACAGATATGAGTATTTTGACCCTGTAGATGGCAGACCGTTAGTAGATGTTGATGTGATAAATCAATGGATGGCAGACAGCATGAAACAACGATTTGAATTATTAAATTAACCCGGAGTGATGATAAGTCATTAACAGAGTGTTTGATTATTGCTATAGTCTAATAAATGGATGACTAGGGTTCCGGCTTGCACAAGCGACTGGTCCGAGAGTCATCGGCCTTCTCGAAGGTTACACGGCGGGAGAAAAGCCCGGGAGAACTAAAGCCATGTTTTACATGGCATAGACTTAACGTGTGATAACTGGAGAGAAAATATGTCAAAACAAGACCTGCAACATTTTCCAGCTAAATTACTTGTTCCGCTATTTATTGGAACAGGAGTGATTCATCATGGCTGAAATATTTCCTGATAAAGAAATCATGTATGAAGATACGATTCCTGGTGGTGCGCACTGGTCGTTACTAATGCGCAGAGGCACAACGCTAAGATTGATTGATAAGGAAGGCGGAGCCAATGTCGGAATGCTGTTTTACAATCCGCTGGATAAATTGGAGCGCTACAACGCGCCTGATACGCTGAAGTGTCAGCATACATTTAAACTGACCAAGGGACATTGCCTCTACTCGGACATGGGTCGTATCTTTTGTTCTATTACTGATGATAGTGTTGGCTGGCATGATACGGTCGGTGGTTTGCTGACTGATGCCCAGCTTGAAAAGAAATGGGGTGTCAAAAGTTATCAAACACAACGTAACGACTGGACCATCAGTGGTGAACACGCATTTCTGGTTGAATTAGCCAAGCATGGTTTGGGTCGACGCGATATAGCCGCAAACGTCAACTGGTTTAGCCGGGTTCATACCGATGATGAAGGCAATATGTCTTTTGATGCTTCGAATAGTCAGGCGGGTGATAGTGTTGCTCTGCGATTTGAAATGGATACGCTGGTCATCATGCATACCTGTCCGCATCCAATGAGTGATGCTGAAGCCTATCCAAAGAAAGCGCTGGAGTATCAGATTATAAAGTCAGCGCCGTTGATGGATGACGATCTTTGCATGAATGCATGCGCGGAGAACCAGCGAGGTTTTCAAAACAACGCGCTGTACCATTTAACAGGAGCGCGACCATGATTAGAGAAAGTTCGCGCGTGGCGAATGATGCCAGCTATCGTCAGGTTGTTGATGCCGGCGATTATTGGATGCATGTTATCAAGGCCGATCAAACGTTACGCATCCTTGATCTTGAAGGCAATCAGGCTGCCGATACTTTATTCTTTCATGCTGATGATCCGGAAGAGCGTTATTCTGCAATCGATACGATTCGCGAGCAGGGTAATGTGTATCTCACAGCGAAAACGACATTGCTTTCAAATTTTGGGAATCCCTTGCTGGAAATAGTCGCTGATACCTGCGGCCGTCACGATACGCTGGGCGGCGCCTGCGCTACCGAGTCGAATACGGTACGTTATGCATTGGAAAAAAAATGTATGCATGCTTGTCGTGATAGTTGGATGTTGGCGATTGCCGAACATCCCGAATTTAATATGAGTAAACGCGATATTACACATAACATTAATTTCTTTATGAACGTACCGGTAACTGCCGAAGGGGGACTAACGTTTGCTGATGGCATCTCTGATGCGGGTAAGTATGTCGAGCTAACTGCCCGTGTTGATGTAATTGCCTTAATCTCAAATTGTCCGCAGTTAAATAACCCTTGTAATGCCTATAACCCGACACCAATAGAAGTGCTGATTTGGGATGAGTAAGCCAATGTCATCAATTGAGGTGTTAACGCCGGGATTACAAACAACGATACAGGATTATCCTGGTCGAACAGGTTATTGGCATGTCGGTATCCCGCCGTCCGGGCCTATGGATAATTTTGCCTTTCGTTTGGGTAACCAGATCCTCGGCAATGATGAATCGGCTGCGGGGCTTGAGATCACACTGATAGGTCCAGAGCTAAAGTTTAATGTTGAAACCATCATCTGTTTAACCGGTGCCCCGGTCAGGATGTTTTTGAATGGGGCGTCAATGCCGCAGTGGTCAGCCATTCGTGTTAAAGCAGGCACCGTCCTGAAAATTGAGTCTGTTGTTGTTGGCATGCGTGCTTATCTTTGTTTTAGAAATGGTTTGCAGGTTGAACCTTATTTATCCAGTCAGTCGACGTTTACGCTAGGGCAGTTTGGTGGACACCAAGGCAGGGCCTTACAAAAGAATGATCAGTTATTTCTCAATGAGCAACATGATAAGACGCTGTGTCAATTCATCGATCCTTTATTAGTGCCCTTGTATAAGAATGATTGGTCGATTCATGTTTTGTATGGTCCACAAGGCGCACCGGATTTTTTTACCGAGTCTGATATCGAGATGTTTTTTTCTACTGATTGGAAAATTCATTACAACTCAAACCGCACCGGTGTTCGTTTAATTGGACCCAAGCCTAAATGGGCCAGGCAGGATGGTGGTGAGGCCGGATTACACCCTTCTAACCTCCATGATAACCCCTATGCGATTGGTACCGTAGATTTCACTGGAGATATGCCTGTGATTCTCGGTCCGGATGGTCCGAGTCTGGGTGGCTTTGTTTGTCCTGCAACTATCATCAAAGCCGATCTCTGGAAAATGGGCCAATTAAAAACGGATGATACCGTGCGTTTTATCCCAATCAGTGTTGAGCAGGCTGAGTTGTTAGAAGAAAAGCAATTACAAGAGATTGCATCATTAAGCTCTGATACACCGCTAGAGATTTTTCCGGTTAAACCGGAAAAGGCAATTCATCGAGAAATACGTTATAGCGATGAGCGGCCTGATGTCGTCTATCGTTTATCAGGTGAAGACAATATTCTGGTTGAGTACGGTGAGATGAAGCTGGATATCTCGCTTAGGCTCAAGGCACATTTGTTAATGGAATGGATCAGTAAAAATATTGCTGAAGGGATTATTGATCTGACCCCCGGCATTCGATCCTTACAGATTCATTTTGATAATAAAAAGTTGAATGTCTATGAATTAATCGATGTGCTTGAGGCAGCTGAAAAGGAATTAGAAAACACATCACAAATAAAAATACCGGCGCGTCGCATTTTTTTACCACTAAGCTGGAACGATCCGTCTACTCAAAAAGCGATCGATATCTACATGCAATCTGTGAGAGATGACGCGCCCTGGTGTCCGAGCAATATCGATTTTATCCAACGCGTTAATGGACTTGGTAGTATCAATCAGGTCAAGCAGATAGTGTTTGATGCAGATTATTTAGTCATGGGACTGGGTGATGTGTATCTTGGCGCGCCAGTAGCGACGCCGCTTGATCCAAGACACCGATTGGTGACAACCAAGTACAATCCGGCACGAACTTGGACGCCTGAAAATGCGGTAGGTATTGGTGGAGCCTATCTCTGTGTCTATGGCATGGAAGGCCCGGGCGGTTATCAGTTTGTCGGACGCACCTTACAGATGTGGAATAGGGGAGAAAACAACACTGATTTTGAAGAAGATAAACCCTGGTTGCTTCGTTTCTTTGATCAAATTCGTTTCTTCCCGGTCAGCGAGGAAGAACTGGCGGAAATAAGACATGACTTTCCAAATGGCGATTACCATTTAAAGATAGAACAGATCGAATTTGATTTTGATCAATATCAAATGTTTTTAAATGACAATAAGAAAGATATTGAACGTTTCAAGTTTCAGCAGCAACAAGCTTTTGAAGCGGAGCGACAGCGATGGATAGAAACCGGTGAATTAAATCATTCTTAAATCACTATGATTCAGAATAGAACCTCATTAAGTATTAATGTGTTACATAAGTTATATCGCGAAGGTAAGTTAACACCTTCATTACTTTGTCAAGATATTAAATCCAGTATCGAGTCTTATGACGATTACAATATCTGGATACATACGCTTAATGATGATGAATTACAGAGTTACCTTTCTAAGCTGGAAAATAAAGGGCCGGATGATCTGCCTCTATACGGGATTCCCTTCGCAATAAAAGATAATATTGATTTAGCCGGTATTCCTACGACAGCAGCATGTAAAGAATACAGTTATATACCTCAACAATCCGCCTTTGTAGTGCAATTGTTAATCGACGCGGGTGCCATACCCATAGGGAAAACCAATCTGGATCAATTTGCCACCGGCCTTGTTGGAACGCGTTCGCCTTATGGCGCGGTAAAAAATGCCTACAACCCGGATATCATTTCTGGCGGTTCCAGTTCAGGCTCGGCAGTGGCATTGGCCCTCGGACAAGTGAGTTTTTCATTAGGCACTGATACAGCAGGCTCTGGTCGCGTACCTGCCGCATTGAATAACCTGGTTGGATTGAAACCTAGCAAAGGCAGAATAAGTTCTTCCGGTGTCGTACCAGCCTGTCGTAGTCTGGATTGCGTCAGTATTTTTGCGAATAGTGTTCAGGATGCAGAACACGTTTTTAATCTTGTCGATAAATATGATCCAAACGATAGCTATGCCAAAAAAGATAGAGCCTGTATCAAGACTTTCAATGGCAAGATTGGTGTCCCGCTTGAACCGCAGTTAGCTTTCTATGGCAATGAAGGATACAAAACCTGTTTTGACACATTCATCAAGAAGTTAGTTGAACTGAGTTATGAAATCACGCGAATTGATTTTTCATCGTTTACTGAGGCTGCAGCTTTACTCTATGAAGGACCCTGGGTAGCAGAACGCTACACAGCGATTGAATCATTTATCGCGAGCAATCCGGACGCATTACATCCTGTAACGAAAGATATTATTTTGCCAGCCAAACAAAAGCTTACCGTTGATGCGTTTACTAACATTTATCGTTTGCAAGAATTAAAACGCGAAGCGGATAAGATTATTGACGATGTTGATTTTATTGTCACGCCAACCATTGGCAGTTATTACACGATTGATGAAGTCATGCAGGATCCGATTAGCCTGAATTCCAACCTTGGCTATTACACAAATTTCATGAACTTGTTGGATTACGCTGCTATTGCTATCCCGGCTGGCGTTGACGAGAGTCAGTTCCCTTTTGGTGTAACGTTATTTAGTGAACGTGATTGTGATCCTACGCTCTTATCAATTGCGACAACTATTATGAACGATCTGCCAATTGACCTCGATAAGTTAAACCAGCAGCAAATGATCGATATCGCTGTTTGTGGTGCTCACCTCTCAGGCATGCCATTGAACCACCAGCTAACCGATCGTGGCGCAATTTTGCTCAAACAAACCAAGACTGCACCTGACTACCGACTTTATGCGCTTGCTGGTGGTCCTCCTTTTCGCCCTGGTTTGATATTTGATGAACAGCATGGTTGTAAAATTGAAGTTGAAGTCTGGCGAATGCCGGTCACTGAGCTTGGCAGTTTTATAAAAGGAATACCGCACCCCTTAGGTATAGGGAAAATTTTTCTGGAAGATAATACTCAGGTAAGCAGTTTTATTTGTGAAGCGTATGCAGTAAATGATGCCGAAGATATTTCACACTTTGGCGGCTGGCGTCGCTTTATCGAAAATCAACAGCCTTCTTGAGTAAACTAGGCGTCGGTTTGTTTTTCCAATTCATTCAGTTTCGACTGTAATTCATCGAGCTGCGCTCGCGTTCTTTGTAACAATCGCGTTTGAATATCAAATTCTTCACGCGTTACCAGATCCAGTTTTGAAAAATGTGCGTTAATGCTGGCACGTAAATTACGTTCCATATCCTGTTTTATCTGCTGCATGTCTTCTGGAATCAGATCGGCAAAGTCTGAGATGACGTGGTTAATTTTATCTTTCAGCATAGCGTTCACTTGTTGTTTTCATTATTTATCCAGCGCGCAATCAATACTATGAGTTTTCTTGCACTCGCCGCAAGTCTTTCATCAATTGCTCAAGAATAGCGCATTACTATTTTTTTACGCACATAAAAGGTGCGTTTAATACTGCTTTAATAAACTGATTATCCTCGTTGAATTGCTAAATTAGAGTTAAGTATCTGTATTTAAATGAATTATATGAGTTGGTATAGATCCTGCTGCTGATGTTGCGTTTATTACAACAATATAACTTTTATACAACTTCCATTCAGAGGGGAAAACAATGAAAAAGTTACTTTTAACATGTGCATCCAGTGCACTTATTTTTACTTCGTCTATGGCTAACGCAGATTTTAATTCCTGGTTTGAAGAGACAGAGGTAGCGGCGAATGTACGTATCGCGACCGACTATCAATTTTATGGTGCATCTCAAACCAGTGGTAATAATGGTAATGATAATGGTGCATCTATTCAGGGTGGCTTTGATATTACCTGGGCGGAAATTCCATTTTTAAATGGTTCTATTTATACCGGTTTATTCGCTGCTAATACGGAGTGGAGTTTAACGACTACTGGTAATAACCCAACTGACTACTCATCTATTGAATTTACTCATTACCATGGTATTGCCGGCGATTCTATTGGAAGCACCGGTATATCCTGGGATGTTGGTGGTATTCAGTATACTTATCCTAATCAAAGCTCAGATGCTGGCGCGGTTGACGACTTCGATTACTGGGAAATCTATGGTGTGTTAGGTTATACCTTTTCCGATGTTATGTTTGAGCCATCTGTAAGTGCCGGTGTCTTCTATTCACCAGCCTGGTTCGCTTTTGATGCAGAAAGTGTTCACATCCCACTTACGCTCGATTTATCACTTCCATATGGTCTGGGCTTAGGCTTTTTCTTTGGCGATCTCGATGTTGACTTTGAGGATGTTAATAACGGTGCTCGCAACACTGCCGCTGTAGCTGCGGGTGTTGACGGTTACCAATACTATGGCGTTGCCCTGTCTAAGTCTATGTTAGGCATAGATTGGGATGTTAGTTATACCGGCATTTCCGATGACGACGATTGTGCGTTAACGCAATCAGGTGCTGTAAACGGAGTTCAATGCGGTGGGTTCATTTTTGGAATTTCAAAAGCATTCTAATTTGAATATACAAATTTGTTTTATGTAATCAGGGTCCGGATTCTCCGGACCCTTAATTAAGTGGAGGAGAAACTCAATGAAATTGGTAACAGCGATTATCAAGCCATTTAAACTCGATGATGCCAGGGAAGCATTGTCGGAGATCGGAGTTCAGGGAATGACCGTTACCGAGACCAAGGGATTCGGTCGCCAAAAAGGACATACTGAACTTTATCGCGGCGCAGAATATGTTGTGGATTTTCTACCCAAGATAAAACTGGAGGTAGCAGTATCTGACGACAAACTTGACGAGGTCATGTCGGCCATTACCAAGGCGGCAAGTACCGGCAAGATCGGTGATGGAAAAATATTTGTGCTGAGTCTTGATCAAGTTGTGCGCATTCGTACCGGTGAATCCGGCGACGAAGCGCTTTAATCATTATTAATTTACTGATTTCACAATTCTATCTGCGGGAGGATTACAGTGGAAAATAATATATTTGAATTACAGTACGCTATGGATACCTTTTATTTTCTGGTATGTGGCGCACTGGTTATGTGGATGGCGGCAGGCTTTGCCATGCTTGAATCCGGTTTGGTACGTTCAAAGAACACAACCGAAATTTTAACCAAGAACGTAGCGCTATTCGCTGTTGCCAGTACCATGTATATGGTATGTGGTTATCAATTTATGTATGGCGGCGGATACTTTTTATCTGGTATTGAAACAGTAGGAAATCTTGATGTTGAAGCTGCACTAGCAGCCTCTGCCGAAAACGGGTTTGACGGTGATTCTGTTTATTCAGGTGCGTCAGACTTTTTCTTCCAGGTCGTGTTTGTCGCGACAGCAATGTCGATTGTCTCGGGTGCGGTAGCAGAACGTATGAAGTTATGGGCGTTTCTGGTGTTTGCCGTTGTGATGACCGGTGTTATTTACCCATTAGAAGGCGGTTGGACCTGGGGCGGTAATTCAGTATTCGGTCTTTATGAATTAAGCTACAGCGACTATGCAGGTTCCGGTATTGTTCACTTGGCCGGTGCAGCAGCAGCGCTGGCGGGTGTCATTGTCTTGGGTGCTCGACGCGGTAAATATTCTGCTGATGGCAAGCCAAAAGCTATTCCAGGCGCTAACTTACCCTTAGCTACCTTAGGTACCTTTATCTTATGGATGGGTTGGTTTGGTTTTAACGGTGGTTCTACCTTAAAACTCGGTGGAATTGCAGTGGCCAACGAAGTGGCTTACGTATTCCTTAATACCAATGCAGCAGCAGCCGGTGGTTTGATTGCAGCATTAATTGTCGCTCGTATCATGTTTGGTAAGGCTGACTTAACCATGGCATTGAATGGTGCATTAGCGGGACTGGTTGCCATTACTGCCGAGCCTGCCGATCCAACAGCACTGATGGCTACGTTAATCGGTGCAGCCGGTGGTGTTCTGGTGGTATTCAGTATTATTACCCTTGATAAATTGAAGATTGATGATCCTGTCGGTGCAATCTCTGTTCATGGTGTTGTCGGTATTTGGGGTATCTTTGCGGTACTCATTAGCGATGGAGACGCCACATTTGGTGGTCAGTTAGTGGGTATGTTAACCATCTTTGTATGGGTCTTCGTTGCCAGCTTGATTACCTGGATAATCATTAAAGCGATTATGGGTATTAGGGTTAGCGAAGAAGAAGAGATTGAAGGTGTTGATATGAGTGAATGTGGGATGGAAGCCTATCCTGAATTCACACAAACAAAATAAACGCTTTTTCCCTCTTTTCAAAACGGGCGCTTGGCGCCCGTTTTTTTTTGTATTTTTCTCAGGGTTTTCCCCCTCCCTTGAAATTAAAATCCGTCCAAAGATGAAATCCCCCAGTTTATAGGTTAAATTCGTACTGCTTTGGTGCAAAAACTGCACCGTAAGAAAACAAATGAATAAAACTGAAGCGACCAGGGGACTACTATGAAATTTATTACTGCCGTAATTAAACCATTCAAGCTTGATGATGTACGTCAGGGTCTGTCGGAAATTGGCGTACAGGGAATGACTGTCACCGAAACCATGGGCTATGGTCGGCAGAAGGGTCATACGGAATTATATCGAGGCGCCGAGTATCAAGTCGACTTTCTGCCAAAAGTGAAAATTGAAATCGCTGTGAATGATGATCAGGTCAATGATGTGGTGGAGAGCATTACGAAAACAGCTAGCTCGGGAAAAATTGGCGACGGCAAAATTTTTGTTAGTGATTTGGAGCAGGTTATCCGCATTCGTACTGGTGAAAGCGGCAGCGACGCCATCTGATTATAAAAAGAAAATAGTAGTTAATTTTAAGAGAGGGGAGAATTCATGCTTCGCGTATTCATTTTTTTGTGTCTATTGCCACTACCGGTATTTGCCAGTGAATTAGATAAAGGCGATACCGCCTGGATCATTACCTCAACGGCACTGGTGCTATTTATGACCTTACCGGGCCTGGCCTTATTTTATTCCGGACTGGTGCGGGTAAAGAACGTGCTGTCTGTGTTGATGCAGTGTTTTGCTATCGCTTGTATGGTGTCTGTCCTTTGGATGTTCGGGGTTTATGGTCTGGCCTTTGGTGATGGTGGAGAAGGCTTAAACAAGATAATCGGTTTGGGTAATTTTATGCTGTCAGATCTGGCGCTGGATTCAATGAGTGGTTCCATTCCAGAGATCGTATTTTTCATGTTTCAAATGACCTTTGCCATTATTACGCCCGCCTTGATTGTCGGCGGTTTTGCTGAACGTATGCGCTTTTCATCAGTACTCTGGTTTAGTGCAATCTGGTTGGTGCTTGTTTATGCACCTGTTTGCCATTGGGTTTGGGGCGGTGGTTGGTTAGCTGATATAGGCTTTATGGATTTTGCAGGAGGAGCGGTAGTGCATATTAATGCCGGGGTGGCAGCGTTGATCGCCGCTATTATGTTAGGTAATCGAAGAGGCTTTCCGGAGACACCCATGGCACCCCACAATATGACTATTGTTGTGGCCGGCGCATCAATGCTCTGGGTAGGTTGGTTTGGTTTTAATGGGGGTAGTGCACTGGCAGCAGACAATAGTGCCGGTATGGCGATTGCGGTAACGCATATCTCTGCTGCAGTTGGATCCCTGGCCTGGATGGCTTGTGAATGGATAAAATTTGGTAAACCCAGCGTGCTCGGTATTGTCACCGGCATGGTGGCCGGATTGGGTACGATTACGCCTGCTTCGGGTTATGTGGGTCCCATCGGTGGATTAGTCATAGGACTACTGGCTGGTGTCATCTGTTTCGTTTGTACCCAATACATCAAACGCGTATTAAAAATTGATGATTCGCTTGATGTGTTTCCAGTGCACGGCGTCGGTGGCATCCTGGGCACATTACTAACCGCAGTTTTTTACGCAAAATCGATGGGTGGCTTACAAGCGGAAGACGAAGTCTACTCTATTGCTTCTCAATTTGGTGTGCAGTTCTGTGGTGTGGTCGCTACCATCGTCTGGTGTGGTGTTATCAGTTTTATTATCCTTAAATTACTGGATAAAACGCTTGGGCTGCGGGTAGATGATGAGCAGGAAACGGAAGGTCTGGACATCGCCTTGCACAATGAGCGAGGTTACAATATTTAACCCGTTTGTATCTGATAACTTACCCTGAATTCATGCTTCAGGGTAAGTTTTAATCAGCTTCTATCCAGTGTCACTCAAGTCTAAATTGTCATAATTAATGTTCAGTTTTTGACGTAAAAAGTGATTTGTTTGTTTAAATCTGACTAGTCAAAGATTACAATGGCAGACTCGAAAATAATAACTTGGAAATCTGTCAGGAAAAGCGCTAAATGTCTGAACTAATTGATAAAACTTTACTGAAATCCTTCGTCCCGCCGAGTGCACTCAACGCTGAAAATTTCCAGGAATTAGCGGGCAAAACATTTGTTGAAGAAGTGGCGGCAGGTAAAGCCATATTCAGTGAAGGCGATAATGATAGACAGTCGGTTTATCTGGTTGATGGTCAGGCAGAAGTCACCTCAAGCAAGGGTGAAACCAAACTGATCGAGGCCGGTTCGGACGCGGCCAAGCATCCATTAGCAAACCAACAACCGCGTAAACATACCGTCGTTGCCAAGACGAACTCCAAGATAATTCGAATTGATAGTGACTTACTCGATATTTTACTGACCTGGGATCAATTATCCGGCATTGAAGTCGATGAGATTCAGGTTGAGGAAGAAGAAGTTGAAGATGATGACGGTGACTGGATGACGCGCATATTGCAATCGAAAGCGTTTTTGCAGGTGCCGCCGGCAAATATCCAGGCGATGTTTATGCGTATGCAAGAGCTACCTGCCAAACCTGGCGATGCGATTATTAAACAAGGTGAAGATGGTGATTATTATTACATCATTAAATACGGTAAGTGCAAGGTAACGCGTAACTCGAAAACCGGTTCTGAACTGACTCTGGCAACGCTTGGTGATGGTGATGCCTTCGGCGAAGAAGCGTTACTGTCAGAAGCCAAACGTAACGCAAATGTAATTATGACAACGGAAGGCTCATTAATGCGTTTATCCAAGGAAGACTTTAACGAGTTGTTGAAAGAACCCATGCTGAGTTGGGTGACCAATGAAGAAGCTGATGCGATGGTGAAAGATGAAGGCGCAGTCTGGATCGATGTACGGCTGGAGAGTGAACATAAAAACTCTGGCATTGAAGGCAGTGTCAATATTCCCTTATTCATGCTGCGCCTAAAAGCGCAAACCCTGGATCCGTCCAAAAAATATATTCTCTATTGTGATAGTGGACGCCGCAGTTCAGCCTGTGCTTTTCTGCTAAGTGAAAGAGGCTTGCAAGTCTATTGTCTTAAAGGTGGCCTGGTTGCGCGCGACGGCACGTAGTTTGGTGTACAACAAGCTCGTTCACTAACTCAACTCAACGCATGTGTCAGATCTTTTTGAGATAAACAACGCTGTTCCCTCATTTGCCGTTTTTGGTAATCCCGTCGTCCATAGCCAATCTCCGACTATTCATCAACTGTTTGCCAAACAGTTTGGCATTGAGCTTGAGTACCAGGCGATAGAAATACCCTCTGAACAATTCGGGCAGTCAGTAAAAGATTTTTGTTCAGCAGGTGGCGTTGGCTTGAATATTACCATTCCGTTTAAAGAACAGGCCTTCAGACTTTGCGATACCTTAACGGAACGTGCGCAATTTGCGAATTCAGTCAACACTATCTGGTTTGATGATAAACAAAGCATCTGTGGTGATACCACCGATGGTATTGGTTTGATTCGAGACTTACAAAATAATGATGTGTCGATAAAAGACAAATCCGTTTTGTTACTCGGTGCGGGCGGCTCAGTGAAGGCGGTATTGGAACCTTTGTTAAAACAACAACCACTCAAACTTCAGATTGCTAATCGCACTGTTAGTCGAGCTGTAGAGCTGGCAAAGCAGTGTGAGACTATCGCTAACGTAGAAGTATCAGCTTATCAGGAACTCAAAGGGCATAGTTTTGATATTGTCATTAACGGCACATCCTTAAGTTTGCAAAAAACCTTGCCACCGTTACCCGATAGTTTATTAAACCAAAACGCCTGTTGTTATGACTTTATGTACAGCAAAGTGAAAACGGTGTTTATGCAATGGGCACTTGCTCAAGGTGCTTTAATTGTACTGGATGGTAAAGGCATGTTGGTAGAACAGGCTGCAGAAGGTTTTTCTATCTGGCATGGGCAAAAACCGGATACCAGACCGGTGATTGATTATCTTGCTAATGATTCGTAAATAAAGCAGCTGCTTGTTAGTTCAGACCATGCAGTTTATCCATCACATCCGGTAACCAGGTGACGATACCCGGGAAAGTAATCAATAACAGCATGCTGATGATCTGGATAATAATGAATGGAATCACCCCGCGATAAATGTCCTGAATACGTATTTCCGCTGGTGTCACGGCTTTAAGATAAAACAGAGAGAAACCAAACGGAGGAGTGAGAAAGGAGGTTTGCAGGTTAATTGCAATCAACACAGCAAACCAAAGCAGGTCGATACCGAACTGATTTGCTATCGGCGTTAATATCGGTATGACGATAAAACATATCTGCAAAAAATCAAGGAAGAAGCCGAGTAAAAAGATCAGCAGCATGCTGAAAAACAAAAAGCCCCAGTGCCCTCCGG
The DNA here is from genome assembly GCA_028279365.1 of Gammaproteobacteria bacterium. Taxonomy (GTDB): domain Bacteria; phylum Pseudomonadota; class Gammaproteobacteria; order Eutrophobiales; family Eutrophobiaceae; genus JANQNX01. The sequence continues at coordinate 318,599 of JANQNX010000010.1, read as the reverse complement.
GTAAGGCGGACATACTATTTGCCACCATCCTGCCACCGCCCATGCCGGTAAAGACCAGACCAAATGCGGTTGCACCAATCAGGATTAAAAATACCATGCTGGTCAGTTTCGTGGTTTTTTGCATAGCCTCCTGCAAGTTTTTCAGGTTCAAACGTTTGTGAAGCAAAGCCAATATCAATGCGCCAATCGCGCCGACAGCAGCAGATTCTGTGGGTGAGGCAATACCAAAAAAGATCGAACCTAAAACAGCGATGATTAATAGCAGTGGTGGTAACAGGGTGAATAATATGTTTAACAAACTACTATTGTCTTTGCTAAACGGCATAGCAGGAGCAGCAGCAGGGCGTCGCCAGGCATAAACCAGGATGAATAACATAAATAGTATGACCAGCATTGCCCCGGGCATGACTGCACCCATAAATAAACGACCGACCGGTACGCCCATTTGGTCGCCTAGTAAGATCAGGATAATGCTGGGCGGAATGATTTGCCCTAATGTGCCTGAAGCCGCAATGGTGCCAGTAGATAAGCTTGAAGCGTAACCATTCTTTAACATCGTCGGTAATGCAATGATGCCCATGGTGCAGACTGTTGCACCAACGACACCGGTCGTTGCTGCCAGCATCGAACCAACAATCACTATTCCCAGAGCAAGACCACCATTTAGCTTACCGCATAATTTACCCATCATTTCGATCAGGTCTTCTGCCAGGCCAGAACGATCCAGTACGACGCCCATGAAGATAAATAACGGCACGGCAAGCAGGGTAAAGTTGGTCATGATGCCCCAAATGCGAAGCGATAACAGCGAAAAGAAATCAACGCCGAGAAAGATACTGCCAAATAGCAGCGCGACTGCACCGAGTGTAAACGCAACAGGATAGCCAAGTAATAATAACAGCATCAGGCTGACGAACATTAATGTCACCCAGATACTCATTAGCCTTTATCCAGTGCTATTTTTAGTTTGCGAATCAGTTCCGCAATCCCTTGTAACACCAATAATGCGAAACCCAGCTGTATCATTGCTTTGATTAACCATCTCATGGTTAGTCCACCGGGGTCAGGCGAGATTTCACCTGATAGATAGGCCTGATGCACAAACGGCCATGCAGTGTAGATAATCAAAAGACAAAACGGCAACAGAATAAATACGGTGCCAAACACATCTACCCAGGCACGCAATCGATCAGATAAAAACCGACTGCGATAAACAATGTCCAGGCGCACATGTTCGTCATGTTTTAGTGTATAGCCCGCGCCAAGCAAAAATATGATAGAAAACAAATGCCACTGTAATTCCTGAATACCGATAGAACCGCTTTGAAATAAATAGCGCATGGTCACGTCGTAACCAACCAGCAAGACGAGCATAAGCACCAGCCACGAAACCGACTTTCCAATCAATTCGGTAACGGCATCAATGTAGTGGTTAAGGCGAGTGAAGAGGGCGTTCAACTGTCTATTCTTAAATTTTGGCGGGATTATAGCCTAATAGGAAAATTAAGATAATTGAGTTAGTCAATGCTTACTCGTTATCAACGGTAAATATGCTGTATTGCAATAGCGTTTGTTCACAACCTGCTTTAAGACACTGGATTTTAGTTGAGTAAATTCCAATGCTCCGTAAAATCAATAAACTTATTGCAAGCCTTTGAAATTTAAATAATTAATAGCAGGTTTGTTGATAAGGGTGAGGTTCACGATAGATGTCAGCTTCAATAGCAGTCTGATTAGTATTAAAACGCACACATGCTTATCCACAAGCCATTAACTAATCATCTCTGATGGAATCATAGTGATTTGCCAGTGTGACATAGTTATTGACGCTCAGATTCTCTGGCCGTTTGTCTGACGCTATATCCAATGCTTCAAAGTCATCATTGCTAAAGTAAGTTTTCAACGCATTGCGAATGGTTTTTCTCCGTTGAGAAAAGGCATCTCTTACCAATCGAGAAAAAACAGCAAAATTCGTAACTGGGGTATCGATTGTCTTTTTCGGGATTAATCGAACAATTGCTGAATCAACTTTGGGAGCAGGCTTAAATGCCCCGGGTTTGATTGTCATCAACGCATCAACCTCACATGCATACTGCAACATGACACTCAAGCGACCATATTTGTGACTATCTGGACTGGCACAAATTCTATCTACGACTTCTTTTTGTAGCATGAATAGCATGTCTTGTATTAATTCGGCGTTATCCAACAAATGAAATAAAACGGGTGTACTGATGTTGTAAGGTAAGTTACCAACAATTCTAAGTTTACTCAGCCCAAGTGTTGTAAAGTCAAACTTCAACACGTCTGCTTCATGGATATGTAAACGGTCAGAAGCCATGGCAAATTCCTCTTTTAATAAGGAGACTAAATCACGATCAATTTCAATAACGTTAAGCTGTTTGGTTCGCTCAAGTAAGGGTCGGGTTAATGCGCCTTGTCCTGGACCTATTTCGATTAGATTGTCCTCAGCTTGTGGATTGATGATATCGACAATACGACCGATGATGGCGGGGTCATGCAGAAAATTTTGACCAAAACGCTTGCGCGCTTGATGCTGGGGCTTATCCATTTACCTTGCTGGTCAGCTGTTGTTGAAACTGTGACTGGTTGCGACATAGTGTCTTTGCCATATCGATAGCGGCAAGCAGGCTCTCGCAGTTGGCCTTGCCAGTTCCGGCCAGACTCAGAGCGGTTCCATGATCAACTGAGGTTCTGATAATCGGTAAACCCAGGGTGACATTCACTGCTTCGCCAAAGCCCAGTGTTTTTAATACTGGTAAACCTTGATCATGATACATGCAAACAAACACATCAGTTTGTTCACGTATTTCATCGCGAAATGCGGTATCAGCGGGTAGCGGTCCGGTGATATGTAAACCAGCCTGACGCAGATCATCGATCACCGGTATCATAATTATTTGTTCCTCCAAACCAAGATGACCTCCTTCACCGGCATGCGGATTGAGACCGCAAACGGTTAATCTCGGTTGCGCGATATTGTATCGATACTGCATATCTTGATGAATGATACGCAGTGTCTCTGACAGTCTTTCAGCAGTGATGGCATCGGCTACCTGTCGCAAAGGCAGATGCGTTGTAACCAGCGCAACGCGTAATTGTGGGCAGCATAAAAGCATGACTGGAAGCATACCGCCGCAGCGTTCTGCCAGGAATTCGGTGTGACCGGTAAAAGAAATACCGGCATCGTTAATGACCGATTTTTGTAATGGCCCGGTTACCAAGGCATCGTAATTCTCAGCAAGACATTCGTCGATACCAAGCGATAACATCTCAATTAAGTATTGTGCATTCTGGATATCCAATTGACCTGGCTTGACGGTGTGTTTTAATTTAACCGGTAAGACTTTGATGGCATGCTGACTGGCATCGTCCGTTGCTGAAGAAGCGCATAGTTCAACTGCAACTCCTAATTGTTTGGCTCGTTGATGTAGCAAGTCCGGATCACATAGTACTGTCAGATTGCGCAGGTCTGTTTTTTGTTGTGACAGACCGATAATCAAATCTGGTCCGATGCCAGCCGGTTCCCCTGATGAAACCAGGATGCGCGCCGGTACTTGATTAGAATTCATCTAATCGGTATTCGACATAGGCCTCATCACGAAGCTCTCTTGCCCAGTTTTGCATGGCCTCATTTAATTTGCGTTTGAAGATGATGGCCCTGGCTTTGCCGCGTTTAACCGACTCGGTGCTGTCATGACTGCGTCTTTCAAGTACCTGCACTATGTGCCAGCCGTAATTACTGGGGAAAGGTTGGCTGATTTCACCGGGTTGTAATGCGTCCATTTCGCGTTGGAATTCAGGCACAAGCTGACCGGGTGAATTCCAACCGAGGTCACCACCGTTAATGGCACTTACCGTATCATCTGAATTACCTTTCGCTAATCGCGCGAAATCATCACCATTAACGATTCGCTGCCTCAATTGTTCTAACTTGTTTTTTGCCTGTTCAGCGTTAGTGAGTTGATCGAGTTTAACCAGAATATGGCGTGCGTGGGTTTGTTCAACAATGGTTTTTTCATCGCTTTTGATATCAGCAACCTGAATCAAATGAAAGCCGCTAGGACTTTGAATCGGTTCGCTGATATCACCTTTACTCATGTCTGGCACATACTCACTGAACAGACTGGGGAGCTGATCCATCTTGCGCCAGCCGAGGTCGCCACCGTTATCAGCGTTTTGACCGTCTGAAACAGTTTTTGCAATTTCTGCAAAATCAGCACCGGCAAGAAGATCCGCGCGGACGCTTTCCGCCATCAGTTTCACTTGCTCAATCTCTTCCTTGGTCGGTGCAGTAGGCATTGATAAGAGAATATGTGACAAGCGAACTTCGGCCTGAACATTACCCTGGAATTCCTGGTTGGACAGGAAGTTATCGATTTCTTTCTCTGTCACATTGATCCGGTTTTCCACCTGCCGTTTACGTAACTGTGTTAACGTGATTTCGTTACGTATATCCTCCCTGAACTGTTCATAACTGTAACCATCGCCTTCAAGGATATCCCTGAATTCCGACAAGCTCACTTTATTCTCTGCAGCAATGTTACTGATGGTTCTATTCAGGGTTTCGTCGTCGACGCGTATGCCTGCCCGTTCGGCAAGCTGTAACTGAATGCGATTCTGGATCAGGCTGTCCAATACCTGCCGTTCCAATATCGAAGTTGGTGGCAGCGATTTACCTTGTTGCTGCATCTGTCCGCGTACCGTGCGTAGTTTTAACTCCAGTTCACTTTGCATGATCACATCTTCATTGACGACGGCAATAATGCGGTCCAGCGGCACATAGGCCAGTACTGACGTGACATGAAGTAGTGTATACAACAGGCACGCACTGGCACACCCCGTTAAAATTAAACGGGGTACTTGTTTGAAAAAATTAAAAATCACTTTCGTAACCGGGGATTTGTTGTCTTAGAAATTCGACCGTTCTTTGTCCGATACCGCCAAGGCCTTTAAGTTGCATCTGCAGGAATACGCCTGTTTCAAAATCACCATTGATATTTGTCAGGAAACGTCTTGCCACCGCTCGCATTGCCCAACAACAGCTTTCATATTCTATACCACCAAATACCTCCAGTGAGCGGCCTTCCGGCACCGCATAGTTCCAGCGACCGACCGCACTCCAGTTTTGGGTGATAGGCCAGCGCAGGGATACATCACTCTGCTCAATATCAGTAATGTCACGACGCACACGATACGCCAAATTTAAAATCTTACCAGGCTCAGGGTTATAAGTGGCTCGCATGGTGATCTTGTCTGTGCTATTACCAATGTTTGGATCCCAGATAATATCGCCGCCGATATTCCAGTTGCGGAATATTTTTGTATTGGCTTCAGCAACTATTGCGGAACTGGCTTCATCACGGAAGCCAACGTTATTGGGTAATGTGACTTTACGATCGCGCAGGAAAAATATTTGTCCGAGACTCACACTGGCCAGTTCTCTGCCGGTATCGCTACTAATGAAGTTTGATGTGACAGCCAGCGTTAGCTGGTTCGCATCAGACTGGCGATCATTGCCATTGAATCGATTATCGCGAAATAGCTGAGCAAAAGAGAAATCAATCAAGCCTGTATCAAACACCGGCAGGTCTGACTGATCATCTCTGGGTACGTACAGGTAATACATTCGCGGTTCCAGTGTCTGGATAACATTCGACCCAAACAGGCTGGTTTCACGTTCAAAAAACAGCCCGCCATCCAGACTAAATTTTGGCAGTGCGCGGCTTGGGCTTTTGGAGAATTGCGCACTGTCATCAAGGTTGTATTGGGTGTAATCAAATGCAAGCCTGGGCTCAAGAAAACTTGCAGTAGTTCGCATCGGAAAACTGATGAATGGCTCAACATGCAGACGTAAGCCGTTAATGTTGTCATTGTCTGCGGCGAAGATGACATCGTCACCCCGTTCAAAATAGACTGTTTCAGTTTCCAGTCCGTAATTAAGGCTGCCATATTCTCTTGGAGAACGATAATTTAACAACAATTGCGGTAAACGCTTATAAGGGCGAGACGTCACGGGAATACTGGGATCAACCGTTTGGAAGTCTTGTACTCGGGTAGCTAAGCTCCAACCATTGGCGCTATAGCTGACGTCAGCACGACGTTCCAGAAACTGAGTACTGGTAGTACTTAACTGAGTGCCAAAATCTTCAAAATAAAACTGATCGGATACACGGTTGAACGTGAGAAATAAATTACCTTGATTATTGCTACCAAACCTCTGGTTATGTGTCAGGCCAAATAAGTTGCGGTGATCATCCTGGCGCTGATTGTCGCTAGGTAAATATTCAGCATGAATCTCGCCTGATGAATTTTCAAATAGATAGCGAAATTCACCTATAGCCATGACACCGGTATCTGTCATCAGACGAGGTGTCAGTGTCGCATCCATGTTCGGACTGATATTCCAGTAATAAGGAGTTCTTGTTTCAAAACCTTGACGAGCAGTAGTTCCGTAGCTTGGTGCCAAAAAACCGCTTTTGCGTTCTTTGCTCAGAGGGAACGACATATAGGGAGTGTAAAAAACCGGAAAATCTTTAATGCGCAATACCACATTTCTGGCTGTTCCCTGGTTTTTTTCATGATCCAGAAACAGCTTTTTCGCAGTAAACGACCAGAATTCATCATCCGGATCGCAGGTAGTATAGCGCAGCCGCTGCATCTCGGTACTGGTGCCGGCGTCGACAATCAATTTATCTGCCTGGCCTCGGCCGCGACTGTCGTAAAGGATATAGTTGGCGGTATCGAATTCGCCGATGCCATTATCAAATGTGAGAAAAGCTTCTTTGCTCTCTAAAAATAGTGCTTCGTCCCAATAATTCACGTTACCGTCGAGATCGGCAGTATCAGCCGGTTCGTCATAGACGATTTTATCGGCACGTACCTGTTGCAGATTGCGGGTAATTTCGGCATCGCCAGTTAGCGTAGACACGCCTTTTTCAATCAGGTCCGCATCATCGGCTGTCATATAAGTGTCGTCAGGTTCCAGTACAGCCTCAACAATTGGACGTTCGGGTACATTCAACGCTGTTGGACACAATAGTGAAGCTCGATTTTCGTCCAGGTCAGCAGCCAATGCGGAGACAGAAAAACCTGCGATCGCCGCAATAAAGGCCATACTTACTTTTAAATGCTTCATCCCTATCGATACTTATAATTATTAGTGAGCTATATAACGTCTAAAATCGCATAGAATGCGTTTATCTTCAAATTTTTATGCAATATTATGGTCTTACAGTCGGGGCGGTAGAAAATCCGCAAAACTGACAGAATATCTTACAACTTCCAGCGGCGTATTGATGTAAATGAGAATTATCCTGACATCCCTGATTTCCATCGTAATCATCATGTTATTACTTTGGACACGTCCTGATACCTATGCCGAATTGCAGGATATTCCGCCTCCGACAGTCAAGATTGAACAAGTGGTGGAAAAGGATATTCAGCCGGTGACGCGGGTCACTGGAAAATTACAGCCATCGCGCACCGCAAAGATCCAGTTTCAGGTGTCAGGGCAGATCACCCAACGCTATGTTGAAGCCGGTCAACATGTCGAAGCAGGCGAGGTGTTATTGAGTATTGAGCAGGGTGACTATCAAGACGCGGTCGAGGAGTCGAGGGCATTATTAAAAAACGAGCGTGATGCTATTGCGCGTGATTCACGTTTGCTCGAGCTCAGGGTTCAGGAACGACAATTACAACAACAGGAAGTCGAGCGGCTAAAAAAGTTGGGTAAGGATTCACTGGCGTCAACGTCACTCTATGAACAGGCATTGCAGGAGCTTTATCGCCAACAAGCTGAGGAAGCCCGATTAAAACATAGTGTGGACTCAGCACGTTCCCGTTTAATGATAGAACAAGCCAGATTAAACAAAGCCGAGCGTAGTCTGGAACGAACCGAGCTGAGTGCGGCTTTCAGTGGCACGGTCAATACCATCATGGTTGATGTGGGTGATTATGTATCGCCCGGTCAGGCAGCGCTTGAATTGGTTCAAGTACAAACGCTGGACTTAACCCTGGAGATCACGGGTTCAGTCGCGTCCAAACTTGGACTGGGCCAGATCATTAAAGTGGATACCCGTCAGGGTGAGCGTGATGGTGAAGTCATTGCCTTATCTGTCGATCCCGATCCGCTCACTAACACACATTCATTAAAAATCAGGGTGCCATCAGACGATCTGTATGCGGGTGAACTGTCCGTTGCCTACTTGCCCGGAGAACGCTACCAAAACGCACAAGTTGTGCCATTGAGTGCGGTGCTATACGAGGACGGACAGACATTTGTGTTTGAACTCGACGCGGATCATCTCGTCAGAAAACCGGTAAGTCTGATCGAACGTTATAAGGATCTGCATATTATTGAAGGGGTCGAAACTGGTGCAAAGATCGTCAGTCGTGATGTCTCCAGTCTGGCAGACGGGCAAGTTGTGAATGTGCATTAATATATTTTTCCTTCGCGCAAGCATTAATTCAGATTAATGACACTAATTCAGTTCTCTCTCAAAAATCCGCTGCTGGTTAACCTCAGTCTTATCCTGTTATTGATACTGGGTGTAATAACCTGGCAAAAGCTGCCGCAAGAGATCTTCCCGGTAGTGGATCTGGATATGGTCAGTATCAAAACTGAATTTGAAGGGGCTTCGCCGGCTGAAGTGGAGCAGCAGGTCACGATCCCGATAGAAAAAGAGTTCGAAGACAGTCAGGATATTGATTACATCACCTCCGTTAACAAGGAGAGTTTTTCAAGTATTTTTATCAAGCTTAAACCGGGCTCTAATGTTGATGACTTTATGCGCGATACGCGTACCTTGCTTGATCGTATTGACGATTTACCGGATACCGCAAAAGAACCTGAGCTGAATCGTATCCGAACCCGCTTCCCGGTCATCACCATGACGCTATATGGCAATTTATCCAAAGCCGATTTGTATGATTATGCCGAACAAGCGCGGCGTCGTATGCAGCAGGTTGAAGGCGTGGCCAGTGTCGGTATGGCGGGGGAGCGTGATTGGGAAATATGGGTCGAGATAGATCCGCATGTGTTAGCGGCGCTTGATATTCCGTTAGAACTGGTTAACGCGGCATTAAGAAATAACTTGATTGATCAACCCGGCGGTTCGATCAAATCAAATGAAGGCGACATCCGCCTACGTGGAAAGGGTGTTGAACCCGAGCCGCAATCGATTGAACAAATCGTATTAAGAACCAACCCCAATGGGGGCGAATTAAAATTAGGCGACGTGGCACATGTTGTGCGTCGTTTCGAAGAACCGAAAACTTACGCCAGGTTTAATGGCAAGCCGTCAATCAATTTAACGGTGACAAAAACAGCCGATGCCTCCACCATCAAAATCTCGGAAGCGATAAAGGCATTGTCAGCCGAGTTGGACAAAGAGTTTCCGGAAAGCATTCAGGTCGGCTATCACACGGACATGTCAGTTTATGTCGAGACTCGCTTGAACCTGGTCAAGTCTTCCGGATTGATTGGTCTGATGCTGGTCTTGTTATCGTTGTATTTATTGCTCAACTTTCGTGCGGCCGCGATTACCGCCTTCGGTATCCCGGTGTCCTTTTTGTTTGCTGTTATTTTGCTTTATTACTTTGATTACACCATCAATATGGTGTCGCTATTCGCCTTTTTAATTGTACTCGGCATGATTGTCGACGATGCGATTATCGTGACGGAAAACGTATATCGCCATATCGAAGAGGGTATGCCACCTGCTGAGGCAGCGGCATTGGGATCGAAAGAAGTGATTGGCCCGGTCGTAGTATCCACCATGACAACCATTGCAGCGTTTATTCCGATGTTTGCGATTGGCGGCATACTTGGCGAATTTATTAAAGTCATACCAGTGGTGGTTTGCTGCGCACTAATCGGTTCACTGATTGAAGCCTTTGCCGTGTTGCCCTCCCACGCTGCGCATATACTCAAAGCGGAAAAGACAAAACCGCGGGTCAACTGGAAACCGCTGTTGGATAAGTACGGGACACTGTTGCATTGGTCAGCAATGAATCGTTACTTCTTTGCGGTATTAAGTATTTGTGCCATGTTAATCAGTTTGAGTTACGCCAGTACCCGTTTTCCTTTTCAGTTATTTGGTGATGTTGAGATTGGTCAGTTTTTTCTTAATATCGAAACGCCCAATACCTATAGTCTGGAAGACAGTCTTGAGTTAGCCGAGATACTTGAAGGGCGTATCAATGAAGTGATGACGGATGATGAACTACGTACCTTGCTCACCAATGTCGGGATCAGCATTATTGATTTCAATCGTAATAAGTCCGGCAGCAATATTCTCCAGTTTGTAGTCGACCTGGAAAAACCGGTACCCGAGAGTTTTATCGAGCGCTGGATTACGCCGATTGTGAGTCTTGATTTTAATATCAGTGGTAATCGTGAGCGTAGCGCTGATGAGATCATCAATGCGATTCGTGATGACTTTGTCAAAGTGCCCGGTGTGGATCGATTAAGCATATTAAAGCCGAATGCCGGACCGGCTGGCGATGATATCGAGTTAGGTATCGTTAGTTCTGATCTCGACTTGCTTCAACAAAAAGCGAAAGAGATCAGCGCTTATATGAAGCGCATGCCCGGTGTGAATGATGTTGTGCACGATCAGGAACCTGGCAAGCTTGAGTACAAGTATCAGCTAAATGAACGCGGCAAACGTCTGGGCCTGACGCAGAACGAATTAGCCAGTGCAGTGCGCAGTGGTTATCTGGGCAATGAAGTGGTGTATGTTACCTGGAATGAAAAACGTTTACCGGTAAGAGTGATCTATCCTAAAACACTACGCGAGGAATCAACCAGCCTGCAAGACCTGCCGATTATTCTGGATTCCGGGGAAACGGTCTATCTTAGTGATGTTGCTGATATCAATATTGGTCGAGGGCTGAATCAAATCCGCCGTCGCGATACGCAACGTATGGCAAAGATTGTTGCTGATGTCGATACCAGTATTACCACGGCCAGCGATGTTACTAAACAAATCGATAAAGAGTTTGGCTTACGAGCCGAAGGGTATTCGTTAATGTTTATGGGCGAAAAGAAGCGCGCTGAGGACTCTTTCAGCGGCATGAATCAGGCATTACTGATCGCGTTGGTTGTCATCTTCTTTATGTTAACCGCATTATTTAAATCGTTACTCGATCCCCTGGTCGTTATGTTTGCGATACCGTTTGGCTTTATCGGGATTGTCATTGGCCATGCAATCTTTGAATATAACCTGCAATTTCTCTCTGCAGTCGGCATGTTGGCGTTATCCGGTATCATCGTTAATGATTCACTCATCCTCGTGGATTTTATCAAGCGACTGCGACGAGAAGGACATGACCGTATTACTGCTGTGGTCGAAGCGGGTAAAGTCAGAGCCAGGCCGATTCTATTAACTACCGTTACTACGTTTCTTGGTGTGTCACCGCTGATCTTTTTTGCTACTGGTCAAACTGCCTTCTTATCACCGATGGCTGTTAGCCTGGGCTTTGGTCTGGTCTTTGCGACTGTACTGATCCTGCTTACGTTACCGTGCTTTTATTTGATTGCCGATGATATTCGCATCAAGTTTTATGGCATTGAAAAGGTGGACGGAAAACTCGCGACATGAAAACTGTCCTGGTAACCGGTTGTTCATCCGGTATTGGCAAGTGTATTGCGCTGGGTTTAAAAAATAGAGGCTATCGTGTCTTTGCCAGCGTAAGAAAACCTGAACAACTTGAAAGCCTTAACCATTACGGGCTGGAAGTGTTGCTCATTGATCTCAATGATTCAAACTCGATTCAAACAGCAGCCGCTGAATTAATTGAAAAAACCGAAGGGCAAATCCATGGCTTGGTCAATAATGCGGCCTACGGCCTCTCGGGCGCGATTGAGGATTTAACTGGCGAAGGCTTGCGTGAACAGTTTCAAACCAACGTGCTGGGTACGCAGGAACTGACAAATTTATTAATTCCAGCGATGCGAAAAAACAAGCAAGGGAGAATTATTCAGATCAGTTCCATGTTAGGTTTTATCACACTACGTTTTCGTGGTGCCTATTGTGCGAGTAAATATGCCCTGGAATCGTTAAGCGATGCCATGCGTTATGAACTGAATAATACGGGTATTCATGTCTCTCTGATTGAGCCGGGACCCATTCGTAGTGAATTCAGAACTAATTCACTGGGGCATTATAAAAATACCGTCGATAAAGAAAACAGTCCACATAAAAACGCTTACGCAAAAATTGAAAAAGAAATGAATGCTGACGACTATACGATCCCATTTACGCTAGGGCCAGAAGCGGTATTGAAAAGAGTCATTCATGCATTGGAAAGCGATAATCCTAAAGCACGTTATTATGTGACTTTCCCTGCGTATTTGTTTGCCTTCTTGAAACGCATCCTTCCTGCAATGCTTCTGGATAAAATTCTTGTCAGAATTTAAAGAGACTCTGTTTTTATTATCTACTAAATGCTCTCAATGCTAGCTGCAACCATTAAAAAATGAGCGCGTTGCAAAGACCGTTGCCTGCTCTGTATTGATATCCCCACTTTCCAATAACGACCAGGCTCCATACAAGGTCATTTCAAAAAAAGTAGTTAACCAAACTGAAGGCAATGATTTATCAATTTCGTTCTGTTTCTTTGCTTTTTCCATTAGCCATTCCACATTTTTTGTAGCCTGTTGAGCTCTTTTTTCAACTTGCGGATCACTGCATGCTTCTGGCCAAAGACTATTCAAAAAACGATAACTATTTGCAACTGGAATTAGTAATTCGAAGATAGCTTCAATGGCTTTTCTACCAGTTTTACCATGCAATGGTTTTAGAGCTTCATCAATTTCATCAAAGCAATGCAGGGCAATAGCTTGTACTAGGGATTCTTTGGATTCGAAGTGTCTATAGAGAGTTGTGCGTCCTACCCCGGAGGAGGAGGCGATTTCAGACATGCCAGCCATTGGATTCACTAGGAAGACCTTAATACCCGCCTGAATAATGGCGTTTTCAGATTGGACGATACGGCGGTCACGATTATCAGTCATAGCATAAAAGATAAAAATATTTACGGAACACTATTGTACCATAAATTATTTTAAGATATGGTACATATATGTTCCATAAATAAAGGTGATTTTCATGTCCTTATTAGAAGAAATACAGCAAATAGCTAAAAATCCTGCAGGCGAGGCCGAGTCTTTACCTTTTGCTAGTTACCATTCGCTTGAAGTCCATGAGGCGGAGCAGGCTTTTATCTTTACCCAGGATTGGGTTTTTGTATGTTTTGAAGCAGATTTAGCAAATCCCGGGGATTACCAAACTCTTACTCTTGCGGGAGAACCCATAGCCGTGATACGCGGCGAGGATAATCAGTTACGTGCGTTATCTAATGTTTGTCGGCATCGAGGTGCTTTGTTATTAAAAGGAAACGGTACGTTGACCAAAAAAAATGTCTCTTGTCCTTATCATGCTTGGACTTACTCAACTAAGGGCATATTAAAGGCAGTTCCTTATCCCGGGATGATTAAAGTGGAAAAAGAATCGCATTGTTTACCTAAGTTCAAGCTCGAAAGTTTATTTGGCATGGTATTCGTCAGCTTAAACAAGAGTGCGCTGCCACTAGAAGAAAGATTTGAAGGACTACAAAAATATTATGCGGAATACAAAGTAGATGAATTCAATTATTCCTCGGGTATTGATTCCGAACATTGGAATTCAAACTGGAAATTGGCAATGGAAAATTTCTTGGAGGGCTACCACTTTTTCGCAGTGCATAAGGAAACTGTTGAACCGGCTGCCCCTACCAAAAAGGTCTATTATATTGAAGGTAATGCGGATTGGAGTGTTTCTGGCGGTAAACAAAAAAATCTCACCAGAACGCTATTAGGTAAAATGAAATCAAAAGACAAGGATATAGAGTATCTGACGATTTGTATGCCGCCAAACTTCGTTTGTTTACTTTATAAAGAGTATATGTCCTGGGCGCGCGCCTTACCCACGGGGCCAACGACATGTGAAATTACTTTTGGTGTTGCTTCCCGTTACCCTTATCGACTAACTAGGGCAGAGCTGGAGTTTAATGATCGTTTTTTTAAGGAAGATAGAGAAATATGCGAGCGTGTTCAGGAGGGTATGAGCAGTCAGCGTTCAAAAGCTGGACAATTAGTCGAACTTGAGAAAGCCATTGTGGATTTCCATCAATATCTTGCGAAGTGGATATTTGCAAAAAATGATGCGTTTCTATCAGAGTTAAACTTAAAAAGTTAAAACGAGGGGTTGTTGCTTAGATGACTCGACTTTGCTTATGGCAATAAAAAGATAGAGAACGTTGATGAAGCATTCTATCGAGGATGTCGGTTTGGAAGACAAAAAGGCTATTTAGCACTACATGAGCAGTAAGTCAGATTTGAAAGAGATTTGTGATTAACTCTCTGGGTAGATTGAAAACATATAACAAGTTGCTCCACATGGACGCTTGCAAATTGTCGCCCTCAGTTTGACCGTTACTTGAAGTGTTCAAGCCATAGTATCGCTATCTCTGCAAGTAAGCACCTAGGGTAATTTTATTATCGGTTTCTCTTCATTCTTTTTGTAAAGCGTTAGTATATTGCCGACGCGTTGTACGGATGCTGCATTAGTCTTATCACAAATTTCATCAATACCGGCATCACGTTCTTCGCGTTCACCCAGACGTAATTTAATTTTAATTAATTCATGTCGCTCCAGTGCTTGTTCGATTTCGCTAATCAGGTTGTCAGTAATACCTTGTTGCCCGACCCAAACGGTTGGCTTTAAATGGTGCGCCTGTTGACGCAGGAATTTTTTTTGTGCGCTGGTTATTTTCATTGTTTTAATTATTTTATTTTGAAACGTTCTTTGTTTTTTTTGTAATAGTCCAGTAAAAGATATAGCTGATCGATAACGCTGCGCGATGTGATGGTTGCACCGCTAATCTGATCAAAGTTGCCACCCTCCAGTTTTATTGCCCAGTCTTTTTTGCTTGATAATGTTGTTTGTTCGAATTGTCGGAGCCAGTCTGATTGATCCTGATGCATGGCGGCACCAAAGCCCTGCGTTTCATTATGCTCCAATATATAAATGCCGGTAATGGCGTCCTGGTTATCGATGCCGACTGCCATTTGAATCAAGCCACCATAGCCTTTGAAAGTCACAGGTGTTAAGACGCTTGTCATCGCCTCCTGGTTTTTCCTGGCGACATAAACATTTATTTTTTCTGTTGGATTGATAAAGGATGGCACATCAACGACTTTGGTATCTCGATAGATATCATTATCAAAGTTTTTTTTAACCAGTTGTTCAATCATGAAAAGCGCAGCGCGTTTTTGGTTTTCTTCTATGTCGTCTTTAGTGAATGAATAGACGATATATACGCTAATCAATCCGACCAGCGTGATCACAATCAATAAGCCTGTTGACACCTTATGTTGATTGAGTTTGCCTTCGTTCATTATTTTTCACCGGGGACTTTAGGGCGCGTGTAATAGTCTATCAGCGGCACCATGGCATTCATGATTAATACGGCGAAGGCCACACCATCCGGATAACTACCCCAGGTTCGAATAATATAGATCAAACAACCAATGCCGATGCCATAAATGATCTTGCCACGTGGTGTGGTCGAAGAGCTGGCTGGATCGGTGGCAATAAAAAATGCGCAAAGCATGACACCACCGGTAAACAGTTGGTAAATCGCCGATGGATAAATATCAGAATCTATCATATTAAACAACGCACTGATCACAAATAAACTGGCTAGGATGGAGGCCGGTATTTGCCAACGGATAATCTTATTGATTAATAACCATATCCCGCCGGCTAACCATGCTAATGCCAGCCATTGCCAGATAGCACCACCTATCGCGCCGTAAAGTGGTCCAGTCGTAATTTCTGAGACCATTTTCATTTTACCCAGTTCCAGTTGCATATGGCTAAGCGGTGTTGCGCCGGAATAACCGTCCGGTGCTGTAGAGAGTCCATTAATATTAATTGCAAGCTCTTGTGTAAATGACAGGTCTAACTCTGTGTGAACCATATCTGGCCAGTAAGCCATTTCGGCAGGAAAGCAAATCATGATAAACGCATAGCCGGTCATAGCCGGATTAAACGGGTTGTTACCAATTCCGCCGAATATTTGTTTCCCTAATACGATGGCAACAATAATACCGATCACTGTCACCCACCATGTCGTCAACGGCGACAAAGCCAAGGCAAACAAGATTGCGGTAACGACAGCAGAGCAGTTTCTAATGGAAGATAAAACCGCTTCCCCTCGCAGTCGTAGCACTAATGTCTCGGTAACGATGGCAACAACGACAGCTAACATCAAATTAAACAGTATGCTGATACCGAAATACATGACGCTTAATACAATGCCGGGTAGCAATGCCAACATGACATGTCCCATCACTGCATTTACCGTGCGCATCGAATGCGTATGTGGCGAGGTCCGGTTGCTGATTAACAAAGATGACATGATTAATTGCGTGAGACCATTTGAATACAGTCCACCGGACAAGGCGCGATACATAACTCGCAACCGGTACAATATTTGTATATCACGTTATGCATGAGTTTTGGTGCGCCAATAATCGCATCGACCGGACAGGCCTTGATGCATTTCACGCAGCCGATACAAACGGACTCATCGATAATCGCAACTTGATTCGAAGGTTTTTCTGGTTTGTATAAGGGTCTAGTTTCCTTACCGGTTAATCGTGATAAGTTTTTAATAGTATTGTTGCCACCCGGTAAACAACGGTTAATATCAGCGCGCTGCATAACGATTGCTTCCGCATAAGGACGACAGCCCGGATAACCACAATCTCCACATTGAGTCTGCGGTAATAAACGATCTATTTTTTCAATTTCCATTTGTTTATTGTGCAGTGGTGTGCGCGATCTCTGACTGATGACAGAAATGAAAGCCATCAACACCAGAGCGATAAGCAAGGCGATAACGAAACTCATGACAAACCTGTCAACCCAGTCAGGCCCATACTAAAAATACCAAGGCTGATCAGTAATATCGGAATATCACGAAATGCCAGTGGTACCTGATTGTCATCAATACGTTCCCGTAAACAACAGATCATTAATAACAATAATAAGAAACCACTACCATGCGCCAATGCATAGACAACGGCATCGAGTAAATGACGTATCTTTGTTTGATAAAACAAAACGCTACCCAACAGGGTGGAGTTCATAATTAATAATGGTGTTACGCTAAGAATTTCATTCGACAACATGGGTAGTAAGGTCACTAACATGTTTTGTAATAAGTAGATCGTTACCAGAATGCTTAACACCAAAAAGAATAACGACAAATACTCAAGCGAGAGAGGTTGGATAAAATAATGAACCAATAGATGGCTAAGCGGAAAAATAACAATAAAGTTAGCTAGTGTGGCTAAACCGATAAGCCAGGCAGCACGCATCGCCTTACTACCAGCAAGCTGAAGATCCAGCCCGACAAGATGCGTCATGGCAAGATTATTCATGATTGCGGCACTGAAGATCAGGGCAAAGAATTCCGTCATTTATCGAGTATCGGCTGTTTAGCGCATGACAACAAGCATCATGAGCGGTAAAAGTAGGACAGGCGATGTTTGGCAGTAAGTTTCAGTTGAACATTAGCGATAATGCCTGGCACTATCGCCGAGTGTTTAGTGCTACAAATAACCGGATTATTTGACTCGCATGCCTGGTTCGGCACCGTCGTCAGGGCTGAGAACAAAAACATCTTTGCCACCCGCACCTGCTGCCAATACCATGCCTTCGGATAAACCAAAACGCATTTTCCTCGGCGCCAGATTCGCAACCATGACCGTCAGCTTGCCTTCCAGGTCTTCCGGATTATAGGCTGACTTGATGCCGGCGAAGACGTTGCGAGTTTGCCCGCCTAAATCCAACGTAAGTTGTAATAACTTATCGGCACCTTCGACATGCTCTGCCTTAACGATCTTCGCTACGCGCAAATCGACCTTCATGAAATCATCGATGGTGATTTCATCCGCGATGGGGTTATCTTTTAAATGCCCGGTTAATTCTGATGCAGTTTCGGTACTGGAAAGATCGTCTTTGCTTGCTTCAACCATAGCGTCAATATGCTCCTGTTCGACTCGCGTCATCAGTGGTTTAAATGGGTTGATTGTGTGATTCAGTAATGGGGCTTTTGCATCTTGCCATTGCAATGCATCGATGTTTAAAAACGCTTCCGCCTTTTCTGCCATGATCGGTAATACCGGTTTTAGATAGATTATCAATAGTCTAAAGCAGTTGATGCCCATGGTGCAGATTGCTTGCAGTTCCGAGTCAGTCGCTTCCTGCTTAGCAATTACCCAGGGTTGTTGTTCGTCGATATATTGATTGGCTTTATCAGCCAGTAACATAATCTCACGCATGGCTTTGGCATACTCGCGTTGTTCATAAGCATCTGCAATGATGCTGTTGGCATTTGTCAACGTATCGAACAACTCCTGATTATGTATGGCATCAGCTAACGCACCATTAAACCGTTTTTTGATGAAGCCGGCACAACGGCTTGCGATATTGACAACCTTACCAACCAGATCGGAATTAACGCGTAACAGGAAATCATCCAGATTCAGATCAATATCATCGACACCGGAACCCAGTTTGGCGGCAAAGTAATAGCGCAGGTATTCCGGGTTTAAATGTTCAAGATAGGTACGTGCGGTAATAAACGTACCGCGCGACTTTGACATCTTTTGTCCGTCCACTGTTAAAAAGCCATGGGCATAGATGGATGTCGGTGTGCGATAACCGCTGCCTTGCAAAATAGCCGGCCAGAACAGGGCATGAAAATAAATAATATCTTTACCAATAAAATGAATCATCTCGGTATTGCTGCCCGATTTTGTCCAGGCTTCAAAGTCGATATGACTTTTTTCGCAGAGATGTTTGAAACTCGCCAGATAACCCATCGGGGCATCCAGCCAGACATAAAAATATTTATCTGGTGCGTTTGGAATTTCAAAACCGAAGTAGGGTGCATCGCGAGAAATATCCCATTCCTGCAATCCGGCTTCGAACCATTCGTCCAGTTTATTGGTGACCTCGGCCTGCAAATGCCCACCGCGGGTCCATTCATGCAACATGTCGTTGAAGTCACCGAGTTTAAAGAAATAATGTTCTGACTCTTTTTCAATCGGTGTGGCGCCGGAGACTGCCGATACCGGGTTTTTTAAATCGGTCGGACTATAGGTCGCACCGCAGACCTCACAACTGTCACCATATTGATCTTTGGCACCACACTTGGGACATTCACCACGAATAAAACGATCCGGTAGGAACATCTCTTTTTCTGGATCGTAGGCTTGTTTGATAGTGTGTTTATTAATGTGACCCTGTTTCTCTAACGTTTTATAAATAGAGCGGGCCAAATCGCGGTTCTCATCCGAATGCGTGCTGTGGTAGTTATCAAACGCCACAGCAAAGTCTTTAAAGTCCGTCTGATGTTCCTCACTGGTTTTGGCAATCAGCGCTTCCGGCGTAATGCCTTCTTTTTGTGCCCGTAACATGATTGGTGTGCCATGCGCGTCGTCGGCACAGACGTAATAACACTCATGCCCCTGCATTTTTTGAAACCGTACCCAGATATCGGTCTGGATATATTCCACCAGATGACCAATATGAATCGGCCCATTGGCATAGGGTAGGGCGCTGGTAACAAGAATTTGGCGTTTTGCGTCAGTCATTACAGTTATGGGCAATCAATTGGGGCGCTAAAGTAGCATTATTAAAACCCAGCGTGAAGAGAAGCCAATTAATTTGTATGATACCCGCCCAATTCAAATTTTAGGTTGTACAAGATGTCATCAATAAGTCAGGAACAAGTTGAAACCGCGCTGGCGCAGGTCATCGATCCCAATTCTGAACAGGATTTGGTTTCCAGTAAGTCGATTAAGAATATTGCCATTGAAGATGGCAAAGTCGCTATCAATATTGAATTGGGTTATCCCGCTGCGGCTTCTGAAGCAGCGTTGATGGAAATGATCAGCAACACCGTTAAAACGGCCGGTGCGAGTGATTGTGAGGTGAATATTGAGACTAATATTGTCTCGCATTCCGTTCAAAAGGGTGTATCGCTGTTACCCAATGTGAAAAACACCATTGCCGTGGCATCAGGTAAAGGCGGTGTCGGTAAGTCCACGACCTCAATCAATCTCGCGCTTGCTTTACAGGCCGAGGGCGCAACCGTGGGTATTCTCGATGCGGATATCTATGGGCCAAGCCAGCCGCGCATGCTTGGGTTAAAAGGTAAACCCGATACCACTGATGGCAAATCAGTCGAACCGAAAGTGAGTTTCCAGATTCAGTCTATGTCGATCGGCTATTTAATCGAAGAGGATACGCCGATGATTTGGCGTGGTCCGATGGTAACAGGTGCACTGGAACAACTGTTGAATGAAACTAACTGGCGTGATCTGGATTATCTCATTATCGATTTACCACCGGGTACCGGTGACATTCAATTAACGCTATGTCAGAAGATTCCTGTCAGCGGTGCGGTCATTGTGACGACACCGCAGGACATTGCCTTGATTGATGCAAAGAAAGCATTAAAGATGTTTGAAAAGGTGCAGGTGCCGGTACTGGGTGTAATTGAAAATATGAGCACCCATATTTGCAGTAAGTGCGGTTACGAAGAGCATATCTTTGGCCAAGGTGGAGGAGAACAAATGGCCAAACAATATGAGGTCGATTTGCTCGGTGCCTTACCGCTTGATATCAGCATTCGTGAGGGTGTTGATAACGGTAAACCCACGGTAGCGATGCAACCTGATTCAGCAGTCACAGCCAAGTATCGCGAGATTGCCAGGCGTACTGCTGCTAAATTAGCAACGCAGGCGCGTGATTATACGTCGAAGTTTCCCAAGATTGTGGTCGACAATAATTAAGACTGCTTTTCCTGCAAATTAATTTAAAAGAAAAATAACGATGAGTGTAAAGAGTGATAGTTGGATAAGACGCATGGCCGAGAGCCAAGGCATGATCGAACCATTTGAGGTTGGCCAGGTAAAGATGAATGGCAAAGACAGACTGATTTCTTATGGCACTTCCAGCTACGGTTATGATGTGCGCTGCTCTGATGAATTCAAGATTTTTACCAATGTGCATTCAGCCACAGTCGATCCCAAGAATTTTGATGAAAAGAGTTTTGTTGATATCAAATCAGATAGCTGCGTTATCCCTCCCAATGCGTTTGCGTTAGCCAGAACCGTAGAATACTTTCGAATTCCGCGTAACGTGTTAACGATTTGTCTGGGTAAATCTACCTATGCGCGCTGCGGCATTATTGTCAATGTGACGCCGCTTGAGCCAGAGTGGGAAGGCCATGTGACACTGGAGTTTTCTAATACCACCAACTTACCGGCCAAGATCTATGCAAACGAAGGTGTCGCACAAATGATATTTCTTGAGTCAGATGAAGTTTGTGAAACGTCTTATAAAGACAGGGCTGGAAAGTATCAGGGACAGACTGGCGTGACGTTGCCTAAAACCTGACTATTAATTTACCGCGGTCTGACCGTGTTTAATTTCTGAGCCCTGTTTGTTTAACACGTGCTGGATGATGTCTTCCTGATTCGCATTGCTAATACTTTCGAATTCGACTGCAACGTTGAAACGATACAGGCTATCATCGATTTTTTTTCTACAGTCGACAACGCTGCCATATAAAGACAAATATTTGTATTCAGGTAGCAATACCATATCCAGTTTTAGTTTGGCGCCTTCACTAATCGGGGTGTTTGATTCAAACGAAAGGCCACTGCCACTCAGATTAACGTCCTGCACGTCTGCGAGAGCAGTGTCCTCTTCGGTGCCGTGAAACAGGATTTGTTGCATGATTTCCAGTTTCTTGTCGAACAGTGATAAGACTTCGGCCAGCAGTGGTTGTGATTGTTCCAGCCGGTCAATACGGGTCATCAGTTTCCTCTCAAGACAGCTAAATGCATTCCTTAATTCAGTCACATTATTTTGCATCTGTTCAGTACGGATGATCTCAGCCTCAATATCTTCATTTTGCACAATGCGATATTTTAGTGAGATGCGGTCGTGTATTCGGAAAAATTTTCTTCTGTCGTTCATGATTCTTGTCCCTGTCTATTGCACGAGGTTTTGTCTTAGTTGTTCAAAACTATTTTTGACTTCTTCAGCATTTAACTGTGTTTTTTCGGAAATATCCGGCGCGGTAATTTCCTCTTCCAGGATGTTCCGAACACTGGTGGATAATGTTTTCATGTCGTCATTATTTAAGTGGCTGGTAAACGGGTTATCGGCAGAGATGATATTTACTGCATCGTCGTTTTTGTCCTGTTGCACGATGGTAATTTCAACACGACGATTCAAGGCGCGATTTGCCGACGTATCGTTGGGTGCAATTGGATGCCCATCGCCATGGCCTTCAATAATAAAGCGTTCATTTGGCAGGCTATCCAATGCCAGTAATTCATGTACCACGGTGACCGCGCGTGACGCGGATAGCTCCCAGTTGGATCGATAACGTGCCGTTTTGATAGGAATGTTATCGGTATGCCCCGCCACAATGATATTCCCTTCAATTTCGGTCAGGGTCTTGCGCAACTTATTCAGCACAGGAATAAAACTGCTTTTCACGACCGATGAGCCGGAAGGAAACGATCCTTTTTCGTTAATGCGTAACAGAATACGGTTTCCTTGCGTTTTGATTTCAACCAGCCCTTGTTCTACTTCGGTTTTCAAAACAGACAATAACTGATGTGCATCAGCCAGCGTTTCCTTATGCTTTTCCTCGTCCTTGTCGTCTAACTCCTGTTCATCCTCTTGCTCTATTTCCTGTTTTTCTTCGGCATTCTCTTCACTGAGTTTTGTGATTTCAGTCTGTTCTATCTCCGTGTCTGCATTTTGAACCGTTTGTTGTGGTTGTCGTTGCATCGCATCGGTACCTGATCCTTCACTCTTTTGATTGGGGTCGATACTTTCTTCTTCCTTATCCTGGGTAACGGCGTCAGTAAACTCCAGCGTTTGTCGGGATTCATCAATGGTGGTTTGTCTGACTTCATTGATTAAGGTTGGCGTCGGTCTTCCCGGTGAAAACTCTCTGGCAATGATACTGGTGCCTTTCGGTGCTTCTTTGGCTTTTATTTCGCGTTGTACACCAAACGCGGCTTTCATCGAACCGGCAATTTGCTTGAACTTCAATAAATCCATTTCTGAAAATGATAGTAGTAGCACGAAGAAACACATCAATAGTGACATCAAATCGGCAAAGGTCATGACCCAGGCCGGAGAACCACCGCCTTCGTCTTTTTTCCGTGGTGCGCTATCGCTCATTGCTCAGTCCATCAATCCTAATGACTATGCAGCTTCTTGTTCTGCATCATCCTCTGACTCGCGTTGCGAGCCGGGTAGATAGGTCATCAAGATGCCTTCGATCACTCTGGGATTACGGCCTTCCTGAATACCGGAGACCGCATCAATAATCATGGATTTACTGAGTCTTTCTTCATCACTTCTCAAGCCAAGTTTGGCCGCCAGCGGTAATGCAAACACGTTGGCAATTGCGGCACCATATAATGTCGTTAATAGTGCGACCGCCATGGCAGGACCAATCGATTTCGGATCGTCCATGTTGGATAACATTTGTACCAGACCGATCAGGGTACCAATCATACCCATCGCTGGCGCTACGTCGCCGATAGCTTTAAATATTTTCTGTCCGAGGTCATGGCGTTCGACTGTCAGGTTCATATCGCTGACCATGGTCTGACGTACGACATCCGGCTCATGCCCATCGACCATCATCTGTATGCCCATTTGAAAGAAGGCATTGCCAGTATCTTTTTCTTCCAACGCCAGTAAACCTCCTTTGCGGGCGGTATTGGCCAGGTCAACCGTGGTTTCGATCAGTTCCTTGGGCGAAGCGCTTTTGTTAAACAACGCCTTCATTCCAACCTTCATTGCGCCGAAAAACTGGCCAATACTGAATTGCATCAATACAGCACCCACTGTTCCACCTGCGACAACCAGTAGTGATGGAACATTAAAAAATGTATCGGCACTCCCTCCTAGAAAGATAGCGGCGATAATGATCCCGGCAGCAGCCAGAAATCCAATTAGCGTTGCTAAATCCACAGTGTTCTCCTTAATAACTCAACTGTCTAAATTTGTTTTGGCGTAAAAGTAAAACAGATGTACTAGCCTCAATACGATGGATTATTTGAATAAAGCGTAATCAAACCGTACCTGATGCTTTTATATCGGACGCAATGCAGCAAACTTTATGTAGTTTGTGTATTTTTACCGATTATTTTTACGTAGTATCATCAGACACTTAAGTGATTGTGATGGTATGAATTAACGCTCGCAGCATTGATGGTCGGAGTCTTGAAAACCCAATGAAATCTTTTCCCGCATTTTTGTTAATACAGGGCAAAGCCTGCCTGGTCGTAGGAGGTGGGAGTGTCGCAGCGAGAAAAATTATTCCGCTTTCAAAAGCCGGGGCAAATGTGACAGTGGTGTCGCCTGAACTGCATAACGATATCAAAGCAATGCTTGAGGATGGGAAGATTCATTATAAGCAACGCACATTTCAGCCTGACGATCTTGAAAATACCGCGATTGCCATTGCGGCCACTGATGATGTGGTGCTGAATCAATCCATCGCTGAGGCCGCAAAGGCACGTAATATTCCCATCAATGTGGTGAACGATCCTGATGCTGGTACGTTTATTATGCCGTCTATCGTAGAACGCGATCCGGTGACGATTGCTGTTTCCAGTGGCGGCGCATCGCCGGTGTTATCGAGGTTATTACGAGCGCGACTGGAGACGATGATCCCTGGTAATTTTGGCAAACTAGCCAGTCTGGTGGCGCAATTTCGTCAACGGGCTATTGATACATTTCCAGTGATTCAGCAGCGCCGGAGGTTCTGGGAAAAGATATTACAGGGGCAGGTTGCCGAGTTGCTGTTTGCCGGACAAGAGCGACGGGCCGAAGCATTGTTACAACATCAGTTCGATAAGCATGATTCTCTGGCTTCGGATTTGGGTGAGGTGTATTTAGTCGGCGGCGGCCCCGGTGATCCTGACCTGCTGACATTCCGTGCCTTACGTTTGATGCAACAGGCCGATGTTGTCCTGTATGACCGATTAGTTGCGCCGGCGATTGTCGATCTGGTCAATAAAGATGCGGAACGTATCTATGTCGGCAAGGCGCGCAGTAACCATAGCTTGCCACAACAGGAAATTAATCAGCGTTTGGTTGATTTGGCCAAGGAAGGTAAGCGCGTACTTCGCTTAAAAGGCGGTGATCCGTTTATTTTTGGACGTGGTGGTGAGGAAATTGATCTGCTTGCAGAAAATCATATCCCGTTTCAGGTGGTACCGGGTATCACTGCGGCCAACGGTTGTTCCAGCTATGCCGGTATTCCACTTACTCATCGTGATTACGCCCAGTCTTGTTTGTTTATCACCGGACATTTAAAAGACGGCACTACCGAGCTGAATTGGCCGGCGTTGGTGCAGCCCGGGCAAACCTTGGCAGTGTATATGGGTACCCATGGCGTCGATATACTGAGTCGTGAATTAATTAAACACGGAATGAGCCCGGATACGCCCATTGCAATTATTCAACAGGGAACCACTGAAATGCAGCAGGTTTATGTTGATGCACTGGAGAATTTACCCGATATGCCTGACAGGTTTGACGTTAAACCTCCTAGCATGATCATCATTGGTGAGGTAGTCAAACTAAGACAACAGTTGGCCTGGTTTGAGGAGAATACGACAGCTACCGACTAAAAAATATTCACTTTTGTCTCGCCTTCTTCATCCAGCATCTTGTCAGTTTGCACGGCCAGTTCCAAAGCCAGTGAAATCGATTTTTTTAGCACTGCCTGTTCGTTGTTGGCGTTGAGTTTATCGGCGGTAATCAGCGCGCACAAAATTTTGGTTGCCGCTTCAAAAATAGTCGGTTCTACCACCAAATCGTTACGGTGAAAGGAAATGCGGGTCATGTCTGACATGTCACGATGTGCCATTCGTTTTCTCCTGTTTAGTATTTAATCGTCAGTTTTTTCTAATTTTAGTGAGACAGAGTTGATGCAGTAACGTAGTCCGGTGGGTTGTGGGCCATCTTCAAACACATGGCCAAGATGCGAGTCACATTTTTCACACAAGACTTCGGTACGTCGCATTCCGAATGAGTTGTCACTTTCCGTTTTGACAGCATTGCTCATCGGTTGCCAGAAACTTGGCCAGCCAGAGCCTGAGTCATATTTTGTCTCAGAACTGAAGAGCCCAATACCACAGCAGGTACAGCGGTAAACGCCAGCGTCTTTACAGTCATAATATTTACCGGTGAATGCCCGTTCAGTGCCTTTTTGTCGGCATACTGCAAATTCCTCGGCGCTGAGTTCCTCCTGCCATTGTTTGTCTGTTTTTTTTATTTTATCTGACATTGCTTGCCTGCCTGTCTTTTTGCTCAACCCCTATTCTACAAGAAGCGCGCGAACAGGTTTAGGTATTACTTTTTAGCCTTACGAACACATGAATAAGTCATTCTGGTTAAAAATAAGCAGTTGTTAGAAAAATAAAGTTGTATGTTCGCTGAATGTTCTCTATGCTATAAAAAGAGAACATTAGGAGAACCTAGATGCTAACCGGCTTGGAAGAGAGAGTCTTACAGTACATTACGCGTTATATCTCGCAAAACGGTCATGCGCCAACCTTAAGCGAGATAGGCGAAGGGCTGGACATTAAATCGAAAGGTACGATACACCGTTACGTATCATCATTGATCGATAAAGGTCATTTGCACCGCAGTGGCAGAGGTTGGCGCGGGTTAAGACTGGCCGGCGAGCAGCAGCGGCGCCTGCTTATCTTGCCATTTATGGGACGTATTGCCGCAGGCAGGCCAATCGAAGCGATCCCGGAACAGTTGGAAATCAACTTTACCGATATGCTGATGGGCGATGATCGCTACGTGCTTGAAGTGAAAGGCGACTCAATGATCGACGCAGGTATACTCAATGGTGATTTAGTGATTGTTAAAAAAGCCGATAGCGCGGATAACGGTGATATTGTGGTAGCACTGATAGACAATGGCGAGGCTACCTTGAAAAAATTACGCAAGCATGGCGACAGGGTCGAACTTATTCCTGCCAACCGATCTATGGCACCAATGATCTATCCTGCTGATCGCGTGCACATTCAGGGCATATTAGTTGGACAAGTCCGCGCTTACTGAGATGAATCACCGTCATGAACAAACCTTATTCGAGTGCCTGCGATAACAATAAAACGCCGATATTTAATGCAATTAAGCCTTTATTTAATGACATAAAACAGGTGCTTGAGATAGGCAGCGGCACCGGTCAGCATGCGGTCTATTTTGCTGAAAAATTACCTGGTTTAAACTGGCAAACCAGTGATCGGGTAGAGAACCACACAGGTATCAGGCAATGGATAGAAGAAAGTGGCCTGGCCAATGTCTTTATGCCAATAGAACTGGATGTGACCATGCCCAACTGGCCGGACTTGCAGGCTGACGCTGCCTTCACCGCCAATACCTGCCATATTATGCATTGGTATCAGGTGCTAGCGATGTTTGAGGGAGTAGGAAAATTATTGCAGCCTGGTAATCGTTTTATTATTTATGGTCCATTTAATTATCAAAACGCTTACACCAGTGACAGCAATCAACGTTTTGATGCCATGCTGCGTCAGCGCGATCCAGACAGCGGTTTACGCAACATTGAGGATATCAAGGACGCCGCGATCAAAAACCAGCTTATCTTTAACGATGACATGACCATGCCGGCAAATAATCGCTTGTTGGTTTTTCAACGTCATTGAGTGTGACTCACTTCAGATACCCATATTATTGAGTGTCACCATAATATCATTCAGTATTGCCGTCGCTCTTGGGTGTTCTGCTTCAAATTTTTCAATCGATGTTTTTATATTATCAATCACCGGCTCACTGTCATGCTCATCACTAGACTGTTCGATATCGTTGATTAAGGCATTAATGTGTTCTTTATCGGCTTCGTTATTGAATTGACTTCGTTCGACTTCCTGTTTGAGTGCGTCGAGTTTACTGCTGATATCGTGTTTCATAGTAAGATGACTCTGGGTTAATTAATGAAACAGTATAATTTGCTGTCGTGTTGCTTCAAGGACAAACTTAATGCAGTTTAACAAAATAACGTTTGGCATAGTGTTGATGCTAATCGCTATCAATGCCGTATATGCCGATCAGTGTCCGACACCTGACATTATTAAAGAAAGAAAGATTTCGCGTGCCTATGATTGGACTATCGACGAGCGGCGCACGCTGGAAGATCTATTGGCAGTGGAAGAACTTTATTCAGTCAGAATAAAAAACAATGGCGAATTTGCCGCCTGTTACTACAGTAGTCCCGGCCAGTTGCTGCGACTGGATGCGAAACCGTTAAAGGAGGATTGTACGGTAGCGAAATATGAGGGCAACTGGGCTGATTCATCGGCGTCAGAGCAGGTATGTAATGAGCCAGATGTCTATCAGTGTCGCTTTGCCATTTACTGTGATGAAACCACTGAATGACAGCTACAGCAGTTCCCTCAAGACTTTAACTTTATTGAAAATCGAACAAATAGTGCTAGTATCGGTCTAGCAAAACATGACGGAGCAAAGTGATGATATTTGGCGGCAAAAATTCAGAAATAGAAGAATTACAAAAACAGATCGCAAAGCTGGAAAAGCAAAATAAAACAATGAAAAGCGCGCTGGAATTTTATGCTGATGTTAAGAACTGGGAAGAGGGACATAAATATCGTGATGAAGACAATGCGACTATTTTTACTGACGGTTCTGAATCGGGTGCCACTGTTGATAAAGGAAGCAAAGCTTATCGGGCACTCAAGTCTCTTGAGAATAGCTGATATATCTAAGGATCAAATCCAGGCTCTGTTTTTAGCGATAATCATCGCGTTCAAATAATTACTCAATTACTATACTGGCATCATTGTCAGGCTATTGTTTATGGGAAACGTTCCAAGCAGTTCCAGCATTAAGCACCTGCCCGCCGGGTACGAACTCCACTGGTATGAAATCAAGTCTGTATTGGGCATTGGCGGATTTGGCATTACCTACCTGGCCCAGGATAAAAACCTGGATCGTGAAGTCGCGATAAAAGAATTTGTACCTAGAGATTTTGCCAGGCGAGGTAATGACTACACCTTACTACCGATTAACGACAGTATGCCGGAAAAGTTCGTTTGGGGCATGGAACGCTTTCTGCGCGAGGCAAGGACGTTAAGCAAATTTAATCACCCGAATATTGTCCGGGTGCACTCCGTGTTTGAAGAAAATAACACTGGTTATATGGTGATGAGCTATGAACACGGCATCAGTTTTGACCAGTTTTTGCAAAATGAACCTCAACCTGACGAGTCACGATTGCTGGATATGTTGCTTGGATTGTTAGATGGCCTGGAGGTCATGCATGAGGCTGGGTTCATTCATCGCGATATCAAACCAGGCAATATCTTTATCCGCGAAGACGGGACGCCGTTACTACTTGATTTTGGATCTGCCAGACAGGCGATTGGCGAAGAGACCATGACGCTGACAAAAGTCGTGACGCCGGGCTATGCACCATTTGAACAATACTACGGTCGCAGTGATATCCAGGGTCCCTGGACTGATATTTACTCACTCGGTGCAACCTGCTATCGAGCTATTACCGGTGATCCGCCAGTGGATTCAACGTTTCGCAAACGCTATAGCAAAGAACAGGCAACAAAAGATATTTGGGATAGCCTGGATAAATACAGTAAAAAATACTCGACATTCTTTTTGCGTGCAATTGAACATGCGCTGCGTACCGGTCATAATGATCGGCCGCAGACAGTTGCTGAGTGGCGCGGTATGCTGGTTGACCCCAGTGTCTCCACCCAGACGCAATGGCGTTTAGCGGCCGATTCGTTAAAAAAATCGCAGAGGGAACAACGTAAGTCGGAATCAACTTTTCCGATCAAACTGTTGGCTTTAGTCGCAGGCATCATGATCATCCTGCTAATGATTTGGCTATTTATAAAATAAAAAAGCCTGGAATCGCGTTAACATTGGGGGAGGAGGGTTAGCGACGATCCCAGGCCAGCTCACAAGCATTGTTCAGGGAGGAAAAAGTAGTAAATAGTGTAGTGAAACATGCCTGGGCTTGCTGTGACTCAGCTCACAGTTTCCCACCAAATATTCATGAATTTGGGCTGATTTGCCGGTTTGGCCGGGGTAAACCTAAAAAATCGCTATGGTTTTACAATACTGATGACTTTCCAGCCTGTTTCCGGTTTCATTTTGCCATTCGTCACGAAAATATGCAGCTTCCCTTTCGGATCAATAGCAAATAGCGGAATTGACCGTTCACGATTCTGTTCCAGGTAATGATCAAAAGTAAACTCGTCACTTAACTGGGTCGTTTTTATTTCGGCACTGTTTCTGAGCAGTTGTGCCAGCGTACCGTAAGTGACCTCTTCACCAAATAATTCATAGCCACGGTGTTTGGTCGAAACTATGTGCTTATCTGATAAATGCGTTTCCCTTGTGGTCTTTAATTCGTAGACATTACTGACGCCAAAATCAGATTTAAACCGGAGTGACGCGAGTGTATCGAGTGAGCCGCGGCCGGACATGGCCAGTAATTTACCCAGCCCGATTAGGTTGAGGTTTCTGTCAGCATGTTCCGAGATCGGATTACCAAAATACGTTTCCATGCCTTCCATTCTGGCAAGGCTGGTGTTTTCCCAGCTACTGTCGGTTAACACGACTTTAATATTATGCTGCATCAGTTCTTTACCGATTGCGCGTGCCACATTACCTGCCCCGATAATTAATACACCGGTTGGTGAAGGCTCACGCACATTCAGCAGTTTTGCTATGCTTTTCGCGGTGGCACTTTGAATGACGACGGTACCAATAATAATCAGAAAGGTAAGCGGTACTAATAGATTTGCTTGTTCTATGCCTTCGTTTTCCAGCCTCAGGGCGAAGAGTGCCGATACCGCCGCTGCAACAATACCGCGTGGCCCGATCCACGAAATCATTAGCTTCTCCCTGAACGTTAACTCCGAGCCAATGCTGGATAGGAATACTGCTACCGGCCTTGCTAGCAACATGGTAATCGCTAACACGCCTATCGCAGGCCAGCCAATCTGGTTGATTTGCGTGATTTCGATACGTGCTGCCAGCACAATGAACAAGGCCGAGATTAATAAGATGCTGAGTGTTTCTTTAAAATCGAGAATGTCGTCGATATCCATATTGCTCATGTTTGCCATGGTCATGCCCATAATTGTGACGGCCAATAGACCTGACTCATGTTCTATGGTGTCGGAAATGGCAAACACGGCGAACACAGCGGTCAGTGTTAACACGTTGCGCAAGAACTCCGGTACCAGATGTTGACGAAGCAGGTGCCCGAGTACCCAGCCGCTAAAGAAACCAATGACACTTCCAAACAGCAGTATCTTGCCGAAAATAATGATTATTGAACCGAACGCATTTTCATGTTGACCGGTGATAATAAAATTAAATACCAGCACCGCTAACAATGCGCCCAACGGATCGATGGTGATGCCTTCCCAACGCAGCACATTGGCGATTTTGGCATTTGGTCTGACCGTGCGCAGCATCGGTATGATGACGGTCGGACCGGTGACAATAACGATAGCCCCGAATAGAAAAGATAAGCTTAGCGGCAGGTTAACCATAATATGCGTGCCGATGGCAATAATGATCCACGTTGCAAGCGCACCAATGGTAATAAGATTTCTTACCGTATTGCCATGGCCTTTTATATCTTCAAATTTTAAGGTCAGTGCTCCTTCAAACAAGATGACGGCCACGGAGAGAGACACGACCGGGAACAACAACTCCCCGAATAAGGTGTCTGGGTCAATAATATTCAGGACCGGGCCAACAACAATACCGCTAATTAAAAGAAATAGAATGGCGGGTAATCGCGCTATTGATGCAAACCATTGGCAGGCGATACCGAGGATACCGATACCAGCCAGGAGTAACAGGATATTAGTCGTCAATGCCAATACCGTTAGTTAAAAAAACGGAAATAGGGTTACACATCTTTTCTTGCATCATGTCTTGCACTTTCTAGCGAGCGAAACATGGCTTGTCTTAATACGCCTGTTTCATCATTGCTAAATAATGCAAATACAATTAGTACGTTGTCTACACTGAGCGCGCCCTGGGTAAGGAAGCGATATTCTTTTTTCGTTGCTGAGCTGTCAGTGAGGTCAAAAAAATAGCCGTTGCCATGCCGCGTTTGAAGCGGTTCTAATGTAAGTTCTGTTTCATCAGAATAGGCTAATACTTCCTGACCAGACTGCTGAACCATGTCTTTGACGTAGTCATCTGACGCCAGGTTTCTGCTATAACCCTCATCCCAGAAGATCGACATGTTCAGTTGAAAGATTTCAGCACGTTCAGGTTCAAGAACGTAAAAGGTAATCACCGGCGGCGTGGCATTATCGCTTTTTGTAAAGTTGTAGTTCCACAAGCGCGGGACATCAATATGCAGCTCGCCAAAACCGGGAATATCGAAGATCTCATGATCGGTTTCATAACCCTTATGCGCTGATTTTTCGGCCTGACAGGGTGCACTACTGAATAACAACAGTAGCAAAAAAATGCGTTTAACACTCAATACCTGCATGGTGCATAGTGCGTGAAATTAACAGTGAAACGCCCGGCGATACGGTTTAGATACTGGCGTTGAATCGAATGTGCTTCACGTTCTCTTTTGGCATAGAGATCGCAATCCATTTGTTCGTATTCACCGCTTAAGTCCTGAAGGTAGTGTGCCAGTTCATGCACAATCACACTGCGGCTATAGGCATCAGTATTCCCGTACAGTCTGTCATCAACGAAGATAGTGCCATCGTTGTTATACCAGGCAAGAACCCTGCATTTTTTGATACCGGCACAGGCTGCCGTGATAAAAAACTCGTGTGGTTTAAATTCCAGTTCTGGTGCTAAACCGGGGTGCTCATAGGGAGATAAACTGACTGTCCAGCTAAGAAGCACCGCTAGCAGATGAGCTTCCATTAATTATCAGTGCGCGTCGTATTTTTGAAATATCAGACAGGCGTTAGTGCCGCCAAAACCAAAACTGTTCGACATGATGGTTTTTAGATTGGCGTTATCTTTTCTCTCAAATACGATTGGCATTGATTCCGCTGCCGGATCCACAGTTTCAACATTGATTGAAGCAGCGACGAAGTCATTTTCCATCATTAATAAGCTGTATATCGATTCATTGGCACCGGCAGCACCCAGACCATGACCGGTTTGAGATTTGGTGGCACTAATCAGTGGAACCTGATCATCAAATAAGGTCTTAATTGAATTGAGTTCGGTGATATCGCCTGCCGGTGTGCTAGTGGCATGGGCATTAATATAGTCGATGGGATCAGACACACCGACCAGGGCCTGTTGCATACAACGTAATGCACCTTCTCCGGAGGGTTTCACCATATCTTCGCCATCTGAGGTCGCCCCATAGCCGATCACTTCAGCATAGATATGTGCATTTCTGCTTAACGCATGGTCCAGTTCTTCCAGCACTAACATGCCGCCACCGCCAGAGATAACAAATCCGTCTCGATTGGCGTCATAAGGTCGCGATGCTGTCTCAGCACGGTCATTGTATGTCGACGACAACGCCCCCATGCTGTCGAACAACAGTGTCGAGGTCCAATGTAATTCATCGCTGCCACCGGCAAATATAATTGTCTGTTTGCCAGACTGAATTTGCTCATATGCATTTCCGATGCAGTGCGCGCTGGTGGCACAGGCGGAACTGATAGAATAATTAACGCCCTTGATTTTAAAGGCCACGGATAAACAGGCACTATTGGTACTGGCCATGACTCGCGGCACCATCGTTGGCCCGACTTTACGTGCGCCACGTTCACGCATGATATCAATTGCAGCTTGCATGTTGGCATTGGAACCGCCGCCAGAACCGGCAATAAGACCGGTCGAAGGTGTAGAGATCATACTCTCTTCAAGTCCGGCATCTTCAATCGCCTCTTTCATCGCCAAATAGGCATAGGCAGCACCATCGCCCATAAAACGTTTTAACTTTCGATCAATCAAGGCATCGAGATCGATATCGATCGCTCCGTGAACATGGGAGCGGAACCCAAGCTCGGCATATTCTTCAGAAAACTGAATGCCTGATGTGCCGTGTTTGAGTGAATCAAGCACTTCGTTTTTGTTATTGCCGATACTGGAGACAATACCCAGACCGGTGACGACAACTCTTTTCAACAGTGACTCCTAAAAATCTTCAGTAGAAGTAAACAACCCGACACGCAAATCTTTGGCAGTATATATTTCCTTTCCATCGGCAAGCATGGTGGCGTCAGCGACGCCCATGACCAGTTTGCGTAACATAACGCGGCGCATATTAATTTGATAGCTGACCTGGGTATTGTCCGGGGTGACCTGACCGGTAAATTTGACATTACCTGCGCCTAGTGCGCGACCTCGACCTGGTGCGCCGGACCAGCCAAGAAAGAAGCCGACCAGTTGCCACATTGCATCCAGACCAAGGCAGCCCGGCATGACGGGATCGCCCTCGAAATGACACTGAAAAAACCATAAATCCGGATTGATATCGAGCTCAGCCAGAATCTGGCCTTTATTGTAAGTGCCACCTTCTTCTGAAATATTGATAATGCGATCAAACATCAGCATGGGTGGCAATGGAAGTTGCGCATTACCCTCCCCAAACATTTCGCCGCGTCCGCAGGCTAATAACTCTTCCTTGGTGTAACTATTTTTATTATTCATTCGTGCAAGTATCTCATGTCATTAGTTTTTTTTCCCTCACTTTATAAATGTTATTGGATAATGTGCAGTCTGCTTGACAGAGC
Organism: Gammaproteobacteria bacterium; assembly: GCA_028279365.1. Taxonomy (GTDB): domain Bacteria; phylum Pseudomonadota; class Gammaproteobacteria; order Eutrophobiales; family Eutrophobiaceae; genus JANQNX01. Next base: position 283,633 of record JANQNX010000010.1, on the reverse strand, counting down.
AACAGCGCTGATTAGACTGCTCACTATTTATCAAGCTGAGAGTAACATTATGTCAATAAAAATGGGGCCAATAGCCAGACGTAATAGCGTTGGCGTCAAGGTCGGTTCGATCACCGTTGGTGGCGGCCATCCTATCGTCGTGCAATCGATGACCAATACTGATACGGCAGATGCCGATGCCACGGCCAAACAAGTTCAGCAGCTTGCCGCAGCTGGTTCGGAAGTTGTCAGGATCACAGTAAATAACGAGGAGTCTGCCGCGCAGGTTCCGACTATTCGCGAGAAGCTGGATGCGAATGGATGTAGCGTACCGCTGGTGGGTGACTTTCATTATAACGGTCACAAACTGCTGACAGACTACCCTGAGTGCGCTCAGGCCTTAGCAAAATATCGTATCAATCCGGGCAATGTCGGTTTCGGAAAGAAAAAAGATAATCAATTCGCAGTGATGATCGAGAAGGCCATTGAGTACGACAAGCCAGTTCGTATTGGTGTGAATTGGGGTAGTCTGGATCAGGAATTGTTGACCAAAATGATGGATGACAACGCCAAATTATCTCAGCCTGCGGATACTGATGACGTAATGCGTGAGGCGTTGATTGTTTCCGCCTTACAAAGTGCTGAACGAGCAGAAGAGATTGGTCTTGCTCGCGATCACATTCTCTTGTCATGCAAAGTCAGTGGTGTGCAGAAGTTGATCGCCGTATATCGAGATATTGCCTCACGTTGTGATTATGCCTTACATCTTGGTTTGACTGAGGCCGGTATGGGATCGAAGGGCATTGTGGCATCGACCGCTGCAATGGGTGTGTTATTGCAGGAAGGCATTGGCGATACCATTCGTGTTTCACTAACGCCGGAACCTGGCGGCGATCGAGCCAAAGAAGTGATCGTCGCACAGGAGATATTACAAACCATGGGATTGCGTTCGTTTACACCCTTGGTCACGGCTTGTCCCGGGTGTGGTCGTACTACCAGCACGGTGTTTCAGGAATTGGCGGATAATATTCAGGCTTATGTCCGCAGTCAGATGCCAATATGGAAAGAGCGTTATAAAGGCGTCGAGGAAATGAACCTGGCTGTGATGGGCTGTGTGGTTAATGGACCGGGCGAGAGTAAACATGCCGATATCGGTATCAGTTTACCCGGTACCGGTGAGGAACCATCAGCACCGGTGTTTATCGATGGTAAAAAAACAGTGACGCTGAAGGGTAAGAATATCGCGAATGAATTTCGCGAAATTGTGGATAATTACGTTGAAACTCGCTACTCTAAAACCTGATACGATTACTATATTAAGATTCATTTCCAACATTAATGAATCAAATAACAATTATTCGTCGTAAAGATGGGTCATTTATTCAGAGGAAAATAAAATGCGAATAGCAAAATTCATATCTATTCTTATGATGGGATTACTGGTTAGTGGCTGTGGCGTATTCTTTGAGAAAGAAGCAGATCCCGAAGACCATCGTAATCAATGTCTGGTAGCAGGTACCACCGGTGCTGCGGCATTAGGTAGTATCGCGAGTCCGCTAGGTGCGGGTGTCAGCATGGTAGTGGGTGGTGTGTTGAGTCATTTTATTTGTCCCGATGTTGCACAGCCAGCGATGGCGCCTAAAGAGGAAGATACCAGCGGCTTTTTTCACCCGGATGACCAGGATCTGGATCGCGTGACGGATAATAATGATATGTGTCCATTCACGCCTGAAGGCATCACCGTTGACGCTGACGGATGTGCACTGGATGATGATGAAGACGGGGTGCCTAATTACATGGATCAATGTCTTGCGACCCCGAAAGGCAATGTTGTTGATACCGATGGCTGTAGCTTGAAGATTGTATCGTTAGAGGGGGTGCATTTTGCTTTCGATAGTTCAAGGCTGACCTCAGAGGCGAAATCAATTCTGGATAGCGCAGCTGTGAAATTGAATGCACATTCAGGTTCGCGTTTCACGATTGAAGGTCACACTGATAGTTATGGTTCAGATGTCTACAACCAGCAGCTATCTGAAAGACGTGCGAAGGCGGTGATGAATTACCTGATTTCTCAGGGTGTCGCCGCATCGCGATTGGTTGCTGTCGGTAAAGGCGAGAGTTTCCCCATCGCGTCTAATGACTCCAGAGAGGGGCGTGCAGAAAATCGTCGTGTCGACGTTTTTGCCAAATAAGTTATAGATAGCTATCAACTGCAAGGGAATAGCCCGTTGGGTTATTCCCTTTTTTTATGTCAATTTACCTAGTCAAGGTCACATCCTGATATGAGATATTTATTATTTTTCCTGTTGTTATGTTCGACTGCAGAAGCAATGGCAGGTTGGTCGGACCTGATAGACATGTTTACATCGAGCAACACAGATGACCCGCAAACTCAATTGTTTTCTAACGCTGAAATTGAGTCAGCATTGAAACAGGCGCTGGTCAAAGGCAGTGAGCAAGCGGTTGAGATGCTGGGTAAAACCAACGGGTTTTTTAGTCACCCACAGCTGAAAATACCGATGCCGGAAAAACTTCAGCTGATTGAGAGCAGTTTGCGCAAACTAAAGCAGGATAAATTGGCGGATGATTTTGTATTGTCACTAAACCGCGCGGCAGAACAGGCGGTGCCCGCAGCGAGGTCGATTTTAGTCAATATTATTCAGTCCATGTCTGTCGAGGATGCGTATCAAATATTAAACGGCGGTGACACGGCAGCAACTGACTTTCTTCGCCAGCGTGGTGGCTCGCAATTGCAGCAGCAGTTCCAACCCATCGTCAAACAGGCAACCGACAGCGTCGGAGTGACCCAGAAATACAAATCCTTGATCGATCAGTTGGGCATGATGTCAGGACTTATCGATACCAGCTCGCTGGATATTGATCGGTATGTGACTGAGAAAGCAACTGAGGGATTGTTCAGCATCGTAGAAAAAGAAGAGAGATTAATTCGGCAAAATCCGGCTGACAGGACGACTGAATTAATGAGGAGAGTGTTTTCAAGTCTTTAACACTTAGCTTCTGTTTACGTTGTATTTTGCAACAATTTTAATGTCATCAAACTATCGGTTTAAATTTTGTACAGGATGAGGTTATTATTGACCCTAACTAATATAAAAAAGGCTCCAAGAAGTCTTGAGTTTAGCAATACAAGAGGTCTTCGTATTTATTCAAAAACGAAGAATTGTTCAACCCGCAAGCCGCAGAGAGATGTTTTATGTCAGATAATAAACTGTATGCAGTACCGGAGGAGATTTCCAAAAACGCCCATATTAATGAAAGCCAGTACAAGGAAATGTATGACCGATCAATTAATGATGCCGATGCATTTTGGTCAGAACAAGCAGAACAATTTTTAACCTGGTTTTCAAAATGGGACAAGGTTCAGGAATGGAACTATACCACTGCTGACATTAACTGGTTTAAGGGGGCAACACTTAACGTCAGTTACAATTGCCTCGACAGGCATCTTGAACAGCGCGGCGATCAGGTAGCGATAATCTGGGAAGGTGATGATCCGACCGAAGACAGGCAAATTACTTATAAAGAACTGCATGACGAAGTCTGTCGCTTCGCCAATGCACTTAAATCGCGTGGGGTAAAAAAAGGCGACCGGGTATGTCTTTACCTGCCGATGATTCCGGAATCCGCCATTGCCATGTTGGCCTGTACCCGAATTGGTGCCATTCATTCCATTGTGTTCGGTGGCTTCTCGCCTGATGCACTTCGCGACCGTATTAACAACGCGGATTGTAAAGTGGTCGTGACCAGTGATTACAGTCTGCGCGGCAAGAAACAAATTCCATTGAAGGCGAACGCTGACAAAGGTCTGGCTGATTGTCCGAATGTGAATACCTGTATTGTAGTGAAACGCACTGGCGGTGACATCGATTGGCAGGATGATCGGGATGTCTGGTATCACGAACTGATTGAAGCGGCATCCAACGAATGCCCGCCTGAAGAAATGGACGCTGAGGATCCGCTGTTTGTACTTTACACATCGGGCTCTACCGGTATGCCGAAAGGCGTATTGCATACTACCGGTGGCTATTTGCTTTACGCGGCAATGACGCACAAATATGTATTCGATTATCAGGAAGGTGACATCTATTGGTGTACAGCTGATGTCGGTTGGGTGACCGGTCATTCTTATATTGTTTATGGTCCGTTAGCGAATGGTGCTACTTCGATTATGTTTGAAGGTGTGCCTAATTTTCCTGATGCCAGTCGTTTCTGGCAGGTCGTGGATAAATGGAAGGTGAACTCATTTTATACTGCACCCACCGCGATCAGAATGTTGATGGGGCAGGGTGACGAATTTGTCAGCAAAACTGATCGCTCCAGTTTGCGTGTGCTGGGTTCTGTTGGCGAACCCATTAATCCCGAGGCCTGGGAGTGGTATTACAATGTCGTTGGCAACGGTAACTGTCCAATAGTCGATACTTGGTGGCAGACCGAAACCGGCGGACATCTCATCACGCCATTACCTGGCGCAACCGCATTAAAACCTGGTTCAGCATCGCTACCTTTCTTTGGGGTTGAGCCTTGTTTGGTTGATGATCAGGGTAATGAACTGGAAGGTGCGGTTGAAGGTGCGTTATGTATTAAACGTCCATGGCCGGGTCAGATGCGAACCGTCTATGGCGATCATGATCGTTTTGTCGAAACTTACTTCAAGATGTTCCCTGGCAAGTATTTTAGTGGTGATGGTGCTCGACGCGACGAAGATGGCTATTACTGGATTACTGGTCGGGTTGATGATGTGATTAATGTCTCAGGCCATCGTATGGGAACCGCCGAAGTTGAAAGTGCACTGGTATTACATGAGGCCGTCGCTGAAGCCGCGGTTGTCGGTTACCCGCATGACATTAAAGGGCAGGGCATTTATGCCTACGTCACGCTGATGGGCGGGGTGGATTCCAGTGATGAGCTGAAAAAAGAGTTAGTGATGCACGTGCGTAAAGAGATTGGGCCAATTGCCAGTCCCGATATTATTCAATGGGCACCCGGCTTGCCTAAAACGCGCTCGGGTAAAATTATGCGTCGTATCCTCAGAAAAGTGGCAGCCAACGAAATTGATAACCTGGGTGATACCAGTACCCTGGCTGAACCTGCAGTGGTTGATGATTTGATTGATAACCGCGCCAATAAGTAACAGTTAACTGATAAATGAAGGAAAACAAATGAATCTTGACAGAGTAACAGCTGGTAAAGACGCGCCTAATGAGGTGAATGTCATTGTTGAAATACCGATTAACGGGCCACCGGTAAAATATGAGCTGGATAAGGAAACCGGTGCAATGTTTGTTGACCGTTTTTTGAATACCTCGATGCACTATCCGTGTAATTACGGTTACATACCTAAAACATTAGCGAAAGATGGTGACCCGGTTGACGTGATTATCAAGACACCGATGCCGATTATTCCCGGGGCGGTGATGCCCTGTCGTCCAATTGGTGTGTTAAAGATGACAGACGAAGCCGGCGACGACAGTAAAATTCTGGCAGTGCCGTTAGATAGCGTATCCAAGTTCAGCGGTGGGACACAATCCTATAAAGATTTAAAGCCAGCCCTGTTAAATCTGATTACCCATTTTTTTGAGCATTATAAAGATCTGGAACCGAATAAGTGGGTCAAGACCGACGGTTGGTATGGACCTGACGAAGCAAAACAGGAAATTCTCGAAGCGATGGATGCCTATGCTCAATCTCCGGAAAATCTACATTATTGATTATTTGCTTTAGTCTGCTTGTCGACAGTCAATTTTGATTTAGATCAAGTAACTTGCATTTCTATAGACAAAGGATTGACAAAATATTTTCATTTGGTTATGTTGCATTGCAATATATTGCAGCGCACAATATAATTGTCTTGCAGTATTTGGTAACACTTAACATTAATGGAGAGTATGGAAATGCAAAACGAAATAATTGAAAAAATGACTGAAGCGAGCAAAACGTCTTATTCTGCGATGCAGGAATTAGGTGCGATTAACACTAAAATCCTGAAAGATCTGTCTGAATTACAAATGAGCATGGCATCTTACAGCATTGAGTCTGGCGTTGAGTTCACCAAAGCCATTGGTTCAACCACTAACTACAAAGACATCATTACTGCCGAAGCAGAATATGCTAACGAGTATGGCAGCAAGATGATGGAATACGGTCGTAAAACTGCAGACGTATTGACTGAGTCTCGTGACGAAGTCGTAGGCTGGTTTGAAAAAACCATGGAAACTGCGTCAGTGACAGAAAAGAAACCTGCTCCTAAACGTACCAGCAAAAAAGCTGCCTAAACGTTAAGCAATGTCATAGACCCGCACTACCCACAAGGTTTTGCGGGTTTTTTTTTAAATAAATTATGTCACTGGATTATGTCTTTGGCTCGAGCATGATTTGTTTATTGCATTTAATGTTAAAGACATAAATAAGCCGAAATTACAGCGTATAATATTTTCAACCGAACAATAATTTGAGACTGAAAAATGAATGGTAAGTACAAGAACCCGTTTGAGGGAATGCAATGGTTTGAAACACAAAAACAGTTTATGGATGCGTTTGCTACGTTGAACCAAGGTAACAATCCTTTTACGTCAGCGTTTTCCAGCCAACAGCAGCCCGGATGGGCCGATGCAATGGATTCCTGGTGGCGAGCGTTTAAACCTGCTGGTAATGCCCAACAGGAAAATGTATTTATGAAAATGCTTGATCAGGCGCGACAGTATTATTTTATCAGCGAACAATTTTCCAAAATGTATGATGCGATGTCATCGGCGAATAAAAATAACCAGGATGCGCTGGCTGTGTTGAACAAGGCATTTGAGGATGTTGCTGCGTTTATTGAACAAAACACAACGCAGTTTAGCTGGAGTCACTTAATAGACCAGTGTGAGCAGCCACTTGAGTTATTAAAAAATACCTTTGCTCAAACCCAGATGTTTGCTGGTCAGCCATTTAATGATTTTAGTCCGGAAGTCCAAAAGCTACGTGAGAAATTCTTGACCATGCCCGGGTTGGGATACAGTCGCGAGTCACAGGAAAAGCTGCAAAAGGCATTACACCTGTGGGCGAACTATCAGGATAACTATCAGGAATTCCAGACGGTTATGTCAAAGTTAAGTCACGAGGCACTGGATTTAATGCGTAAAGATCTGATACGCATGCACAAAAAAGGCGAACAAGTTGAGTCGATGCGGCAGATTTATAACATCTGGGTAGCGTCTAACGAAAAAGTCTACGGTGATTTTGTTTTCACAGAGGAGTATTCCGAGCTTAATGCCAGACTGGTTAACTCATTAATGGCGTTTAAAAAAGAGAGCCAGGGCATCATGGAAGATAATCTTGCTTCGATGAACTTGCCCACCACAAAATCAATCAATGCCCTGGAAAAGCGTCAGCATGAGTTGCGCAAACAAATAAGACAGATGGAGACGCAGCTCAAGCAACTGCATCAAGAGGTTAAGACATTACGAGACAAGCCGCTTAGCAAGACTACTACAAGCAGGAACAACACCGGTGCTTCAGCCAAGGCCAAACCGAGAAAGAAAACGCAAAAGAAAAAATCAGTGGCAGCAACAAGTTCCAGCGTTGTCGATTTTAAAAAATCCAAGCGTGCCAAACAAAAGAAACGCGAGACTGCGGAAAAAAAACAACCCGTCAAAGATAATAACGACGGCATGATAGAACTTAAATTCTAATTATTTGGAGATCGAATCATGAACCCATTGGATTTCAAACCTGTGAATGTCTTCAGCGAAATGCAGGAGTTTAATGCGAAGCTGGCACAGGGGCTTAAAACCCTAAGCGAGCTGGAAGACATTGAAGTTGGTGTGTCTGAAAAAGTCCCGGTTTATCAGGAAGACAACCTGGTTCTGTACCATTTTAAATCCAGAACCAAAAAACAAAACTCGGTGCCATTATTAATTGTTTATGCCCTGGTTAATCGACCCTATATGGCGGATCTTCAAGATGGTCGCTCCATGGTGCAGGGCTTGCTTGATGAAGGTGTGGATGTATACCTAATTGATTGGGGTTATCCACAAAGCGTTGACAAGTACCTGACACTGGATGATTACATTAATGGTTATATCGACCGATGTGTGGATGTCATTCGTGATAAACATGATCTTGAGAAGATAAACCTGCTAGGTATTTGTCAGGGCGGTTGCTTTAGTCTTTGCTACACCGCATTGCATCAGGACAAGGTAAGGAACCTGATTACCACTGTGACCCCGGTCGATTTTCATACCAAGGACGATTTACTGTCACACATGGTACAAAAGATCGATATTGATCAAGTGGTCGACACGGTTGGCAATGTGCCGGGCGAAATGTTGAACTGGACTTTCCTGACTTTGAAGCCCTATACCTTGATGGGACAGAAGTATGTTGACCTGGTTGATATCCTTGATGATAAAGACAAGGCAATGAATTTCATGCGTATGGAGAAATGGATTTTTGATAGCCCGGACCAGGTTGGTGAAACCTATCGCGAGTTTATCAAGCAGTTTTATCAGGAAAACGGACTGGTAAAGGGTACGGTATTAATTGGTGATCAGGTGGTGGATTTGGAAAACATTAAAAACCCGGTGCTGAATATTTATGCTAAAGATGATCACCTGGTGCCGCCAGACTCGTCAAAAGCATTGGAAGGCTGTGTCGGTACCGATGACTATTCGTCATTGGAATTTCCCGGTGGACATATCGGTATTTATGTCAGTGGTAAAGCGCAGAAGATGATTCCGCCTTCGGTGGCAAGTTGGTTATCAGAACGCTGTTAATTTGCGCCGACAGCTTTCAGCTTATCTAATGCTTTTTCTGCATGTTCGTCGCCTTGAGCGGCGGCGAGCATGTACCAGCGTTTTGCTTCCTGCGTATTTTTAGTGATACCCCTGCCTTTGGAGTAGATAACGCCAAGGTTATATTGTGCTTTTGGATGCCCCTGTTCGGCGGCTTTTCGAAACCAGTGGTAGGCTTCAGCATCATTTCTTTCCACGCCCTGGCCTTTGCCATACATATAAGCCAGTTTCATTTGCGCCAGGATGTGGCCGTTTATCGCCGCTTCGTAATAACTCTCGTAGGCAGCAACATGATTTTTTTCCACGCCTAAACCTTTGTTGAGAAACTCGCCCATCTTGTATTGTGAATTAATATCTCCCTGCTCAGCCGCTGTTTGAAACCATTGAAATGCGCGTTTCGGATCTTTCTCAGTGCCTACACCTTTCTGATACATCATGCCCAGCGTGTATTGTGAAGCCACATCGCCTTGCTCGGCTGCCAGCAAGTACCATTTCAATGCCTTTTGATAGTCTTGCTCCACCCCTCGTCCCTTGGCATACATCAACGCAAGATTATATTGTGCATTGATGTGGTTATTTTTTGCTGCTTCGTTAAACCACTTAATTGCCAGCGTTTCATTTTTATCAGTATGGATACCTTTTGCATACATAAAGGCCAGTTTCGATTGAGATTCGGTATCACCTGACTCAGCGGCGACAATATATTCATCGAGGATTGAGGTGAACTCGTCGTTTGATTTACGGTTAGTTGCGCTGCGACGATCAAATGTGGCTATCCATTCAGAGATGGTCTGCGGTCTGTCCTGTTGTTTAAACTGCATGGCATAGTCAATACCTGCCAGGAAGTCTTCAGAATAATCGGTGCCACCAATCTCTAAAATCGAGACGTAGGTATCGCTCTCGATTTGCGCAATGGCAGAGCTGCGATCCACTGCATCGGCTGGGGGCACACCGGCAATAGCGCGATACATAGTTGCGCCCAATGCATAAATATCAGTCCATGGTCCCTGGGTTTCCTCGCTGGAGTGATATTGTTCAATCGGGGCATAGCCACGGGAAAAGATACTGGTCAGTGATTCGTTACCTTGTTCCAATGATTGTCTGGCTGAGCCGAAGTCCAGCAATACCGGATCGCCATCCACTCTAAGAAATATATTGGCGGGCTTGATATCGCGATGAATAAAACCTGCAGCGTGCACCACTTTCATGCCATCGACAATGGGAAATAAAATGGTCTTGATATCGCTTTCACTAATCGTCTTTCTACGATTCAATATTTCCTGGAAACTCTCACCGAGCTCATATTCCATCACCATATAGGCCGTATTATTTGCCTCAAAGACATTCCGAACGCGAACAATATTGGGGTGTTTGAATTGGCCCAGGGTTCTGGCTTCATCGAGAAATCGTTCCAGCCCCCAGTAGTAACGTTCATGATGTTCCTCTGATACCGGCGATACCGTGCCATTTTTCGTTCTGATAGCCAGATCAACCGGCAGGTATTCCTTGATAGCAACTTCATGAGCAAGGTTTAAATCTTGAGCGAGATAAGTAATACCAAATCCACCTTGCCCGAGAATATCCTGGATTTCATACCAGTGAAGCTTCTGGCCTTTTTTTAGCGCATTTAAGTGTCGCTTACTGTCACTCATGTTTATTGTTATTCCTGGCTGCTGCAGCTTGCAGTCTACAGATTTTTATAATTCATATAAGGTTAGCACCGCAAAATAATAAATTACATTAAAAAAGCCATTTACGTCTTTATTTCCTTATAAAATCAGATAAATACTGTCATTAACGATCCTGTTCTCAACTGCGATCAGGCTTTGACGCTGACAGGGACCTCGAATGCATAAACCATTCTCAATTTCAAACAATGCGCCATGAGTGGCACATTGTATGTAGTTCCCGGAGCTATCCAGGAACTGATGCTCGGTCCAATCCAGATTCACACCCGTATGTGGACAATGGTTCAGATAGCTGAAGACATGTCCGGATTGGTAGATAAAGAAGTAGTTTGTGCGTGCTTTATCTGCATGGTTTTCCCAACCAACACTTCGCTTTTCCTTTAGAAAACTCAGTTCGCAAATGTAAATTTCACGCATTCTCAATTGATCTATGGGTAGCGAGACTCATGGACAGTCACAATATGGATCACATATAATAATCATTATTCTTGATGGGAGTAACCAACGCGGTCACTCCTTTTTTTATGTGTTAGTGAGGAGATTTTTTTGGCAGTTAAGGCGCTGTTAGCTCTGGAAGACGGTTCTTTATTTCACGGTAAATCCATTGGTATAGCAGGCGAGTCTGTCGGTGAAGTTGTATTTAACACTGCGATTACCGGCTACCAGGAAATCCTGACCGATCCGTCTTACTTCAGGCAAATCGTGACACTGACGCATCCTCATATCGGCAATACCGGTATCAATAATGAAGACGAAGAATCCACGCGTGTCTGTGCCGGTGGACTTGTTATAAGAGACCTGCCATTGCTAACCAGTAACTGGCGTTCGCAGGAAAGCTTGAGTGATTATCTGGTCAGGCAAAAGGTCGTGGGTATTGCCGATATCGATACCCGACAGTTGACCCGACATTTACGTGAACACGGCGTACTAAAGGCCTGTCTGGTAGCTGGCGAACAAATTGATGAACAGGCTGCTGTCGAAGCAGCCAATCGCTTTCCCGGATTAGTCGGCATGGATCTGGCTAAGGAAGTCACGACCGATAAACCCTATTCATGGAAGGAGGGCGTTTGGGACATCAACTCAGGCTTATCCGAAGTTACCGCTGATAAGTCTTATAAAGTCATTGCTTATGACTTTGGTATTAAGCGAAATATTTTGCGCATTCTTGCCGATTTAAAATGTGACTTAACTGTCGTGCCAGCAAAAACGCCGGCAGAAGATGTGCTATCGGAAAATCCGGACGGTGTGTTTTTATCCAATGGTCCCGGTGATCCTGACCCCTGTGATTATGCCATCGCTGCGATCAGAACTATTGTTGATAAGGGCATACCGACGTTTGGTATTTGCCTGGGTCATCAACTGTTAGCGCTGGCGATGGGTGCGAAAACCATCAAGATGAAGTTTGGCCATCATGGCGCTAATCATCCTGTAAAAGATGTGGAGCATGGTCGAGTTATGATCTCCAGTCAGAATCATGGTTTTGCTGTCGATGAAGACTCCTTACCGGAGACGTTAACTGCAACGCATCATTCCTTGTTTGATGGTTCCTTGCAGGGCATCCACCATACCACCAAGCCTGCATTTAGTTTTCAGGGTCATCCGGAAGCGAGTCCCGGGCCGCACGACCTGCGCCCGGTTTTTCAGCACTTTATCGAGTTGATGCAGCAATATAAAAAATAATTAAGCCATGCCAAAAAGAAACGACATAGAAAGCATTCTCATCATTGGCGCCGGGCCCATTATCATTGGTCAGGCCTGTGAGTTTGACTACTCCGGTGCACAGGCCTGCAAAGCCCTGCGTGAGGAAGGGTTTCGAGTCATCCTGGTGAACTCTAATCCAGCGACGATCATGACCGATCCGGATATGGCTGATGCAACCTATATTGAACCGGTACATTGGCAAACGGTTGAACGCATTATTGAGAAAGAGAAGCCGGATGCGTTGTTGCCGACTATGGGTGGGCAGACTGCGCTGAACTGTGCATTGGATCTGGAACGCAACGGTGTGTTGCAGAAACATAATGTTGAAATGATTGGTGCGACCAAAGAAGCGATCAATAAAGCAGAAGATCGCGATCTATTCCGCGCAGCAATGAAGAAAATTGGTCTCGCCATGCCATATTCAGAGATTGTGCATAACATGGATGAAGCCAAAGCGGTGATGCAAAAAATGGGTTTCCCGGCAATCATCAGGCCGTCATTCACACTTGGCGGTACCGGAGGAGGTATTGCCTACAATAAGGATGAGTACCTTGATATTTGTGCACGCGGTATTGATGCGTCACCCACTTCAGAAATCCAGATCGATCAATCTGTGCTGGGTTGGAAAGAGTATGAAATGGAAGTGGTTCGCGATAGTCAGGACAACTGTATCATTATCTGTTCGATAGAAAACTTTGATCCGATGGGAGTGCATACCGGTGACTCAATCACGATTGCCCCGGCGCAGACGTTAACCGATAAAGAATACCAAATCATGCGCGATGCCTCGTTGGCCGTGCTCCGCGAAATTGGTGTCGATACCGGTGGTTCCAATGTGCAGTTCGCTGTTAATCCGGAAAACGGCGAGCTGATTATTATTGAAATGAATCCGCGTGTATCCCGTTCGTCTGCTTTGGCATCAAAGGCAACCGGTTTTCCTATTGCGCGCGTTGCGGCAAAGCTGGCAGTCGGTTACACGCTGGATGAACTGGAGAATGAAATTACCGGCGGTGTGACCCCGGCATCGTTTGAGCCGAGTATTGATTATATCGTCACGAAAATTCCTCGATTTACCTTTGAGAAATTTCCCCAGGCCGATGCTCGCCTAAATACACAAATGAAATCAGTCGGTGAAGTGATGGCGATTGGTCGCACGTTTCAGGAGTCCATGCAAAAGGCCATTCGTGGGCTGGAAACCGGCTTTACCGGTTTAAATGAAGTGGTTGATGAGAATAGCGACCCACGGGATCAGATAACAAAAGAATTGCGGGTGCCGCGAGGTGAACGACTTTGGTTTGTGGCTGATGCGTTTAGGCAAGGCATGTCTTTACAGGAAATATTTGATATTTGTCAGATCGATCCCTGGTTTCTGATTCAAATAGAAGATTTGGTGAAGGAAGAATCTGCGATTAAGCAACAAGGTTTTGCATCATTAACTGATGAACGTTTACGTCAATTAAAGCGTAAAGGTTTCGCTGACGCCCGATTGGCAGAGTTATGCGGTAAACAGGAATCAGAGTTACGAGAACTGCGGGAACAACTTAACATTAGACCGGTATTTAAACGCGTCGATTCCTGTGCAGCGGAATTTGCGTCGGCGACTGCCTATATGTATTCCACCTATGAGAATGAATGTGAGGCAGAACCGAGCGAAAGACAAAAGATCATGGTGTTGGGTGGTGGACCTAATCGAATTGGTCAGGGCATCGAGTTCGACTATTGCTGTGTACAGGCGGCGTTCGCCATGCGCGACGCAGGTTATGAAACTATCATGGTTAATTGTAATCCGGAGACCGTCTCAACGGATTACGATACCTCCGACCGTTTATATTTCGAACCGTTAACGCTGGAAAATGTGCTGGATATCATTCATGTTGAAAAGCCTTACGGCGTTATCGTTCAATATGGTGGTCAGACACCATTAAAACTCGCGAGAGAATTGGAGGCGGCAGGTGTGCCGATTATTGGGACGAATCCGGATTCCATCGACTTGGCTGAAGACAGAGAACGTTTTCAACAATTGTTGAATGAACTCGGTTTAAAGCAGCCGCCGAATCGAACCGCGAGGACTTTGGAAGAGGCGGTTAAGGGAGCGGAAGAAATCGGTTATCCACTGGTGGTCAGACCTTCTTATGTATTGGGCGGTCGGGCCATGGAAATTGTGTTCAATGTTGATGACCTGAAAGAGTATATGGATAAGGCGGTGCAGGTGTCGCATTCCTCGCCGGTATTACTGGACCGTTTTCTGAATGATGCCACTGAAGTTGATGTCGATGCCGTTTCGGATGGCAAGGATGTGTGTATTGCTGGCATCATGGAACATATTGAACAAGCCGGGGTGCACTCGGGTGATTCCGGTTGTTCCTTGCCGCCATTTAGTTTGAGTGAGGAAATCCAGGATAAATTAGCCGATCAGGTTGGGGCGATGGCGCGAGCCCTTAATGTAGTCGGTTTGATGAATACCCAGTTTGCTATACAGGGTGAGGATATCTTTGTGCTCGAGGTAAACCCGCGTGCTTCACGGACTGTACCTTACGTTTCCAAAGCCACGGGCATGCCGATTGCCAAGATTGCGGTTAATTGTATGGTTGGGAATACCCTGGCTGCGCAAGGTGTAACCCAAATTCCAGTAACAGACTACTACAGTGTGAAAGAATCGGTATTTCCGTTTATCAAGTTTCCCGGTGTTGATCCCTTATTAGGTCCTGAGATGAAATCAACTGGAGAAGTCATGGGCGTGGGTAAAACCTTTGGTGAAGCCTTTTCCAAGGCGCAACGTTCTGCTGGCGAGATGTTTCCTGACTCGGGTAAAGCGTTTATTAGTGTCAAAGAAAATGATAAAGATGAAGCGGTGGAAGTTGCTATACAACTCAGTAGCATGGGCTATACGTTGTGTGCCACAGACGGTACCTGCAAGGTGATTGTTGAGGCCGGTCTGGAGTGCCAACGTGTGAATAAGGTGCGTGAAGGTCAGCCACATATCGTTGATATGTTGAAAAATGAAGAAATCGATCTGATTGTCAATACAACGGAAGGTAAAAAAGCCATTGCCGATTCGTTCTCGATTAGAAGAACAGCGTTACAACAAAATGTGTTCTATACCACGACCATGGCTGGTGCCAAAGCAACCATAGCCGCGTTAAAGCAGAGAGATGAAGTCGAGGTCAATTGCCTGCAAAATTTACATAAGGGGGTAGTTGTATGAGTACACCATTAACCAGCAAAGGTGCTGAGAAGCTGAAGCAACAGCTGCATGAACTAAAAACGGTAGAACGACCAAGAATAACCAAAGCCATTGCCGAAGCGCGTGCGCATGGCGATTTAAGCGAAAATGCCGAATACCACGCCGCGCGTGAGCAGCAGAGTTTTGCCGAGGGTCGAATTAATTCGATTGAATCGACGCTGGCAGAAGCGCAGATTATTGACGTCACGACGCTAGATGCCGGTGGCAAGGTGGTGTTCGGCGCGACGGTTGATCTGTTAAATCTGGACAACGACGAAGAGGTGACCTATCAAATTGTCGGTGAACAGGAAGCTGATATTAATGAGGGACTCATTTCGATAACTTCTCCCATTGCGCGTGCGTTAGTCGGCAAGATGGAGGGCGATACGGTTGATGTTAATGCGCCGAGTGGCATCATTGAATATGAGATTTTGGAAGTAAAGTATATCTAACTGTCCAAGTGGCAGTGTTCCATGTCAAAAAAAAAGTCAAATAAACAATGGCTTAACTCTCAAAACAGCGATCAGTTTGTAAAAAAAGCCAGGAATTCCCATTACCGTTCCAGAGCGGTCTTTAAGCTTCAGGAAATTGATAAAAAAGACAAATTACTCCGCTCAGGACAATATGTTGTCGATCTGGGGGCGGCCCCGGGTAGCTGGTCCCAATATGCAGGGGAAAAAATTGGCGTTAAGGGCAAGCTTCTTGCAGTGGATATACTGACTATGGAAACCTTACCTAATGTTGAATTTATCCAGGGCGACTTTACCGATCTGGAAATTGAGCGTAAGTGTATCGAAAAAATTGGCAAGGACGGTGCTGACCTTGTAATTTCCGATATGGCACCCAATTTAACAGGTATAAGGGCGACCGATCAGGCGCGTAGTATGGACTTGGCGGAATGTGCATTTGAGTTTTGCCAAACGGTGCTAAAACCTGGCGGGAGCTTGCTGATAAAGCTGTTTGAAGGTGCCGGAACCACGGAATACCGGGCGTTATTGCAGGAACATTTTAAACAGGTGGTGACTCGAAAACCTGAAGCTTCCCGGGATCAATCACGTGAATTTTATGTTTTAGCACGTTCTTATGAGTTATAGTGAATCTATAACATTTGTAATTAGTTATTTATGAGGTCTTCGACTTGAACGATATGGCAAAAAATCTGGTGCTTTGGGTCATCATTGCTCTGGTTTTAATGATGGTATTCAAGAATTTCGGCAATCCTGCGATGTCAGGCGAGGTGAATTATTCGCAATTTATCTCCGACGTGAAAACCGGCAGGGTAGTGTCAGTGAACATTGAAGGTAGCTCTATTACCGGCAAATATTCTGATGGTAATCGCTTTACTACTTATAGTCCTGAAACCAGTAACGATGCCCTAATCGGTACATTATTAAACAATAATGTTGAGATTAAGGGTATGGAACCCAATAAAAATTCCTTTTGGGCACATGCATTAATTTCCTGGTTCCCGATACTGTTATTGTTAGGTATCTGGATTTACTTCATGCGTCAGATGCAGGGCGGCGGCGGCGGTCGTGGTGCGCTATCATTTGGTAAAAGCCGAGCCCGTTTACTTGGCGAAGATCAGGTGAAAGTGACATTTAATGACGTCGCAGGTGTAGAAGAAGCCAAAGAAGAAGTCGGCGAACTGGTTGAGTTCCTCAGAGACCCGGGTAAGTTTCAAAAACTCGGTGGCAAGATTCCCTCTGGCGTATTAATGGTAGGCTCTCCCGGTACCGGTAAGACTTTGTTAGCCAAAGCGATTGCCGGTGAGGCTAAAGTGCCTTTCTTTACTATTTCCGGTTCAGACTTTGTTGAGATGTTTGTTGGTGTCGGTGCCTCGCGTGTTCGCGATATGTTTGAGCAAGCGAAGAAACACTCTCCCTGTATCATCTTTATTGATGAAATCGATGCTGTTGGTCGTCATCGTGGTGCCGGTTTAGGCGGTGGTCATGATGAGAGAGAACAGACGCTTAACCAGTTGTTGGTGGAAATGGATGGCTTTGAAGGTAACGAAGGCATTATTGTTATCGCTGCAACCAACCGTCCCGATGTACTGGATCCGGCATTATTAAGACCCGGAAGATTTGACCGTCAGGTGGTAGTGCCATTACCTGATATTCGCGGTCGTGAGCAGATACTGAAGGTGCACATGCGTAAGGTTGCGCTTGGTGACAACGTTAAACCTAATATCATTGCTCGTGGCACGCCTGGTTTTTCTGGCGCGGATTTGTCTAATCTGGTTAACGAGGCGGCGTTGTTTGCCGCACGCGGTAACAAGAAGCTGGTTGATATGGATGACTTCGAGCGTGCCAAAGACAAGATTATGATGGGTGCTGAACGCCGATCCATGGTGATGGGTGAAGAAGAGAAAAAGCTTACTGCTTATCATGAAGCCGGTCATGCTATTGTCGGACGATTAGTGCCTTCTCACGATCCGGTTTATAAAGTGACAATCATTCCTCGCGGTCGAGCGTTGGGTGTCACTATGTTCTTACCGGAAGAAGATAGACTCAGCTACAGTAAAGAATTACTGGAAAGTCAGTTGTCGAGTTTATTTGGCGGTCGAATAGCTGAAGAACTCATCTTTGGTAAAGATAAGGTGACCACCGGTGCCAGTAATGATATCGAACGTGCAACCCAGCTCGCCAGAAATATGGTGACCAAGTGGGGCTTATCAGAAAAGCTCGGGCCACTGACCTACAGTGAAGATGATGGTGAGGTCTTTCTGGGTCATTCGGTCACTCAGCACAAGGCAATTTCTGATGAAACGGCTCATACGATTGATGAAGAGATTCGCAGTATCATTGATAGAAATTATGAGCGTTCAGAGAACATACTTAATGAACATATTGAAAAGCTGCACTTAATGGCAGATGCGTTGATTAAGTACGAGACGATTGATACCGATCAAATCGATGACATCATGCAAGGTAAGGTGCCGCGTCCGCCTTCTGGCTGGGACGACCATAATGATGAAGATGGCGGCACGCCAGCAGTCAATTCAGAGGATGTGACGGAAACCAAGCATCAGGATGGTGGCACGCCTCCCGGAGAGCCACCCGCTAAACCCGCATAAATATATCTTGTTTTTATCATGCCCAAACTGTGAGGTAATAAAAGCTTCACAGTTTGGGTACTTGCATACAAAATAACGCTCTGGATTTTACGGAGCATTCCTATCAAAACGAACGAACGAAAATATTTTGGCACCGACGGCATTCGCGGCAGCGTCGGTGACGGTGTTATTAATCCTGACTTTGTCATGAAATTAGGTTGGGCAGCCGGACGTGTATTAGCAAAAAAAGGCAATGGCCCGGTTTTAATTGGTAAAGACACCCGTATTTCCGGTTATATGTTTGAATCTGCACTGGAGGCCGGTCTGTCTTCAGCCGGTGTTGATATTCGCTTATTAGGGCCTATGCCGACTCCCGGCATTGCGTATTTGACAAAAAATACGCGTGCCCAGGCAGGCATAGTGATTAGCGCATCGCATAATCCTTTCTACGATAACGGCATTAAGTTTTTCTCAGGTGATGGTACCAAACTACCTGATGACATTGAGCATGAAATTGAATATGAATTAGGTTTGCCGATGCAATCAGTTTATTCGCGTGATTTGGGTAAAGCACGACGTATTACCGATGCACCTCGGCGCTATATTGAATTTTGTAAATCTAAAATTTCGCATAATGTCGATTTCAATGGCATCAGAGTTGTTATTGATTGTGCCAACGGTGCGACTTATCACATTGCTCCAAAAGTCTTCGAAGAGTTAGGCGCAGAAATCATTTGTCATGCAACCAGTCCCGATGGCTTAAATATTAACGACGAATGTGGTGCAACGTCGCCAGACGCTTTACAAAAACTGGTCAAGGAGTCGCGTGCCGATTTGGGTATCGCGCTCGATGGTGATGGTGATCGACTCATTATGGTTGATAACAAAGGTAATATTATTGATGGTGACGATATCATTTATGTGATTACCCAACTTGAAAGAGAAAAACTGAACGGCGCGGTGGTGGGCACGGTCATGAGTAATCTAGGCTTGGAACAGGCGATCAAACGACTGGATCTGGATTTCTACCGTGCAGCAGTGGGCGATCGTTATGTCATGGATTTACTGCGTAAAGAAAAATTAATTCTTGGTGGCGAAACATCAGGTCATATTATTAATCTTGATTTAACTACAACCGGCGATGGCATCATTGCCGCACTTCAAGTATTGGAAGAAATGGCATTAACAGGTAAGAAACTGTCTGAACTGGTTTCAGGTATTACCAAGTACCCTCAAATCATGAAGAATGTCAGACTGAAAGAAAAAATTGATATTACATCCATTGATGATGTGAATGCTGCGGTGAAAGATGTTGAAAACACATTAGGAAATACCGGTCGTGTCGTATTGCGTACGTCGGGAACGGAGCCTTTGGTCAGGGTGATGGTTGAAGGTGAGAATGAGAAACAGGTGACAGCACTTGTTGATCAGTTAACAGACAAGGTTACGGAAGTATTATCGGCTAGCTGATGGGATGAACGATTCTGAACTGAATAAGAGGAATGCGATTGCGTTTTATCAGACGGCATATCTTGGCGATCCCAGATCAGCTGTGGAGTGTTTTGTCGGTGACGAATATATCCAACACAATCCTTCAGTCAGGAATGGCAAAACAGGCTTTATAGAGTACTTCGAGCAAATGGCAAACGACTACCCGGGTAAAAAAATTAATTTTGTGCGCGCAATTGCTGAGGGAGATCTGGTGGCATTGCATACTCATCAGGTTTGGCCCGGCGAAGATGAATATGTCACCATGGATTTTTTTCGGTTTGATGAACATGGAAAAATTGTCGAACATTGGGATTCGATTCAACAGATCCCTGAATCATCAATGAATGGTAATACGATGTATTAGTTAACCGACTGTTGATCTATATTAATAATTGTATTTTTTTACAATCCCAGGCTTTCGTATTTTTCTTCACTAAATCCGACTGAATAAGCGCCATTTACAAGCAACACTGGTCGCTTGATTATGGTCGGATTATCGAGCATTAACTCTATCGCTTGCGTTTTTGTCGTTACTTGCTTTTGTGCTTCTGCTAACTTGCGCCAGGTTGTACCCCGCTTATTAATGACAACATCAACAGCATTGTCTTTTAGAAAATCGTTTACCAATGTCTTGGTGATGCCATCGATTCGAAAGTCGTGGAACTCATAAGGCACGGAATGATCGTCTAACCATTTCCGCGCCTTTTTTACTGAATCGCAGTTTTTGATTCCATAGAGCGTGATGTCAGTCATAAGTAATGCCTATAGATCTCTGAGAATCTCATTAATACCGACTTTGCTACGCGTTTTTTCGTCTACCGTTTTTACGATGACGGCACAATAAAGGCTATAGCTGCCATCTTTGGAAGGCAGGTTACCTGATACCACAACAGAACCCGGTGGAATGTAGCCATAGCTGAATTCACCTGTCTCGCGATTGTATATCTTGGTACTCTGGCCAATATAAACACCCATGGAGATAACCGAGCCTTCTCCAACAATCACCCCTTCGACAACTTCAGAGCGCGCGCCGATAAAACAGTTATCTTCAATAATCGTTGGGTTTGCCTGCAGCGGTTCGAGTACGCCACCGATTCCTACGCCACCTGACAGGTGAACGTTCTTTCCAATCTGTGCGCACGAGCCCACTGTCGCCCAGGTATCGACCATGGTGCCCGCATCGACATAAGCACCAATATTGACAAAGCTAGGCATTAACACGACATTTTGTCCGATGAAACTACCGCGTCTTACAGTAGCGGTTGGTACAACGCGGGCGCCGGTTTCGATAAAATGTGTTTTGGTATAGCCGTAAAACTTATTTGGAATTTTATCGAAGTAATTCGTATGTCCACCCTGAATTACAATGTTGTTATCAATAATGAATGACAACAGCACCGCTTTTTTTAGCCATTGATGAACCGTCCATTCACCGTCAATTTTTTCAGCGATACGCAACTGACCACTGTCCAGCTTCCAGATGATGTTTTCAACGGCTTCTTTTATTTCTTTGCTAGGTCCGTTTGATTCAATTTCAGCCCGATTATCAAACTGTTCATTAATTAGTTGCTCTAGATCACTCATCATTTTTTCCTTAGGTTTATTTTAGTTGTATTGATTTTACCGCGCACAACAACTGGATAACATTTGTATCATTTAGTTACTGGTGTAATGTTTAATATTCTCGCTGTTATCATTGCAGGTTGCAAAGTCAGTTCATTATTTAGACGGCGCAAGGATTGAATAAAGCGTCACTACAACAATAATTTTATGTTTATCAAAGAAAAATCAACCATGATTGCTGTTTGGTGTTGCATTATTGCTGCCTGCTTATGGGGATTATTATGGTATCCAATCCGGGTCCTCGAACAAATTGGTGTACCTGGCATCATTGCGACTTTCTACATCTATCTGGTTGCAAGTCTGTTTGTTCTTAAACCTTGCTGGCAACGCAGAAAGGAGTTGTTAAAGCACAAGTGGGACTATTTTTTACTGGCGATGATGTCTGGCTGGACCAACCTCGCATTTATCCTGGCAGTACTGGAAGGCGAGGTGGTTAGGGTATTGTTACTCATTTATCTCTCACCCATCTGGGCTATTTTGTTAGCCAGGGTGATATTAAACGAGAAGCTGACTGTGCATGGTTTGATCGCCCTGGTATTGGCTATTCCGGGTGCGATAGTCATGTTGTGGAGCCCTGATTTTTTTTCTAAACCGATTCAGCTGTCTGATTTTTATGCGCTTTCAGCCGGGATGTCATTCGCGCTTTATAATATATTAGTAAGAAAAATCGGCCAGGTTCATTGGAGTTTGAAACTTGGTACGTCATGGCTGGGCGTGTTGATACTGTGTATTGCCGGTATGGTAATGTTTACTGTGCCCAGTGCGGAGTTCAGCCTGCTAGCCGTTGCTATTATTGTCATACTGGGGTTTCCGGTGATTTATATCATGACCTTTACTGCCCAATACGGTGCGACGCATTTACCTATCCAGCGTTCTACCATCATTTTTTTACTTGAGATTGTGGTAGGCGCAGTTTCTGCTGCATTTCTGACCAATGAAGTGATAACGGCAAAAGAATATATTGGTGGCACACTGATTGTGTTAGCCGGCTTAATTAGCGTCGCGGCTGAATCATCCGCTGACCATAGAAGTTGATACACTCCGCTTTAAAAATAAGGTATGTTTTGCGCCCCTGAATAATAGTAACCAGTAATAGGAAAAGTCGTTGACCAGGAAGATATTAGTATTGCCCGGTGATGGTATTGGCCCGGAGATCGTTGCTCAAGCAGAGAAGCTGCTGACTTTTTTTGTTGAACAAAAGCATATTCAGCTTGAACTTGAGTCAGGTCTGATTGGAGGCAGTGCGATTGATGCAGCGGGTGTACCATTGCCCGATGAGACCTTAAGCAAAGCCAGGCAAAGTGATGCGGTATTGCTGGGTGCTGTGGGTGGGCCAAAATGGGACCAGATTGAAAGGTCGATCAGACCTGAGCGAGGCTTGTTGGCCATTCGCTCCGAGTTGGGTTTATTTGCTAACCTGAGACCGGCAGTGTTGTTTCCTCAGCTTGCTGCT
The DNA here is from genome assembly GCA_028279365.1 of Gammaproteobacteria bacterium. GTDB lineage: Bacteria > Pseudomonadota > Gammaproteobacteria > Eutrophobiales > Eutrophobiaceae > JANQNX01. Next base: position 260,622 of record JANQNX010000010.1, on the reverse strand, counting down.
GCGTCGTCGTTAAAAGCAGAAGTGGTGAGTAATCTGGATATCATGATTGTCAGAGAACTGACTGGCGGTATTTATTTTGGTGAACCGAGGGGTATCAAACAGCAAGATTGCGAACGCCAAGGTTTTAATACCTTGGTATACAGTGAAAGTGAAATTGAACGTATTGCCAGAGTTGCGTTTGACGTCGCGGCAAAAAGACAAGGCCGGGTATGCTCAGTTGATAAAGCAAACGTGTTGGAAGCGACCGAGCTATGGCGGGAAGTGGTCACGCGTGTTGCGAAAGACTATCCGGATATTGAGTTGCAACATATGTATGTCGACAACGCAGCGATGCAGCTGGTACGAGAACCCAAGCAGTTTGATGTGATTGTCACAACCAATATGTTTGGCGATATCTTATCTGACCTGGCCTCGATGCTAACCGGCAGTATTGGTATGTTGCCATCAGCATCCCTGGCCGCAAGCGGCTGTGGTATGTATGAACCGATTCATGGCTCTGCCCCCGACATTGCCGGTAAAGGCTTGGCCAATCCGTTAGCGACGATTTTGTCTGTCTCTATGCTGTTGCGATACTCTCTGGCTGAGTCAACGCTGGCGGATAATATTGACCGTGCTGTCAGTCAGGTTTTATCCAATGGATTACGAACTAAGGACATTCATTCAGAGGAAACGCAATTAGTCAGTACTGATGAAATGGGTGACGCTGTTTTGAGTGAGCTTGTAAATTTAATGAAGTAAAGGTTTCTGTTATGAGTAAAAAATTTAATGTCGCCGTTGTTGGCGCAACCGGTGCCGTCGGCGAGACAATGTTGTCTATATTGGAACAGCGTGATTTCCCGGCTGATAAGGTATTTGCTTTAGCAAGCAGTCGATCTGCTGGAAAACGTATTGCGTTTAACGGGCAGAGTCTCATCGTCGAGGATTTGGAAACCTTTGATTTCAGTCAGGTTCAGGTCGGTTTATTTTCACCGGGCGCATCAGTTTCCGCGATACATGCACCACGAGCTGCTGAGGCTGGCTGTGTGGTGGTAGATAATACCTCACAATTTCGTTACGACGATGATATCCCTCTGGTCGTGCCTGAAGTGAATGCACATGCCATCGCTGACTATACAAGTCGTGGGATTATTGCTAACCCAAATTGTTCTACCATACAGATGCTGGTGGCGTTGAAACCCATATACGATGAAGTCGGTATCAATAGAATTAATGTCTGTACCTATCAGGCCGTATCTGGCACCGGCAAAGAAGCGATGGAAGAGCTGGCAAAGCAAACCGCCAATTTATTGAATGTCAAAGAAATAAGCTGTGAGGTTTACCCCAAACAGATTGCTTTCAATGCACTGCCGCATATCGATGCATTTCAGGAAAACGGCTATACCAAGGAAGAGATGAAAATGGTGTGGGAAACACAGAAGATATTTGAAGATGACAGCATCCTGGTCAATCCGACTGCGGTAAGGATACCAGTGTTTTATGGGCATTCTGAGGCAGTCCATATCGAGACCGACAAGAAAATTACCGCCGCCCAAGTCACTGAATTAATGGAAAAAGCAGAGGGCGTGACAGTGATTGACACACGTAAAGATGGTGGTTATCCCACTGCTGTGACTGAAGCGGCTGGTGAGGATCCGGTGTATGTTGGACGTATTCGTGAAGACATCTCACATCCCAACGGGATCAACCTATGGGTGGTCTCGGATAACGTCAGAAAAGGGGCTGCATTAAATAGTGTTCAAATAGCTGAAATTCTGGTAAAACACTACTTATAAACTATAGTTATGGGTAAATTGTAAAGCACATTCGCAAGTTTATGCTGTGCAAAAGTGCTCTAAATGGAGTGCTGTATATTGGCAAAATAGTTGGATATTTTGCATCAGGGGAAAGCAATTTACATAAAAAACAAATACTTAGTGCGCTTTAACATGGTTACCATTTTTCGAACATTGCCGTCAGTTGTGCTGTTGTTGCTGAGTCTTGTATCAGTCTCGGTCAGTGCCATGAGCCTATCCAGCGACGAGCTAAAATCCAAGTTAAATCAAAAGCTTAACTTTATTGTTGAACTGAATACCAGAGACCTGGCTGAATTTAATAGCCTGACGGTCAACGTCATTTCTGAGCCACGCGAAGGTGAGTCCAGATATTCGCTGAATTATCAACTCATTCAGTCTGAGGCAGGAAATTTTCTCCATATCACCAGTCAAGATGTCATTCGAGAACCTATTCTGCATTTCAAACTGGCACTCAACTGGCAGCAAGGCCATTTAATTCGCGACTATGCACTTTTGCTTGATCTTCCGGAAAACTGAATCCAAGGAAATTTTCACCACAATGAAACGCATACTCTGTCTACTTTTACTTTTTGTTTTTAATCCAACAATTGCCAATGCATTAGGTCTGGGCAATCTGGACTTAAATTCAGCCTTGAATGAGCCGTTTGAAGCCAGAGTAGAATTACTATCTGCGACGGCTGATGAACTGGATTCGATGAAAGTAGGTCTGGCCGATAGTGATGCGTTCGCAAGGGCCAATATTGAAAGACCATTTCTCTTAAGCAAACTTAAATTTGCCCTGAAACGTTCAGTCGATGAAGGTCCAGACTACATTCGCATTTTCAGTAAGGAACCCATACGCGAACCGTTCCTGAATTTTCTTATTGAAGTTAACTGGGGTAAAGGTCGACTTTTCAGAGAGTATACGGTGTTGCTCGATCCGCCACTGTACGATCCGAATGCAAAGGCAAAACGTGTTGAACCGACTCCGTCCTACCAACCGGATGTGGCACTGGAACTTGACTCTGATATTGAAACTAGCACGCCTGTCGTAGATGACGATCATAAAGTTGTTTATGCCGATGATTTTGAAAGTTACCAGGGCGAAACAACTTCTGTTAGCAGTCCTCGCTCGCCGCAGATCAGTTATTCAGGTGGTGATTACGGACCGACAAAAGACTCAGACACCTTATGGTCTATTGCATCCGCAATGCGTTCTGGTTCGACCAGCGTTAATCAGATGATGCTAGCTTTATTAAAGGCAAACCCGGATGCGTTCTTTAATCAAAACATTAACGGCTTGAAGCGTGGACAGATTCTGCGCATGCCGTCAGAGGCAGAAATCAATACGCTGACGCAGGCGGAAGCCCTTGAACAAGTGAAGGCGCAGTATGCCGCTTGGGGCAATGCCCAGGATAATTTTGCTACAACGGTAACTGAACGCGCACAGAGTAATGTCTTAGCAGATGCTGCCTCAAGCACAGATACAGTCTCTGCAGAAGAAGATACCACCGAGTTAAAGCTGGTCGGGGCCAGTTCTGACGTGTCGGCAACAGAACAATCTTCAGGTGACGCACAAGGCACCCAAGAGGAATTAATTCTTGCCCAGGAGTCATTGCAAGCATTAACACAGGAAAACATAGAACTGAAAGATCAATTACAGGAATCGGAAGCCCTGCTTAATGATCTGAAACGTTTACTCTCATTGAAAGACAATGAACTTGCCGCATTGCAAGCGCAAATGGGAGAACAGGTTGATACGCAAACGACGACAGTCGAGGAGCTGACTGAGGAAGTCGCTGAGCCGATCGAAGAAGTGATCGAAACTGTTGATGAAGTGGTAGAAGAGGAACCAGTAGCCGACACAGAAGATATCGTTGAGGAAGTTGAACAAGCCGTTGAAGAGACAGTTGCTGAGGAAGAGCTTGAAGCCGTTGTTGAAGATGAAGTCGTTGAGGCAGTAGAGGAAGCGGTTACCGAAGAAGTTGAAGCGGATACTGAGGCGGCTGCTGAAGAAGAAGTTGAGGAAGTCGTTGAAGATACTGAAGAAATAGAAGTCATTGATGTTCAGCCAGAATCCTCCTCCGACGGCATCATGGGCATGTTAGCGCCATATTTATCGATGGCAGAACCCGTGTTAGCACCTATCACCGGCTTGGTCGGGGGTAACCCACTGTATGCGCTTGCCATTGTGGCCTTGGTGATTCTGCTGTTACTTGCATTGGTAGTAATGAAATTCAGAAAGAAATCCGACGCGAGTCCTGCTGCGGATGCAGAGACGGTTGAGGCGTTTCCGGATTTCAATGCAAATGAACTTGACGTTGAGGAAGAGATTGATTCTGAAGCCGCAACAGTATTACCCGAGTCTGAATCGGAAGCCGAGACCGTCGCTGCTGAGAGCGATGCGGATGATGCCGATAGTGATGAAGAAGAGGAAAAAACCCAGTTTGTATCTGCTGAGCCTGAGCCAGTAGCGGAAGAGGAAGAAGAGTTAGACGAAGATCCTCTCCAGGAAGTAAATACTTATCTTGCGTTTGAACAATTTGATCAGGCAGAAGAGTTTGTACGTAATGCAATCACCGATAATCCTGATAATGCTGAATTCCATACCAAATTGCTGGAAGTGTTTTATACATCAGGCAACAAGAAATCTTATGAAGAGGAAGCTAAAGTTTTACATGACTTAGTCTCAGGAGAAGGTGAACATTGGGACATGGCTGTTGCGATGTGGTCTGAGATGTCGCCAAATCGAGCACTGTTTGAGGAAGGCGAAGATGATGACGATGATGCTAGTGATACCACTGGCGGTTTTGTTGACGTCACTGCCGATGAGGAATCAGCTGATGATGGTCTGGATTTTGATATTGGGGCCGGGGCTGATGCTGAACCTGAAGCGGCGGGAGATGATGAAGAGTTACTGGATATCACTGCTGCAGATGAAAGCGAAGACATACTGGACGTGACGGCTGCAGTTGGTCTGGAAAGTGAAGAACCTGAAGCAGACGATGTCGAAGAGGATGTGCTGGATATTTCCAGCGGTGGCGCAGAAGAGGATTTGCTTGATGTGACGGCTGCTGAAACCGTGCCGGAAGAGGATGGCGTACTGGATATCTCGGGGGGCAGCACTGACAGCGATGAATTACTTGATCTCACGGCTGGTGAAGATGCTGCACCTGAAGAAGATTTACTGGATGTGACGGCTGCTGCCGATCTTGAACTGGATTCGGATGAAGATTTACTTGATGTGACAGCCGCTACCAGTGCTGGCGCCGATAGTGATGAACTACTTGATGTCGATATGGGTTCTAACGAGGAACCAAAGGCTGAAGAAAGCGAAGACAGTAATGTGATTGATTTTGATCTCGCATTATCCAGCGATAGTGATGATGAAAACGCATCAGACAATAACGAAGAAGCTACCGAAGAAATTGGTCTGGATATTGAAGTCCCGGATGATAGTGAAGAGCCGACTGATGAGGTCAGTTTGGATCTGGATATCCCTGAAACAAGTGCAGAAACAGAATCAGCTGATTCAGATTTTGAACTCGATCTGGGTGCTGATACGGATGAGGAACCGGTTCAACTTGACGTTCAGGATGATGACGACGGCTTGTCGCTTGATTTGGATATAGAATCGGATGATGGACTGTCTATTGATGCCGATGCAGACTCAGATAAGGCTGAAGAAGACGACATGCCAGACATGGATTTTGATTTAAGTATCGATGAATCAACGGATGACGAACCGGATCTGGAGTTAGACGGTACGGTTGAAATCCCCAAGCTCGAAATCGACAGTGACGACGATGATGATGACGACGACGAAGATCATACTGTATTTGTTCCGCGAGCGGCTCAGCCCGAAGAGCAAAGCGTCGAGGATGAGATAGCTACCAAACTTGATCTGGCTAAAGCGTATGTTGAGTTAGGTGATAAGGACAGCGCTAAAACCATTCTTGATGAAGTCATGCAAGAGGGCAATGACGATCAGAAAAAACAAGCTCAGGAACTATTGAATCAGACTTGAGCCTAGCTAAAAATTTGAACGCGGTATATTTCCCTTCATGCGATTTGTGACAGGCAGTGACAAAGATCGCTCTGATTATCGAATACAATGGATACCACTATTCCGGCTGGCAACGTCAGGAGTCGGTAGCCACTATTCAGCAACAGCTTGAACGGGCGCTGACCTGCATCGCCGACGAATCAATCAGCGTTACCTGTTCAGGTAGAACTGATGCCGGCGTGCATGCATTGAAACAGGTTGTACATTTTGAAACCAACTCCAATAGAGAGACATCCGCCTGGACATTGGGTTGCAACTCGATCTTGCCAGATGATATTTCGGTAACCTGGGCGGCAGAAATAGATGCTGAATTTAATGCCCGTTTTAGTGCTGAAAAACGTACCTATCAATATGTGATACTGAACAGACGCACCAGACCCGGCTTATTCCATGGTCTGGTAAGCTGGCAATGTCGCAAACTGGATGAAGAACGAATGTTTCGGGCTTCACGTTGTTTGCTTGGCGAGCATGATTTCAGTTCTTATCGTGCGGTTGCCTGTCAGTCAAAAACTCCGTTTCGGCGCGTCGACAAGATAGGTATCGATCGATATGGAGATTGGCTGATAATAAGTATCACAGCCAATGCTTTTTTACATCATATGGTGAGAAACATTGTCGGTGTGTTAATGGAGATTGGCTACGGTAAACAAGGGGTTGATTGGGCTGAGAGAGTATTGCTCGCTAAAGACAGAACTGCTGGAGGCGTTACCGCACCTGCAGGCGGTCTTTATTTATCTGAGGTGCATTACCCGGAGCGGTTTGAGATACCTGAGTCAATTAATATTCTGAATAAACTTTCGATAAACTAGCATGACAACACATACCAGAATCAAGATATGCGGCATTACCAGTCATGATGATGCGTTGGATGCAGTAGAGGCCGGGGTTGATGCGATTGGTCTGGTTTTTTTTGAGAAAAGCGCTCGTCATGTCTCCATCGACACAGCCGCAGAGATCGCGGATTCATTACCGCCTTTCATAAGCAAGGTTGCGTTGTTTGTTAATGCCGAGCAAGCTGCGATAGATAATGTATTGGCAAATGTACCAATTGATTTGCTCCAATTCCATGGACAGGAAGCAGAGTCGTCTTGTGCAATTTATTCCAAGCCTTATATTAAGGCGATTCGTATGAGCGATGATGTTAATATTGAACATCAGATTGACCAATTTAATAGTGCCAGCGGGCTACTGCTGGATACGTATGTGAAAGGTCAACCGGGTGGTACCGGTTTGGTGTTTGATTGGAAAAGAATTCCTTCGTCGTTGACGAAGCCCGTTATTCTTGCCGGTGGACTGACACCTGACAATGTCGCGAACGCAATCTCGCAGGTCAGGCCTTATGCGGTTGACGTCAGTGGCGGTGTTGAAAGCAGTCCGGGCAAGAAAGATATTGTTAAGATGAATCAATTTATCAGAGAGGCGAGAAATGCCTGAAGCTATGATTAAAGAATCAGAGACTTCCTTATGTTCACTGCCAGATGCTGGTGGTCATTTTGGTGTATACGGTGGTCGTTTTGTTTCCGAGACATTAATGGGGCCGTTAGAAGAACTGGAACAGGCCTATCATAAATATGTTAACGATCCGGACTTTATTGCCGAGTTTCAACGCGATCTAAAGCACTTTGTTGGTCGGCCTTCTCCGCTTTACCATGCAGAAAGATGGAGTGAAAAACTGGGTGGCGCGCAGATCTATTTGAAACGTGAGGACCTGAACCACACAGGTGCGCATAAGGTGAATAATACGGTCGGTCAGGCGTTATTAGCGAAACGCATGGGCAAGAAACGCATTATTGCTGAAACTGGTGCCGGGCAACATGGAGTTGCGAGTGCGACTGTCGCTGCCAGGTATGGGATGGAATGTATTGTCTATATGGGCGCGGAGGATATACAAAGGCAAGCGATCAATGTATTTCGCATGAAGTTACTTGGTGCCACCGTGGTGCCGGTCAAAGCGGGTTCAAAGACATTAAAAGATGCATTGAATGAAGCTATGCGAGATTGGGTAACCAATGTAGACGACACGTTCTATATTATCGGTACGGTGGCAGGACCACATCCCTACCCGGCGATGGTTCGGGACTTCAATGCGGTCGTTGGGAAGGAGGCTCGTCAACAAAGTCTGGAGCAATTTGATAGATTGCCTGATTATCTGGTCGCCTGTGTCGGCGGTGGTTCAAATGCAATTGGCTTATTCCATCCTTTTCTCGATGATAGCCAGGTTCAAATATACGGTGTTGAGGCTGCTGGTGATGGTCTCGATACGGGTCGGCATGCCGCGCCGCTCAATGCCGGAAAGTCGGGAGTATTACATGGTAATCGTACTTATCTGATGGAAGATAACTACGGTCAGATTATCGAAACGCACTCTATCTCGGCAGGCCTGGATTATCCTGGTGTCGGTCCGGAACATGCCTGGTTAAAAGACACAGGTCGTGCAAACTACGTCGCCGTGACTGACGATGAAGCCTTACAGGCATTTCATAGCCTGACGCGTATTGAAGGTATTATTCCTGCACTGGAATCAAGTCACGCGCTGGCCTATGTGGAAAAGCTTGCACCCAACACCGATAAAGATAAGATAATTGTTGTCAATTTATCTGGTCGCGGCGATAAAGATATTCACACTGTTGCTGCACATGAGGGAATAAGCTTATAAACGTGGTTGAGTTATGAATAATCGGGATCGACTAATGGAAGTGATGCTTGAGCAAAAACTGGATCGCATGGAGCTTGCTGATTTGTTAAAAGTGAAGCGTGAACAGATCGATCTATGGTTGCTATCTTCCGAGTCAAAGAAGCATGAAGAAGTGCCAGATATGGCCATCGAGCTTTTAGAACTAAAGCTTGGTTTGAAGTAACATCGTAACATTCCTTTTCCTTTCTTGATTAATCACTATTATTTTTCTCTATGAGCAGAATTGAGGCACGTTTTTCAGAGCTCAGTGCCAATAATAAAAAGGCACTGATCCCGTTTATTACTGCCGGTGACCCGTCTATTGAGCAAACGCTGATGCTGATGCACGAACTGGTTAAAGCGGGTGCAGATTGTATTGAGCTTGGTGTTCCATTCTCCGATCCGATGGCAGATGGACCGGTTATTCAGCGTGCCAGCGAACGTGCCCTGGCGGGCGGTACCACGACCGACGATGTGTTCGATTTGGTGAAGCAATTCCGACAGGACGATGATACGACTCCGGTCATACTGATGGGTTATTTAAACCCGATTGAAGTGATGGGCTATCAGCTATTCGCAGACAGAGCCGAACAGGCGGGTGTTGACGGTGTATTAGTGGTTGATTTACCTCCTGAAGAATCGCATGAATTTAATCAGGTGTTCAGCCAAAATCATATCGATCAGATTTTTCTGGTTTCGCCTACGACCCATGGCGAGCGCCTCATCAGGATCTGTGAAGTTGCTTCAGGCTTCCTGTATTATGTCTCTCTGAAAGGCGTGACCGGTAGCAATCAACTTGATATTGATGCTGTTTCCGGAAAACTGGAAGAGATCCGTCAGCATACAAATATCCCGTTAGGCGTTGGCTTTGGTATCAAGGATGCCAAGACTGCCGCTGAGGTGGCAGCAATATGTGACGCGGTCATTATCGGAAGTGCCTTGGTAGAGCGTATTGCGGAATATTCTGACAACAGCGAACAATTAAAAATTGAAGTATCAGCTTTTATCCATGCAATACGGAATGCATTGGATAAATAATAATAGCGGGAATCTGTATGAGTTGGTTTGAGAAAATATTACCTTCCAGGATTAAAACCAATGGTAATAATCGTAGAACAGTGCCGGAAGGTGTTTGGACGAAATGTGCTTCTTGTAATGCCGTGCTTTATCGGGCAGAACTTGAACGCAACCTTGAAGTTTGTCCTAAATGCGGCCATCACATGCGTATCAGTGCCAGACAACGTCTTAGCAGCTTTCTCGATGAGGGCACTGCCGAGGAAATAGCGGCCGATCTAAAACCGTTGGATATTCTCAAGTTTAAAGACAGTAAGCGTTATAAAGATCGCCTTAATCAGGCGCAAAAAACAACGGGTGAGAGCGACGCGCTAATCTCGATGTCAGGCACACTACAGGGCATGCCGGTGGTGGCCAGTGCATTTGAGTTTGATTTTATGGGTGGCTCAATGGGCTCGGTGGTTGGCGAACGTTTTGTCTGTGCAGTTGAACAGGCTGTCGAACAGAGCGCTGCTTTCATTTGTTTCTCGACCAGCGGTGGCGCGCGTATGCAGGAGGCGCTGTTTTCATTGATGCAAATGGCCAAGACTGCGTCTGCGTTGGCGATCCTGAAAAACAAGCGCTTGCCTTATATTTCAGTACTTACCGATCCTACTATGGGCGGTGTCTCTGCCAGTCTTGCCATGTTGGGCGACGTTAATATTGCCGAACCGAATGCGCTAATTGGGTTTGCCGGCCCGCGCGTAATCGAACAAACCGTCAGAGAAACGCTGCCGCAAGGATTTCAAAAGAGCGAGTTTTTACTGGAGCATGGTGATATCGATATGATCGTTGACAGAAGAGACATGCGTGACAGAGTCGGTAACATCATTTCATTGTTAATGCATCAATCTCGACTTAACTAACGCTATCCACATGTCCGGCAGCAGCAAACTCGTTAGGGGACAGCATCAAAACCAGGGCAAGCTACGCTTCAACCGCCTGGAACAGTGGTTGAACTGGCAGGAAAGTTTGCACTTCACTGCAATAGAGTTAGGACTGGAACGCTGCCGTCGTGTAGCAAACAACATGGGCATGTTGAAACCTGCGCACACGGTCATCAGTGTGGCTGGTACCAATGGCAAAGGGTCAAGTGTCAATATGCTTGATGCGATATTGAGACAGGCCGGATACCGGGTTGGTCGTTATACCTCTCCACATTTATTGAAATACAATGAACGGATTTGCATTGATGGACTGCCTGTTTCAGATGATGATTTATGTGAATCATTTGATCGCATTGATCGAGCACGCGGTGATATATCGCTGACTTATTTTGAATTTGGTACGCTTGCGGCGCTGGACTTATTCAGACAGGCGCAGATCGACATTGCCATACTTGAAGTCGGGCTGGGTGGGCGGCTGGATGCAGTCAATATTCTTGATGCTGATATTGCCTTGATTTGCAGCATCGATTTGGATCATCAGCAATGGCTTGGTGATAGTCGCGAAAGCATCGGTCGCGAAAAAGCCGGTATATTGAGAAATAAAGCCCCGGCCATTTGTTCTGATCCTAATCCGCCACAAACGATACTCGATTGTGCTGAGGCATTGGGTACGCCGATTTATATTGCTTCCCATGACTTTCATTATAACAGCGAAGGACAGTATTGGAGCTGGCTAACAGATTCAAATAAATTAACAGAGCTACCGCGTCCAATGCAGTACTGCGATTTTCAATTACAGAATGCTGCTGGGGTTATGATGGTATTGGAAAAAATCAAACAGCAATACCCGGTCAGTATCGATCATATCAGGCAGGGACTGAGTAGCTTTCGTCTTAGCGGTCGGATGCAGCTGATCCCCGGAGAAGTGCAAAAGATTCTTGATGTGGCACACAATCGTCAGTCGGTGCAGGCATTGATCAATAATCTGAAATCAATACCTTGTCAGGGTAAAACACATTTACTTGTCGGCATGTTAAAAGACAAGGATCATAAATATTTTTTGCAAGAGTTGAATGAAATTGCTGACAGTTGGAATATTATCTCGATCAAGCAGGAACGAGGCTGTGAGGCTCAGTATTTAGTGAATTCATTGAATGAGCTGAATATTATCAACGAAGTCTATGCCTTTGATTGTGTATCGGATGCGCTTTCTGATTTACATGAACGTGCGCTGGCCGGAGATCGAATTGTTATTACCGGTTCATTTCTTACCGTCGGCGCTGCATTACGCGAAATGAAATAACGACCATTATGCAACAGCGATTAAAAGAACGTTTGGTAGGTGCGTCGGTACTAATGGTTGTCGCGGTCATTTTTATTCCGATGATACTTGATGGGCCAATTGACTCCGATTCAATCGAAAAAACCAATATTCCTCAACGTCCGAATCAATTGGAACAATCCAAGCTGGTACCGATCACCGATAACATCAAGACGCGTGTTTCGATTGAAGCCCAACAAGTCAAGGCTGACACCGCTACTGCAACGGTGGCTGTGGCGTCGGATGATGCTGTATCGGTCAATCCTGAAAATTCCGAGGTCAATGAGCTTAAAACATCAGAGCCTGCTCAGGAGTTGGATGAGAAAAAAGCTGAGACAAGCAGAGAAAAAAATGTTGGCCTGTCTGCATGGGTAGTGCAACTTGGCAGTTTCTCGACAAAGTTAAATGCAGATAAGCTGAACCTACAGTTGAGAAAGGCCGGGTTTCCCGCATTTGTCGAACCACAAAAAAAAGATGATGCGCTGGTTTATCGCGTCAGAGTCGGGCCAGAATTGTTGCGCGCGGATGCGGATAAGCTATTGAAGGCAATCAAGTCGAAGATGGATCTGGATGGTATTGTGCTGCGTTATCCATAGGATTCATTCACATGTCAGGTTTTGATATTGCGATTATTGTATTGATTTTGTTGCCAGCGGTTGTCGGTGTTTTTTATGGCTTTCTGAATATTGTTTTTTCGTTGCTATCCTGGGCGATAGCACTTGGTCTATCGATCAAACTGATGCCGTACTTTTCACCGTTGCTCGCCGCTTATGTCGAGACGGAATTGATTCGAACAGGGCTTGCCTTTGTTGGTCTGTTCATCATCAGTTTGATGCTGTTAAGTGTAATTAGCTACTTTATTGTTAAATTACTCGGGCGCACTGGTCTCACTGCGGCCGACCGCGTACTCGGGCTTTTTTTTGGTATGGGACTGGGCGTCGTGATTATTTCCGTCATTATTTTCCTGGCTGGTTTTACCTTACTTCCTGCAGAAAATTGGTGGCAGCAATCAAAACTAGTAGATCCGTTCGAGCGAATTGGTATATGGTGTAGTAAGTTTTTGCCAGAATCTATCAGCGAATATCACTCTTTTACTACAACTAATGCTGAAACGTAACGCTATATAACAGCATGTGTGCCATTATAGGAATCGTTGCCAAGAACCCTGTCAATCAGGCGATATTTGATGGCCTGACAGTACTGCAACACCGGGGTCAAGATGCAGCCGGTATGGTCACCTGTGACGATACCAAGCTCTATCTCAGAAAAGATAATGGCCTGGTCAAAGATGTGTTTCATACGCGTCATATGCTCAATCTCAAGGGAAACATGGGCATTGGACATGTTCGTTACCCTACCGCAGGCTGCTCATCTGCTGCTGAAGCACAGCCATTTTATGTCAATATGCCGTATGGTATTACGCTGGCGCACAACGGTAACTTAACCAATACTGACGCGCTCAGAACCGACCTGATGCATGATGATCTGCGCCATTTGAATACCAGTTCTGATTCCGAAGTGTTACTCAATATCCTGGCGCATGAGCTTAGTACCATTGGAAAACTGCGTGATGAACTGCAGCCTGCAGACATTTTCAAGGCGGTCAGACGACTGCATCAGCGTTGTCGTGGTGGTTATGCCGCGGTTGCAATGATAACCGGCGTAGGTATTTTAGGTTTCCGGGACCCAAATGGGATCCGGCCAATTATTTTTGGCGAACGTAAAACCGATATTGGCGCTGAGTTCATCATCTCTTCAGAGAGCGTTGCCATAGACGCGCTTGACTATCAGAGGTTGAGAGATATTGAGCCGGGTGAAGCCGTGTTTATCACGGTTGATGGTCAACTATTTAGTGAGCAATGCGCGGAGAACCCTAAATACAGTCCTTGCATCTTTGAACATGTGTATCTCGCCAGACCGGACTCCATCATTGATGGTATTTCGGTCCATAAAGCGCGTTTACGTATGGGTGAAACCTTGGCCAAAAAAATACTCAGGCTTTATCCCGAGCATGATATTGATGTTGTGATCCCCATTCCAGACTCAAGTCGGACCGCAGCGTTACCCTTGGCTAATGACCTTGGTGTGAAATACCGGGAAGGCTTTGTTAAGAACCGTTATATACCGCGGACGTTCATTATGCCCGGGCAAAGTATCCGTAAGAAATCTGTCCGACAAAAACTGAATGCCATAGAACTCGAGTTCAAGGATAAAAACGTGTTACTGGTGGATGATTCTATTGTGCGTGGCACGACATCAAGGGAGATAGTACAAATGGCCAGGGAGGCAGGTGCGAGACGAGTCTATGTGGCATCTGCTGCGCCACCGGTAAGATATCCTAATGTGTATGGTATCGATATGCCTGCTGCTTCGGAGTTGATCGCCTATGATCGTTCAGTCGAGGAAGTGGCCGATATCATTGGCGCAGACTGGCTGGTTTATCAGGATCTTGATGACTTGATTGACTCAGCTCGAAGAGGTAATGAAACAATAACCAGTTTTGATACCTCGTGTTTTTCCGGCACGTATGTGACGGGCGATGTTAGTGAGGATTACCTGGCAGATCTTCAGGCTATGCGGAATGACGCGGCCAAGGAAAAACAGAATAAGGATGAAGGTCTGACCGACCTGACAAAGAATAATTAAAAAAACCACAGCCTGAATCAGGCTGTGGTTACATATAAAACTATGTCTTTAAGCAGTAGCTTTTAGGCTGATTTTGCAAAAGGCACGATTGAACTTGCGTCTTCTACGCCTTTCTCAACCCAGGCACTAACATCATCTTTGGTCTCATTCATGATATCAACGGTGTTACGTGCAATGCCTTGAACCTTTTCGCTGGCTTCATTAATCAAGGTTGTCTGACTGGTCATGACGTCTTTGTAGTCTTTGGATTTACCCAGCATTTCCATCTGTGCTGTTGCACACTCCAGGTAAAGATTAAAGAAAGCCATCTGCTGCTCAGATACCTGACTGGCAATCTTCATGTTGATTTCATAAAGATCCTTGATTGCATCGTAGCTGGTTTTACCTAATGTATTCATTTTTTCGATCATTTCAGTATTCATAATTGCAACTCCTAAGTTTGATTTAAGCGCGGTGTTGCGCTGCAACATTGTTGCTATGCAGCATAGGCCTTGAGGGACGTGTTGTCAAGTAGATTAGACCTGAAATCAGTCTAAATTTGATCAGGAATTAATAAATAAATCTATTAAATATCAAGTAGATAGAATTGAGCAGATTATTCTTCCGATTTATCTTCGGTATTTTTGCCAAATCCGCTTTGCATGGTCGACTTGAAAAAGTTTTCCTGCATTTTTTTCCACATATCCATATTTTGTTCGGTCATTTCTGCCATGGCGGTGATTGGATTTGTGCCAACCGCAGATGAAATCTGTTCTTGTAGTTTCTTCTGTTGGTTGACGAACAGATTAATGCTCTCCTGAATGTAGTCGCCGGCGACTGATTGAACTGAATCACCGTAGAAACGGATGATGTGTGATAGTGCCTGCGTGGAGAAGATAGGTTGGCCATCATCTTCCTGTTCAATAATGATTTGTAACAGTATGGTTCTGGTCAAATCCTCATCAGTTTTAACATCTTTGACAATGAAATCTTTGCTTTCAGTAACCAAGCGACGGATATCTTCCAGCGTGATGTATTTACTCTCCTCGGTGTCATACAAACGTCGGTTAGGGTATTTCTTGATGATTCTTTTGTCGTTCTCTTGCATAACTATCTCTGAATATAAAGTCGTTGCTAATTATATACAAATAAAAAACGGGACGCTCAAATTGAGCGCCCCGATAACATAAAATACTACTGTTGATGTTATTGCATATGTTGTCCGCCATTCATGGCATAATTTGCGCCGGTAGTAAAACCAGCTGCGTCTGAGGCAAGAAAATTAACCAATTCAGCAATTTCTTCCGGAGTACCAAGACGACCAGCAGGAATCTGTGCAATGATTTTCTCTCTTATTTCTTCAGGTACTGCCATCACCATGTCGGTCGCAATATAGCCTGGTGAAACGGTGTTAACAGTCACGCCCTTACGCGCGACTTCTTGCGCCAATGACATGGTAAAGCCATGCATGCCGGCTTTGGTGGCGCTGTAATTGGTCTGCCCCATTTGTCCTTTTTGACCATTGATTGAGGAAATATTGATAATTCTTCCCCAGCCTCTGCTGGTCATTCCCTCGATTAATGGTTGCGTCACGTTATACATACCGTTCAAGTTGATATCCATCACGGCATCCCATTTATCCCGTGTCATTTTTCTTAAGGTGGTGTCTTTGGTAATACCGGCATTATTCACCAGGATATCGACCGGCCCCAAATCAGCTTCAATTTGTTTCATCATCGCTACACAACCATCGTAGTCAGTGACATCGACTTGATAGATTACGATGTCAAAGCCTTTTGATTTTGCTTCTGCCTGCCAGGCTTCGGCTTTTTCTTTATTTCTGTAATTGGTTGCAACTTTAGCACCGGACTCAGCTAGCTTCATACAAATGGCAGCGCCAATACCGCCTGTGCCGCCCGTGACTAGTGCTACTTTTCCATTTAAATTTGACATCATTAACTCCTCTCAACTGCTAGCGCAACGCCCTGGCCACCACCGATACATAAGGTAGCAAGTCCTTTCTTGGCATCACTTCGTTTCATTTCATGTAATAACGTTACCAGGACTCGGCAACCCGATGCGCCAATAGGATGACCGATAGCAATCGCACCACCATTAACATTGACTTTGGCAGTATCCCAACCCATATCCCGGTTAACTGATATGGCCTGCGCGGCAAACGCCTCATTCGCTTCAACCAAATCCAAATCATCAACTGACCAACTGGCTTTTTCCAGGCATAATTTTGAAGCTGGAATAGGGCCGGTTCCCATGATGGCAGGATCGACACCAGCACTGGAATAGGCCTTAATCGTTGCCAATGGTTCCAGTCCAAGTTCTTTCGCCTTACTTTCTGACATCACTAACACTGCGGCAGCACCATCATTCAGGCCTGATGCATTGGCTGCGGTTACGGTGCCTTCTTTATCGAAAGCCGGGCGAAGTTTGCCGATACCCTCCGCAGTCACGCCGGCTTTTGGAAATTCGTCTTTATCAAAAACAACCGGATCACCTTTACGTTGAGGTATTTCCACCGGCACAATTTCGTCATTAAATTTTCCTGCTGCGATGGCAGCTTCCGCTTTATTTTGAGAAGAGGCGGCAAATTCATCTTGTTCTTCGCGAGAGATGCCATATTGTTTGGCGATATTTTCTGCGGTGGTACCCATGTGATAGTTGTTGAACGCATCCCACAAACCGTCAACAATCATTGAATCCTGTAATTTCCAGTCGCCCATTTTTTGACCGTTCCTGGATTTTGGTAACAGGTGCGGAGACAGACTCATATTTTCCTGACCACCTGCGACTACAATCTCTGCATCGCCAGCCTTGATTGCCTGTGCAGCTAAATGCACTGTCTTTAAACCACTTCCACAAACTTTGTTAATTGTCATTGATGGCACACCATGCGGCAGTCCTGCTGCAATTGCTGCCTGTCTGGCTGGATTTTGACCTGAACCCGCGGTTAGCACTTGACCAAAAATCACTTCGCTAACTTGTTCAGGCTTGATGCCTGCACGCTTAATCACTTCTGAAATGACTGTTGCGCCGAGCGTATGTGCAGGCACGGTTGCTAATGAACCCCCAAAGTTACCGATAGCCGTTCTGGCCGCCGATACGATTACTACATTCTCTGTCATCTTACTCTCCTAATGTTATTTTTTTAGCCGGGCGGTGATTGCCGACGCATATTCTGTCTGTGGCAATAAATGTTGCATTGCAACAATATGATGCAACAGTAGCAGAAAAATCAATGAAATCCAACTTTGCCATCTACAGTGACATAGTATTCGTAATGCCTGAATCAAGTCCACTCATTCCAATAGGCCTCGGGTTGATACAGATCGTAGATAAATTCAACGAAGGTTTTAATTTTTGCCGATAGATATTTTCGGTTGTTGTAGATGGCATAGACTGGCAGTTTTTCCGGTTCAAACGATTCCAGTAACGCACACAATCTGCCTGATTGAATATCCATGCCGACAATGTAGGTCGGCAACTGTGCGATGCCACAACCCTGAATCGCCGCGACCCGAAGTGCATCACCATCATTGCATTGAATATCTCCGGAAATACGTACTTTCTGATTGATAAAGTCCCAATCGACTAAAGGTGTTCGTGGAGAATAAACCAGGCAATTATGCTCGCTCAATTCTTCAGGCGTATTCGGTTTACCATGCTGTTTAAGGTAATCGGGAGAGGCGCAAACAACACGTCGTGAGCTGGCCACTTTTCTGGCAACAAAAGTTGAGTCATCCAATTCTCCCACGTGAAAGGCTAAATCAACACCGTCTTCAACCAAGTCCGGCATCCTGTTTGACAGCTCAAGTTCCGTAGTCACTTCCGGGTATTTTTTCATATAGCCTGAGAGTGCGCGTGATAAGTGAAAAGCACCGAAAGAGGGTTGTGCTTTGATCTTTAATTTTCCACGTGGTTCAGAGTTCAGTTCCGAGATAGTGGATTCCGCTTCGTCTATTTCCGACAATACGGCGTCTACCTTATCAACATAGATCCTGCCGACTTCAGTCAGGTTAAGTTTTCGTGTTGTGCGGTTAAAGAGTCTGACCCCGAGTTGCTGTTCCAGACTTTGTACGTGTTTGGATGCCATCGCCTTTGAAATAGACAGTTTTTTTGCGGCCGCTGAATAGCTGCCATAGCGAGCAACGGAGGAGAAGACGCGCATACTGGTAATTTTATCCATCTTTAGAGCTCAATTATTTCTTAAATAGAAACAATATATCAATAAAATGGTTATTGTAAACTAATCAAACCAGTATTAATTTACCTCCAGAGTTTAGTTTTGGTTTAACTGAAGGAAGCAGTTACAAATACAGTGTGTCTATACCTCCTCTTGTTACTGCACTGAATTCATTCACACAAGGATGTGTCATTTTTTTAGATATGTATCGTTCTATTATCCACGCCTAAGGCGGCTTCGTGCATGGCTTCAGACAATGTTGGATGTGCATGAATCGTTCTGGCCAGGTCTTCGCTACTGCCATCAAATTCCATCGTGACCACAGCCTCGGCGATTAACTCCGATGCGTTAGGTCCGAATATATGAATACCCAGCACACGATCAGTTTTTTTATCGGCAAGTATTTTAACCAGCCCATTCGTTTCGCCCATCGCGCGAGCGCGCCCGGTGGCCATAAAAGGAAAGCTACCAACGCGATAGTCAATGCCAGCCTGTTTTAGTTGTTCTTCAGATTGTCCCACCCAGGCTATCTCTGGCCAGGTATAGATCACCCACGGTATCGTTTCATAATTCATATGTCCGGGTTTACCGGCAATACGTTCGGCAATAGCAACGCCTTCTTCCGATGCCTTGTGAGCTAACATTGGTCCGCGAACGACATCACCGACGGCATAAACATTCTCAAGATTTGTCTGGCAATGTTCATCGACAACGATGAAACCTCTTTCATCCAGTTCCAGGCCGCATTGCTCAGCACCCAATCCTTCAGTATTCGGTTTTCTGCCAACGGCGACGATCAGTTTGTCGACGGTGAGTTGTTGTTTACCGGACTCGTCTTCATAGCTCACACTTACCTCCCGATTATTACTACCGGTGCCGGTGACTTTTGCACCAAGTCGGATATCGAGCCCCTGATTACGCAGGGTTTTCTCGGCTTCGGCTGCTATTTGCTTATCAACCGCAGATAAAAAATCGGGCAGTGCTTCCAGTATCACCACTTCAGAACCGAGTCGATTCCAAACGCTACCAAGTTCCAGTCCGATCACACCGGCACCGATGACGCCTAGGCGACGTGGCACTTCGTTAAACTTTAAGGCACCAGTAGAATCGACAACCAGTTTGTTATCAACGCTTGCAGAAGGGATCGCTGTCGGTACCGAGCCGGTTGCAATGATAATGTGATTTGCCTGTATCGCGGTTTCTTCGTCGTGATCCTCATGTCTTGAGTTGATTTGAATTTCACTATTGCTTTTCAGCGTGGCGTGTCCTTTTAACCAATCCACGTTGTTTTTTCTGAACAAACCACTTATGCCTTGCGTGAGTATTTTTACGATTTTTGCTTTACGTGAGATCATCTTGTTCACGTCAATCGTGGTACCAGACACATTGATACCGTGTTCAGCGGCATCGTGTTTAATATGATGATAATGGTGTGATGAATCGAGTAATGCCTTAGAGGGAATACAGCCAACGTTAAGACAGGTGCCGCCGAGCGCAGGTTTGCCATCTTCATTAATCCAGCTTTCGACGCAAGCTGTGCTCAGTCCGAGTTGCGCACAACGAATAGCGGCGACATAACCTCCGGGACCGGCGCCGATTACCACGACATCATATTTTTTCATGCAAGGATTACCTGTAAATTGAACGAATTACTGAAAGGCACTATAGGGTCACAGTTGTAATAACAATCTTGCTGGATCCTCCAGCAACTGTTTGATAGTGACCAGGAATTGAACCGCTTCACGGCCATCAATGATGCGGTGATCGTATGACAAGGCGATATACATCATCGGACGAATTACCACTTCACCATTTTCTGCGACAGGACGCTGCTGAATGGTATGCATGCCGAGTATCGCGCTTTGTGGAGGGTTAATGATAGGTGTCGATAGTAGCGAGCCAAACACACCGCCGTTGGTAATGGTGAAGGTACCGCCGGTTAAGTCCTCCATCGTGAGTTTTCCATCACCGGCTTTTTCACTATATTCGCGGATACGACTTTCGATCTCTGCCAGTGATAGCAAATCGGCATCCCGGATAATGGGTACCACCAGGCCGCGAGGCGAACTGACAGCAATGCCAATATCGAAATAGCCATGATAAACAATATTATCTGCATCAACGGATGCGTTGATTACCGGAAATTTTTTCAATGCCTCGATAGCAGCACGTGTGAAAAATGACATGAAACCCAGTTTGACCCCATGGGTTTTTTCAAACTCGTCTTTGTAACGGGCACGGATATCCATGACCGGCTTCAGGTTAACCTCATTGAATGTGGTCAGGATTGCATTGTCTTTTTGAGCGCCAAGTAATCGCTCGGCTGCCCGTTTTCGCAAACGTGTCATCGGCACGATTTCTTCCGGTCGTTCGCCGGTACTGCTGGTTAGTACCGGAATATCTTTTGCCGGAGGCACTTGTGTTGTATCAGTCGCAGGTTGCTTGTTAACCGCAGTGGGCGCAGTTTGTGGCGCCGGTTTTTCAGCCGCTGCAGTTTGCGCATTATTTTCTATTGGCTCGGCTGCCTCTGGTTGATTTGCCTGTTCCAGATGTTTGATGACGTCGGCCTTGGTGATGCGATCGGATTCGTGGTCGATCTGGCCGGCATCAAGCTGGTTTTCTTCAAGCATGTTACGTACTGCCGGGCTGAGTTTTGGTAAATCTTCCGCTGCCGGTTTTTCGGCTGTCGGTTCCATTTCTGGTAATGATTGCTGCGCGGGAGAGCTTTCGGAGCTGGAACTGGCTGCCTGTTTGGTATCCGTTTCAATCTTGGCAATGATCTCATCACTATGGACAATCTCACCGTCGCCCTTAAGGATCTCGGCGATGACGCCATTATTGAGTGCTGATACCTCTAATGTCACTTTATCGGTTTCAATATCAATGAGGTTATCGCCACGCTGGACTGTATCACCCACTTTCTTTTGCCAATTCATCAATGTTGCTTCTGCAACAGACTCTGCCAGTACCGGCACTTTTACATCAATTAGCACGTGCTTCTCCTCAACTTATCTTCGTAATATTGAACTTACTTGTTTATGTGATGTGACTTCAAGTTTATCTAATTGTAAGGCATCTGATACCAGTTGTTGCTGTTGGGCATTATGTAAAGGCATGAGTCCTGTCGCCGGCGACGCTGAATAAAAACGTCCGGCATAACCGAAGGTATGCTGGTCGCCCAAGCAGCCAATCATGGTGCCTCTTGATTGCATGTAATACCAGCTGCCCTGATTTTTTGGCTCTTCCTGTACCCAGACTACTTCCTTCAGGTTGGGATAGGATTTCACTACCTCTCTGACATGTTCTCTAGGAAATGGATACAGCTGCTCAATTCTCATAATTGCGATGTTGCTAATCTCACTTTTGCGCCGTTGCTCGAGTAGATCGAAATAGACCTTGCCACTGCAAACCAGTAATCGGGTCACTTGGTCTTTATTTAACTCATCTATTTCATCGATCACCGGGTGAAAATGACCATGGGTTAAATCGTCAACCGGCGATGCAGAGTTCTTGCGTCTTAATAGACTCTTGGGACTCATCACGATTAAGGGTTTTCGTAACGGCCGAAGAATCTGCCGTCGCAGCAGATGGAACATTTGCGCAGGCGTACTCGGAAAGCAAACCTGCATATTTTGTTCAGCACAAAGTTGCAGGAAGCGCTCAAGTCTGGCCGAGGAGTGCTCTGGTCCCTGGCCGTCATAGCTATGAGGTAAAAATACCGTAAGACCGCAAAAGCGTTCCCATTTCGCCTCGCATGAACTGATGAATTGATCAAAGACAACCTGTGCACCATTAGCAAAATCGCCAAACTGTGCCTCCCAGATAACCAGCGCATTCGGTTCTGCACTGCTATAGCCATATTCAAATGCCAGCACCGCTTCTTCGGACAGGGTTGAATTAATCACCAGGAAAGGTGGCTGGCCTTCGCGTAAATGTTGTAGCGGCAGATGGGTTCGCCCATCTTCCATGTTATGCACCACCGCATGTCGATGAAAAAATGTGCCGCGACCGCTGTCCTGTCCGGAGATACGGATAGGGTAACCATCATTCAGCAATGACGCGTAGGCCATGGTTTCAGCATAGCCCCAATCCATCAATATTTCGCCGGCGCCCATTTTTCTTCTGGCCTCAATAATTTTGCTCACGGCCGGGTTCGGTTTGAAGTCATCGGGGATGGTAGTAATAGCCTTGGTCAATTTCTCGACTGCGGCTTCACTCATGGTGGTATCGACAGCCTGGTCCCATTCGCCTTTATTGAAACGCGAATAATCGATCAGGAATTTTGGGTTTGCATGTTCGGCGTGGGTGCCGGCTACGCCATGATTACTCTCCAGGGAGTCAATATAGTTTTCTGCAATGGCATCCGCTTCTTCCTGAGTCACGACCCCTTCGGCAATGAGTCGGTCTGTATAAAGCTTGCGAACGCCAGGGTGTTGCCTGACGTGTTGATACATGATCGGTTGCGTTGCCATGGGTTCATCGGCTTCGCTATGACCGTGTTTGCGATAACAGATCATGTCAATTACGACATCCTTATTAAATTCCATGCGGTAATCCAGCGCGATCTTGGTGACCAGCACCACTGCTTCAGGATCGTCACCATTAACATGAAAGATTGGTGCCTGCACCATTTTCGCTACATCAGTGCAATACAGTGAAGAGCGGGAGTCGAGCGGATCGCTGGTGGTAAATCCGATTTGATTGTTGACGATAATGTGTATGGTCCCGCCGGTGGTATAGCCACGAGTCTGGGAAAGGTTAAACGTCTCCATCACGACACCTTGTCCGGCAAATGCCGCATCGCCATGAATAATTACGGGTAGGACTTCATTTCTGGCATGGTCAGAACGACGATCCTGGCGCGAACGAACCGAGCCTTCTACTACCGGGTCGATAATCTCCAGGTGCGAGGGATTGAATGCAAGCGTCAGATGCACACTGCCACCAGGGGTACTGATATCTGACGAGTAGCCCATGTGATACTTTACATCGCCGGAGCCTGAGAGTTTTTCCAGCGTTTTTCCCTCAAATTCATCAAACAGCTCGCTCGGTTTTTTTCCAACCGCATTTACCAGCACGTTTAATCTGCCGCGATGGGCCATACCAATTACCATTTCTTTTACATCCATGCTGCCGCCGGATTGAATCAACTCATCCAGCAGCGGGATCAATGATTCACCGCCCTCCAGCGAAAAGCGTTTCTGTCCAACGTATTTTGTATGTAAATATTCTTCCAGCGCATTGGCATCAATCACCCGATCCAGAATACGTAATCGTTTTTCGTTGCTGTAATCAGGTGTCGCAAGCGTCTCTTCCAGCCTTTTCTGTATCCAGCGTTTTTGTTCGGTCTCGTTGATATGCATGTATTCTGCGCCAATGTGCCCGCAGTAGGTCTGTTTAACGATATGGACAATATCGCGCAAGGGGATTTCATCAGGCGCAAACAACGAACCGGTGTTAAACGTATTATCCATGTCTTCTTCACATAATCCGTGGTACGCCGGGTCAAGTTCAGGGATATCCGGGCGCTGGTACTGTTGCAGTGGATCGAGTTCGCTTTGACGATGACCATTAAAGCGGTGAGCGTTGATCAGCTGCAACACTGCCGTTTGTTTTTGATGAGATATTGCGTCTTTGGCTGGCGCGACAGTGGTTGTTACTCCGTGCGCACGCTGTTTGGCGGCATTGATATATGCCTGTTGAATAGGCGAATGCGCGATATCTTTGTTTTCACCGCTATGCTGTAGTGAATCGAAATAGCTGCGCCAGTTTTGATCGATTGTCTCAGGGTTGTGAAGATATTGTTCGTATAATTCTTCAATAAACCAGGCATTACCGCTATACAGGCAAGAGGGTATTGCTTCGTTCATGTGATGATTCCTTTTGATTGTTGCTGATTAGCCAATATTTTTTTAGCTTTTTCCACCAAGCTAAAGAAACGTCTCAATATTGTCATAATTGATCTAAACGAAATAAGTATCAACTCTAACTATAAGATTTATCGTAAATAAACAAGCAAAAAAATATGACGTTTTGATTAAGAAAAAGGTTTTTTATGCATAAATCAGTCCTGTCTGGTTTTGTCGGTCTTGCTGCATTGCCACTAAGAACTGTATGCTAGGCAAATTTAATAAAACTATAAGCATTTGTAGGGAGAAGTACCATGGCTGAAACGGTAACCATTACCGATAATCGTACCGGGAAAGAAGTTGAATGCCCGATATTGACGGGTGTCTACGGCGCCCCTGTTATTGACACCAAAACGCTCTACAAAGAGCTTGGCATGTTCACTTTCGATCCGGGATTCGTCACCACGGCATCATGCAAGAGTGCCATTACTTATCTGGATGGTGAGAAAGGTATCCTGCTACATCGAGGTTATCCTATTGATCAGCTTGCGCAAAAAAGTTCGTATCTGGAAGTCTGTTATCTTTTGCTTTATGGGGAACTGCCGACGCGGGCACAGTTTGACGATTTTCGTGAAAATCTGAACCGCCGCAATATGGTGCATGAGCATTTGGAACGTTTTTATAACGGTTATCTTTATGATGCACATCCGATGTCAATGCTGATAGGGGTAACCGGTGCGTTATCGTCTTATTATCACGAAGCGATGGATATTAATGATCCTTTGGATCGTGAGCTAACTGCGATCCGTGTTATTGCCAAGATGCCAATTTTAGCTGCTCACTGCTATAAACACTCTGTTGGCCATCCGTTTGTGTATTCCCGTAATGAATTGGGCTATGTCGAAAACTTTCTGAATATGATGTTTTCTGTTCCGATGCGCGAGTATGAACCGAATCCAATCGCAGTGAAGGCATTAAATCTGATGCTGATTTTACATGCTGATCATGAGCAGAATGCATCGACCTCTACGGTCAGACTCTCAGGCAGTGCCGAGGCAAACCCATTCGCCTGCATTGCGGCCGGTATTGTAACGCTGTGGGGACGTGCTCATGGTGGTGCGAACGAGGCAGTATTGAACATGTTGGCGGAAATTGAAACTGCTGAAAACATTCCCAAATTCGTTGATAAGGCGAAAGATAAAAACGATCCATTCAAATTGATGGGCTTCGGACACCGTGTTTATAAAAACTATGATCCTAGGGCAACCATTATTCGACAGGTCTGTCATGATCTACTGGAGGAAGTGGATACGGTGGATCAACCGCTGTTGGATATCGCGATGAAGCTGGAAGAAATCGCATTGAAAGATGAATATTTTATTGAACGTAAACTTTATCCTAATGTTGATTTCTATTCTGGCATTATTCTTAAAGCGTTAGGCATCCCGACGTCAATGTATACCGTGATGTTTGCACTAGCACGTTCTGCTGGTTGGATCGCACAGTGGCTCGAAATGATGCAGGACCCGGATTTCAAAATTGGTCGTCCGCGTCAGCTTTATATTGGTCAGGAAGAACGTGATTACGTACCGATAGAAAAAAGATAGTACATAATAAATAACATTCAGGAGATTCATAAAGTATGAAAGCCCCAGTAAGAGTCGCTGTAACTGGCGCAGCAGGACAGATCGGTTATTCCTTATTGTTTCGGATAGCATCAGGACAGATGCTCGGTCCGGATCAGCCCGTGATTTTACAGTTACTTGAAGTCACACCGGCGTTAAAAGCATTGGAAGGTGTGGTGATGGAGATCGATGATTGTGCCTTTCCTTTGGTTGATGGATTTGTGATGTCTGATGATGCCAATGTAGCATTCAAAGATGCTGACTATGCCTTGTTGGTCGGTGCCAAGCCTCGCGGTCCCGGTATGGAACGTAGTGACTTACTCGAAGCCAATGGCGGTATCTTTAAAACGCAAGGTAAAGCGTTGAATGACAACGCCAGTCGTGATGTGAAAGTGCTGGTGGTCGGAAATCCTGCCAATACCAATGCACACACTGCCATGCTGAGCGCGCCGGATTTAAATTCGGCCAACTTCACGGCGATGACACGGTTGGATCATAATCGAGCATTGGCGCAGTTGGCGGCAAAAACAGAATCGAAAGTGAGTGATATTATCCAGATGACGATTTGGGGTAACCACTCCACCACACAATTTCCCGATATTAGCCATGCGAAAGTGGCCGGAAAGTCCGCCAAAGATCTATTGGATTTTGACTGGTATAAGGACAATTATATTCCGCGTGTGGCAAAACGTGGTGCGGAAATCATTGAAGCAAGAGGTGCCTCCAGTGCGGCCTCTGCGGCAAGCGGTGCCATTGATCATATGCGTGATTGGGCGCTGGGCACCAAGCCAAATGATTGGGTAAGTATGGCTGTGCCCAGTGACGGCAGCTATGGTATTCCTGAAGGGCTGATGTTTTCCTTTCCCGTGACTTGTGAAAACGGAAAATACTCGATTGTGCAAGGTCTGGAGATTGATGAATTTGCTCAGTCTATGCTCGACGCGACGCAAAAAGAACTGGAAGAAGAACGAGACGCTGTTGCCAAAATTCTTTAGATAATTACGTCAGCAATGACAATTAAGCAAAAGGCCGCATTTGCGGCCTTTTTTAATCACGCAAGGTGATGATTTGCCAGTGATTGTTTTTTGCCGTTTGTCTGAGCAGATCGTCCGGATCGACAGCAACCGGGTGGTCGACGACTTGAAGTAAAGGTATGTCATTGCGCGAATCGCTATAAAACCAGCTTTCACACGTGTCAATATCCTGCTGTTCAAGCCAGGCATGATAGCGTGAGACTTTGCCTTCGGCATAAGACGGGGTGCCGGTCGCATTGCCCGTGTATTTTCCATCTATCATCTCGGGTTCACAGGCAATTAAGTGTTTGATGCCAAACAGTTTGGCAATCGGTTCGGTGAGAAAACGGTTGGTAGCGGTAATAATCAGCAGTTCATGATCTTGTTCCCGGTGCTGATTAACCAGTACTTTAGCTTGTTCGAGTATGACCGGTTTTATTTTTTCATCGATGAATTGTTCACGCCATTGCTCAAGCGTATCGATGTCATGCTTGCCCAATTCGGCTAACTGGAAACTTAGGAATTCATTGATATCAAGCTTACCTTGCAGGTAATCCTGATAATATTTTTCATGTTCGGCCGCATAGTGTCGTGCATCTACTACACCTTTTTCGGTGAGAAATTCTCCCCATAGACAATCACTATCGCCCGCGATAAGTGTGTTATCAAGATCAAAAATAGCTACTTGCATCATTTGACAATCAGGCCAAAGCCAAAAGGCGGCTAGTGTATAAACATCATAATTAATCGCAACTACTTTCCGCGGTTTGCTTGTTTTCCTCGATTGTTGGAAAATCAAATGATAAAAGTTTACGGGTAAGAAAGCGTGATCGATTCAGACGGTTTTAGAGCAAATGTCGGCATCATTCTTTCCAATGATGTCGGCCAGGTGTTTTGGGGAAAGCGGCTGGGTATGGATGCATGGCAGTTTCCTCAGGGTGGTATTAAGGAAAATGAGACACCAGAAACAGCGATGTACCGGGAATTGCAGGAGGAAACGGGTTTGCATCCCGAACATGTCGAGATCATCGGTGCTACCGATGATTGGCTGAAATACTGGTTACCCAAGCGCTTTATTCGACACAATGCTTATCCGCTTTGTATTGGTCAAAAACAAATATGGTATTTGTTGAAGCTGGTTGCTGACGAGAGCCACGTTAAGCTGGATCATTCTACCTCGCCAGAGTTTGATCTCTGGAAATGGGTTGATTTTTGGTATCCGGTTGAGAGTGTGGTGCCGTTCAAGCGCGATGTATATCAACAGGCGTTGAGTCAGCTGGCACCATTTGTCGGGATAGACTTTGTTAAAAAGACGCGTTTTTTTTGATGATTAGAAGCTTATCTTTGCTGTGTGGCCATATACATCATCAGGTTAGACAATAATTTATTTGCTGTACGATTACTGATTCCACTGACGAATTTCTTGCCAAAATCAGGTGAAAAATTATTTTCAACCAGCTTCGTATAAAGTGTTTCCAATACCGGTGCACAATGCTTCATTGAGTGGTCTGCAACGACTCTGGGATCGGCCTGATTTTCAAGCTGCGACATGGCATATTCATTGACGCAATATTCATATTCGCCTTTTGCTTGTCTTACCATCAGATTTTCTTCCTGATTAAATCCCTCACTATCCCTGTATTCTGATTCAGCCAATGCGTTAATACTTACTATACATATCACTGCTAACAATATTGCTCTCATTATCAATAATCTCTGAATTGAAAATATTCCGTAACATAACATGAAAGAATCCGTTTTTCTCAATGCGCGTCTAAAGACCCCTTGCTTTGTCTATGAACAAAGTCAGATCGAGGCTGTGTTAACAACGCTCATTCAGCTCCAGCAAAAGACCGGGTGCATTCCCTTATATTCCATTAAGGCTGCGAACCTGAGTGGCCTGTTGGCGTTGATCCAGCCCTATGTCAGCGGTTTTTCGTGCAGTTCGTTAAACGAAGCGCGTTTAGCCAGAGAGATATTAAATGCTGGGCAAAGTATTCATGTGACTACCCCGGGTTATCGTGAACAGGAGTGGAACGCGTTACTCAACTATGCGGATTTTATTAGCTTGAACTCACTGACTCAATGTGAGCGTTATGCTGAGCGTATTCAGCAATCATCAAGTTGCGGACTACGCATTAATCCACAATTGTCATTTGTCAAAGATCGTCGTTATGACCCTTGCCGAGCTAATTCGAAACTCGGTGTCACGCTTGATCAACTGTGTGATTGGGTTGCTGATAATCAACCTGTATGGCAGCTGATCGACGGCATACATATTCATAACAACTGTGAGTCCCGAAATTTTACAGAGTTGTTACAGACTGTTGAGACCGTGCTGTCAGGTTTATCAGGGCTGGATAAACCATTTAAATGGTTCAACCTGGGCGGCGGTTATTTATTTGAAGAATCGGCATCGTTAAAAGAATTAGAGCATGCGATACGGTTGATAAAAGAAAGCAGTGATGCTGATGTTTATATTGAACCGGGCAAGGCCCTGGTTGGTCATGTCGGCTATCTGGTTGCGTGTGTGATCGATTTGTTTGAGGCAGAGGGTAAACAAATTGCGATGCTTGATACTACCGTTAATCATCTACCGGAGGTCTTTGAGTATCAATACCAGCCAGAAATAGTCAATAGTGTGATGGAAAGTGAGTACGCTTACCGCTTAACCGGGAGTAGCTGTCTAAGCGGCGATATGTTTGGTGACTATTGTTTTCCTGAAGAACTCAAAATAGGTAGCAGAGTGATCTTCAGCAACATCGGCGCTTATATGCAGGTGAAGTCCAATATGTTTAACGGCATCAACCTTCCAACAAGCTACTTACTGAAACCGGATGACACATTTAAACTATTAAAAGAGCATGACTACGATTCCTTTCGTAGTCGGCTTTAATTTTATTCGTCCAGCAAACTTCTCAACATCCAGGCGTTTTTTTCATGTATTTGCATGCGCTGCGTTAATAAATCTGCAGTGGGTTCGTCGCCAGCTTCTTCAACCAGTGGAAAGATTGATCGTGCGGTTCTTGCCACCGCCTCCTGACCAACAACCAGTTGTCGAATCATTTCCTTTGCATCAACGTCTTCTGTTTCTTCTTCAACTGAGGACAGTTTACTGAATTGTTGATATGAGCCAGGTGCCTTCACACCTAGTGCACGAATCCTCTCGGCGATGTCGTCCACGGCCACTGCCAACTCGGTGTAATGTGTTTCAAACAAGGTGTGCAGGGTCGTAAACATCGGCCCGGTTACATTCCAGTGGAAGTTATGTGTTTTTAAATATAGCGTATAGGTATCAGCCAGCAAGCGTGATAAGCCTGATGCGATCTGTTCACGTTCTGCTTGTTCTATTCCGATATTGATTTGCATTGTTTTATCCTCGAATGACTTTTTTATAGCATAGTGTAAAAACCTGCATAAATATAAGTGATTATTTAAATTTTTTCGATAGTAAATAGCTATAATGTTTGTCCTGTTATCGTGCTTGGTATCTTATGTCCAAAAATTTTGGAAATAGGCTAGTATGTGGGCCTGATTGATTAACTGAAGAGAAAGAGTTGGCTATGCTGTCCGCGATAAAGATATTGTTTATGGCATTTTTTGATATCTGTCGTTTTCGGAAACGCCCGCAGGATATTCCTGAATCTGTCAATTTACTTGTTATTTGCTTACTGTCTTATGCTGGTATTTCATCAATATTAATCGCGATAAGTGGCTCCTCCGGGCAGGCAATTGCGGCAGGATTAATTGAAATTTCAATGTTGGCATTGTTTTCATTCGCGGTATTACAAATTTTTGGCAAGAGCCAGCGCTGGAAGCAGACCCTGACTGCACTCAGTGGCTCAGGTACGGTGGTCAGTTTGTTCGCGTTACCTGTTTATTTATTGATCGGTTTTAATCATTCAGGCAATACCAATTCTGATCCTGTTTATGGTATCGGCTTACTCGTGCTAACTTTGCTGGCGTTCTGGAGCATAGCCATTATGGCTTATGTACTGAGACATGCTCTTGAAACCAGTTTGCTGTTTACCAGTAGTTTTGCCATTGGCTATGTGTGGTTGATATTAAGCGTTTCTTCAATATTGATCCCGACGGAATTAAGCTAATGCATATCCATATACTGGGTATATGCGGGACATTCATGGGCGGTATTGCCAACATTGCGCAACAGCTTGGTCATACGGTTAGCGGTTCAGATCAACATGTTTATCCACCGATGAGTACGCAGTTGGGATCACTGGGTATTGAGTTGATGCAGGGATATAGTGCTGCTAATTTGCAAACTGTGCCTGATCAAATCGTGGTGGGTAATACGATTTCTCGCGGTAATCCCGAACTGGAAGCTGTTTTGAATCAGCAGTTACCGTTTTATTCGGGGCCGGAATGGTTGTATAGGGAAGTCTTGCACAATAAGCATGTATTGGCTGTGTCCGGCACTCACGGAAAAACCACAACCACGACGATACTAACCTGGTTACTCGAGCGTGCCGGTCTGAACCCGGGCTTTCTAATTGGTGGGGTGGCAGAAAATTTTGGTATTTCGGCCAGGGTGACGGATTCAGACTATTTCGTGATTGAGGCCGATGAATACGACACGGCGTTTTCAGATAAACGTTCCAAGTTTGTTCATTACCATCCGCAAACCTTGATTGTTAATAATATTGAATTTGATCATGCTGATATCTTCGATGATGTTAGTGATATTCGGCGTGAATTCCACCACTTGATCAGGATGCTGCCTGAGCAGGCACGGATCATCTACCCGGATGATGATCAGCAAGTTCAGCAGGTTATCGAGTTGGGTTGTTGGTCTCAAACGGTCGGTTTTGGTAAGGAAAATTCAGAATGGAACATCGATGATGCCAATCAGGATTTTTCAAAGTTCAGTATCAATCAGCAAGGGGTAGAACGGGGCAGGGTGAACTGGTCATTATTGGGCGAGCATAATGCCAATAATGCCCTGGCAGCCGTGATTGCTGCCGACCATGTTGGGATATCAGTCGCAGAATCGTGTGACGCATTATCAGGATTTAAGTCGGTAAAACGTCGACTCGAGTGCATAATGGATAGTAATGGTATTCGGCTTTATGATGATTTTGCCCATCATCCAACCGCTATTAGCAGTACCCTGAAGGCACTGAGACAAAATGTTAATGCTGCCAGAATAATTGCCGTAATGGAGCCGCGTTCCAACACCATGAAGATGGGCGTGCATGCCAATACATTGGCCGATTCTTTTTCCGATGCGGATAGCGTCATTATCTATCAATCCGATAGCATTGATTGGAATATTGCCGAAAACATGTCTGAACTCGGAGATAAATGTCGTGTCTTTTATGATACGGATGAAATTGTTGCTAGGATTAAAGCGGAAGCACGATCTGGAGATACCATCATCATCATGAGCAATGGCGGCTTTGATGGCATCCATGAAAAATTGATAAATATATTAGGCTGATGAAAACCATTCCCTTATTTCCACTCAATACCGTCCTTTTCCCGGAAGGCGAGCTACAGTTGCGTCTGTTTGAGCCACGCTATATCGATATGGTGGGTGAATGTATGAAAACCGGTAGTGGGTTTGGCATTTGTCTTATCCAGAATGGTAATGAAGCGGGCGAACCGGCTGAGATTTATTCCATGGGTACCTATGTAAGTATTATTGATTGGGACAAAATGGAAGACGGTTTGCTTGGAATTACTGTCAGGGGTGATCGTCGATTCAGGGTAGAGGAGACTCGTGTGCAGGAGGATAAGCTGTGCATGGCTGAGGTTAGCTATCTGGACGAAGATGACGATCCGATGCCGGATGATTATCAGGGCTTTTCAGATTTACTCAAAGAAATTGCTAATCGCTATGAACTACCTTTTGCCAACGAATCGGATCGTTTCGACGAAGCCAATTGGGTCAGTGAAAGACTGGCGGAGATATTGCCATTTGAAATGACGGCAAAGCAGGCATTGCTGGAGATGGATAATGCCTTACATAGGTTGGATTATATGCAGGTATTACTGGAAAAAATTGATGCCGGAGAGTTTAATCAACCCTGAGTCTATTTGATTAACCGATCAATGTTCAGGTTCGTCAATTACATGATTGATTAGCGTACCAATACCTTCGACTTCTATTTTTACTGTTTCACCGACTTTCATATAACCACGCGGTTTCATCTTTACACCCACTCCGCTACCTGTTCCGGTAGAAATGACATCGCCGGGTTCCAGTGTCATTACCTGACTCAGATATTCAACCAGATAGTAACAATCAAAAATCATGTTACTGGTTGAGAAATCCTGTCTTTTGTCTTCGTTGATCCAGGTTTTGATATTGAGTTGATGTGGATCACCGAGTTCATCTGCCGTTACGATCCAGGGTCCCATCGGACCATGCGTATCGAACGATTTTCCTAATGTCCAGGTGTGGGAACGCATTTGCCAGTCTCTGACACTTACGTCATTGACGATGGTGTAGCCGGCAATGACCTGCTTTGCCTGTTCGTAGTTAACATGGCGACAGCGTTGGCCGATGACAATAGCCAGTTCACCTTCATAATCGAGTTTTTCCGAGATAGCAGGTAAGTGAATCGCCCCTTCGGGATTATTGACGCAACTATTCTGTTTATTAAAAAATGTCGGATATTCAGGTTTGTCCCGTCCGGTTTCGGCAATGTGGTCATCATAATTCAGACTGACGCCAAAAAACTTTTCGGGTTTGGCAATTGGCGCGAGTAATTCAACTTGTTCGAGTGCTATTTGTGTAGTTTCGCCTTCTATTTGACGTTGCATGTCGTCCAGCGCCGTTTTGCCAGCACTTAAAAAAGCAGGCATGTTTTGATGATTATATTTTGACGGAGCCGGACAAATACCGGTATCAGTGAGCGCGCCGATCGAGATGGCGTCATTAAAAACGTAGCGAAGTAATTTCATGAATTGAATGCTTTTATTTCATTCTATCGCATTCAAGTCGGATAGCAATCCGGCAAATCTAGTTGGGCAGTGCGGAGTTAGGTTCCAGATAGTTAAAGAATGTCTCTGCACAATTTCGCCAGGTATGACTTTTCGCGAAATCAATACAATCTTGCGGATTTAATTGTAGTGCCTTCTGCGTTGCCTTCTGCAGATCATCATCCAGACTGCCAGTCACATCCTGTTTTACCACATCAATAGGACCGGTTACCGGAAATGCGGCAACAGGTACACCACAGGCCATTGCTTCCAGCATCACCAAACCAAATGTATCGGTCAAGCTGGGAAAGACGAATACATCTGCGGCGGCCAGGTATTGCGCCAGTTCTTCTCCTTGCTTGAAACCGGTAAACACGACGTCAGGGTAATTTTTTTTCATTGTTTCCAGGTCGGGCCCATCGCCCACAATGTATTTGGTGCCGGGTAAATCGAGTTCCAAAAATGTTTCAATATTCTTCTCGACAGCGACCCTGCCCATATACATCGATATAGGTCGCGGTGCATCAATAAAGTCTTTATCGCGAGGGTGGAATTGTTCCAGGTCGACACCGCGTGACCAGACCACGACTTGTTCAAATTGACGCTCGAATAATTTTTGTTGTTGTGACGGTGTCGGGACCATGGTCCTGACCGCGGCCTTGTGAAAGTGACGTAAATAGCGATACGTCCATGCCAATGGAATCGGTGCGCGCAGCCGAACATATTCAGGAAACTGTGTGTGGTATGAGGTGGTAAAGCGTTTATTGTTTTTTACACAGTATTTTCTGCCTGCATGACCCAGTGGCCCTTCGGTAGCGATGTGTATTGCATCGGGCTGATACTCGTCCAGCATCTTCGCCACTTTTCTATTAGGTAATATGGCCAGACGGATGCTCGGATAGCTTGGACAAGGAAATGTTTTAAACGACTCCGGTGTGATGTAAAGCAGTTCATGACCGAGTTGGCGGAGCTCATCACCTATCTTACCGAGTGTCGTGACCACACCATTTATCTGCGGTGCCCACGCATCGGTGATAATTACGATTTTCATGCTGCGGTCTGGAGTTGTTTCACCGTCGATGTTTGTTCAGTCCAGTTCAGTATTTCCATACTTCCATCAAAATTTTCAATCAATGCGGTACAACTTTCTACCCAGTCACCGCAATTGCAGTAAATCACATCATCGATATTTCGAATTTCAGCGCGGTGAATGTGACCGCAGATCATACCATCCACATTTCGCTGTCTGGCCATTTGCGAGACGGCTGTTTCGAAATTACTAATATAGTTAACCGCACCTTTTACTTTATGCTTGATTGCTGCCGCTAATGACCAGTAGGGTAAACCAAGTTGATAGCGAACATAACTGACAATGCGATTGGCACGTAACAACATGTCGTACATCTTACTGCCGATCAATGCCATCAATCTGGAATTTTTGACGACGCTGTCAAACTGGTCGCCGTGCATTACCAGAAAGCGTTTGCCATCGGCAGTGGTATGAATGATTTCATTTTGGATAACGACATTACCGAGTACCGTGTTATCGTGTAAACGTATCGGTTCGTCATGGTTGCCGGGGACATAGATGACTTCTGTACCATGTTTTGCCTTGCCGAGCAGGGTACGAATGACATCATTATGTGCCTGCGGCCAATACAACCGTTTCCTTAAGTAAAGGAAATCGATGATGTCTCCAACCAGATAGATTTTTTCGCATTCAACCCTGCGTAAGAAATCGAGTAGGTAATTTGCACTGCAACCAGGAAAGCCGAGGTGCACGTCAGAGATAAAAACGGTTTTGAGTTTCAGCTTACTCTTCGGATAGATATCATTCATATCTACATCTCGCGTTTAAGTTTGCGGAACTATGCATATGTTGTATGACAGTATGGTTTAAAAAGAATTAAGGCTTGATTAAGGTGTATGACAGTTTTGTTAAATTTCTCCCGTCTTGTCATCAATATTTCATCAAGCCTTTACTCAAACGTCACTTACAGTGTCTATGTTACTCTGCGTAAATAAAAACACGTTGAGGTAGCAATTATGGATGCTATTAATGATATTGACGGTATAGAAATAAGAACAGTGGGTGATTCGCGTGGATACCTTTGGAAAATTATCATTGATAAGGCAAGAGGTATCGGTCGTATTGAAAAAATATCGGGACTTGATGATAGCTGTCAGCAAAAGGTTGATGGTGCTATGTACGAACTCGCGCCAAACAGCCAAGTATCGGATGATATGCAGCATTTAACAACCAAGATCGAATCACGTTTCAAAGCTGCCTGATATAAGGCCACCAATTAATAGAATATTGTCCCTGGCTTGGACAATCCAAGCTGTCCAAGCCAGAGAAACCGCTGAAGTAGTCCACTGAGCTGTACTGATGATGTTAATTTAGCGTAATTCCAATAAAATGGTCGAAAACTACGATTGTTTTATTGATGCAGCAACAACAAATAAATATATCATCTTTATTATCTCACGCGCTGTTGATTGCGTTACCGCTGATCATACTCAGTAAAAAGACTGTTGCCGAGATTGCGTTGATTGCTCTAGTGCTATGTTTTTTACTCTTCTTCAATGCGCTATTCATATTTTCCATACGAAATCTGGTTAACGTCAATCAACGTCTCATTGTGATTATTGTCAGCAATACGCTGCTGCTTATCATTATTGGTTTGCTGGCTGGTGTCTACGCGTTTTCTGTGACTCAACAGATCAGTTTGTTTTTACCGTTGCTGGCGGTAAATGCGTTTGTGGTATCAAGGTCTGAGCACTTTTTCTATAGCCATTCATTTTTCGTGTCATTAAAACAGACAGCGTCTCTTGTCATACTGTTGCTGATCGTCTTTTTTCTGTTCGGTATGTTCAACCAGCTACTGGTGCATGGAATGTTTTTTTCAGGCATGAGAAATTTTCCAACAAATACTGGAGATTTACTCTCTATTAACACGACTCTGTTTGCGACGTTGTTTGAAAGCGCGGCAGGCTTACTATTTTTGCTGGCAATGGTAATTGCCATGATAAATAAATTGAGTCGTTTTAACGATAACATGGTCGATTGTGAATAAAGACAAGCGCACGCGTATCTTTGAAAAGTTACAGCAGCAGAATCCGTCGCCGACAACAGAACTGATTTATGATTCGCCTTTCGAATTGTTAATCGCTGTAATTTTATCTGCCCAGGCGACTGATGTGGGTGTCAATAAGGCAACGACCAAACTGTTTGCTGTGGCAAATACCGCGGATGCCATTCATGCACTTGGACTGACTCGTCTTACAAAATATATTAAAACGATTGGACTCTATAATAATAAGGCCAGGAATATTATAGAAACCTGTCGAATTTTGCGTGATGAGTATCAGGGTGAAGTCCCACAAGACAGGCAAGCCTTGCAATCCTTGCCCGGAGTAGGCAGGAAGACAGCGAACGTGATCCTGAATACCGCTTTTGGTGAGCCTACCATAGCTGTCGATACGCATATCTTCAGGGTATCGAACCGAACAGGCATCGCGCCGGGGAAAAATGTCGATATAGTTGAAAAAAAATTACTCAAGTTTGTCCCTGAAAAATTCAAGAAAGACGCACATCATTGGCTAATTCTGCATGGTCGTTATACTTGTATTGCCAGGCAGCCAAAATGTGCAGAATGTATCATTGTTGATGAATGCGAATGGACGCAAAAAAAGAAATATCTTGGGAAAATTTGAAATGACCGATAATCTTTTTGTTGTTGAGTTTGCGTTATGTTGATTCAGGACAGGGACGAATCACGAAAACTTTTTTTTGCTGTTTGGGAAAAGTTAGAGCAGAAAACACTGTTAACGCCGATTGAGTCAATCATTGCCGATGTGATTCAGTTACACCCGGAATATCATACCTATTTGAGCAACCCTTCCCAGTCTATGCATGACGATTTCAAACCTGAACAGGGTATCACTAACCCGTTTTTACATATGGGAATGCATATCGCAATTCGTGAACAGGTTGACAGCGATCGACCTTCGGGGATCAAACAAATCCACGCGATTCTCTCGCAAAAATCATCCGCACATGATGCCGAACATAAAATGATTGAATGCCTTGGCGAAAGTCTCTGGGAAGCGCAGCGAGATCAGTCATTGCCGGATGAGACCCGATATTTGGATTGTTTGAGGAAGCTAGGTTAATGAAAACCCCCAAGGTTTACGACTTATTTGAATCTACGGAGCCGCATTCCTTGCAGGAACAATTGGGATTATTAGCTGAGATTACCCAGGGTTTTTCCAGCACGTTGGACATTAGCCAAACCCTGAAAAATGCGATTGAGCAATTCATGCGTTATCTCGATGCTGAAGCTGCCTCGATATTTCTGCTGGATAATCAGGGCAAGGAGGTAGTTTGTGTTGAATGCGCAGGGCCGGTAGATATTACCGGGCTGCGTCTTCCATCCAAACAGGGCATTGTAGGCAAGGCTGTTCAAACTTCCTCCTGCCAACTTATTCGTGATGTTTCTGTCGATCCTGATTTTGCCGGTTCAGTAGATAGCGGTACAGGTTTTCATACCCGCTCGATTCTTTGCGCGCCGTTGATTATCAATAATCAATGTATTGGTGCGTTAGAGCTGTTGAATAAAAAAGGCAGTCAATTATTTGATGAACAGGATCGGCATCTTTGTGTTGCACTGGCATCATCGGCAGCGCTGGCAATCAACAATGCCAAAATGGCCGATGCGCTGGTTGAACAAGAACGTATGCGCAAAGAACTGGAACTGGCACGCGAAATACAGCTCGATTTATTACCGATGACCGACATGGATGATTTTCCAGTGCAAGGTATGAATGTGCCGGCGAACGAGGTGTCGGGCGACTTTTATGATTTCTTCAAACGTGATGATGGATTAATTTATTTTAACCTGGCGGACGTATCGGGTAAGGGAATGAACGCAGCGTTATTGATGGCCAAGGCAAGCAGCCTGTTGCATCATCTGGCAAAAAATATTGACGACCCCGGT
This sequence comes from Gammaproteobacteria bacterium, assembly GCA_028279365.1. Lineage (GTDB taxonomy): Bacteria > Pseudomonadota > Gammaproteobacteria > Eutrophobiales > Eutrophobiaceae > JANQNX01. Next base: position 221,594 of record JANQNX010000010.1, on the reverse strand, counting down.
GTATTACTTGAACGGGTGAATAATGAGATTTGTGAAACTGTTTCACACGGTATGTTTATTACTATTGTCTCAGGTTTCATTGATACGGATAATTGTACGATTCGTTTTTCCAATGCCGGCCATCAACCACCGTTGTTTCATCATCAATCAGGTGAATTTGAAGAGATTCCGGCTGAAGCCCCTCCGCTTGGCATATTACCCGGTACTGTTTATCCTGTTTCTGAAATCGCGCTGAATGGTGGCTCAGTCTATATCTTCACTGATGGGGTGACTGAGAGCCTGGATGAAGAGCAGCATTTATTAAACGTAGATGGCTTAATTAAATTGATAGAAAAGAACGCTAAAATATCGGCCTCCAGGCGCCTGGAAGATATTGTCGCAAAAATTCAGCATCCCACTATTGAACAAAGAGACGATATTACATTAATGGTTATTGAGTGTTGTATGAATTAACAATGGAAAGATTATTTGAGATCCGTTTTCCGGCCAGTGCTGAACGTTTAAGCATGGTCAGGGCATTGGTAAAGAAGACTGCGGAGCGGGTTGGCTGTTGCTCCGAATTATCCGAGCGGCTGGTCATCGCCGTTAATGAGGCATGTATGAATGTTATACAGCATGCCTATGATGAAGACGAACTGGGCGAGATCGTGTTAGAGATGCTCAATAATCAGGGTAAGGTGCATTTTCGTATACTTGACTATGCCAAGCCGGTTGATCTGAGTAACATAAAACCACGGGATCTGGATGATATCCGGCCTGGCGGTTTAGGCACGTTTTTTATCGAAGAAATAATGGACGAGTGTGATAGGGGACACCTGGAGGAAGGAACCGGAAATTATCTGGAAATGACAAAAAAAATAAGTTGATAACTCGGGTAAAATCAAATGAATATTAATACAAGGGATGAGGCAGATTATTCTATTTTGCAGCTTGATGGTGATGTTGATTTATCCTGCTCACCTGAGGCCAGAAAGCACATTCTGGAATTGCTGAATCAGGATAAAAATCTGTTGGTGGATCTGTCGGCAGTGTCGTATATCGATAGCTCAGGTATTGCCAGTTTGGTAGAGGGGTATCAAACGGCGAAAAAGAAAAATGTTGATTTTGGTTTATTGAGTTCGAGTGAGGCGGTAATGAGCGTGTTAAAGCTGGCCCGGCTCGATAAAGTCTTTCCTCTCTATCCTGCGCTTGAAGACTATACAAGTGCTTAAGTTCAGCAATAAAAAAACGGGATAGTCATCCCGTTTTTGCTAGTAATGATTGATTTAGTTTTAGGCGGCTGAAAACTCCATTTTGATTCCAGCTAGTTCGATCAAGTCGCTGTCTTTTAATTGATAGGCCTTGGCACCGATAGCCTCACCATTGACCACGGGATAACGTTTGCCGTCACCGTCACTCTCAATGTGTGTTAAAAAATAACCTTGTGGCCGGCGTGAAATAACGGCAACTTGTGTACCGGGTTTTCCTAATGTAATCAATGCCTTGGTTAATTCGAGTTCTTTTCCAGCAATGGGGCCATTTAATACAGTCAGACGACCCAATGGCATACCGCCTCCCGCAGGTGCAGCGGCCGCAGGTGCAGCTTGTGCTGTTGGAGCTGATGCGACTGCTTTTTCTGCAGCTTGTGCCGCAGCGACGGCAGCGCTGGCAGAACCGGGTTTGATGATCATGGTTTTTTCAAACTCATCATCGTCTGCGGTGGCATGTTCGTTGACGTATTTTAATTCATGTTTGCCGATAGCAATCACATCGCCATCTTTAAGCGCATGTTTTTTAACGAGTTTTCCGTTGACGTAGCTGCCATTTGTGCTACCCAGGTCTTCCAGAAAAGAATCGTCGAGTATGGTGATAACCAATGCGTGTTTGCCGCTGACCGCCAGATTATCAATTGGAATGTCGTTGTCGGGTTTACGGCCGATGGTCAATCTTTCCTGATTGAGCTCGTATTCACCCTGGACTACGCCATTCATACTCAGAACTAACTTTGCCATCGCTAATTCCCTATCCCCGTATTATTTAAATCGTTTAGTAAATTGTTCTAAAAAACCCTTAGGTGAAGAAAACTCTTCAAGGACTCGCACCAGGATCACTGATGTGTTGTCTTTACCCCCATTTTTGTTCGCAGAATCGATTAATTTTTCGGCTGCTTGTGCAAGATTAGCACTATATTTACTTAGGGTTAAGTGAATTTCTTCATCCGCTACCATATCATTTAATCCATCCGAACACAGCAGGTAAATATCGTCTTTCAACACCTGATCTTCGGTAATATCGACTTCCACATCAGCGTCAATACCCATGGCTCGCGTCACCAGGTTTTTAGGGGTATTAGCATGCGCCTCTTCCGGCGTGTAGAGTCCGCGGTCGATGAGTTCCTGAATCAGGGAATGGTCGCGGGTAATTTGTTCTAACTCATTGTTTCTTAAACGATATAATCTTGAATCGCCGACATGCGCGATGGATAACATATTGTTATGATACAGTGCAGCAATAATGGTGGTGCCCATACCATTGCACTGCTCATCGACCTTGGCAGTGTTAAAAATGCGCGAGTTGGCTTCGGTAATGGTCTCTCTTAACAGAAGCGATTCTTTAGCAAAGCCAGTATCTTCGTCAATTTCGCCTTTTTTTAGCTTTTTCAGACCTTCACTTACAAAATGCATCACTTCGGTTACGGCCAATGCGCTCGCCACTTCTCCGGCCTTATAGCCGCCCATGCCATCAGCCAGCACCACGAGTCCCTGGCTAACATCAGTCATAGTACTGTCTTCGTTATGAGGACGGCGTAAACCGACGTGGGTGTGGTTGACTATCTCGAGTTTATTTGTCAGATCCATCGGCTATTTTTCTTGATTATTAGTTGTTTCCGTTGGTCGATCGCGATGCTTCGAAGCGTATGCGGTTGTCTGCTAATGTTGCCGTAGTGTTTGTTATTGCATTATCTGTTTACGAAACGAGTAATCACAAAACTATTTCCAAATCAGTATTATTTCAGGATGTGACGTATTTGCAATGTAAAACGTCAATTGTTGATAGAGATTGAAAGTAAATGTAAGACCTATTCAATTTACATAATGAGTGGCGTAATCGGGACTATTAGCAATTATCGTTCAGATAGTCCTGATATTCCATTTCTCTGCTTTTTCTCTCTTCGTCAGATGCTATGCGGGGGTTATAGGGGTCATCGGTTTCTTCATAAAGATAACTGGCATTTTTTATGTCTTCCAGTTCAGCGGCTAACAGGCGGCATTTTTCCTGTTGTTCCTGTTTCTGTTTTTTTAACTTTTCTTTCTCAGCAATTTTCGTTTTGCGCTCTTCATCAATGACGTCCAGTAGTTTTTGCCTTTTTTGCGCGCGCTGCTCCGAATCAGCCGAATTCACCTTGTCTTTTTTTAATTCGACTATGGCTGCCCCATCATTTCCCGGCTTGTCGCCATAGATAGTTCTGCCATTTTCATCCACCCATTTATACACTTCTGTATAAGCCGGTTTAGTATTTATCAGCAACAGTGAGATAACAATTACGCTTTTGATTTGATGATGCATCAGCCATTTCACTCCAGTTGTAGCAGCAATCCTGTTTATGCACATTTTTTTACTTTGTAATCAGACAAGGAAACTAACGCTAGTTTCAACTCTTTGCAAACAAGTTTACATTGCTTTTGGTAAGCGTCAGCCAGTTCATTTTTTAACTGCCGTTGAAAAAACAGGCATCCTATACTGCGCTGTTTGACGAATACACTATAAATGCCTGTCACCGTGTTAGGGTCTGATGGGACTAGCAGTGGTGGTAATAGTTGATGATAGGTAGAATTTTTTTCAGAAGAGATGACCAGCAGCTGTTCCTTTTTGACCAGTTCACGAAATAGCCGGTTGATCTCTAATGACACAGAAATTGATTTTAATTTTGCTGAGGGCTGACTGTTTGCAGCATAAAAACTGGTGAGAATTTGTTTATCGTGTTGATGTGATAAAAAAATAATACGTTCTGCACCAACAGCAACATCTAAGGCGTCGACAGCGAGTTTGATAATCGATGATGCCCCACCATTAGTCTGCTTCGAGCGCATTGCCTGAATATATTGTTTTAATGATTTATTGCTGCCATGTTGCTGCAGAGACAGTTTATTTGTTTTTCTGGTAACTTGTTCAGGGTAACTCATTAACATGCGCACATAGGGAGTGTGAGGGAAAATACCGTGCGTTTCTCTTAACACCTTAACGAATGAGCGATTCAAGTTTGCTGATACCTGTTCCGGGGGCAGTCGCAAATAATCGCTGATTTGTTTGATAAGCGATTCGGGATAGTGGCATGAACAATGATAATAAATCCACTTACTGATATTGTTTGCCAGGCGAATGCCTTTTATTTTCGGGTTAAAACCGTCTTTGTAACTTTCGCAAATTAATTCGGGTAGTCTCCAGGAAGTGGCGATTTGTGATGATAATGCGTGCAAAGACTGGCCTAACAGCGTTTGCTCTATTGCAAGATGGTCATCAGATGTATGTTGTTTTTTCTGGTCCAATTGAGCCGCTCGTTCGCTCATAAACAGACATAATAACAACTCGACAAAAGCATGATTGAGTGCAGCATTAGGCAGTTCGTTTATTTCAGAATCCTTTCTTGCAATAGCCCAGTCCATGGCAAAATTTGCCGCCAGGGTTTGTCTGAAATAGAGACGTTTAATCAATGACACGACAGCCGCAGGATAAGAAGACTCCAATACAGGTAATCGTTTAAGCAATGTGACGACTCGAGGGATGCCAATTAATAGTATGGCATGAGACAGTGTCGTGATACGGCGTTTTTTCGCTTTACCCGCCTGCTTTAACAGGGCTAAGGAAAAGCCGGGATCAAGTTCGGCTATCTGCACAATATCATCGGTAGTGATATCGTCTTCTTTCAGTAAAAGCCCGGAAAGTGATTGTTTGCTTCTAGCTGTTATTGGACATTCAGTCGCATTGGCTTGCTTGAGCAGGGCGGATTCTAATTCCATCATAGGCCACAGTAAATAAAGTTACATTGGGCCGATAAGATATTTTTTGACCCTGTGTAACACTAGCGGGTCGGTGTGGTAAAACTTTAGTATACAGGGGGCAGAATCCCCCTGTATTAAACAGGATTTAACGTTCCAGCAGCTCCAGCTTACCGGTTTTGTCTTTCCAGTCGTCTGCGTCATCAGGGGCAGGTTTGGTTTCATTAATTACCGGCCAGTCTTTGGACAACTCGGCATTTAATTCAATAAATGCTTGCATATCATCAGGCACATCTTCATCAGACATGATCGCTTCCACCGGACACTCTGGTTCGCACAGTGTGCAATCGATACATTCATCCGGATCGATGACCAGCATATTGGGCCCTTCATGAAAACAGTCAACCGGGCATACTTCGACACAGTCGGTGTACTTACATTTTATACAGCTTTCAGTTACAACGAATGGCATTTGCTCTACCTATTATTAATCACAATATAAAAACCCAGCATGATACTCGTTCCGCCCTTATCAAAAAAGGCTTAATTATCAGAAGCCAGCAATGCTGAAATCTCTTCTGACAGCGGCCGACCTTTTTTTAACTCGCTCAGCGCGATGTTACCTTGCTGCAAGGTATTGAGAAGTTGTAATTGTAATTCATCCGTTTGGCAGTTTTCGTAAAAGACAATGAGTTCATGCGGAGATGAGTCCGTCTTCTTGACACTGGTCACCCCGTCAATCGTTTCGATTAGCTGGACAACCGTTGCATCAGCTGTCTGTTCTAATTTCAGTCTGAGGCAGTGATGGATGCGTTTTATCTCGTCGATGGGGCAGTAATCTACCCGTTTACCCTTGCTTAAGATAATGATTTTATTACAAATATTTTCTATTTCTTCAATATTGTGGGAGCTGATAATGAGGCTGTACTGTTGTGATAAGTTACTCAGTAACGCACGAACAATACCTGCAGCTACCGGATCCAGTCCTGAGGTTGGTTCATCCAGTAAAATTAATTCCGGTTTGCCGATTAGAGCCTGAGACAGCATTATCCGTTTGCGCTGACCAAAGCTCAATGTTTCAGGCCGTTGCCCGGCTAAATCCTCGGTCTTGGTCATTACCAGGACATTCTCAACTTCAATCTTTGCCTGTTTACGTGTGAGACCAGATAGACGCGCATAATGTTGTAATTGTTGCTTCACACTTATTCCGGGATACATCGCCGTATCTTGAGGTAGAATACTGATTTTTCCTTTATTACTTGCCGCGCCGGGTTTCTGTTCAAAGATTCGGACTGTACCTGAGCTGGGTTTTATAAAACCGCATATCAATGCTAATAATGTTGATTTACCGGCCCCATTAGCACCAACAAGTCCTGCTGCCCCTGATAGCGTGATTGAGAGATCTATCCCATCTAATGCCTTTACAGCGCCAAACCGTTTAGACAGGTGCTGAAATTGTAATAGCTGACTGGTCACAATGATCGGCGGTTGAAAACCTGCCAGCCGCAAATAAAGTAACAAATTGCATATGCCGACAGGGCAGCACAGGCAATCAAAATGTTCCGGGGGTGAATATCGATCATCCAGGGCTTGATACTGCTAGGTAGCAAGAATGTAGCGCTGCTAATGTCATGGCGTAACCACAGCGATAAGATGGCTAGAGACAGGTAAAGCATGCCTGCCAGAAATAATGATGCGATAGCAGAATTAACTATCGACGAAACTAATGACATGAAGGCGACAAATGCCGATGCGTAAAAAAACAGGATCAGTATCGTTTCAACTGTGAAGCTTAATAACCTTAGCGTTGTGTCGTCCTGATTCAGCCAGGCGGTGACGAATGCCCAGGTTGAGGTAACCAGGATACATAACGTCACTAACAGCAGCGCCGATAAAAAGCGAGCAATAAACAGTTCTGTGCGGGTAGCGCGTGTGAGAATAAATCGAAACGCACCTGAGGACGCATCACTGGAAAACTGATTGTTAGCTGCCATCATCACAAATAACGGCATGGTAAAAATAGAGATTAATAAAAATAAAGACAGTGTGACAGAGCGATCAACAAACAATTGCAATGCCAGTTCCTGGTTTTCTAATAGCCAACTGGCAAAGAATAAGCCCTGTACTCCTTGCAACCACTCCACTGTTTCAACACTGACATGATCAAATATCAGAAACCAGAAAAAGAAATAGGGCACAAAGAAAAACGCGCTGCGTAAGCGTAATAAAGATTGAAAAAAATCAAACAGCGTCAACTCAATGATGCGATTCAGACTGAGCATTGTCAGGGAAAACGTTAGTGTTAATTCTTGTCTTTGATTAGAGCCTGAAGCTCGTACAGCAGCGCTAACGCCTGTTGTGGTGTTGTAGAATCCGGATCAATCCTGTTGATAAAAGTGTGCAGCGGGTTTTCTTCAAATAAGTCGGTTTGCTTATCAGATGGAGGGTTATCAGGACCGAGACTCTCAATATCATGCAAGCGTTGTTTTGCCGCCGCAATAACCTGTCGAGGCACGCCGGCCAGCGCGGCAACCTGGATACCATAGCTCTGGTTAGCAGGTCCTTCTCGAACAGTATGCAAAAAGATAATGTCGTCTCCGTGCTCGGCTGCGGTTAAATGGACGTTAGTAACATTGTCTTCCGTATCAGGTAACGCGGTCAATTCAAAATAGTGAGTGGCGAATAAGGTATAGGCACGAATATCTCTGGCAAGATGGACCGCACTGGCCCAGGCTAACGCCAGTCCATCATAAGTGCTAGTACCACGACCAATTTCGTCCATCAATACCAGGCTTTGAGCCGTTGCATTATTCAAAATATTGGCTGTTTCTGTCATTTCTACCATGAAGGTAGAACGACCGCTGGCGAGATCGTCGGCAGCGCCAATACGCGTAAAAATTCGATCAATGGGACCGATAATGGCTTTGTCAGCCGGAACATAGCAACCAATGTGAGCTATGATGATGATCAGGGCTGTTTGTCGCATATAGGTGGATTTCCCTCCCATATTGGGTCCGGTAATCACCAACATTTTATTGTCATAGTCGAGTGCCAGATCGTTTGCAATAAATGGCCTGGATTGAAGTTGTTCAACCACCGGATGTCTACCACCGACAATCTTAATCATATTGTCTTTTACCAAAGTCGGTGCAGATAGATTTAAGGTATCGGCAATTTCAGCAAAGCATAGGTACACATCTAACTCGGCCAAGGCATTGGCCAAGGTTTGTAGTTCGTTAAGATAGTCGGCAATAAACTCTAGCAGTTCATCATAGAGTTCTTTTTCACGTGCGAGTGAACGTTCTCTGGCGCTGAGCATCTTGGTTTCAAATTGTTTTAACTCGGGCGTGATGAATCTCTCTGTCGCTTTCAGTGTTTGTCTGCGCGTGTAATTTTCTGGTAACGCATCGCTTTGAAGACGACTGATCTCGATGTAATAACCGTGTACACGATTAAAGCCGATTTTTAATCCGTTAATACCGGTTCGAGTCTTCTCTTGCTGTTCAAGCTGGATTAAAAAGTCACCTGCAGTTTCTGCCAGTTCTTTTAACTCATCCAGCATCTTGTCATAGCCTTTGGCGATAACGCCACCGTCGCGAATCGTGGCTGGCGGTTCGGGTACGATGGCAGATGCTAATCTGAGTTGTAGATCTGACAGCGGGGTAATACGTTGGTCCAGTTCAGATAACCTGGGGCTATCAATATGACTGAGCAGTTGCTTAATAGCGGGAAGCTGCTGCAGGCTGTGATTTAACTGTATCAGGTCACGCGGTTTTGCTGACTTTAATACCACCCGCGTGGTAATGCGTTCAATATCACTTATCTGGCGCATCATCTCGTGAAATTCACGATGCTGTTGATTATGTTGCAACTTACCAACGGCGTCATAACGCAAATTCAACTCATCGTGCTTACGTAATGGTTGTGATAACCAGCGTCTTAACATGCGTCCGCCCATCGCGGTAGATGTCGTATCGATGACACTTAGTAAGGTGTGAGACTTATCAGCAAACAAGCTGGTTTCGATTTCCAGATTGCGTCTTGACGTTGTATCGATTTGTATCGTGTCGTGTACATTGATGACTTGTGGTGGCTTGAGATGAGGCAGCAGTGTCTTTTGTGTTTCGACCAGGAATTGAATCAAACTGCCTAGCGCAGAGATCGCAGTTTGCATCGTGCTACAGCCAAAACCATCAAGATCGCGAATGTTGTATTGTTTAATGATGAGTTGTTGCGCAGATGAGTAGTCAAAATGCCAGTCCGGACGCCGGGTCAGACAACATGCTTGATCCGACAGCGCTTGTGTTAACGAGCTCGATTCGCTAAGCAAAATCTCTGACGGATGATACTGTTGCAGGATATCTGATAATGGGATCTGACAGTTTATTTCAGATAACTGTACGGAACCGGTACTCAATTCTACTGCCGCGATGCCATAAGTTTTATCGGTTTGATGAATGGCCAGCAGTATATTAGGTAGGCTTTCCTGTAGTAGGGTGTCTTCAGTTAGGGTACCCGGTGTGACGATGCGCGTGATTTTGCGTTCGACCGGGCCTTTACCCGGTATCGGTTCACTGATCTGTTCGCAGATAACCACCGATTGTCCTTGTTTAATCAGTCGCGCCAGATAGGTATCGACAGCATGATAGGGGACGCCTGCCATAGGAATGGCTTCACCGGCAGACTTGCCTCGTTTGGTCAGGGTAATATCGAGCAAGCGGGCAGCTTTTTTTGCATCGTCATAGAATAATTCATAGAAATCGCCCATACGAAAGAACAGCAACATATCAGGATGCTCAGCTTTGAAGCCGAGATATTGCTGCATGACTGGAGTGTGGGAACTGGCTTGATTTGTCTGAACTGACATGGCCGTATTTTAATCAATCCTGATCGCTATCGCCATGATTGATTTATGCTGAACAAATGCTGGTTTTAGCAGGAATCAGTGAGTTCACATTGAAAGGTCATGGATTGCATACGCATGATGCTTTGTGAATACAGTACGATACTGCGGCGACCGGCATCGGTAGGGTTTGAAATACAGGAATCAGCAAACGAGCCTGATGCAGGCGGGCCAAAAAAACCGGGTGGGGCGGCCGTAGGGTCTGACCAATATCTGCCGTAAGCGACCTCTTCTGGTGGCGCCGTACCCGCGCCGTAGCGTTGCATTGCCCAGATGATGCGATCGACAAACGGTACAATGAGCTCATAGCAGTAACCGACATGTATCTTTAGTAGATTCGCATCCTGAATGGTTTGCGAAGTTGCGCTGCCGCCGACAACATTTGCGTCCCGATACATTAAATTATCATTTGGGATAGCAAGCTGCATGCCTCGATCAGCATCGTTTACTGTAACACCATAATCGGCAAAGGAATCATTATTTGGATTCACCACTGATATATTGACATAACCATCATCAAGCTGTGTCTGCACAATTCTTCGTGCACACAACACGTCCTCAGATTCAAAATTATTAATATTCGCATTAAGTACGCCTTGGGTATTGGCATCGACGACTTGCGTAGTTCCAACTCTGGCCTGGCGGCCGGCATCGGTATTAATGAATGTACTCGAGCAGTCACCAGAACTGTTCATGTCGAGATAGCTAGTGGTGTACAACGGTGCCATATTACTGGTAAAAGCCTGGTTCATGGCCGCGAGGCTACCATTGTTTAACGTACCGGCACGTACCGTCTGAAAGGTGGCATAGTTAAGCGTGATCTTGGCCTGATAGATTAAGGCAAATTGCAGAATCCCCATGACTAATAACAGCATTACCGGTGTGACAACCAGGAACTCAACCATGGCTTGTGCGCGGGCGTTTTTTATTCCAGTAAGTTTCGTGTATTGCATTGAAATACTATGTCTGGATTAAATGCCAGCCAATTTATTCCTGAATAATATTCGTGATTTCATTCAACATGGTTTCTGCTTTTTCATACAGTGGATCAGTCTTATCAGTATAGATCAACATTTCATTCAGGCTGAACGCCGTTTGTTTAAGTTGGACGACACCAAGGTTATACCAGGCCTTGGCAAATTTAGGGTCGCGAATCACTGCTTCGCGATACAGATTCATTGCCGCGTAAGGCCGGTTCGTGCGTACATAAATATTACCCAGTCTGAACCAGTGCAACGCTTCTTCGGGTAACTCTTTTATCAGGGTTTCGTAGTGTTGTTCACTGAGTTGGAGATCATTGTTCTGATAAGCCTGATCTGCCTCTGTCCTGAGCTGCAACAAGTCTTTATCAGTACCAGCGTTGTTATCATTTTTTATGTTAGTAGAACTACATCCATTGACTACTAAAACAATAGTAATGCTTAATATATGTTGAATAAGCTTATGCATGTTCATGCCATTCAAGCTGTTGTCCTATGTTGAGTGGTAATTCTTGTAAACGTTTTGCGGCGAGTTCCAGTACCATCGCTGCATTTCTTGCTGCGGCCATACGCCAGGGTTTTAAGGAGTTGACGGTTTTTATTACGCGCCAGTGCTTATCAATGAAAACCAGATCGATAGCATAATGCATGGCAAAGGTATGAACCGAAGAGCAAGGGGCAATTAACAGACTACGATCACCCAATTCACGCGTCCCGAGCAGGCCGCGCATGCGTTCAAAAAAAAAGGTGGTTTTGGATACGTTATTAATCACACAATTGGGTGCGGTCAGGTAGCCATGGATCATAGCATTCCTTCGCCGAGGAACTTCATCGCGATCGGGAAGCCAAGAACAATAAAGGTCACAGGGAAGATAAACATAATCAGCGGGCCGACCAGTTTAATCGGTGCCTCCATCGCCAGTTTTTCTGCCCGTTGAAATCGTTCGTTGCGTCGTTGATCAGCCTGCACGCGTAACACTGTGGCCAGTGATGCCCCCATCTTTTCTGCTTGAATAATAGAGCTAACAAAACTAGTGATCTCTTGAATATCCAGTCGTTCAGCCATGCGCCTCAGAGAGTCGGCACGTGATAAACCCGAACGTAAATCTCTTAGCACCACAGAAAACTCATTACGTAATGGTCCGGGCGGTGCCTTTTCCATCGCCTGACCCAATGCGCCTTGCAGGTTTAAGCCTGCTTCAACACACATCGTGATGAAATCAAGGTAGACGGGTAGGGTTCTGATTACTGCACTGTCGCGTTTTTTTCTCGTATCAGACAACCAGATATTCGGAAACATAAAGCCAAGTAGTGGCATGATGACAAACCAGATGGGCTGGTAATTATCGAGGCAGACCATCACGAATAGTGCAACTAGTGGCGCAACTATGGCCGAGATAATTCGCAAGGCGATAAATTGTTCTGCGTTTAACAGATAGCTGACCCCGGAATGGGTAATCTTTTTTTCCGTGCTTTCGAGTATTTCGTAAGGCAGAAACACAACAAAAAAATTGGCAATGATTTGTATGAAAGGCCACATTAATTTCATCTTCCATGACAGCGGATCCATATAAGTGCGATCCTCTTTATCGATCATGGAATAAACAATACCGATTAATAACACCAGTAATAACGCGGCGATGAAATAACTTATCAGGCTGCCGTTGTAGTAAATATTGTTCATCTTATTCTCTACACATCGATACTGGTGATTTTATTAATCATGAAATAGCCGAGCATTTCCATGATGATGACGATACCGAGTACGACCCAGCCTATGGTTGTGGTCCATAGCTTACTCATGGCTTCAGGTTCCATGAAGTTCAGTAACACCCCAAGTAATACCGGCAAACCGGTCATGACGATACCTTGCAGTTTGCCTTGTGCGGTTAAACTTTCAATTTTGCCTTCCATCATGGCTTTACGTCGCAGTGTTTCTCCCAATGTTTCCATGGTTTCGGCGAGGTTACCACCGACCTCACGGTTAATACGTAAAGCGGTCACCAACATACTAAAGTCCTGTAATGGCAAACGTTCTTCCATCTTTTTTAACGAGTCTTCAAACTCAACCCCGAGACGCTGTTCTTTTAAAAATAACTCGAACTCTTGAGACAGTGGCGCAGGTTGTTCCTTGACCAGACTCTCCAACGCAATATTTAAACTGGCGCCGGCACGCATGGCACCGGATATCATTGCCAGACCATCTGGAAGTTGTTTTTCGAACCTGGCCAGGCGTTGTTTACGCATAGTGCGATAAAAAATCGCTGGCAGGAAGATAATCAAGCCCAGCATGGCCAGGGTCGCAGCAATATCTCTGGTGACCAGCCAGGTTAATATTGGCATGACCACAATAGCCGCAATATTGATAATAAAGAGTTGGTTGGGATCGACCGACATAAACATATCGGACATGTTACTGGTCGCCGTTGAGGTAAAGGTTTCCTTGTAGTTATCTATGGCTTTCTGCGCTTTACTGACAAATGCAAACCATAAACAAGTGACAGTCACAAACACACAAGCAAGTGTTAGATAATAGGTTGCGCCAGCAGAAAGGTTTAACAGAAAGTCCATAAACGATTACGAGAAGATTGACATATCCACCGGTAAACCTCGTTGTCGCATCTCCTCATAGAAATGCGGAATCGCACCGGTTGCCTCAAAATGGCCTTTTACGCGCCCTTTGTCATCAAAGCCTTCCTGCTGATAACGAAAGATATCCTGCATGGAAACGATGCCCGATTCCACTCCGGTAATTTCTGTAATATTAATCACGCGGCGACTACCATCAGAGAAACGCGTTTGCTGTACAACAATATGAATTGCCGATGCCACCATTTCCCTGATCGCCGAAACTGGTAAATCCATGCCCGACATCATCACCATGACTTCGATACGCGCAATCAAATCTCTTGGCGTGTTGGCGTGAGCAGTAGTCAGCGAGCCATCATGACCCGTATTCATCGCCTGCAACATGTCCAGCGTTTCACCGCCACGACACTCGCCAACGACGATACGGTCAGGACGCATGCGTAAACAGTTTTTTACCAGATCCCGAATTGGGATGGCGCCTTTCCCTTCCAGGTTGGCCGGGCGTGCCTCGAGACTGACCAGGTGTGGTTGTACCAGTTTCAGTTCTGCCGCATCCTCGACAGTCACAATACGTTCACTCGGAGGGATAAAGTTTGATAACACGTTTAACAACGTCGTTTTACCACTACCGGTACCGCCGGAAATGATGATATTCATATGGTTTTTCACGGCGGTCTCAAGGAAGTTCACCATATTTGCATTGAGGGCGCCGAAGTTAACCAGGTCCTGCGCGACCAGTTTTTGTTTGGCAAATTTACGAATGGTTAAACATGGGCCGCGGAGTGCCAACGGCGGGATGATGGCGTTGACACGAGAACCGTCTTTTAAACGTGCATCCACCATCGGCGAGCTTTCATCGATACGTCTACCGAGTGGAGAGACGATACGCTCGATAGCGGTCATGACTGCGTCATCGCTGGAGAATGTGATATCAGATAAGGTTAATTTGCCTGATTGTTCGATATAGATTTCATCAAACTTGTTGACCATGATCTCAGTCACGCTGTCATCATCGAGCAAGCGTTCCAGTGGACCCAGACCGACAGCTTCATTTAGGACTTCATTAGCAAGCTGGTTTCTGTCGACGTCGCCAGGCAGCTTATCACCCATTTCTTCTATGATTTCTTTAATCATGCCTGCGACGTGCTTGCGCAGTTTGTCTTCGTCCATACTGCTGATATCGGTACGACGCAGATCCATTGCAGCGAGCAGTTCATCATGCACGCGATTACGCCATTTAAATTTTTCGTTATGTTGCAGGTCGATGAGTGTCTTACTGAGCTCTTCTGATTCTTCAAGTACGGCGTGGGAAGGAACACCAATGACAGTCTTCATGTCATCGAAAGAGCTGTCGTCCTCCTCATCATAATCCTCTTCTTTGGCGTTGGCGCTGACACCGGCCTGTATGTGGTAACCGGCAATGATGATCTCATCTGAGGAACGAATCGGTCCATGATGATCGACATCCACGCCATTGACTTCGATGCGTTTTTGTCCGGTCTTATCTTCTATGAATAAACCTTCAGAAGTACGATGGATTTCAGCGTGATGAGGTGCGACTTTCCAACCCCGGAGTTGCACAAAATTATCGCGGGCTTTACCTATGGTGCACTCGGCAACCGGACAATGAAAATTCTGTAAGCGTTCGCCCTTGGCATTATTGACTACAACATCAAACATAAATGTTACCTAAACTGTAATTAAACAAAACGCCAAACAGTTGTTGTTTGGCATACGAAGGATTAATAAACAATATCCAGCGATTTTTCTTCTATTGCTTCAATCACGTTCTCGATACCCTCATTGACGTAATCAACCGCATCACTGTTTAGTTGATCGTCTGCATCAAATACCTGCGGCGAGACAAAAATAACAAGTTCGCTTTTGTTATCTCTAAAGGTTTCTGAACTAAATAGTCTGCCAAGAATAGGAATGTCTTTGAGAAATTTAATACCGGTGATATCTTTCGACGCTTCCTGATTGATTAAGCCAGACATCACCAGCGTTTCGCCTGATTGTAAAATGACATCGGCTTCTGTTCTCCTGGTTGACAGGCCGGGTACGCCATCTACCGCCACGGCATTATTAATCGAGCTTAATTCGGTTGAGACTTTCGCACGTATGTTGTCATTTCTGTCGACTTCCGGTGTGACCGATAGCTGAATGCCAAACTCTTTAAATTCAATGGTTGTGCCATTGATGTTTGATATCTGAATTGGAAATTCTCCACCCGATAGAAAGGTCGCCTCGCCTCCACTTCTGGCTGCTAGCCTGGGTTCGGCCAGGATCAAGGCATTACCGGAATTCACCGCGAAGTTGATACGCGAGGTAATTTCAGACGCGATACCGAAGTAGCCTAATGGGCTGCTTCCGGCTCCGGGAAGTAAAGTCGCCTCAAATGAGGTAGGTGTCGCTTCATTTACCGCTCGAAATGTATCATTGTCTTTAACAGTTAACGCTGCACCGCCGCTGAATCCATTAATGGAGGTGTCCCACAGAATGCCGAGATTCTCAAGAAAGTTTCGGTTAAATTCAGTAATCTTGATATTCATCAATACCATCTTGTTATCTGGCATGTTGACATCAAGACTCGCGCGTTGAGTTAAATCCAATAGCTCAGGATAAACACCCTCAATCGCCGTAATTGCCTCATCAAAGCCGTTATCAATTAACCCGCTCAGTGCGATTCTTTCGCCAACAATCCTGACATTCAGGCCTTCGACTTCTGATAATAAATCCTCGATTTCTGCTTTTTTTCTGCCCAGTTCGTTAGTCGAGTTCACATTAACAACCACTTCCTCGTATGTTTCCCTGACGGTATTGATTGTGTCTTCGTGCCCAAAGCCGATTTCACCGGTGAGTACGATCCTGTCACCGACGATACTGACCTCGATTCCATAAATGTCTGAGAGTAAGTTCGCGACTTCATTTTTGCGCTGTACCAGATTGCCTGCTTTCTCAATTACGGTAATTTTGTAGTCGCGTTTCGAACCATCGGTGAACCAGATTTTTAAATCGGTCGTGCCTTGTCCCTCGCCGATTAATATTAACTGGCCATCATTGAGTAGCGAATTACTAATGACATCCGGGCTGCCGACTGCAATTCTTTCGATATTAGCCAGTTTTAGGATCTTGATCTCACCGGAAAATAATTGAATATTTTGTGCCGCATACACTGAAAATCCGAACATTAATGCGAACAATGTTAGAACGAGTTTTTTTAGCATGTGAAATACCCGGTTTGCTTTTTAATTATTATCATAATTCGTTTTCCCATTCAGAGAATGTCTGTATTTGTCTGCCAACATTTCATTCAGTCTTCCACAGGTAAAAAGGTTTCTCTGGCTACCCCATCTTCAGATTGTCCACCTACAATCATCTTCACACTTTTACCAGTTGCAACAGGTTTATTAGCAATATTTTTTTCAACAGTCTTATCCAAATCATCAGGTGACGTGTTTTCACCATAGCCGTTTTGTTCTTCTTCAAGCAACCGTTGCTGGTTTTCGCCAGCATAAGATAACAGCGAATATACCGAGAGCATGATTAAAAGCAGCGTCGTATTGAGTAATAAAAACTTACTTGATAACTTTTGTGCTTTCGTCATCATCTTCCGGTATGACTACTTTTCTGGATCTTGCAACGCCGTCTTCACTGGAACCGCCAATAATTAAATCGTAGGCATTCGATACACCTTCCTTGTCACCAGTAATGCTCTGTGCATCTGCAACCTGGGCAATTTTCTCTTCCGACAGTATTTTGCCATCTTTACCAACCAGGATATCTGATGGGTCAACCACGTTACCGTCCTTGTCCACAATTTCACCATTTTCATTAATGCTATAACCTGCGGCCTCAAGCTCGGCGCGACTGGCAATCGCTTTGCCGTTCTCGTCGACAAGATTTCCGCTTGCATCAACGCCACCCGCGACCTTGATACCGGCGTCCGCCAGTTGTTTCTTGCTAAGGATCTCACCATTGGCAGAAGTGATTAAGTCATTGGCATCAACGATGTTTCCTTCGCTATCTACAATCTCGCCGTTTTCATTGACGCTCAGCCCTGCTGCGGCCAGTTGTTCCTGCGTCATCACGCTGCCATCGGAGGCAACCACCAGTGTACTCGGGTCAACAATGTTGCCATCCTTATCAACAACCTGACCAAGCTCATTAACGCTAAGTCCAGCAGCTTCCAGTTGTGCCTTGTTAATGACGTTACCATCAGCCGCAATCATGACGTCATCGGCATGAATCACATTGCCGTCTTCATCGACCATCAGTTTGTTTGGATCGACGACGTTGCCATCTTTATCGACCATAATATTGCTTGGGTCAACGACATTGCCGTTTTTGTCGACAATTTGACCATTCTCGTTGACAGTATAGCCAGCGGCCTCGAGCTGTTCACGACTGGCTATGGTATTGCCATCAGCATCAAGCAGATTGCCACTATCATCAACGCCAGACGCCATCTTGATGCCAGCGGCCTCAAGTTGTTCTTTACTGGCTAGAGTATTACCGTTGGCATCAAGCAGATTGCCATCACTATCAACGCCGGCTGCGACTTGCATGCCTGCTGCCGCCAATTTGTCCTGCGTAATAATGGTACCGTCTTCAGCAATCACCAATTTATCAGGTGAAACCACTCTGCCATTGGCATCGACAATTTCGCCGCTGGCATTAACACTTAGACCTGATGCCTCAAGCTGCTGTTTGGTGACTACAGAACCGTCCGCTGCTACAACCACATCATTAACATCGATAACATTGCCGTCCTTATCGATAATTTGGCCACTTTCATTTACCGTTAAGCCGGCGGCAGCAAGCTGTTGTTTCGTCATGACCGTACCGTCAGGTGCAACTACGATATCGTTCGGATCGACTACATTACCGTTTTTATCAACGATCTGACCATTCTCATTCACGCTGTAACCTGCCGCAGCCAGTTGATCGCGATCCATTAGCTTATTGCCATTGGCATCGACCAGATTACCGTTCACATCGACACCGCCAACAGTTGCAGCTCTTGATGCGCGTTCGCGTTCGGCAGCTGCCATCTGCGCCGCATTACCAAATAAATCCGGTGATGATACAGTGGTAAAGTCAGAGAAACTTTGATCGTTACGATTACGTAACAAGGAGACGATCTCTCCCTTATCTTGTGCAATCGTAATCAATGCCGCCTGTGTGGGGTCAACCTCAAGCGTAATGTTGGTGAAGCTCGATTCACTTCTGCTTTGTGGTTGTCTTAACGCGTCCAGGGTTTCCTGGTAAGGGTCACGGCCCGTGGCCAACACCTTTAGATTTTGCACAACGGGAATGATGACATCAGACGGTGCTACCAAACCCAGCAACTCGGTCGGATTTTCTACTGACTCTGACGCGGTGAGTATTTCAGGAGGGATTTCATCTAATACCTCCTGTGGCAACAGGTTTAGCAATCCTGTTTGCTGAGCTGCGGCAAATAATTCCGGACTGAAGCCAGAGGTGTTAAAAGGGATGTTGACAAAGATATCGACGCGATTGCCTGGACGTAAAAAGCCACCGATAGAGTTAATTTCGTCTACTGTTACCGTTAACGCGCGTTTTCCGGGGGCAACTACATCGGAAAAATCTCGTGGGAATTCCTGATCGATAAAACTTTTTAGTAATGGCTTACCACGGCCAATATTGGCAGTAATAGCAGTACCGATATAACGATCAAATTCATTCGGGAATACCGCATCTTCATGTACAAAGGCACGCGGTACCCTTCGTTGGCTGAAGAATTCCGGCTTTATCTCCTGACCTCTGCGCAAATCACCATTGGCGACGACAACAAGAATTTCCTGAGCTTTATTTTGTTCATATTTTTCTTTTAACTGTGCTTCACGAGCATTTAGATAAAACATTGCCAGTAAGGCGGCAACAATGCCGAAGCCAACGGCACCTGCTAGTAATGGAAGTATGCTTTTTTCTTGTTGTTTAGCCATAGTTTATTATTTTTAATCTATCCAGCTTTGATGAGAAAATCTCGGTTTAGAAGAAAAGTGACGTCGCCCCATCCAGGATATCTGCCGGACTGTCTGGCATCAGGTCATCTGGGAATGTGTCTAATGTCGGGAACTGGGTGTAATTATTCATTTGGTTTATCAAGTCATTCGGATTAGTCATATTGGCGCCATCTGGTGAGACGAGGAAGGCACCAAGATTATCGAATTGCGGCATATCTGACATCGAAACGGCATAGGAATAGCCCTGATATTTGTCATTGATAACGCCCAATAGATCCAGTAACACATCACCGCCTGGACCAATGGTTAGCACCATGACACCAAACACCAACACCACAACAAACTCTACCATGGATTGCCCGTCTTGCAATCTGGAGGCTGTTTTTCGAAGCATAGTTTTCCCCTAAAACTAGAAGATAGAGTTTGTCACGGAGTTAAGCACAATTCTAGTGTAATCCTGGTCTTTCATGAACATCATTGTGACGCGATTTCGCTTGGTTTTGTAAACCAAAGCATGCACCTCATTGTTGCCCAGCGCCTTGTCTGTCTCCAGTGTCCAGCCTTTGCCGCGAAAGTGATTACGATAGAAGCTGACGTTGCTCGGTACAGAATAGGTATTGGTAATGATTGCTGTTCTGGCTTTTTTTCCTGGGTCATTACTCCTGGTCTCAGTCAAGACATGGCTACCGCGCATTTTGGGCAGATTTTTACCAATTTTTTCTACATCACTGGGACTAGCTTTCGTCAATGGACTGGTAGAGAGATAGCCCCAGGAACCAGACTGGTCATTTTGTTTGACTTGAACCTGTACTGTCATCAGATAGCCATCTTCAATTCGACTGATGATATACCAGGGGGCGGCATCGATGGTCTCCATGAAGCCGGGTTTACCCTTTTCCACGGGGCGTTGCCATTCTTTTCGATAAAACTCCACCACTCTTTCTATCGATTTACGTGTGTGAAATGAACGAATTGAGGATTTGATCCCATTAACCTCAATGTTGTTTCCTACCCATTCAACATGTGCATCCGGTGGCGGTGGAAAGTCTGGTGGGCCGCCAAGTGCAAAAACGGAATTTAGCCATAGTGTTAACAATAACAAGCTGCATAAACGGGAATAGAAAGTCGTCATCATATGCAGGTCCTGGAATCGTCGGTTCTCGGAATATTTGGGACGAAATCGCACATGCCTGCCTCGTTGCAAACATGGACACCGCCGCCTTCCAGTCTGTCAGGATGCACAGCGTCTATATCAATATGGCCCAACCAAAGACTGCCTTTATCATTCGGCCCCCAGATACCACCTGGGTTACATAATCTCAATTCAGGTGCTAGCACACTGACGACATTCCAGACTGTAGTAAAGCCCGGAATAGCATTAATTAAACCGTTTAATAGTGTTGTTGGTACCGTGCCGCCAGCCTGATTGTAGGTATGTTCAACGCCACCGGCATTCCAGGCATCAGATAGCACTGCAGCGTTACTGACAAAAGTTAGATTGCCGCCAGCAGCGCCGGCTAATTCGTTCGAGGTGCCGCGCGCGCCCATCACGCTATTGATATTGACAAAATTTGGGTTCACGGCGACTTGCATGGCTGTTGTTGACATGGCGTAACCATCGGTATTGATCGCAGTGAAACCGATTGATGAACCGATCAGGCTCATCAGCGAGCCAATCGCACTGAAGGCAAAATCAATGACATCAAACAGAGTGTTCATTACTGTGCCTACCACCGGCAGGGTCGGGGTATTTTGTGAACTTCTCAGGTTATCCACGCCGCCACTGTCACCGGAGTAGAGTGGTGCGCCAAGACGATCAACCCATAGCGGGTTTGCCGTTGCCGCAGTCCAACCGGTAGTCATATCGGTATTGGTAATCGGGCTTGTGGTTAATTCTGTACCCGGGTCAGTATAAAAACGCTGCATGGCTTCTTGCTGTGTTGAAGTAGTTGACTTAATCGGTTGATTGACGGCATTGAAGCCGGTCATCGGTTCGCTATTATTGGCATACCAAACGGTGTATTCCCAAGCCTCATAGCGTGCGCGCTGAATGTTGGTTTGTTTTATATCGACGTATTTTGCCAATAGTGAGATTGCGAGGAACAACGGTACCAGTGCAAACGATGCGCAGATTAAAAACTCGGTCATCGCCTGACCTTTGCTTGTTTTAGCGTAACAGCGTTTGATCATGGCAGCAGATCAAGTAAAGAACCAAATAGCAGGTTAAAACTTTGCCCGGTATTGATGAAATCTTCTTTTTGCTGCACCAATAAGGCCAATAAGCGATCGGCGTAGTCGGTTTCAATCAGTCTTGCCTGCCAGTAAGGATTAAACGCGCTGCCGTATTCGGCCTGACCATCACCGCGATGAAAGTGCGCTGCCAGGCTGTCGGTTGGACGGGAAAAATACAGTTCCGATTTTGCCAATACGGCCAATTCCTGATCGGCCAGGTTTTCAGTTAACCCGAAACGGCCTGAGGGTTCGGCATAAGTTGTAGTGCTGTCGTAATCTGGCTCATCCTGTACCAGACCTATCAACAGGTTCGGTGCACCAACCCCGAGAAATGACTCATTACCGGTCGTATCAACGTAGTACGGCAGGCCACTATAGCTTTTATTAACGCGTGAGCCGAGTAGGGTTTCATAGATTTGTGCTGACGGTGCAACGCCAATGGGTGTCGGTACGCCGGGACCGGGCGAGGTCCAGGCAAGTAAATTGTTGGCTGCTTCACCATAATGATCGGTTTCAATGTCGCCGCCAAGTGAAGCCAGCAACATATGTTGGGTACCCAGGTTATTTGGGGAATTCTTTCCGGCTTCGGCAAAACCTGAGGCAAACGGCGCCGATGTCGGGAATGGCATTTCCGGAATAATGGTGAAATTTATTCCGGCAAAACGTCCTTTCAGACTGACGGTGGAATCACCAAAGTCCAGCTCGCCACCGATAATGGTGCCACGGCTGGTACAACCGGAACCAAAAATCGGGTCACACAATTGCCCCCAGACGTCAAAGCCGAGAAAGATATCGAGAAACAAACCTGTTGTGTCGGCGCTGGACCAGTTGTAGTTGGCGGCCGTTGCATTGCCTCGGTTGGGTAGCACAATCCTGAGTTCACTTGCACCTTTACGTTCAAGCGAAATATCAAAGTAGAACTCAATCGTGACGCCCACTCTCGCAATAGCGACATCGATGATAGTGAAGTCAAATGCATCGTCCCCGGTTCTATCGATTGGGAATCCGGGCGGACGTAACTCCCAACCACGGCCCATGGTAAACGGGTCGCGGGAATCGCGAATTAACGCGGCGAGCCGCGCGTAGCCATCATCTTCCCCTCCCACCTCATCCACAGGTGTGCGAGTACTAGACTGATAGGCGGTGGCAAATTGATCCCCCGGCAAATTAGGCAACACGCCGTAAGTAGCAATATGCGCAATCAGTGACATGATGCCAAAATCCGATATCTTGGTACCGGGTGGCCCATTTTGGTCGATGACATCATCCAGCACACCGACGGCGAAGATGATACTGACCGTGTGGTAACCAAATTCAGCAAAGCCGTAAATCTTATTAATATTATGAATGACCGTGGTGCCAATATTGGCAATGGTTTTCATAATATTTTGCGCAGTAGTGCCGGCCGTTCGCCAGGCGCTGGTAATAGGCGTGACAAAGGCATTGGATGCGCCCAGGGTTACGGGTGACAGGAACAGCTGGTTATAACTATCCAGGTAATCGGCAAAGGAACGAAAATGGTAGGCCCATGACGCCAACCCCACCAATTGTCCAATCGCTACCTCATTCGCCACAATGGCGCGATTCATATACGCGGCAAAATTCAGGTCGCGGGCCTCGACCACTGACATGCTGTAGGCTGCAGCGTCGGCGGCATTCTGGAGTTCCATTTTGTTGCTGGTGAGTTTGCCAGACTTGAAGATAGCTAATGTCGCCACGAGCAGTATCGCCATGAATAGCATAACGAAAACAGCGGCCTGACCACCTTGGGAACGTTTGAAATTTAGTGTTTTACCCGACAAGGCCAATTCCTTGCAGGCTTAGGATTTGATAAGAACCGGAGAGAGCAACATTACCCATAAATCAGTCGCTGTCAGCAAATGGCTGACAGCGACCGAAGCAAATTATGCAGAATTAGTTGTTTGAATCCTGGTAGTCACCCAGTCCTCGTTGTGTTTCTGCAGCACCACCTTCAGTGTAGATATCCGAGGTAGCGGTACCACCTGATAATTCTGCCGTCATATTACCCATTTGGTCGGTCACCGTATCACCAAATACGCTGTATATACCGATAGCAGCGATAGCGATCAGCGCGACGATAATAATATATTCCGTCATGCCCTGACCCAGTTGTTTAGTAAAGCGTTTCATTTGCGACTCCTCCGTCGGTTCATCTGATATTGCAGATACTTAATTATTGCCCCTATTTTGCCGAAACGCAATGAAGCAAAAGGGTTTTTCCGGTTAAAAATTCTTGGTATTTGCCACTTGAAAAACGGATTAATGTCCACACTCTATGTTAATTAAATTTATTGATACTCAAAGGGGATTCAAGCGCTTATGTCAGTAGAAGCAAAACAGGAGACACTGGGCTTCCAAACCGAGGTTAAGCAGTTGCTTAACCTGATGATTCACTCGCTATACAGCAATAAGGAAATCTTTTTACGGGAATTGATTTCAAATGCGTCCGACGCCGCTGATAAGTTACGTTTCGAGGCATTGAAAGACGACAGTTTATATGAAGATGATTCTGAGCTAAAGATTCGAGTGGAATTCGATGAAAAACAAAAAACCATCACCGTGATTGATAATGGTGTAGGTATGTCTCGAGATGAAGTGGTAGAGCATTTGGGGACGATTGCAAAATCCGGTACCAAACAATTTTTTGAATCCTTGACCGGTGATGAAACCAAAGACTCGCAACTGATTGGCCAGTTTGGTGTGGGTTTCTACTCCTGTTTTATTGTGGCAGACAAGGTTGAGGTCACCACCCGTCGAGCGGGTTTGCCAAGAGCGGAAGGGGTGCGTTGGAGTTCTGACGGTCAAAGCGACTATACCATTGAAACCGTTGACCGGCCTAAACGCGGTACAAAGATAGTATTGCAACTCAAAGACGATATGGATGAGTTTTTAAACGCCTATCGGTTACACGGCATTATTACCAAATACTCCGATCACATTACCTTGCCGATCATGATGGATAAACAGGGTGAGGATGAAACCGGGGAAGAAACGGTTAATAAAGCCACGGCATTATGGACACGCAATAAAAAGGATATTTCTGACGAGGAATATAACGAGTTTTATAAACATGTCGGTCATGATTTCCAGGACCCGATGACCCATGTCCATACCAAGGTAGAGGGTAAGCTTGAATATACGTCATTACTGTATATTCCTTCGAAGGCTCCGTTTGATCTTTGGGATCGGGAACAACGTCATGGTGTTAAGTTGTATGTCCGACGCGTGTTCATTATGGATGATGCGGAACAATTGATTCCCTCATGGTTACGATTTGTGCGAGGCATCGTTGACTCGGACGATCTGCCTTTGAACGTATCGCGAGAGATTCTGCAACACAATAAAGTCATCGATTCGATTCGTTCCGGCTGTACCAAACGTGTGTTGGGACTGTTGAAAGACATGGCGGAAAAGGACGTAGAGAAGTATGCCGAGTTCTGGCAAGTGTTTGGCAAAGTGCTCAAAGAGGGCGTCATTGAAAGTAGCGATCACAAAGATGATTTATCCAAGTTGTTCCGATTTGCCAGCACTCATGAAGATGGCAAGGAAGATCAAACCGTTTCATTGGAAGATTATGTCGCACGTATGCAGGAAGGTCAGAAAGCGATTTATTTCGTCACCGCCGATTCACATGCCACCGCCAAGAACAGTCCGCACCTGGAGATATTCAACAAGAAAGGTATTGAGGTGTTATTGCTGTCCGATCCTATCGATGAGTGGGTCACGTCGCATTTGACTGAATTTGATGGCAAACCATTACAATCGGTAAACAAGGGTGCACTGGATCTGGGCGACATTCAGGACGAAGAAGAGAAGAAACAGGAAGAACAGAAGAACAAGGATTTTTCCAAACTCATAGAACGTGTCAAGAAAGTGCTGGATGAGGAAGTGAAAGAAGTCAGGATTACCTCCCGTTTGACAAATTCGCCGGCTTGTTTGGTCAGTGACGAGAACGATATGGGCCGTCATCTGGAGCAGATACTGCAAGCTTCAGGGCAGGCGATCCCCGGTTCGAAACCGATTCTTGAAATTAATCCGGATCATCCTATTGTGAAGAAAATCGATGTGGAGTCGGACGAAGACTTGTTTAAAGACTGGTCACATATTTTGTTCGACCAGGCCTTGCTTAGTGAGGGTGGGCAATTGAAAGATCCGGCCAGTTTTGTCCATAAGTTAAACGCCTTGATCGTGAGTTTGGCGGACTAGGATTTTTTCATTTTTGTTGAATAGCAGGGCGTTTATCGCCCTGTTTTTGTTTTACTCTGGTGAAGCTTCACCTAGAATGAAGGAAAAACACGAATAATAATTAATGGAACAATCTCAACAGAATATCTCGAATTTACTGCGCGAATTAAATGAAATCGGCATCGCGCTCTCTGCTGAGAAAAATCACGAACGTTTACTGGAATTGATTCTGGTTAAGGCAATGGAATTGACCCATGCCGATGGTGGCACGCTTTACACGCGTACTGATGATAATCAGCTCAAGTTTGAAATTCTTCACAATCGTTCTCTCGGGGTGCATAAAGGTGGCACTAGCGGAGAAGAGATCAGTTTCTATCCTATCGAGCTCTATGATGAGGCAGGTAATCCAAACAAAAATATGGTGGCAGCCTGGGCAGTGATCAGTGGCGTCACAGTGAATATCCCAGATGCCTATACCAACGAGGCCTTTGATTTTTCCGGTACCCGTAATTTTGATAAAAAAACCGGCTATCGTTCCAAATCGTTTTTGACTGTGCCGATGACCAATCATGAAAATGAGATCATCGGTGTATTGCAATTAATCAATGCAATGGATGAAGACAGTAAACAGGTGGTGGAGTTTTCTCTGCTCGATCAACAACTGGTTGAATCCCTGGCATCGCAAGCAGCAGTTACCGTTACCAATAAAAATCTGATCGAAGCGCAGCGTAATCTGTTCGATTCGTTTATTGAACTCATCGCTAATGCCATTGATGAGAAATCACCTTATACTGCCGGGCATTGTCGACGCGTGCCTGTGTTGACCAATATGCTGGCTGACGCAGTGAATGAAATCGATCTTGGCCCACTTAAAGATTTCAGTATGAGCGAGGATGAAAAGTATGAGTTGTCGGTCGCTGCCTGGTTACACGATTGCGGTAAAATCACCACGCCGGAGTACGTCGTTGATAAGGGTACAAAACTCGAAACAATCTTTGATCGCATCAAGCTGGTCGATACCCGTTTTGAAATATTAAAACGCGATGCAATTATCCAGGTATTGAAAAATAAGTTGAAGGGCAGTGAAGATATCGAGAAAGCACTGAGTCAGGATCCTGAGTTAACGCAAACCATAAAGCAATTGTCAGCACAACGTGAAGATATCAGAAAATATAATATTGGTGGTGAATCATTACAGGATCAGGATCTGGCGCGGATCGAGGAGATTGCTGAACAAACCTGGACTAATGCTGAAGGTGAGACACTGAATCTGCTCAGTGATGAAGAAAAAAACAATCTACAGATAGGCAGAGGTACATTATCTGTCAGGGAACGCGAGATTATTAATAATCATGTGACCGTGACAATTAAAATGCTCGAATCACTGCCTTATCCCAAACACTTAAAACGTGTGCCTGAATTTGCCGGCGGTCACCATGAAAAAATGGACGGTACCGGTTATCCAAATAAGCTTAAGGGTGAGGACATGTCGGTACAGGCGAGAATGGTGGCGATTGCTGATGTGTTTGAAGCGTTGACCGCCAGCGATCGACCCTACAAAAAGGCCATGTCATTATCACAATCACTGAAAATTCTTGGCCGGATGAAAGTGGATAATCATGTCGATGCTGACTTATTTGATGTATTCATACATAAGAAAATATATCTGCAATATGCTAACGAGTATCTGAAGGCAGAGCAGATTGACGAGATAAACTTCAGCGAAATCCCCGGTTACACAGCACTCTCTTAATGACGCCTATGCAAACTGCGCGCGAGTTAATCACGTACGCAGAATATCAATTCTCCAACGCGGAGTTATATTACGGTCATGGTTCTGACAGTGCCGAGAGTGATGCGTTTTATTTGGTGATGGCAACGCTTGGTCTTGATTTTAATTGCGATGAGGATGAGCTTGACGCGCCTATCCTTGAACAACAAATTCTGGAAGTAGCATCGCTTATTAAAAAACGAATACAGGCGCGTATTCCCGTTGCCTATTTGGTTAAGCAGGCCTGGTTTGCGGGATTCTCGTTTTATGTCGATGAACGCGTATTAATTCCGAGGTCGCCGATTGCCGAACTCATCACCAGTAAATTTTCACCTTGGATCGACGCGGATAATGTTTCACGAATCCTGGATTTAGGAACCGGCAGTGGCTGTATTCCTATTGCTTGTGCTTATGCTTTTCCCTCGGCCAGTGTCGATGCAGTTGATGTTGATAAAGATGCGTTGGTTGTCGCAACGATTAATGTTGAACAACATCAGCTGTCTTCAACAGTGGCACTAATTCATTCTGATTTATTCCAGCAGTTAAGCGGCAAGCAATACGATATTATTATCAGCAACCCGCCTTATGTTAGTGATGATGAAATGCATACCTTACCCACGGAATACCAGCATGAACCACAGCAGGCATTGCGAGCGCAGAAAAACGGCCTGGCCATCGTCGCTCGAATTTTGCAACAAGCGCATGAATATTTAAACAATCAAGGTATCCTGATTGTTGAAGTGGGAAATAGTATGGGCGCTTTAATTGCCGCTTATCCTGATGTGCCTTTTACCTGGTTGGAATTTGAATATGGTGGTGAAGGTGTGTTTTTATTACACAAAAACGAATTAGCTGAATTCTCCGCAGTCTTGACGGAAACTAATACAGACATATAACGACTAAATACTATGAGTCAAGCAAATCACACTCAAGAATGGTTGGCGTTGTTTCCGGCGCTTAACAACCTGGAACAGGATGAGCGAGATTTGCTAATGGGATCGGTTTTTTTTAAATCGCTGAAACAGGGCGATGTCGCTTATCAGCCGGGTTGGGATTGCAATGATTATTTGATGTGTCTGCAGGGTCAAACCCGGGTCTATAAAAGTTCTGAATCGGGTCGGGAGATATTGTTATATCGCGTAGGAAAAGGCGAGTCTTGTGTGTTAACCACGTCATGTTTAATGGCCGGCTCGGGTTTTCCTGCAGAAAGTATCGCCGAGCAAGACACCTTACTGGCTGCGATTCCAGAAAAACCTTTCAACCAGCTAATGGCTAAATCCGCACAATTTCGCAAATTTGTTCATGATAACTACAGCGATCTGTTGTCAGAGTTAATATTACTGGTTAACGAGGTGGCATTTAGTCGAATTGATATGCGCCTGGCAAGCTACCTGTTAAAACTCGTTGATGACAATGACGTTGTGAATACGACCCATCAACAGTTGGCGCAGGATATGGGCAGTGTCAGAGAAGTCATTAGCCGACATATTAATGAATGGGAAAGACGTGGCTGGATTAGAAGTCAGCGTGGAAAAATTGAGCTGTTGGACAAGGACAAAATTGCTGCATATAGCCAAAATCGGCATTAATGTAACCTGAGTTACAGAAATTAGACTCGAAATTTGCTTAAATAAGCCCATATATAAAATTAAGAGGATGGGTCATCAGGCCCAAGAGGTATAGCTATGAAACGTTCATTGTTACAAATTGCGGTACTGACCCTGTTAATGCCATTTGCCAATCTGGCGATGGCGGACGTGGCGCCTGCCGATCATCGGCAAAAAATCTCTGACCAGGCTTGGGAACAGAATCTGCGCAAACCGAATTTTCAGGATAAGGAGATCATTGAAGGTGCGGCGCAAAATGTTCTGGAGTTGAAAGCGCCTTATACCGCTGAAGATGCCACCATTGTGCCGATATCAATCCATACGAAAATCGACCAGACCCCTGATCGATACATCAAAAAAATGCATGTTTTCGTTGATAAAAATCCGTTGCCTTTAGTCGGTGTATTTGAATATACCCCGGACAGCGGCAAAGCAGACCTGGCGATGCGTATTCGCGTCGATACATTTAGCTATGTCAGAGCCGTGGCAGAATTAAATACCGGCGAATTGTACATGGCAAAAAGTTTTGTTCGTGCCAAGGGTGCATGCTCTGCACCACCACCTGCTAGCATGGAAGACTCAAAAAAATTACTCGGGCAAATGAAAATGAAAGTCGTTGGTAATGTTGCGTTGGGAGAGCCTAACCTGATGCAGGTTAAAGTTCGTCATCCCAATATTACCGGTATGGCGCCGTTGAAGATTGGTTCGCATGTTATTCCCCCGGCGTTTTACATGAATACGTTTGAAGTCAGTTACAATGATAAGCCAGTGGTGAAGGCATTGCTGACGTTTTCCATCAGTATGGATCCTGCCTTACGTTTTTACTTCAAACCCGAAGAAGAGGGCGTGGTAACTATTAAAGGGACCGATACCAAAAATAACGCGTTCAGTGATACCTATGAAGTGAAACTTTCAAGTTAATTGAATGGCACAGAACAAGAAATGACATAAAGGGGCATTCTTGGTGCCCCTTTTGTTTTTTAATTGAAAAGCGTGAACGATAAAAACAACGATAAATCACTGCTTGAAGAGTTCCAGATTGCAGGTAATGGTCTGCTCGATCGCCGTCTTTTTTTAAAACGCGGACTGCAGTTAAGCGCTATTTCTACTCTGGCCTCATCCACCGCTTTGGCTAATGATGAAACATCGGATGCAATCAGTTCTCGTCAGCCCTGGATGAACCAGCCCGGTAAGCCTTTTTCACTCTATGGACAACCATCAGCATATGAAGATCGAGTGGTGCGCTTTCCGACGCAGAATGAATTAGTGCCGGGTAATGGTGTTTCGTGGACACCATTACACTTAATGGAAGGCACGATTACGCCAAACGGTTTGCATTACGAGCGACATCATAATGGTGTGCCGCAGATCGATCCCAAACAGCACAAGCTACTTATGCATGGTTTGGTCAAGCGGGATCTGTTTTTTAGCATTGATGATTTGTTGCGCTATCCGATGCAGTCAAAAATTTGCTTTATTGAATGTGGCGGTAACAGTAACGCCGGTTGGAACAAACAGCCTTCGCGATCCGAGGCGGGATATTTTAACGGCATGGCTTCAAACTCGGAATGGACCGGCGTGCCACTGTCAGTATTATTGGATGAGACAGGCATAAAGAAACAGGCCAAGTGGATCATTGCCGAGGGTGCTGATGCGTTCGCGATGCAAATGTCGATACCGATTGAAAAGGCAATGGATGATGCTTTTCTGGCGCTTTATCAGAATGGTGAAAGGATTCGTCCGGAGAACGGTTATCCATTGAGACTGATAGTGCCCGGTTACGAAGGTGTATTGAATGTAAAATGGTTACGTCGTTTAAAGCTTAGCAATCGACCGATAATGGCGCGCAATGAAACATCAAAATACACTGAGTTGTTGCCGTCTGGCAAAGCGAGGCAATTTACTTTTTTCATTGAAGCCAAATCCTTAATTACCTCGCCATCTGCGCATATGCTGTTGAGTAAACCGGGTTATTATCAAATAACCGGCCTTGCCTGGTCGGGCCGTGGCAAGATTACCAAAGTCGAAGTATCAGCCGACGCCGGAGCGAGTTGGGCAGAGGCCGAATTACAAGGGCCAGTTTTAGATAGGGCATTTACCCGTTTTCGTTTGCCCTGGCATTGGAACGGAAACGTTGCGGTATTAAAAAGTCGCGCCACTGACGAGACCGGTTATGTCCAGCCTGAACGCAGTGAGCTGATCAAGCAGCGCGGTCGCAAAGGTTTCTTTCACTACAATGCGATTACCAACTGGCAGGTCGATAAAGACGGCTTTGTCTCTCACGTTTATGATAAACAAGATAATGAAACACCGAATACTGATATCAGTATTGATAGCGGCTGGGATTAATTCTGTTCTCGCAGAGGAGCTTGCATCACCAATGCTGGGACACCCGGCGTCACCAGAGGAAGTTGCAAGTTGGGATAGCAGTGTGTTTCCTGATGGTGAGGGTTTACCAGAAGGTCAGGGCAGCGTTGCAGAGGGCGAAAAAATTTATCAACAGCAATGTCAGGTCTGTCATGGTGACAATGGCCTGGGGCAAAGTGCCGATCAGCTTGCCGGTGCACAGATGGCATTGACCAGCGAATACCCGGAACAAACGATTGGTAGTTATTGGCCTTATGCAACGACCGTGTTTGATATGGTTCGGCGATCTATGCCGATGACTGCACCGGGGTCGTTAACTGATAATGAAGTCTATGCCGTCACCGCCTATCTGCTTTATCTAAACAAGTTAATTGATAAAGACGATGTTATGAATGCGTCTAGCTTGCCAAAGGTGAAAATGCCGAATGAAGCGGGTTTTATTAATATTTATGAAGCCGAGCGAAAAACTAACTAGAGCGTTTAGCGCGCCAGGCTTTGCTTTTTGAATAATGAGAGCCGTAGCTAGAATGATCGGTGAGTTCCAATGTCTTGTCATCAATCAGCTTGATAGTCAGGTGAAGTCGAGAAATACGTTGCATCGTATCGACAAACCTGATGTCGCAATCGCTGCCGCGGCCAATTTTATTTTCACCCGCTGACAAAGTATATTTTTCATTGTTGTTATCGACAAAAGTAATTGCGTCTTTGACAATCAGTTTGCATTTGTAGTTAGCAAGTAACAGTGAAATCTTGTCATTTTTCTCAATACTAATTTGGACAGGTTCATCCTTTGTAATTCGGGTCATGCCTAACTGCTGGCCCAGTGATTTGCAGTCGAGCTTGTCTGCAACTTCCAGTTCGCCCGTTCTAAAAGATAAAGCCTCTTCGTTTTGTTGTTGACTAGAAGCACTTGCAAATCGAATTTTCAATGCCTGCAGCATGTTTTGTCGATTTGTCAGGTAAGTGAGATAGCCATCCAGTGCAATTTTTTTATAATGGCTGGACTCTGCTGATTGATCTTTTTTTAGTGAGAAGAATATATCGCGCCAGTTATTATCGTTGGAAAAAATAACGGGATTAATTTCTTTCAACTGCTGGGTTACTTCGCCGGATTCGTTGGAATCATTGATTAATTCAGTAATCTTCTCAATCGCAACGGTAATTGAATTTAACTCCAGATCCAATTCATTTGGACTTGCACAAATTGCAGCATGAATTTTTTCCAATGGTATGGCAGTACGAGAGTTGATCGTGAACTCGAATTCATCAACCGTATTGAACGTGATGGGTTTGTTATCAATATGTAGCTCGAGTGGTCGAGTGAATATTTTTTCTAGCATTATTATTAATCTTTAAATCGAGATTAATAAAGTATAGGCCAACTACCTTTACTAACGCTTAATATTGCTCAAACTGTGACAAACCTCTCATGTTTTAAGCATCAGTAGCAGCGGATGCGCGTGCTAGTCGATCATTGATAGCTTGCCATTCATCGGTTTGTGGTGGGCGTTCTATCCAGATTTCATCAATATCCACTTTGTCAAACTCGTACAAGGTCTTATATAACAGTTTGGCAAATGCATATTTATCAGAAGGTAGATGTCGGATATGTTCAGACTGATCTTTATCGAAGTCGTCACTGTAGACTATGTAGCCAATCTTTGGATTATCGTTTGATAATGCGATAAATAGTTTTTCTTTGTCACATAATGTGAGCTTTGCTCTGGGTTGGTAGTGGGCCTTGACGTTTCCTGGCACGGATTCCGTATGTGTTGCCGGTGTGATAACAGGTTGGCCCAGGAATGTTTCGATTTCGTTGGCAGTGATCGGCCCGCTACGTAATATTCGGATCGGATTCGATACCACATCGACGATGGTCGACTCGAGGCCAAGCTGACAGTCACCGCCATCTAATACGGCATCAATTTTACCTTGCATGTTGTCCATTACCTGATCGGCGCTGGTAGGGCTTAATTGACGATAAGGATTGGCCGAAGGTGCGGCTAATCCGATATTAGACTGTTTCAGCAAGCGTAGCAGCATAGGGTGGTCAGGTACTCGCAGTGCAATCGTGTCAAGTTTGCCGGTGACAACAGAGTTTATGTTATCGGCTTTTTTCAATAGCAAAGTCATAGGCCCTGGCCAAAATTTTTCTGCTAGCTGGAATGCAAGCTCAGGTATGTTTTCTGCCCAATGCTGGATACGATCTTTATCAGCAATATGAACAATCAGAGGATGATCGCTAGGTCTGTTTTTAGCGGCAAATATTTCTTTTACCGCATCAACATCTTCTGCATTGGCCGCCAGGCCATAGACAGTTTCGGTAGGCACAGCAACCAGTTTACCTTGTCGAAGTAGTTCACTGGCTCGACTTAAGTCATCGGTATTATTGGCATCGAGTCTTACGGTGGTCAACATAGTTAAGCGTATGGTTGTCTTGTCGATCAGATGACAGTAAGAACCTGGTAAGATTAGTTACCAGAGATAATTTGTTTGAATGCTGTGATGAGCCGTTCCAAATCCTTATCATCAATCTCTCCCATGCAAGAGATGCGGAATAATGATTGGGAGAAGTCGCCTTGTCCGGCATAAATAACAAAGCCTGCCGATTTGAGTTGATCGTGAAGCTCAGGATAGCTAATTCCTTCTGGAAGATAAAAGGCATTTAATACACACGAAGATTCCTCTCGTGACAGATAAGGCGTAATGTTTAATTCCATTAAGCCATCTCTCACCTTTTGTATACGTTTCCAATATAACGCACGGCGTGTTTGCCAACCTCCACTATCAGACAGCTCATCTAAGGCCTCGGCCAGAGCATAAAAGGTCTGGATCGATTGTGTAAATGGGGTACCGTTAGCATCCTGGTTTTTCAGATAAGTCATCATATCCAGGTACAGCGTTCTGGGTGGTGTGGCAGACATTTGCCCGGCAGCTTCGCGCTTGCCAATAACAAATGATGTACCTGGTACTCCATGTAGACATTTATTTGCCGTAGCAGCACAGGCGGCGATATTCCATTCATCAAATTTAATCTCTTCTGCGCCAAAGCTACTGACGGCATCTAATAATATTGACGCGTTGTACTTTCGACAAAGCTCGGCTATTGCATCAATATTATTGAGTCGTCCCGATGTGGTTTCATGATGAACAACCGCAACATGCGAAATATCATGATGGTATTGCAGTTCTCCCTCGACCTTCGTCAAATCAATTTGTTCACCCCACTCATGATGTAAGGAGACATGATCGATGTCGTAGATAGTGGCGATTTTAGACATGCGCTCACCATAAACACCATTTTCAATAATCAAGGTTTTACCGTGTGCTGGTACGAAACTGGTCAGCATACCTTCCATCGCCGATGTCCCGGAACCCGTCAGTAAAATGCTGGCATAGTTGTCGTTAGAGAGTCCGTATACCGATAATAAATCCGCGCGTATTTTATTCTGTAGTCCGACAAATTCTGATTCGCGATGACATAAGTCAGGTTTCAATAAGGCTTGTCTGACACGTTCACCAAGTATAACTGGACCCGGGTTAAGTAAAATCGTTTTCATTAAAATTGTGAACCTATTTGTTGCATCACACGTTTTAACACATCCGCCGGGGTAATATCGGGTC
This sequence comes from Gammaproteobacteria bacterium, assembly GCA_028279365.1. Lineage (GTDB taxonomy): Bacteria > Pseudomonadota > Gammaproteobacteria > Eutrophobiales > Eutrophobiaceae > JANQNX01. The sequence continues at coordinate 186,349 of JANQNX010000010.1, read as the reverse complement.
TAGGTAAATTTTCCATCGTTCCAGCACGAATTTTTAAATGACCGAACACTGGGCCTTCATGTACGGTTGAATGAAACAGTTCGTCCAGTAAAGATAGCTCATAACCGGATATACTGATCGAATAACCGCTGGCTTCTGCTACTTTTGCAAATTGGATATTACTTGCCACTGTCGCCTGTGCGCCGGTAGAGTCATGAACTTCATTATCCAATAAGATATGAAAAAGATTATTGCCAGCATAAGTTCCAAGCGTGGCAAAGTTACCCATGCGCATCAAGCCTGCACCATCACCGTCTACGATCACTACCTTCAAATCCGGCCTTGCTAACGCAACACCTAATGCCAGGGAAGAGGCACAGCCCATGGAACCCACCATATAAATCTGGTTGTTACGGTCTTCGGTGGCAAACAGTTCACGTCCGGTAAAACCGGTGGTCGCAATAACGATACTGTTATCGATGGGTGTGTAGTCAATGATCGTTTTTAATGCATCACCACGGCTAAGCAATGCTTCGGGTTTTGCCTCATGGACAGTGAGTGTTGTTTGGCGTTGACTAATATTGGAAATAGGGTTTTTCTTTAATTCATGTTTCGCAACAGTGCCTTTCTCCATGATAAAGGCATAAGGACGTTGTTCTTTTCTCATGTAATCATCGGCGCGTTTTAATGCGGCAGCAATAGCATCAGGCTCTTTGGGAAAGGTTTCCCATGGCACGCGCATTAGGTCAAACAGTTCCTCAGTGATTTGTCCCATCAATTCATGTTGCGGTTCGTCTTTCAGACCCGGTTGGCCTCGATGGGTAGTAATGATCAGGAATGGGATACGGAAAACATAGGATAAAGAGGTAATCGGGCTGACGGCATTGCCAAGCCCCGAATTTTGCATCATCACAACCGAACGTTCGCCGCCTATCGCTGCGCCAGCAGCGGTTGCCAATGCATCACCTTCATTCGCTGACGAAACATATTCTAGTTTATCGTCATTTATCACATAGTTGATAAACGGCGTCAGAAACGAACAGGGCACACCAGTATAGCGGTTAAAGCCATACTCTCTTGCCGCTTCGACAAACTGGTTTGCTTGTATCAATGCTTATCTCTATTACTATTACTTGGTGAAATCACCGGCACGATCAATATCATCCAGGGAGTTAACATCCAGCCAATGACCATCTATATAATGTATGTTGATTGGCTTACCTTTTTCTATCAGGTAATTCAGCAAATCAGGTAAGGTCAAGCTGTCAAAATCGTCACGCTTATTTAATTCTTTCAGGGCTTTATCGATCCATTTTTTACCTCGCTTCCTGACGCGCATCATACCGATCCAGTAGCCGGACGGTTTCTTTTTTGTTGAAGCAGAAGAAATTGACAGAGATTCCAATAACACGTTTTGCATAAACGGTGAACGATCGTCGGCTTTACTACAGTAAGCTACATCGGGTTTTCCAGATAAATTAGGATTATCCAGGGCCGAGTCAACGACTACCACAATATCCCCCTCAGTTTCGAGCAAATCGCGCAATATGTAACCTCGAAATAGCAGATCTCCATAGATGATCAGCATGTCATCGGAGAAATCTTTTTCAGCACAGGCCAATGAAGCCAGCTCATCGGTTTTTTCATAGCGACGATTAATACGTTTCTTAATGCCGGGGATGTTAATTGCGTCTGCTTTATAGCCGGCGATCACCGTCGATTTATTAATACCCAGCCTCTTTAATTCATCGATTAACCGACGTAATAAAGAATGGCCGCCAATGCTTAGCATTGCCTTGGGTTTATCATAGGTCAGTTCATGTAACTCATTGCCGCGACTGGCCGCAAGCACAATGGCGTTCATATTAGATTGCTGACTTAAATATTTATCTTGCGCCTGGCTTAATTCCTCTGCGCTTTGTAGCGAAAATAAATGATTCACCGTGGCGACCTTGTCTTCAATATCAACCAGAGATTCGGATTGAAAAATTTGTTTGCTGCGTTTTTCCATCGCGGCAACAGAGGCGCGGATCATATGATTCGCCCAGATAACCAAGTCGATACCGGCTTTGCGAAATGCCTCTGTCGGGGTGCTGTAATACTTTGTTGGCACGATAACCAATGGACTGCGTTGCGCCCATTCTTTGGCAAATTCCAGGATTTCGTCCGGCCGAGACTGTTTACTGTGAATCAGGATGCCATCGGCACCCGCTTCACGATAGGCCTCGGCACGGCGTAAGGCTTCTTTCATGCCCCAGCCGGCAATTAATGCCTCGACGCGCGCAACAATACAAAAATCATCATTGGTCTGACTGTCTTTGCCAGCTTTGATCTTGCCACAGAATTCTTCAATTTCTGCCAACGGCTGTTTTTCGCCGTCAATGAAGCTGTTAGTTTTGGGAAACTGTTTGTCTTCGATACATACGCCGGCAATATCGCGCTGTTCCAGTTTCATTACCAGCCGGCGCATATTGTTAAAATTGCCATAACCGGTATCACCATCGAGCAGGATAGGTATTTCCGTGACGTCAGACATAAATTCCAGCATATCGACCACCTGGGTCCAGCTTGCTTCGTTACTGTCACGCACACCAAATTGCGCCGACATGGCCAGGCCACTAGCCCAGATACCCTTAAAGCCGGTGTTTTCGACGATTTTAGCCGACAGGCCATTGTGTGCCTCGAGTATAAACTCGAGTTTATTGGAATGAAGCAGCTTACGCAGCTTCTTGGCTTTATTGATTTTAGGCATCGCTATTTATTTTTGATTGCAGGAAGTATCTCATCGCGAGCGCGTATAATATCTTCAGGAAAATCAATTTCAATCCATTCCAGCCCGGTCACGTCCTCATAACCAAAAACGGATGGCTCGTTTAACAAACAATCGCGTATCGCTTCTTCGTAGGGGGTATCGTTCAAACCTTTAGCTAAATAGTCGTCAATGCGTTCAATAATTGCTTGTCCGACATGGTTCGTGAATTTAAAGAAGCCAACTGATTCCCCTTGTTTTTCATATTGCAGATCGTCAGCTAACTGCTTCCTGAATTCAATAATATGGTCATTACCATCTATGCAAACCTTCACTGGTTCATCTCCAGGAATAAAATCACGATCAATTAATAAACAGTTTTCAACATCAGTGTTAATCAAACGTTCCAGGATAAACGGGTGATAGAGTACATCGGCATCCATGATCAGGAATTGTTCCTGATTCAAGAGAATGTCGCGTGCGCAATTCAGGCTGATGAGACTACCGTCTGTGTAACGTTCATTCTCAATAAAGTGGATGTCGTGTTGGTATTGACTTAAATGATCACGAATTAAATCAGCCTGGTAGCCAACGACAATCGTAATTGATTCAATGCGATTTTCTATCAGCAGTTCGATGTGGCGTTGCATCAGACTCTTGCCATCGAATTCAAGTAATGACTTCGGTCTGTTTCGCGATTGATCACCGAGTCGGTTGCCGATACCTGCAGCGAGAATAATGGCCTGCATAATGATTACCTAACCCTCTTTAAAAATGGAATGAATATATTATGAAACTATAAAAATATGATTGATCTACTTGATAAATATCAGATAAATCTCTGTATATCATCAATAATGTGTTTTAATAATTAGCGATAACTATAACAAGCATCGCAGTAATTTATGCAAATTCCGGAAAAACTTGGCAAATACCAAATCAGCGAGCTGATAGGCCGTGGCAGCATGGGCGAAGTGTATCGTGGTTACGATCCGTTTGCTGATAAAAATGTTGCTGTCAAAGTTGCTATCTCTGATGCCTTGAAAGATAAAGAATCAGGTGAACGTTATCGCAAGATGTTTTTTAATGAGGCTCATACTGCCGGAACATTAAAACACCCTAACATTGTCGAGATTCTGGATGCGGATGTCTATGAAGATCATTGCTTTATTGTGATGGAATTGATCGAAGGCGGCGATACCTTAAAAACCTATTGCACGGCTGATAATTTGTTGCCGTATGAAACTGTCGTTGAAATTATTTTTAAATGTGCCAAGGCACTGGACTATGCGCATCGAAGTGGTGTGATACATCGCGATATTAAACCGACCAATATCCTGTTAACCAAAGATCATGATGTCAAAATTGCAGATTTTAGTATTGCACATCTGATGACATCGGACACAACCAATACCATGCCAATGGGCTTTGTCGGTTCGCCGAGATATATGTCACCTGAGCAGGTTCAGGAGGATTCGCTTAATAACCAAACCGATTTATTTTCCTTAGGTATCGTCATGTATGAAATGTTAACCGGTAAACATCCGTTTGCCGCCGAGAGTTTTTCACGTTTGATACATATGATCATTAATGAAAAACATCCGCCACTACGATCGCATCGAGCCGACGTACCGGAGATTCTGGAAAAAATTATTCACCATGCTTTACAGAAAGATCCGGAAAATCGTTACACCATGGGTCTGAATCTGGCGGCAGATTTAAGCCTGGCGTTTGATTACCTGGATAAGCCGCAGGAAGATGTTGAGGTTAAGGAGAAGTTTAACCTGATTAAGACACTGGATTTTTTTCAGGATTTCGCTGAATCAGAGATTTGGGAGATCATTCGCGCCTGTATCTGGCAAGATTTTAATGCAGGTGATGAGATTATCGTCGAGGGAGAGATCGATGATTCATTTTATATTATCACCTCGGGAGAAGTTGACGTATATAAAGACAAGGCGTTAATAGGACAGTTACACAGTGGTGATTGCTTTGGTGAGATGAGTTACCTTAGCAAGGAAAAGCGTACTGCGACTATCACTGCCAAGACTAATGTCTCATTAATGAAGATTAACTCGACGTTGATTGAACAGGCCTCGGTTGAGTGTCAGTTACGCTTTAGCAAAGTGTTTATGCATACCTTAGTGAAACGCTTATCAGCCACTACTGCTATGTATGTTTCTAAACAGGACTAAATGATTACCGCAATTTTTTATAATGCGCGATCAAATTGGCAGTGGATGAATCGGTATCCTGGTCTATCGTTTCAGAATTAATAGTTTCGTAGATAGAGCTAGCCAGTTTTTTTCCGAGTTCGACGCCCCACTGGTCGAATGAGTTAATATTCCATAATATGCCCTGAACAAAAGTGCGGTGCTCGTACAACGCCAGCAGTTTGCCTAATGTTTCCGGATTCATCTCGGCATAGAGCAGTGTATTACTAGGTTTGTTGCCAGGGAAATAATTATATGGTGTCGTTGTTTCTTCTCCTTGCATCAGTGCCTGGCTTTGTGCAAAACAATTAGCGATTAACAAGTCGTGATGCTGCTTGTCTCCCGGCTTTGACATCGCTGCCAGGAATTCAACCGGTACCAACTGGGTACCTTGATGTAATAATTGAAAAAAAGCATGTTGGGCATTAGTGCCGGACGAGCCCCAGGTGATTGGCATCGTATCGTAATCAATTAATTGATCATCCATGTTGGCAGATTTGCCATTGCTTTCCATAAACAGTTGCGACAAGTACTCAGGTAACAGTCGTAATGACTCATCGTAAGGCACGAAGGCCTGGCTGGCAGTATCAAAAAAGTTACGATACCAGACATCGAGCAGTGCCATAATCACCGGCATATTTTGTTCCAGGTCTGTTTCAGTAAAGTGTCTATCCATGGCATGCGCGCCGGCCAGCAGTTTTTCATAATTGTCATAACCCAGTGCCAGCGCGATTGGCATTCCGGTTGCTGACCATAATGAAAACCGTCCGCCGACCCAGTCCCACAGCGAGAATACATTGTTAGGCGCAATACCAAATGCTGACGCAGCGTCGATATTTGAGCTGATCGCGATAAAGTGTTTGTCGATCGCATTGCAGCCAGATTGTTGCATCCAACTCAACAAGCTTTCTGCATTGGTTCGCGTTTCCAGTGTAGAAAATGATTTAGACGAAACGATAAATAATGTGGTCTCTGGATTGATCACATCTATTAGCTCGTTAATCTGCTGATAATCCACGTTGGAAATAAAATAGGAGCGAGTGTTGTTAATGCGAAATACATCAAGTGCATCGACGACCAGTTTCGGGCCAAGATCAGAGCCACCAATACCTATGTTCACAAACGTATCAAGAGGTTTACCGGTCCAGCCTGTCAGTTTCCCGGTATGCACTGAGTCGACAAAGCTTTTAATTCTTTGTAATTGATGATGTACCTCCGGGATAATATTGACATTATTCAGCATCACGGTTTTATTAGCCGGACATCGCAATGCACTGTGTAACACAGCGCGGTCTTCAGTCGTGTTAATTTTTTTACCTTGAAACATATCCTTGACACGTTGCTCGAGTTGACAACTGTGGGCAAATTCAAACAGCAATGCCAGGGTGTCCTGGGTGATTATATTTTTTGAGTAATCCAGAAATAATGACGACCATTCCAGCGAATAATTGCTGGCACGATTTGTATCATGCTTGAATAAATCGCGCATATGCAGGTTGCGCATGGTTTGACTATGCGTAAGCAGGTTCTGCCAAAGTTCGTTGCGTGTTGGCATATCAGTTAAAGCTTGTGAAGATGACTTGGATTGAAAAATTTACGTGAAGCTATCTGCAACTGATACGTAATGTCTCTAAAACTTGAGGCTTTATCCGAAACACTAGGCTGTGTCAGTAATGTAATGCTCCAGTTGTTCAATAATAAATTCTTTTTCTACGATAATATTTTTTACTACATCCATGACCGACAATACACTGATGGGTTTGTCGTTATCATCAACAACCGGTAAATGCCGAATATGATTGGTCGACATAATCACCAGGCATTCGTCCACCGTTTGGTTGGGTTTCACGGTTTTGACACTGTCAGTCATAATGTCACTGACCTTGGTTTGTTTTGAACTGAGATTATTCAGGATCACTTTTCTTGTGTAGTCGCGTTCTGAAATGATACCCATTAGTACATTATCTTTTATTACCGGCAGTGCCCCCACTTTCTTTTCATTCATCATGGTAATGGCATCATAAACCGTCATCTGCGGTTCTATGGAAAAGAGGGTATTAGGCTTTGAATTCAGAAGCTGATTTACCGTTGTTGTCATTGGTTATCTCCGTACAGTTCGAACCGAAAATCAAACACTCAAACACAGTAGTGTTAATTCAGTATAGTTTTCTGATTCGAGGGGTCAATACTATGCTGGAATTTGTTGTTTTTATTTATTTTGTTGGTACGAATAATAGACGTTTTCTTTGCTATTCAAAACCTGACAGATACTTTAGTATGCAACATTAAAGAATAATGCTTACAACAGTTTTGGCAGAATGTTGCAGCGCACATTGATATAGAAAACCATCATGTCTGATACGCCTCTAACAAAATTAGGTAAATACGAAGTTAAAGACGAGATTGATCGTGGCAGTATGGGTGTCGTCTATTTAGGACATGACCCTTATATCGACAGACAGGTTGCGATCAAAGTGGCGTTTCTGGATTCCCTAAATGACCCTGAATCCGGTGCGCGCTATCGCAAAATGTTTTTTAACGAGGCGCATACTGCCGGTTTACTCACCCACCCGAATATTATAAATATCTTCGATGCCGGTGTTGATGATGACGATTGTTACATTGTCATGGAGTACATTGAGGGTGGGAATACGCTCAAGCCCTACTGCACGACTGAAAATTTGTTACCGGTCGATAAAGTGGTAGAAATCATTTTCAAATGCGCCAAGGCGCTGGATTATGCTCACCGACAAGGCGTGGTGCATCGCGATATCAAACCGTCGAATATCCTGTTTTCTCCTGATCAGGATGTAAAGATTGGTGATTTTAGTATTGCCCATGTCTACAACGCCGACTCAACTACTACTCAAATGAGCGGCATGATGGGGTCGCCGCGTTATATGTCGCCTGAGCAATTACGTGAGGAGCATGTAACCAATCAGACCGATCTGTTCTCACTTGGTGTTGTGATGTATGAGTTGTTGACCGGGCAACAACCGTTTCGTGCCGATAATTTCTCCAGCCTGGTTAACAAGATCCTTAATGACGAACCGCCACCGATGTCAGATTATCGTACGGATTTGCCAGAGGTGTTGAATGATATTGTTATCAAGGCATTACAAAAAGACGCCAGCCAGCGTTACCAGATGGGGCTGGATTTGGCCGCTGATCTGTCACGTGTGTTTGATAATCTGGAAAAACCGCAAGAAGACATCTCTGAACAGGAACGATTTAACTCAGTTAAAAAGCTCGAATTTTTTACCGGTTTCCCTGATGCAGAGATCTGGGAGATTTTACGTGCCAGTACCTGGCAAGATTACGCCCCCGATGACGATATTATTGTCGAAGGCGATATGGATGACTGCTTTTATATCATTATTGACGGCACCGTAGACGTAATGAAAAACACATCAATTATAAGAAGTCTGCAAACTGGAGATTGTTTTGGTGAAATGGGCTACCTGGCCAAGACCAAACGTACTGCCTCGATAAAGTCCCGTGATACGACTGCGTTGATGAAAATAAATTCGACCGTTATCTCGCAAGTATCGTTAAATTGTCAGGTGAGGTTTTTAAAGGTTTTCTTGAGGACGCTGATTTACCGGCTTTCTGCCACCACTGAAAGGATCTCTCAAGACATGTAATGCCGACTGTGACAGACATTGTTTTACTGCGCCAGGAAGTGCGTCACTACTATAATAATGCACGCTCGTTAATGTGCAGGAGGCTTGGGGCACCATGAACGATAAGTGTCATCACCCGTCAAACAATCGAGTTATATGTTTGCTGTTTTTGCTTGGCCTTGGATTTAATACGGCCGCACTGGAAATCGATTCTGGTGACATTCAAGGTAGTATCGACACCACCCTTACTTACGGACACCTTTACCGAATACAATCACGCTCGCTGGATCTGATTGGTACTGCAAATGGCGGTAATGCCTTTTCTGTTAACAATGATGATGGCAACCTGAACTATGATCCCGGTCTGGTCAGCGCCAACGCCAGGTTTAATACCGAGCTTGATATTGCCTATAAAGATAGCTTTGGCATATTTTTCCGAGGTAATGGCTTTACCGATCTCACGATAGAAAATACCGAACGTACGCCGCTGAGTTCTCGGGCCAAACGTCTTGCCGACCAAAACTTTTTTATCAGGGATTTATACGCATGGACAGCATTTGATATCGGTAATATGCCCGGGGAAATAAGAGTCGGTGAGCAGGTAGTCAGCTGGGGCGAGAGTACCTTTATTCAGAACGGTATTAATATCATCAATCCTATTGATGTGGCCCGGTTGCGCACGCCTGGTGCCGAATTGCGCGAGGCCTTATTACCCGTCGGTATGATCTGGGGCACCTTGGGGCTGACCAGTAACCTTTCGGTTGAGGCGTTTTATCAATACGACCAGGAAGAGACTGAAGCGGAACCAGTTGGGACATTTTTTAGCACCAATGATTTTGCGCCTGATGGTGGCAGTAATGTGTTTTTGGGCTTTGGTGATGCGTCCGATCTTGAAACGTTATTAGCCGTAAGCAGCGGCGTTGAAAGCAGACCGCGTCAGGGCGGCCAGTTCGGGTTTGCGTTGCGAGCCTTCGCGCCTGAATTAAACGATACTGAATTCGGCTTATTCTTTGTTAATTACCATAGCCGCTTACCATTAATTAGCGCGACTACGGGGACCGCAGCAGGAATTACTCAAGGCGCGACTACAATTGGTGGTGGTAATACGGCATTAGGTATCAGTCAATACGCAGCAACAGCAAACTATTTTCTGGAATATCCAGACGACATCCAGATGCTGGGTTTCAGTTTTAATACAGAAGTGGGCAATTCCGGTATCGCGTTACAGGGCGAATATTCTTTTAAACATGATGTGCCGCTGCAGATTGATGATGTCGAATTATTATTTGCTGCATTGACGCCGTTGGATAGTGCGATCGCAGGTGGTGCAGCCTTGCCGTTTAATGTGAATCAGGTTGCTAACCTGTCTGCTGCCAGCACGCGGCAAAATATCAATGGTTTTATTGAGCGTAACTACAGTCAGTTTCAATTTACCGCAACCAAACTGTTTGGTCCCATATTAAAGGCACAACAGGGTGTGCTGCTAGGCGAGTTTGCTATTTCCCATGTACACGGTATGCCCAGCAAAGGCAGTCTGCGCTTGAATGGTCCTGGTACCAATACCAGCGGTAATCCGGCTCATAGTGGTACTAATCAAGGCCACGCTGGTAAAGCTGCTGAAGATTTTAAACGTTTTGCCGATGCGACTTCGTATGGTTATCGGCTGGCCGGACGGCTGGATTATAACAACGCATTATTCGGTGCAATAAATTTACAACCCCGGTTTTCCTGGCAACATGATTTGCAAGGCGTATCGCCTGGACCCGGTGGTAATTTTATCCAGGGTAGAAAGGCACTGACGTTGGGGATGACCGCGACTTATCAAAATGAATGGATAGCTGATATCAGCTATACCGGTTTTTTTGGAGCGGGAAGATTTAATTTGCTTAATGACAGAGACTTCATGGCATTTAGCATAAAATATGCATTCTAATCAGGACTATGACTATGAGAAAAATATGGACAGTAACGCTTGCTTATTTACTGTTATCGCCACTGTCTTCTTATGCCGAGATAAGCGCTGAACAAATCGCCCGACTAGGAAACGATCTTACGCCGCTGGGTGGCGAGATCGGTGCAAATGCCGATGGAAGCATTCCTGCCTGGGACGGCGGCTTAGCCACTCCTCCTAATAGCTACCAGCCTGGTGCGTATTATGATGATCCGTTTCCGGATGATGCGGTTCTTTTTACTATTGATAGTAATAACCTCGCACAGCATACCGATAAACTGAGCGTCGGACATAGGGCCTTGATCGAGACCTATCCTGATACCTATAAATTGCCTGTGTACACTTCTCGCCGCACGGCAGCCATGCCGCAACGAATCTATGATGCGACTAAACGTATTGCTGCCACCGCTAAATTAACAGCCGATGGTAATGGCGTCATGAATGCCGGCGAAGGTATTCCTTTCCCGATTCCAAAAAACGGATTAGAGGCAATATGGAATCATGTGTTGCGATGGCGGGCGGATAGTGCTGAGCGTTACATTACCCAGATTACACCAACTCGCGGCGGTGACTACACGGAAGTTAAATTCATAGAACAGGTTAATATTTTATACAGTCATGCCGGTATGACTACCGCAAAGATGAATAACGTTATTAGTTATTTTAAGCAAGAAGTGCTGGCGCCGGCGAGACTTGCCGGGGGCATTCTTTTGGTTCATGAAACAATGAACCAAAAGAAAGAGACGCGTAAAGCCTGGTTGTATAACCCTGGTCAGCGTCGGGTCAGGCGAGCACCCAACGTCGCGTTTGACAATCCGGGTACGGCCACAGATGGCATGCGCACTAATGATCAGCTGGATATGTTTAATGGTAGTCCTGAAAGATACAGCTGGGAGTTAGTGGGCAAAAAAGAGATATACGTCCCATACAATAACTATCGGATCTCTAGCCCGCAGCTGACGTATAAACAGATCATGACTCCGTTGCATATCAATCAGAAATATTCGCGTTATGAGTTACACAGGGTCTGGGTTGTGGAAGCGCGGCTAAAAGACGATGCCAGGCACATCTATAAACGCAGGACGTTTTATATCGATGAAGATTCCTGGCAGGTATTGGTGGTTGATCAATACGATAATCGCGATCAGCTTTGGCGCGTGTCTGAGGGTTTTGCGATGAACTATTATAATGTGCCCAATCTATGGACAACCCTGGAAGTTCACACTGATCTGCAGGCAGGTCGTTATCTGGTTCTTGGTCTGGATAATGAAAGCAAGCCATATAACTTCGATGTCGAATTGGATGATAATGACTTTTCGCCGGCCGCTTTGAGAAGACAGGGAAGACGTTAATTTGCCGTTTTTTTCAGTTTGTAAATAACGCTTCTTTCAATGCCGTCAGTTATGCGAACGCATGTAGATATCGTCTTCTTTATCCTGTTCTTCTTTTGTTTATTTTTTCTTTCTGCGAACCCGGTACAGGCTGAAAACAATCAACATTCGATTTTTTCATCATTAGTTGAAACATCATTAATGCTGGATTTAACGAGACATGAGAGTGCTGATGGACAATTAATTATCAGCGTCGGTGAACGCGGGCATGTACTTTACGCTGACACTGCATCTGATTGGCAACAAGCTGATGTTGCAAGCATTGAAACATTAACTGCGGTAGATGTGCTGGATATCAATACTGCAGTTGCCGTTGGTCACCACGGACAAATAGTAAAAACGACAGACGGTGGTGCTACCTGGAAGCAGGTATATCGATCTGATGATGAGGCGCCATTGCTTGATGTCTTGTTTAACCATCAGCAGCAGGGTATTGCCATCGGTGCTTATGGTTTGATGTATATAAGTGATGATGCTGGAGAACACTGGCAAAAAAAGGCAGTGCAGCTTAATGACAATGATGTCTTCGAGCATGAACCAGACCAGCCATTTGATCTGCATTTAAATGCATTAGCGTATGCAGGAAATGATCGTTTTTATATTGCGGCTGAGTCTGGTTATGTACTTCGTTCAGATGATGCGGGTCATTCCTGGCAAATCATGACGACGCCTTACCCGGGCTCTTATTTTGGCGTGTTAGCACTATCATATAATGAATTATTAGTCTTTGGGTTAGGTGGCAATCTATATCGAAGTGAAGATGCGGGCCAATCTTGGCAAAAGCTTGTCACCGATACCAACGCCATGCTGACGAATGCGATTAAGTTGGACGATGGACGCGTTATTATTTGTGGTTTATCCGGAACCTTATTACTGAGTCATGACAACGGCTTATCCTTTACTGATATTCCAACTGGACACCGTCATGGCTATTCTGCTGTTATTGTTAATGATGAGCATCTTGTTCTATCTGGCGAGAACGGAATAGAACTGATAGCCAAACCGTAGATCCCGCGATGAACGATAAGCCTGCTGCTTCATTAGTTTTATCTATTGAAAAAAAGGTTTTTTTGAATCGACGCTTGCTCATTATCCTGTTCGCGTTAATAACCATATTGATGCTATATCTGGTTTCGCATCTCAGGGTTGATGCCGGTTTTAACAAATTATTGCCATTAGAACATGAATACATGCAAACATTTTTGCAATACCAGGCAGAGTTTGGTGGCGCCAATCGTATTCTCATCGCAATCATGTCAAAACAGGGCGATATTTTTACGCCAGCGTTTTTTGATGTATTAAAACAAAAGACAGACGAAGTTTTTTTTATTAATGGAGTTGACCGGACCAAAGTTAAGTCTTTGTTCACGCCTAATGTGAGATACACGGAAGTGGTTGAAGATGGTATCGCCGGCGGTAATGTGATCCCGGATGACTTTCAAAATACGCCAGTAGGTCTGGCGTTGGTAAAGCAAAATATTATCAAGGCAGGCATTGTCGGCAAGCTGGTCGCTAATGATTTTTCCGGTGCATTAATCAGTGCACAATTACTTGAAATAGACCCGGATACGGGAAAAAAACTGGACTACTTTCAGGTCGCTAAACAACTTGAAAAGACAATACGGCAAAATAACCAGAATGCTGATATCTCCATTCATATCATCGGTTTTGCCAAGGTGATTGGCGATGTTACCGCCGGGACAAAATATGTGCTGGTGTTCTTTTTTATTGCGTTTGTTATTACGGCAATACTAGTTGTCTATTATGCTCAATCGTTCAGACTTGCATTGCTGCCTATACTCTGTTCTTTAATTGCCGTGATATGGCAACTGGGCATGTTACCTATACTTGGGTTTGGTATTGACCCTATGTCGATTCTGGTTCCGTTTTTGATATTTGCCATTGGTGTCAGTCATGGCGTACAGATGCTGAGCTCGTTTCGTGCGGACTATTATCTTGGTGCGAATAGTTTAAAAGCTGCTCAAGCTAGTTTCAGGGTGTTATTTGTGCCCGGGATGATCGCGCTAATCAGTGACTGTGTTGGGTTCATCACGATTATGCTGATCGATATCCAAATTATTCAGGAAATGGCCATCACTGCCAGTGTTGGTATTGCGATGATCATTCTTACTAATCTGTTCCTGTTGCCGATTTTATTATCGTACCAGGTACCGACTGATGACTATAAGCAGCGATTAAACGATAGGGCAGATCAGTTTAGTCATCTATGGAGAACGTTGGCTGCGATCAGCCGCCGTCAGCTGGCAATTCCAATACTGTTATTATCTGTGATCCTGTTTTGCTATTGCCTATTGGTTGCCCAAGACGTCAAGATTGGTGACTTGCACCAGGGGGTACCAGAGTTACATTCTGACTCACGTTATAATCTTGACTCGGATACGATTGCTCGCCATTTTTCAATTGGTGTGGATGTGATTACTGTCATTGCCGAATCCAAAGCACAGGCATGCGTTGATTACGATATTATGAGTCATATTGATCAGTTCGCCTGGTATATTCAGAATACGCCTAACGTACAATCGGTTGTGACATTACCGATGCTGGTCAAACGTATCAATTCGGGTTGGAATGAGGGAAGTCTTAAGTGGCGCGTTATTCCACGCGACCCATCCTTACTTGCGCAATCTGTCGCCTATGTTCCGACTTCTTCAGGCTTGTTGAATAGTGATTGCAGCGTGATGCCGATAATCATTTTTACCAAGGATCATAAGGCGGAGACCATTCAGGCGATCACCGATCGTGTAAAGCACTATCGAGATGAACATCCTCATCATCAGGTGAATTATCGTTTGGCGACTGGTAATGTGGGTGTGATGGCGGCGACCAACGAGGAGGTTAAATCAGTACAGTTTCCTATATTGGTGTATGTCTATGCAGTGGTGACGCTCTTATGTTTTCTTACTTTTCGCTCGCTGGTTGCAACCATCAGCATTATCTATCCGCTGGCACTGGTCTCGGTCATGGCTTATACGTTAATGGTCTGGTTCGAAATTGGCCTGAAGGTTAATACCTTGCCTGTGGTGGCATTAGGTGTTGGAATTGGCGTTGATTATGGTATTTATATTTTTAGTCGATTACGACACTATCTCGGACAGGGGCTTGATATTCAGCATGCCTGTCTGGATACGTTTTCCTCAACCGGCTTCAGCGTCATTTTTACCGGTATTACCCTGAGTGTTGGCGTGATAACGTGGGTTTTTTCGCCATTAAAATTTCAGGCGGACATGGGATTGTTGCTGGGTTTTATGTTTATGCTGAATATGCTGGCGGCAATTATCCTGATACCGGCAATAAACAGTGTGTTAACGAGAATAAAATAGAGTATTTTGGATTAAATTGTAATAATACCATTGGTTTTCATTAAGAATTTTTTTTCCAGCTGGCTGTCTATAAGCGTGTGAAAATAAAAGCAAATTGGTATGAATAATTATCGTTTTTCTTGGGGAAGCTGAGAACAATACAATGATAGTGAAGCTTGTCTTTGTACAGTATTTAAAGGCAACATAAATATCTTTAATTTGAATTTGGAAGAGTCCCGGGAAATTGGCAGAATCGACTAACAATAAAAAAGCCCTTGCAGATGCGATAAAAAGAAAGTCTTTTATTGGCTTTCTTGGCGTGATGTTTTCAATACTGGCGCCAGAAAGGCAGTATTATATCTTGGCCATCGCTTATGGTATTGGTATCAGCTTGTTGTCATTGGCAACACCGATTTCGGTTCAGATGCTGGTTAATACGGTCGCCAACACTGGACTCAGAACTGCCTTGATCGTACTTTCTGGTTCACTGTTTGTGTTGTTGTTATTGGCGGCGTTATTGATCGCGTTGCGAATTCATCTGATGGATGTGTTCGGTCGTCACTTCTATGCGCGCATGGTGTCAGAAATATCACTTCGGGCCATTTATGCCATCGATCCGTATTTTGATAATGCAGGCCGCAGTCCGTTGTTTAACCGCTATTTTGACATCATCATCGTGCAGAAGATGATGCCGAATCTGGTAGTCGGCGGCATTACCTTAATCTTACAGGCCATTGTCGGCTTTATTATTGTTTCGCTCTATCACCCTTATTTCTTGGTATTTAATCTGGCAGTCGTACTATTACTCTGGTTAATCTGGACGTTATGGGGCAGACCTGCTGTGTTCAGCGCCATTGAATTATCACACCGTAAGCATATGACGGCGGCGTGGCTCGAAGAGATTGGTGCATCTGATGGCTTTTACAAATCTGAAAAGCAGGTGTCGACCGCTCTGAAGAAAACTGACGCATTTACTTCAAGCTTTATTCAACAGCATATCCGTCATTTCCGTCAGTATTTCAGCCAGACGCTGTGTTTTTTATTTGTTTATGCGGCGGGTAGTGCCACGTTACTAAGTCTCGGCGGTTGGCTGGTCATGCAAGGACAGCTTAATCTGGGACAATTAGTTGCGGCAGAAATCGTTTTATCAGTGGTGTTTTTTGGTGTGTCGCAGTTTGGTGTTTATTTGGTCTATTTTTATGATCTTTGTGGTGCGATTGATGAGCTTAGTCAGTTTTATGATGTCGAACAGGAAGATTCGAAGGCCAGCGTATCGCGAATAGACAGTGATGCATCATTGTCTTTTATCAATGCCAGCGGTGAGTTTGCCAATGAGACATTAAAGTTAAATTTTGAAATACCAGCGAAAGCCCGGGTACTGGTTAAACCCGGACAGCATAATATGCAACAGTTATTAACGATGTTTATGAAGGGGCAGAGACGCCCGCTAAACGGGTTCTTTTCCATAGGTAAAATTGATACGCATACCATCCCGGTTACGTCTTTACGCCGGGAAATCATGGTCATGGATCAGCCTCGTATAGTCGCGATGACGATTCGTGAGTATCTTGAATTTCAGTGTGATGATGTACAGATTGAAAATTTGCACGAAGTCATGGAATTGGTCGAATTGGAAGTCGTGTTAGCGCAGTTGGATAAAGGTATTGATACAAAAATTGCGACCAGTGGTTGGCCTTTGTCTCTCATGGAACTCACGCGGCTTAAACTGGCCGGGGCAATCATCGCAAAACCGAGAATATTAATGTTGGGTGAGATGTTTGACTTGGTTCCCAAGGGAATTATGAAACGTGCATTGGATCGATTAAAGGAATGCCACACGACAATATTGCATTGCTCATGGCGAACGGCAAATCTTGGCTATGACTATAAATTATTGCTAGATGCTAATGAGCAAAAGTTGATTCCATTCGATTTGAATGAAAACGGTAAACCTGTGCAGGAGTAAATGATAACGTGATCCACGAAAGCCAAGAGCATCATTTTAAAACCCTGCATTCGATCGGCATACCCAATGCAACCAGAACCATTGCCTTTTTAATTGCGTTGATGATTGCTTTGTTGATTGCTTTTTTAACCATGACACCTTGGGTACAGAATACAGCAGGTATCGGGTCGGTTACGGCATTGAATCCGAATGACCGATTGCAGGAAATTAATGCCTTTGTATCGGGACGAATACAGGAATGGTATGTGCGTGATGGGAGCCACGTCAAAGTCGGTGATCCGATTGTAAAAGTGGTGGATAACGATCCGCAACTACTGGAACGTTTGCAAGCTGAGCGACAACAGGTGATTGCAAGATTAAATGCGGCCGAAGCTGCAGAACAAACCGCTGCCATCGATGCCAGACGGACAGAAGATCTGTTTAACGAAGGACTGGCTGCGAGGCGCGAGTTTGAACAAGCAAGGATTAAATTACAGGAACGACGTGCAGCTGTTGCTGAAGCCGCTGCGGCTCTAACTCGAGCCGATGTGAATCTGTCGCGTCAGTCAGTTCAGATCGTGCGCGCTCCACGCGATGGTGTCATCTTACAAGTTAATGCTGGTGATGCGTCTACGTTTGTTTCGACAGGTGATTTGATTGCCACGTTTGTACCTGACGAAGTCGAGCGTATCGTCGAACTCTATATCGATGGGCGCGATATATCGTTGATAAGAACCGGCGATAAAGTCAGGTTGCAGTTTGAAGGTTGGCCTGTGGTGCAATTTAGTGGTTGGCCATCTGTAGCGGTTGGTACATTTGGCGGCATAGTGATCGCGGTCGATCCATCGGCTCAGACAAATGGACGTTTCAGGGTATTAGTCAAAGAAGACCCTAGCGACTTAAACCCATGGCCGAATGATGACTTTGTCCGCTTTGGTTCCAAGGCGCGTGGCTGGATATTGCTCGAAGAAGTATTATTGGGCTATGAATTATGGCGACAATTTAATGACTTTCCTCCCGATTTCCGTACCAGGTTTGATCGCATAAAGCAGGAATAATGTCATGCGTTTAACAATCTGGGCATTGCTATGCATTTCTTCTTTAGCGTTCGCTGAAAAGACAGAAACAACCAGCGCTGAGCCTGAGTTAACTCCGAATACTGTATTGCAATCTGCTGCCTTACATTTTCCCAAGGTGATCGAGATGTTGGCCGACCAACGCGCGGCAGAAGCCAGAGCATTAAGTGCAGAGGGCGCTTTTGATTTAATCTTTGATGGTGAAAGCTTTAACTGGGCTGATGGTTTTTATAATAGCCGTTATCTTGAAGGTCGAGCATCGCGTTATCTTTCCAGACAAGGTGGTCCGCAAATCTATGGAGGTTATCGTGTTTCAAACGGCACCTTCCCGATTTATGAAGACGAGCGTTTCACCAATACAGGCGGTCAGGTAAAACTGGGTGCGTTGTTTTCATTATTAAGAGATCGCGATATTGACCCGCGTCGATTCAATGTGACTGATACACAATTGGCGACTCGTGAAGCTGAGTTTGATGTGTTGTTAACGCGTATAGGCGTTGCGCAAAAGGCATTGGTGGCCTATTGGCGTTGGGTAGCGTTGGGACAAAAACAGCTAGTCTATGAGAACTTACTCAATATAGCTTTGGAGAGAGAGGTTGGGCTTGAGCGTGAAGTTGAGCGGGGCGCCCGAGCCCAGATTGTGCTTACAGAAAATCGGCAGAATATTACGCGTCGACAGTCATTACTCGCTGCATCGACACGTGATTTTGCTATCGCGGCAAATGAACTATCCATGTACTACCGGGATGGTGATGGTGAACCGTTGATTGTTTCCTCTGAGCAGTTACCGGCATACAAGCCATCGCCACAAGCGGATGGTTCGTTTTACGAGTTGCAGAATTTAAACAGCTTGTATGAATCCCGGCCTGAATTGAAACGTCTGAGAAATACGATTACCCGAGCAATTCGACGTATAAAACTGAATGAAAATGCACTATTACCACGGCTGGATGTAAATCTGGAGTTGGCACAACCTTTTGGCGCGGTAGCCGAGGGGGGGGGGTCACGTGACGAAACGGATTTAATTATTGGTTTACGATTTTCTGTGCCACTTGAACAGCGTGCCGCCAAAGGTGCGCTTGCTGAGACCAAAGCCAAATTGAGCGCGTTACGGCAAAAAGAACGACTGATGGAAAATACTATTCAAATGGAAGTGGGTAATATTTTGCTGGATTTAAGTGCAGCCGAGGAGTTGCTTTGGCTTGCACAACAGGAAGTGAATCAGGCCGAGACATTGCGTGATGCGGAGATACGTCGGTTTGAACAAGGTGCCAGTGATTTCTTTTTAGTTAATATTCGTGAGAACACCGCTGCCGAGGCAAGGGTGCGTTATTATCTTGCCGGATTAAAGCGTGAAGTTGCTCAGACTAACTTTGATGCGGCTACGGTTAACCTGAAAAAACTTGGCATAGACTAAGTAAACAACGACTAAATTCGCCTACGCGACAGGCCTGCAAATGTTAATAGCCCTGTTCCGAACAACCACAATGCGCCAGGTATGGGCACTACTGAGACATCTGCCAGTTTGAAGTTTAATTTGACACTTTCATCACGCAAGCAACTGGCGCCTCCTCCCGAACACAAGAAACTTCCATTAACCGTGCCTGTTAGTAACCAGTCAATATCACCAAGATTGGTATCTGCAACCAGCCAGGTTGAGATATCTTCATTCACTCCCGGTGGTGTGAAGGCCGATAAGTTTGTTGGTAATACTCCATTAGTATTCATTGCGGATGAAAATGACAAGTTCGTTATGTCAATATTTGCACTGCTTGTTGAATCTCTCAACGCTCCGGCCCTGGCTTCAATCTTAATCCCGTTAAAAGCTTGTGTTGGTGTAATTCCATTGATGGGGTTGGCTGTATCATAAGTAAGTTGATAAACCTGTGTGCCGGTTGTTGTATCAGCCAGGGTAAAGGTCAGGCCTTTGTTACCAGTATTACCACTTTCAAATGAAAGACTAAAATCCCAACTCACCCCGTTTAGCTGGTTAGCGTTTCCTAATCCATTGGTAATGATATTGGGAGCGGTGAAATTGGTACCGTTAAATATCGTCTGGTCCCAATTTGTCTGGCTCAGGCGATAACGTGCTTCCGCGGTTTTTGAATTGATCGTTACCAGTGAATCGTTGATACCAAGTGATATGGTTGCAGCATTTACTGAATTACCAAGTAGAAATAGACATAATGAAACAATCAACTTTCTCACAATAATTACTCCGTACATGAATTAATCAGCAATCAACATAGGCGTAAAATAACAAGCAAACATGAAATAAATATGTAAAAAATGTGACGATATTCACAAAAAATGCAGTGGTTAAAACGTATGCGAAAGTATGCGTTTGTTTAATGAGTCTTAACCCTATGATTAAAAAGTTAGTGGATTGATGCTTGAGCCTGATAATAACAACTTGGCTTGTGTCTGAATAACCGATAAAAAAATGCACCACTAGTCTAGGGGCTAGCGGTGCACAAAAGATACTTAATGTTTTAAGTATCAGCCAGATTATTTGGGGAGGACGTTAACTATTAATAGAGTTAACGACTATAAATATAGTGTTCTATATCGAAATTCTAATGACATTGAAGTTAAATTTTGATTAATGCTTTGTAGACATATGTAAGAATTATGTATTGCATTTCTATCGATTTTTAATTCACAAGCTTCGTAGCATCGTCATAAAAGTTTTATTTTTGTGTAACACATAGAAACAAATAAAAAACGTATAATGTCAAAAATTAGCGACACTAAATATTTATCACTAGCCTTGGGGTAGGTTATTGTTTAGTTAGCTGAAATGTAATCAGTATTTTGCTCACACACAAGGATTTATTATTATGCGGATTTTGATAAATACACTGTTTGTTTTTTTCCTTACTTCACAAGTGGTACTAGCTGCGACATTAACTCCAGGCGCTTATCAGCTTCTCGATCACCCGGATGGCAGTGTTGTTAGTTCACAAGGCCCTTATGGTTTAAGATTAGATGCGCTTTCCCCTCCTACTGGTGTCGGTCCAACATTTAGCGTCGAAACAAACAACGCTTATGTCACATTGTTGTGGGATGGAGGTAACACGGCCACTATTTCGGGTTCGATCTGGAATAACACGACCAACGAAATGTGGACAGTCAATCACGATCTTACCGATATTGTTATCGTCCCAGGTCCTGATGGCGGTTTTAGTGCTTTGAATGGCGTCATGACATTGATTGATCCGCTTAATAATATATTAACGATTAATTCAGATCAGGATAATGCAGGTATAGCATTTAATGCATTAGGAAACAGTCATCGCTGTGCCGGTCATTCAGACTGTGGTCCATTCATTGGTGAGGGTTGGTTAGAGCCTGGCACGCCTGATGGTCAATTCAATGATTGGCTGGTGCAATTAAACCCTATTCCGGTTCCGGCTGCTGTTTGGTTGTTTGGTTCTGCGTTGATTGGACTGGTCGGTGTTGCCAAGGGTAGAAGAAATATCTGATCTAATGTTGCTTAGCATTTAGCTAAATTAGTTAGCTGTAAAATGAGTGTTATGCTACGGTTTTTTTCGCTAGCCAATGTTATTTTTCTATTGTTCTTTTCTGCAAGCCAGGCCAATGCGGCTTTGGTTGAATTGCAACTTGAAGGTAAGCTGACTAACGTAACAGATAACGCTCCATTCAGTATCGGTGATAGTCTTAATATCCACTTGCGTTACGATACTTCTGAATCAGTATTATCAAGTATAACCGATGCGACAGCGGGTTATCAGTTTTTTACTGATTCGACTTTGGTTAGTATCAATATAGCACAAGAAAATATTTTAATTCGCGCCGATGAAATTGAGAGTGGTTTGTATCTGTCAATTTATGATAATTTTGGCTTTGATGAGATTTGTTCAATTGATAATATATGTTTCGGCCCTATACCGATTCAGGATGAATATCAATTTGAAATGGTTAATCCTTATCCTGACCTAAGTTCGCTAGAAAGATTCATGTTGTCTTTTCGCGATTTAGAAGACGTTGATGGTTACGATCTTTCACTCATTAACTCTCTAGCGTTACCTCAAGATAAGTCTGACTTCTATGGGTTTGATGGTGTTTACTTTTCTTTAAGATATTTTATCGAAAATAGTCAGACGGAAGATTCTTGGTGGATTCAAGCGGAATCGTTGGCTTTCAAGCCGGTGCCATTATCAAATTCGCTAATCTATTTTTTTACGGGCTTAATTGTATTACGTTTCTTTAATAAGAATAAAACTGTTTAAAGTCTAGCCGTTTTTTTGTAATTCGTATTATCTGCCCAATCGATAATTTTCTCTTTCATTTTATCCAGCGCATGCTTTTTATTTCCAGTGCCTATATGGGTCTTAAGTATATGATATGTGATCACTTTATTATTTTGGATTGACGTACCTAAAGCAGCAATCATATCTTTTTTTTGTCCTTCTCTATTAGTTAAAGGTGAACTATTAGGTAAAGTAATAGTAGTGATAAGTAAAGGTAAAGAATTAACTACTTTTAAATCTTCACTTAATATATTTACTGTATTAAAACTGTTTTTATACCGGTTATTTATCAATTCACCTCGAGTGAAGCTTGATAGGTAGTTTTTAGCACCCTGTTGTTTGTACTTATCGAGTTGCTCACTGGAAATGTTGTTATACTCAAGCGTATATTGTTTTCCAATAGACGCATCATAAACTGACACAGAGTTTTTGTAGTCACGAAACTCTCCATCTAAAGAAGGTAGCAGGGTTGTTAAGGATTTATCGCTAGAGGTATATATTTGGTTTTCAAGTGTTCCGAAATGTTCTGATGAATCAGATATAGCTAATTTGGAATATAAAAAACACAGTACCAGAAAAACACGCAATATTGATGTGCATTTCATTAGTTACTAAAAGTTTTATTCTAGTTAAGAAGCTATTTTATTAAATCTGAAAAGCCCAATAAGTGAACTCATAAATAAAAATAAAGCTCCGGGTACTGGGATAGTTATTAAATCAATTTGTTCTACTAATAAAGGGCCAATGCTAGCTGATAATGTTTCATTGCCACTAGCAAAGTAACTAAAATCTAAAGATGGTGCAGGACCTGTAAAAACACTCTCAAATCTGCCCTCAGTTACACCTGGTAAGACAAGATTACCAGAAGAAAAAAGAACATCTGCATTCAAAGTGTGTGAATTATTAGACGTAGAATTTAATTCAATATTAATTAAGGTTGCAATTAGAGCATTACCATTATCAATATTTAAAGTCCCGGCTATGGCGGTGTGTATAAATCCACCTGATCCATCAGACACGCTTAGATTTGGATTAAATATCGTAGTTAATTCAAAAGGCAAGTCTGTGATATCAACCTGAGTAAGGGTGTCAGTCATCGCAGAAGTGGCATGACCCTTAATTTGTAAGGTACTGAAAATACTTGAGGTTAAATTAACACTGTCATCACCCGGTAAAAATTCCATTTCAATATAAGGAACTTGCACTGCTGCATTAGTATTATTAAGCAGAATGATTAGAAAAAAAGCGCTTAATGAAAAAATGCGAACTATTTTTTTGAGTAAGTCCATGATAATTAAAAAAATTTACACTGAATTACAGATTTATCTATCGGTTCGTATTATAAAGCATTACCAAGATTTGAAGATTAAGATTTGATTACCAGAATGTGACAATAACCAACTGATTAATGTATTCGAATGTATGCGTTTTGAACTCATGCGTTGTCATTTTTCTGACATGTTCATTTTTTATAATTTCAGAAAATTCATTTAAAAGTCTTTATGTATATTAAAAACGGTTTCACACTTATAGAAGTCATGGTTGTAGTGGTTATTTTAGGTATTTTAGCTGCTGTGGTCGTTCCAAGAGTTATGTCAAGACCTGATGAAGCGAGAGTAATTCGAGCCGAGCAAGATATTCGTGCGCTCGAAGCAGCCCTAAATCTGTATCGACTGGACAATTTTACCTATCCAAATACTGATCAGGGGTTGTTGGCTCTAATGGAAAAACCCGCTGATCTTGCCTCGGGCGCTAAATGGAAAGAAGGCGGTTACATTGATAAGTTGCCTATCGATCCTTGGGGTAATGAGTATCAATATCTTTATCCCGGCGCTATTAAAGAATTTGATCTTTATTCACTTGGTGCTGATTCTTTGCCTGACGGAGAAGGTATTAATGCTGACATTGGCAATTGGAATTTACAATAAATTATCGACTTTAAAGATATTTAACAGATGAGGTTAAATTTAAAAAAACAGTCAGCGTTTACATTAATAGAAATCTTGATAGCCATTTTTATTGCTAGCATTACTTTGGCTTCGATTGGAATTTCAATTAACGCTCTGCATCATGTTCGAGTCGATGAAAGTCTTTATGAGGGTTTGATAAACTGGTTTAGCTACGCACAAAAACATGCTGTTACAAGGGGCAAAACGTATTCAGCCATTATTGACGAACGAGAGTCATTGATAAGACTTACAGAATATAGTGTCGATTCATGGATAACATCAACGTTAGATATCAACACTTTTCAATTACCAGAAGACTACCAAGCTAAATTTAAATTCAAGAGAGACATATTATCAATGCTGCAGTTCTACCCTGATTTCTCCTATACACCGTTTGAACTGGTTGTGAAAAAAAATGATGTTGAAAAAAAACTCATTTTTGGAGATGGATTGAGTTCATTCAAAAAATATAACGAGACACATCTTTAAATGATAAACCGTTCAGTAGGTTTTACTTTGATTGAAATACTGGTTGCATTGGTAGTTATTGCTATTGGCATGAGTGCAGCGCTGAAATTATCCAATCAAAATATCATATTGCAAACTGAATTAGAAAATCGAACTTATGCAAACTGGGTCGCCGAAAATTTAGTTATTCAGATGAAGTTACAAAAGGTAATGGAAACAGGGGTCATAAAAGGAAGCGATAATATGGCTGGACGGATATGGTATTGGCAGGCAGATATTAAGCCAACTTTCGATGCTGATGTATTGCAATTACGCATGCGAGTATCAATAAAGAAATCGTTAGAAAATACACTAGCTGATATCACCGCATATTTACCCGTGGAGACAACTTAATGATAAAACAAAAATATGGTTTTACATTGGTTGAAATATTAGTTGCCATGTTGGTTTTTTCAGTTGTGGCAATACTTGCATATGGCGGATTACGCAATGTACTAGCTAGTAATGAATATATTGAGAATAAAACTCAAATTTTAAGCCAGTATCAATCTCTTTTCTCTGTCATCAAAAATGATCTTGAACAGTCGATTGAGCGTGAAGTGAGAGATCAACTAGGTACAGTTGAATTGTCTTTTGTAAGTTTACCCAAAAAAGATGGAGCTTTACTTTCGTTTTCAACACAGATACGTTCTTCATGGCAACTCAAAAATGGTGTTAGTAATATCCAGCGAATCGAATATGACTATCAAAATGGGCAGTTTATTCGGTATTCATGGAATCAATTAGACAGATCACACGATGCGGAACCCAAAAAACAAGTTTTACTTGAAAATATTAAAAATATCGAATTGGATTTTATTAACAAAACGTCTCATGAATTTTGGCCATTACCGAAGGATCATGATGATTTCGCTGTATTACCCCGTGCTGTAAAGCTAATGCTCGAAATCGAGCCGGGAGTTGAAGTGCATCGATTATTTTTAATTCGCGCATAATGGAAAAAGAATACATTCAAAGTGGGTTTGCTCTGATAAGCGCTCTAGTTGTGTTGGCACTTGTCACTAGTGTCACTGTAGCGACTGTATCTGCGCAGAAAAAAAATATTGAAACGGTGACGCACATTATTCGTGACAATCAACTCAAATATCATGGTGATGCAGTCTTATTATGGGCAAGTGGTGTGCTTAAAAAAGACTGGAAGGAGAATAGAATAGATTCTTACCAGGACAGATGGCATCAGGGGTTAATAGATGTCGAAATAGAAAATGGTGTGGTGCGTGCCGAGATTCATGATTTACAGAGCCAATTTAATTTAAATAGTCTGGCCATGGCTGGTGAACCTGGGGAGTTGGTGCGAAGTCGATTCCGTCGATTACTTTATAATTTGGATGTTGATAAAGATTTTACAGATGCTATTGCCGACTGGATAGATAAAGATAATGAAGCTCGTTATCCTAATGGTGCAGAGGATGATTATTACCTTGAATTAGATGGTAATAGCTATAGATCCGCAAATCAGCCTTTTAAGAGTAAAACAGAATTATTATTGGTGAAAGGCGTAGATCGAAATGACTATATAAAATTAGCACCACATATCAACGCAGTGCCTTTAGGAACCGGCATTAATATTAACACAGCTGGTGAGCAGGTTATAAAAACTCTATCAGACACAATGGATGCTTTTGCGATTGAACAACTTATCTCACTTCGTGCCGGGTTGCCTTTTACATCCTTGGCAAACAGTTCGCAGGGTAATCAAGATCCAGAGACTGAAAATTTACAGTCTAATATATCGAATGTTTCTGAACAAACATCTACAAATTCAATCAGTCCTGTCACAAATGTAAATACAAGCAATCAAGCGAACCAATCAGGTTTTACAAAAAGTTCTGCAGATATTAGATTACCGGGAGATATCTATGTAAATAGATGGAATGCTTCTGAATCCATACAATTACAATCGAATGAAATTAATAATTCGCAAACTAATACTGTAAATAATGACGAAAATGCTCAAAGTGATAATGATGTTGATGTATCTCTAGCAGAAACAGACTTGGTGGATCAATATGATCTTGACATGACTCAACTTACAGTATTCAGTAATTATTTTGAAGTCAATGCTACTATTGAGCAGCATGGAAACTCTTTAGAAGTGAGCTATGTTTTATTTAGAGACAATAATACCGGTGATATAAGAACACTATATAGAAAATATAATGGTGTATTGTATGAGTAGTGTAATAGAACTAGCATCAGATGATCACCATGTCGAGCCTGTTAATAAAATCAGCGAAATTAACAGTAAAATTATCCATAGCAATATCAATAATGTTAACTATGGCTTTGTTCCAATGCGCGACTGTCTGTCAACGACAGTGTCGGTGAATACTCGTAGTTATAAAGATCTAAGTTCTGCTATTCCTTACGCACTTGAAGAAGAACTGGCGGAGCCAGTAGAAAATCTTCATTTTGCTTTCGTTACTCACGATCAGCACTCATTCTATGATGTGCTTGTTACCTCGAGAGATAAGATGGATTCCTGGATTTTGAATCTAAATCACTCTGTTGACGTATTAATTCCAGATTGTCACACAATCCCTGTTTTTAAGGGTGAGTGGAATATTGTCATCGAAACTGATCGTGCTTTAGTCCGTTCAGAAAATTCCGCGTTTGAATGTCCTCTATCAGAATTATCTAGTTATTTATTATTATTAAAGAAACAAACGGAAACTCCAGATAAGGTTTCTTTATGGCTCGTCGGAGAAGCAACTAGACCAGAACTTATTCACGAGATAAATGAATTAGTTATTGAATATAAAAGTTCAGGTGATTTGTGTGACTGGATTAAACAACATGGGGTGTTTGATAATCAGCTGAATTTACTCTCAGGGGAATATGCGCAGTCTAATGGTAATAAAAACGATTTACGTTTATGGTTTCCACCAGCAGGTATTATGTTTTTTGTATTAATAATACACGCGGTTTTTTCATGGCATGGAACTTATAAAATAGAGAAAGAAGTCGATAGGTTGAATTTAGAAACAAACAGGCTTTTTCAACAGGCATTTCCAAATGTAAAGCGTATTGTCAATCCAAGAGTCCAGGCAAAGCAAGAAATGGAAGAGATGCGTCGTCAATATGGTGATATCGATAATGGTTTCTTCTCCTTATTCCTCGAAACTTTTGTGCTTGTGAAAAAAAATAAAAAGCTTACCTTGGCAGGATTTAACTGGAAGCAAGGGGTTTTACAATTGAAATTGAATGCATCTGATCTAAGTCAAATAGAAAGACTAGCTACTGAGCTATCGAAAAAGAAATATGATGTTGAAATTATTAATGCGGTTAATCGAGATGATAAACTAAATGCCCAGATAAATATTAAAGTGATCTAATTATGAAGTCATGGTTATTGAGTCTGGGTTTGCGAGAGAGATGGATGCTAGGTGTTGGTAGCGTGGTCATATTGACTACATTATACTTTTTATTTGTTTTTGAGCCGTTAAAAAAATCAAGAGAAATAGCAATTAATCAACATGTCGCCGCGTTGAGTCTTAATAGTTATATGAACTCCTCGTTTTCAGAAATCAAACAGATATCTCAGAGCCAAGGAAATAGACGTACCCATATCGAAGCATCAGCATTATTAGGCGTAATTGACAAAGGTCTTAAACAAAGCGGTATTTCACAACAATTAACTAGTATTTCCCCTGATGATGATTCAGGAATCATTGCTAGATTCAACAATGTTAATTTTGATTTGTTTATAACCTGGCTGTCTAATATGTATAATGATTATCAAATCAATATTCAGTCTTTACAGGTTAGTAATACATCCATTGAAGGTAGAGTAAAAGTCAGTGTCACGATTAATTGAAAAAATTATAGTTTTATTAATTTACTTATTTTTTTCATTTGTCTCGATAATTACTAATGCCGCTCCACAAGGCGGTCAGCCAGTTGAACCTGTTGTAATATCAGTACCAGACACAGTAAGCATTTTCTCGCCTGATAATGTGATTAATACCATCTCTGTAGATGGAACATCAGTTTTGAATTGGGATAGTTTTAATATCAATCAGAATGAAATGGTGAATTTTAATTTATCCACCTCCGAAATAACATTGAACAGAATTTTTAATGATTCAAATCGAGTCGTATTTGGCACTATCAACAACAATGATCAAATACTTTTGATAAATCCAAATGGCTTGGGTTTAAATTTGACAACTCATATTGATGTTAATCAGTTAACTCCGACTGCAATTAGTGTAGCGGGGGATATCAATATATTTGCCGGTTCGCAAAACGATCAGGATCTTACATTAATTATCCCGGACGGTTCGGTTATACTAACAACTGTAATCAATAATGAATCGGACACGGACAGTTCAACGTTATTTATTGATAATGCGCCTGTGCCGTTACCATTAACCGTCTGGTTATTATTGTCGGGAACAGCAGTTTTATTACCGTTTCGTTCTAATTTATCCAATAAAACTTAATATACTATTCAATCAGGCTTTACCGACTGAGCGTATACGCAATCTGATCGGTTGTTTCATTCCTTGTGGTGGCGTTTTTAATTGTATATCCGTTTCTGTCAGCGCTTGTTTTAGCGCAATGTATATTTTTTCTGATGTCCCAGTGCCTATTTTCTGAAGTTGCTCCACATAACCATTACTATCAATCCACAATGCAATTTCGATATTGTAGTTGTCCATCCTGACCGCATCATAAGATTGCAGGATAGAAAGTAAATCCTTTTCCAATTGTCCGGCATAATAGGCAAAACGATCTTTATCACTCCCACCAGTGCCTTCAATAAGTGAACGTCCGCCTTTTTTTGCTGCCAAGCCAAAGTTATCACCGCCAGCTTCTCCATCACCATCCAGTCCGAGCGTATCATCTATTGCGGGTGGCATGTCATCTGGCATGGCATCATCCATCTCAACCGTGTCAATTTCCATTTCCTCAATCGGTTCTTCAATGATGGGCTCCGGTTCTTCCGGTTCTTCCGGTTCAGGAATATCCTCTATTAGTGTGATTTCCTGAATTTCCATTACCGGCGCAGGTTTTGCTGATTGTAATTGCTCATATAAGTAGCTTGTACCAATTACTATCAACACACCAAGTACTAATCGGA
This sequence comes from Gammaproteobacteria bacterium, assembly GCA_028279365.1. Classification (GTDB taxonomy): domain Bacteria; phylum Pseudomonadota; class Gammaproteobacteria; order Eutrophobiales; family Eutrophobiaceae; genus JANQNX01. The sequence goes on along the minus strand of JANQNX010000010.1, from coordinate 156,265 downwards.
AAATGATGACATTAGTATGATGATGATCGGCTTTATCAATAGCACTATCACGAAACATTTATTTCACCAGGCGCTGTGTTACCAATCCCAGGTTGCTGATGCCAAGTCGTTTTACAATATCCAGGACTTCAATCACTAATTCGTATCGCACATTTTTATCGCCTTTTACTACCACAGGTAAATCCGGATCGGTAGCACGATATTGTCTAAGTTGTGATTCCAAATCGACCAGTGTCACACGTGTTGTATCGAGAAAAATCCTGCCATCATCTGATATTGTGATGGCTTTTGTTCTTGGCTTGGCTAGGGTTGGTGCAGCACTCGCCTTGGGTAAATCTACTGTAATACCTTGCACCGTTGCTGTCGCCATAATGATAAATACGACTAATAACGTCCATGCCAGATCCATCAGCGGGGTGACGTTTAGCTCGTCATAGATTTTATTCTTTTCACGGCGACGCATTGGATTAGTTTTTATTTGGTTGAGTGATACTCAGCGTGACAAGTAAGCGATCGCTAAACATTTCCAGATCAGTTAGCAATCGACTAATACGACCAGATAGGTAGTTGTAACCAAACAAGGCCGGGATCGCAACCACCAGCCCAAGCACTGTTGTTCCCAGTGCCGCTGCCACGCCAGGCGCAATGGTATTCACATTAACATCGCCAGATTGGGCGATAGTCGCGAAGGTAATCATGACACCAATAACCGTTCCTAATAAACCAAGAAATGGTCCGCCACTGACGGCTAGTGTTATCCAGACCATGCTCGAGTTTAAGCGATTGGTCTCTTCCAATAATGCTTCGTCCATTGATGCCCTGATCGCATCGCCATAGCTGGGCGGCATTGTACCTGTGAATGATGGCATGGCACGCATTTCTTTATCGGCAGCATTAAGTATTCGCCAATAGGCAGAATGTTGGTGTGTTGTTTCGCCTTCTTTTGAGGCAGATTGAATATTCTTATTCAACCGATGTTGAAAATCATCGATAAAGCGATTATTGGCGACGGTCAGTTTATTTAGCAAGTATGCCTTGGTCAGCATGACATCAACAGCGGCAATGCCTAACAGCCCAAGTACGATAATCACAGCCCAACCAGGAATACCGATAATGCTCATCAACGGCCACAACGATGCAAAAAAACGTGAGCCACCTGATGATTGCTGTTGTTCGTCTTCCAGATAGTTGACCAGAATTGAATTGACATCCTGTACTTGTAAGCCGAACTGAAACCACTCAGTCTGTTTTGCATTACCCAGTCTTAATTCGTCTATCCACCCGGAAAATCCGATTGTGTCATCATGCTTACCAATCAAAAATTTTCCGGATACATTACCTAGTGGTATTTCTTCTAATAATACCGATTGGCCATCGATGAAAAGTTCAAGCTGGTTTTGCCAATTGAGCGCGACATGATGCCAATTGTTAATGACTAGGTTTTTTGTTGCGCTAAATTCACTGACGCTATCATTGCTGATAATGCGAACCAACGGAGTGAGGTTGTTTATGACTAGCTGCCAGGTGAATTGCTCAGTGACATAGTTGAACACATGTGAATTCTCCAGATTTTCATCAAGTTTCAACCAGCTTTCCAGACGAAACCCTCTCTCACTATCCAGAGCCAGAGCAGGAGAGTCGGGTAAAGTCGCATAAGAACTGTCAGTAAAGCGAAGTCCATCAGCATGATAACCTTCAGAGGCCAGTTTAGCGCTACTGGAAACCACATGGTGACCGTATGCACTGCTATCTCTGGGAAGGCCTGCTGATTCAGCAAAATGATAAACCGCATTGGTGGTTTGATCGTAGCTGGCACTGGCGTCGCCACTGCTGGTCGCTTCTGCGTTACCGTAATAGAGCCAAATGCGATAGGTTTCATCGTTGCCAATATTGTCAGGCAGTTTTACCCAGACCAAGCCGAGTCCCATGATGATATCTAATGACTCAATATGAAATGCTAACGGTGTGACATCATCAGCGCCGATGATGCGTATGTCGGCACCACCCTCAGCTAAACTGTAAAAATAAGGAAAGTTGCCACTGTGAAGACGGATCGGAACGGTTTGTGAACCAGCCTGTTCACGTAATGACTCAGGAATTGAAATATCAATGGCTTTACGGAATTGCCATTGTTCATTCCACCAGGCATGAGCGACGGTTGCACTGAACAGGTGCAATATTAGAATCAGTAATAAACGAGAATAAAAACAATGCATAACGATACAAACAAGTTAAATTTGTTTGTATCAATGTGCATGATAAATATTACATGAAAATGAAAGGAATCATTTTTCTTGCTAATTTGTTGATATGATTTTAACGCGAAGCTGATTGATTCGTATTATAACTATTTTTGATACTTTCAATTTTGGTTATCAATTTATCTGCGGGCATGTATCCTTTAATTGTATCACCCGTATCGAGATAGATAGCAGGTGTTCCTTTAATGCTTAACAGTTCTCCTTGTTCAAAATGTTGTTTTATTATTTCTCCACAGGCAACCACATCCTCAACCGAGCGGCCTTCAGCCAGTTTGTCCCGACGGTCTGCTTTGGCATCGGTAATTGCTGTTTGTCGATCATTCGAACACCAGACTTTAGCCATTTCATTCCATGCCGGACTGAATTCACCAGTTCTTGGATAAGCTAAATAGTTAACGGTGATACCGGCATTATTTAGTTTTTCAATTTCATCATGCAATTTTCTACAATACCCACAATCTATATCTGTAAATACATACAAATTGTGTTTTTCATTCGTTGCTGCAAATGAAATTACACTATCCAGATTAATATCATTGAACAGTTTTTTTCTCCATATCGATCTGGATTCTTCTGTCACATTCCATTTCTGCTCAGTATCAATCAAATCACCATAAATATAATACCTGCCATCTCCAGACATATAGATATATTCATTACCACTACCAACTTCGTAAATTCCTTCCAGAGGTGTTTCTTCAATAGAATTTATTTTCAGATTAGGCATAAATTGTTGCAATGTACTAGTTATCGATTCAGTCACCTTTTCATCAACAGCATAGGCAGAGTTTGACAATAGGCTCAAACAAAAAAAGGAGATAAGTAAGAAAGTATTCATGGGTTAATTCCTGACTTTAAGTTTATACAAGTTGGTTTAGTTCAAAGATAGGTAATAATATGGCAATGACAATGGTGAGGACGATGCCGCCCATCATTAGAATCAGCGCTGGCTCAAGTAATCCAAGAAAAGTACTAATTTGGGTTTGCAAATTGCGTTCATGAGCTTCAGCTGCGCTTTCCAACATGGATTCAAGGTTGCCAGAGGCTTCACCATTTGCAATGAGGTGTATCGTCAGAGGAGGTAAACTTTGATTATGCTTGAGCGCAGTGTGTAAAGTCTCACCTTCTCCAACTTTTTTTTGGGATTGTTCAACAGCTTTTCTAATTGGCAGACAGATTAGTGCGCGCTGTCCAATGGCAAGTGCTTCAATCATTGATACACCGCTAGCAAGCAGAATTCCTAAGGTACGTGTGAAACGTGCAGCATCAGCCTGACGAATCAAGTTTTTAATAATTGGTAATTTTAGAAAAAAATCATGACATCGATACTTAACTGAATCTTTTTGATAAATCCAAACTACAGACATAGTTAACATTGTTATAAATAGAATAATGACTAACCACCAGGCCGCAAGAAAGTCACTAACTGAAATTAAAACTATCGTAATAAATGGGAGTTCTTTATCTGTTCCTTCGAAAACAGCTACGACTTCAGGCACAACATAAATCAATAACCCGGCTGTAACTAATAGTGCAGTAGCAGCTAACACAGAAGGGTAAAGCATTGCTAATCGAATTTTTTGAGTTAATGCAGTTTTACGTTCGTTGTAATCGGCAAGTTGTTCCAATACATAAGCCAGATCTCTTGAATGTTCACCTGCTGATACGGTTGCAATATATAAGTCAGAGAAACTGTTACTAAATGGTGTCATAGCCTCACTAAGACTATAGCCCTCCATGACACGTGAGCGGATGGATAACACCAGCTTTTTCGCTTCCGCGTGCTCCACTTGTTCGGATAGCGCTTGTAATGAATCATCAAGGGGAAGACCCGCTCTTACCAGGGTAGCAAGCTGTCGTGTTAATAAGCTGATTTCCGATGTTGGGACTCTGGGGCGATGTTTCCAGGAAGCAGATGTTTTCGAGATTGATTTTTTTTCTATCGGCTCGACTGAAATAGGTGTCAGTCCTTCACGACGGAGTTGTTGTCGGATTTGTCTTGGTGTATCAGCTTCACTGACCCCTCTCTTGTGGCGGCCTAGTGAATTAAGTGCATCATATTCAAACGCAGGCATAATGACTATCTATAGCAAAACTGACTAAATATCACTGGTGACACGAAGTACTTCTTCAATTGATGTTATTCCTTCCAGCACCTTTTGATATCCAGACTGCCTTAGTGTTAATGCCCTGGCATATACAACTCTTTCGATATCAGGTTGCCCAGCATTGTCATGGATCAACCTTCTTATTTTATCATCGACCATGATTAACTCATGGATGGAAGTTCGTCCTCTGTAACCTGTATTGCCACATTTATCACAACCACCCGGACCATAGAGCAAGGGGCCTTCGCTTTTTACGCCTAATTTTCTTAATTCACTCTCATCGGGGATATATTTTTGTTTGCAATGCTCGCATAGCGTTCGAAGTAGTCGTTGTGCCAATACGCCGATTAAACTGGATGATAGTAAAAAGGGTTCAGTACCCATATCCATTAAGCGTGTAATTGCTCCAACAGCAGAATTAGTATGTAGTGTGGAAAGCACTAAATGTCCGGTTAGACTAGCTTGTATTGCGATCTGTACGGTTTCAGCGTCACGGATCTCACCGACCATTACCACATCAGGATCCTGGCGTAATATTGCACGTAATCCACGTGCGAAATTAAATTCAATCTTACTGTTGACCTGCGATTGCGCTATGCCATCAAGATGATATTCAATCGGATCTTCAATGGTCATGATGTTTCGTTGCTTTTTATTTAACCGAGTAATAGCAGCATATAAAGTGGTTGTTTTACCTGAGCCAGTTGGCCCTGTAACTAGAATAATCCCGTGCGGCTTATGAATTAAATCATCCATGCTGTTAACAAGGTTTGGAGACATACCGATCTCTTCCAGTTCGAGCCGTCCTGCCTGTTTATCCAGTAATCTCAGTACCACACGTTCTCCATTTCCGGCTGGCATGGTTGATACACGCACGTCAACCGGACGGTTAGCGATACGTAAAGAGATGCGCCCATCCAGAGGTAAGCGTTTTTCAGAGATATCCAGTTTAGCCATGATTTTGATACGCGATGTGATTAAATTTGCCAATGTTTTTGGTGGTTGCAACATTTCTCGCATCACACCATCGACGCGCATTCGGATCATCATATTAGTCTCATAAACATCGATATGTATATCAGAGGCATTTTCTCGTATTGCTTCTGCCAATAATGCATTAATGAGTCTAATAATAGGCGCGTCGTCTTCAGACTCAAGCAAATCTGAAGGCTCAGCCAATTGCTCCGCTACTTCCTGCAAATCGAGATCGCTGTTAATGTCAGCCATGGTTTGCTCAGCCTTTGAAGCATTATTTTCATACTGACGCTGAAGTTCTCTATTGAATTCTTCATCAGTAATTTTTTTGATAGAGCAGTCCTGTCCTGAAAAACGTAAAGTTTCCAGAATAGCGATTTGTTTAGTGTTTTCGCGGAATAGAACTAGAGGTGTTTGGGAGTCATTGAACGTTAACAAAACACCGCATTGACGGGCAAAGTTAAAAGGCAATTTTTTTTCAGTTGTCGATTGCATTCTGTTTCATCGAAATAACTTACCAGGACCTGATTTTAAAAATTCATCACTGGATTTTTGAACTTCTTCGTAAGGTGGAAGTTCGGTAATTTTCATACTTGGCATTAATGTAAGCCCCTCATCCTGAATTTTTTTCTGTTCATTTCGAATCATTTTATATTTACTGTTAGTTAAACGTGAACTCGTGCGTAGGTCCCTGACAATTTGGGGTCGAAGAAATATCATCAGATTAGTCTTGACGATTTGATCACGAGTATTTCGAAAAAGTGCTCCCAGCACGGGTATATTCCCCAGGACAGGAACTTTTGCTTCGCTTTCCCTCATATCGTCTTCAAGTAAACCACCCAACACGACGACTTCGCCGTCATCAATCATCACGTTAGTTTTGATTGAACGTTTATTCGTTATCAAGTCAGCTCCAGTTGAATTTGATGCAACGCTGGATATCTCCTGTTCAATTTCGAGTTTTACTGAATCACCTTCATTTATCTGTGGTTTAACCTTGAGTAATATTCCTACATCTTGTCGTTCAATTGTCTGGAAAGGGTTATCTGGTGTGGTTGTATTATTGGTAAATTGCCCTGTCACAAATGGTACATTTTGCCCGATAACAATTTCTGCTTCTTCATTGTCCATTGTCATTAGTGTGGGTGTTGATAGTAAATTTGAGTAACCATCACCTTCAATTGCTCTTATCAGATTTCTTAGTGTTCCGCTGCTAAAAAAACCAAGGCTTAACCCAGTACTAAGTGACAGCGGATTAAAATTAGAAATGCCTTCGGCAAGAGACTCACTAAGTGATGACTGGCTGCTTCCAACAAAAAAGCCATCTTGAGAAGGTACATTTGTTTGCCATTGAATACCCAATTCGACTGACCTGTCGTATGAGACTTCTGCAATGACTCCCTCAACCAATACCTGCGCCCGCCTGATATCCAGTTGTTTTATTACGGATTTAACAGCGTTAAGGCGCTTTGGTGGTGCATGTATAATCAACGCATTCATATTATCGTCTGCTTCAATTTCAAACGTAATGTTTTGGCTATTTGATGCATTTTTTTGAGTAGACTGTTGTCTCTCTTCATCACTTACACCCAGTCGCCCACCGAGTTTTTGTAATACTGGCACCATTTCAGATGCAACTGCATACTTGAGATATATCACTTCTGTATCACCAAGTTGTTCCACTGGCGTATCCAAATGAGTAATCAGTGCTCTGATTTCGAGTCGCTGTTTTTTATCACCCGATAACAAAATGCTGCTTGTTCGATCATCAGCAATCATTCTTACATTTGATGTAACAGCTGATTTGCCTTTGCCAGCAGATTTTGATTGATAATTAGGCAGGATTACTTCAACAAGATCTGATGCGTTTGCGTGTTGTAATCGAATAACTTCGATTGATTTATCACTGTCTAAATCAATACGTTTAATAATTTTTTTAAGCCTGTCCAGATTTGATGCATAGTCAGATGCAATCAGCATATTACTTTCATTATGAGCAGCCAGATGGGCTGTTTGAGGTAATAAAGGACGCAAGATCGGTATTAAATCATTAGCATTAACATTTTCAATCTTAATCACCATTGTGGTGTTGCTGTCATTAATTGTGCTCAATTCGTTAGTAGATAATGAATTACTTTCAAATTTCGCATTGGTATCTGGAACGATTTTTATTAAGCCATTATTCTCAATTGCGGCGTATCCATAGACTCGCAGCACAGATAAAAATAAATCATATAGTTCTTCTGGTTCAGTAGGAATGGCAGAAACAATCGTAATCTTTCCTGTTACTCTCGGATCGACGATAAAGTTCTTGCCAGTAATAAAGGAAACCGTTTCAATTAATGCACCAATTTCTGCATCCTGCATATTCAGTGTCAAAGGGTCTTTAGTTTCACTTTCAGCAAAGCCAGATCCTGTCATCAGTAAAGTTGAGAGAAAAAGTATTCGCAATATGTGTATGAGTTTAATTAGCACGTTTTCTCTCTTATGAACGACTGTTATTTTTCTTGTATTGCTCGATCATTTCTACCGCCTGTTTATGATGTGTTTTTGAATTTCCCTGTTTATTTGATAAGGCGCCCAATTCAGGTAAAGCCAGTTTTTCATAGTGATTATTGTTATTAATTATTACAAAACGACTATGGATAGAATGAAGTTTGATGTTGTTACTTAATTTTCTCCCAACCTGGTATGGCATTCCCGGGTTTGCAGCCTGTTTTATGATTGCATGGCCTTTAGTTTTATCTTCATGGGAAAAAACTCCAGTCAATTCAAGTTTTAATTTAGTTGCTGGTAGAGATTCAGGGTTTAATAAGGATACTGTTCTGTCAGAGTTCAGATTGTTAGAGGAGAGAAAGCTGTTTTCTTTTTTATCTTTTGCACTGATATTTTCAATTCCAAACAAATGCCAGTTTGTTATTTGCTCTGAATTAACTTTCACGTAATTTGTCGTTTTTTTGTTTAAAGGCGTTGGATTAACCTCGGTATTTATTACAGTATTTTTCTTGATGTCTTCCACGTCGGTTTTAGTAATGACCACCCAAAATAACATCAACAAAGCGCATAATGTTGCGGCCCTTGCAAAATAGACTGAGAATTTCATATTGGATTTTGATTAAGGAGTATTGAACTCAGAGGTATTTCTTATTGAGATACTCACGCAGCGCATCAGATACGCTATTTTGTTCAATGGGCTCGTCAATCAAGCTCTTAAGTTTTCTGCTCAAGTAACGTTCTGGCATTGCAGACATGGCAAGCAAACCAATATCTTCTGAATCTACTTTAGACTCTTCGTCTTCAATACCATAATTAATAATGTGCTCTATGCGATCACTGTCAAGATTAAAATGAGAGGCAATGTCACTACCGTAGTCAACGAATACTGGCATAACATCAACGCCTTTCATGTTTTCATCACATAGCAGTGATAATTTATCTAATGTCATTTTAATAGCAAAACGAAATACATCTGATTCCCGTGTGTGCATACGTTTCGTAATTGCCTTGATTTTATCCAGATCGATTTTATCCACACGAAAAGAAACAGAGTGTTTACTATTATTCATTCACGGAACTCCTATGTGATGTATTGAATAGCGTTAAGCAAGAAATAGTATTGTTATAATTAATGATTCGGGAATATGGGCGTAACGAATCATTTTGTATACGTTTGCATACTAGGGAAAAACTATTACAGAAATATAACAATCAGTTTAAGAGTTGATGTAATTGTATGTCATACAAATGTATGGCATTTAAAATGTAGCTGTAAGAAATTATTTTATGTTTGGCTTAATTTGAATTTTATAGTTGAGTAAATAGATTAATTTTTATCTTATTGTATCTATCTTAATGAAATAAGCTTTAATAAACAGCCGCTTAGATTCAATGTAATACGTTTGTATGGCATGTAACAGAATCTTCAACTTACTTTAAAGATTAATCAATCCTGATTTGTCATTATCTCTCTCGCTTCTTATGGGGAAGGGGGATATTGAGCAAGAATTATCTTCTTTTATCAATTATCCCTTCATATGAAGTTGAGATAAAGCCACACCTGCTGAAAGGCAGGGCCGGAAAGCCACGGGTCATGTAAAACAAACAGGCATGACAGCCGGGTCGCCTAAGCCATGGATGACTTTAATTATAAGGATGTACTTAGGTAATTATCTCTTTTATGGAGGAGATTTAAATGAAATTTAAACATTATCTTGCTGCTATCTTGGCAAGTACAACTTTGGTTTGCGCTACGGCTAATGCTGCAATTATTCCAGGAAACCCAGGTGGATCAAGCAATGGGTTTGATGGAAGTGCTTTTAGCGGTGCTGGCGGTAGTGAACTGTTGTTGTATGGCTTTGACGGCACAAATACTTATGTGCGTGATTTGGGAATAACTTTTAATGAAATGGCGAGTGGTTCGCCGAGTTTTAGCGTAGCTGCCGATAGCAATATGACCGGTTTTATTGGTGGATTGCAAAGTTGGGCCGTAATTGCTGCTGATGATGTTAGAACCACTAACTTTTCAGGAACCGATACCTTTGGTTATCGATTTATGGGGACTACGCCTAACGGCGCTGCTATTGCTCCTGATGGTAATAACGAAATCTCTGGCACGACCAGTAAAATTTCAACTTCTATTACCACACTTAACGGTTTAGCCGGTATTGGTGATGATGGTTCTGCAGTCTTTTCTGGCGGAACCGGCGCATTTGATTTTCTGTTTGCTGGTGGTGGAATTGACGTGTCAGGTGCCTTAACCGGTGTTGTAGGCGACGTCATTGATTTCGTTCTTTATTCAGAGACTGCAACTGCTCAGAGCTTTGGGTCATTTACGCTGTTTACCCCAACCGGTATAGCCGCAACCTTGCTTGGTACTTTCGGTCTGGATAGTGCAGGTACTCTGACATTTAACAGTGCCAGTACTGTAATTCCTGTTCCAGCAGCCGTCTGGTTGTTTGGCTCAGCATTGCTAGGCCTGGTTGGCGTGAGTCGCCGAAAAAACGCGCTTGCCGTGTAACGTTTCACTTCATTTAATTTGGAGATTTAATAATGAATTTAAGAAAATATAGTCTTGCTGCATCATTACTCGCCGCAGTAGGGTTTACTCACAATACTGTAGCTTGGGATCCAAGTACGACCCCGGATTACATATTCAATATCTCAGGCGCATCAGCACAGCAAACTCCTCTGGAAAGCTTGCTAAATTCTTTTTGCCAAGCAGGTACGTTGGATACCTATGAGTCTAATGGTAACCAAACCGCCTATTTTTGCACGTTTCTAGATTCTCAGGTGCAAGAAGTGGCTCTGCCTACGCAATTAAATGAAGCGAAAGTCTTGATCAATCATCGTGTTGAAGGTGGTTCTGTTTGGGGTGTGATTCCGGTTGCACGTAACAGATCGATTGAATTTCTGAATATTTTCAGAACTTCGAACCAATGTACTGACAACAATAATGACAGAACTTGGGATTGTCCAATTGCAACCCGTGCCGCGACAGCGCCTTTTGGTAGTTCTGGTAACTTTGAATGTCCATTAGACGTTGAGTTTTCTGCTGGTCCGGTTTACAGCACGCCTGCGCTTGGTCCTGTCATGAATGCACATGTTGGTACTTCTTTAGTAGATACGGTTTGTTTGCAAGGTAAGATAGGTGTTTCAGATGTCGAACCTGCGTTATTTGCTGCTGGTGCTAACGATCCGGGTTTTCCTGGTGGTAGTATTACTGATGCTGATATCCTGGCACTTGAGTCATCGTCTCAGTACGGTGTGATTTTCGGTGTTGCTATTACTGATAATGCTTACAAGTTCTTGCAGGAGCTACAATTCGGTGATGGTACTCCCGGAAATCCGAATGTCTACACTGATGAACCTGCTGTTCTTAATCCAGGTACTCCAGGTGCGTCCAACAATCCTGCTTACGCTGCAGCGATTCAAGCCGCAGCGATTGATCTGGATCCAAACAAGGTACCTTCATTGCCAAAAGCTGCTGCTGCATCAATGCTTGCATCGGGAAGTAGTTTAGGTAGTTTTCAGGATTTGGAGCAGTCGATTGCACCTGTAACACCATTATTTAACGCATATACGGTTTGCCGTCGTGTTGTTGGTTCCGGTACACAGGCTTCAGCAAATGCATTTTTGATGGGCGATCCATGTCTGGGTAGTGCTGGATTAACAATGTGGAACGCAGCGCCTGCTGGTGGTGCAACATCTACGTTTGACGGTGTTTCTCGAGTTATTGTGAATAATTCCGGTTCCAGCGACGTAGAAGATTGCTTGAATGGTGCTATCGAAGGGCAATTGGCTAATCTACCAAAAGATGCGGTTAAGCTTCCTTTTAATTTACCTGCAATGGATGCAATTGGTTTTAATGCTATCAGCAAAACTCGGGGTACTAATTCACCTTGGAATGACCAGTGGAACTACATTCGTATTGATGGCGTTGCACCAACTGTACCAAATGCGGCAGCAGGACTTTATCCGTTTGTGTTTGAACAAACAATTCAATACAACGTGAATACTGCTGATACTGTTGACATTGGTTTTACCAATGTTGTCGCAATTGCTTCAGGTCTGCCAGCTACGACTCCTGCTAATAACGTAGCGTTAGGTTCAGCTTTTGATTATTCAACTGCTGATAATATCTGGCGTGGTGGTCGAGATTCGAACAGTTGCCGTCCGGTTCAGTTCGAAGCAGATACATCGGCTGAGCTTTAATATTAAGCCGTTAGTTAAAAGTATTTGTTTTTTTATAAGAAAGTCAGCCCTGAAAGGGGGCTGGCTTTTTTTATTAAAAAAACAGCAAATTAAGATTTGTGCGTTTTATCACGGTTTCCAAAGCGATCTGTCCTAATACTGTAATATTTTTGTGATGTAATCAAAATGTAATATTAATGCCTAGATATAATGTTTTCAGTGTTTACAAACCTACATCATTTGATTTTACAAAAATATTCAAACATAGCTTGTTCAGTTTGTTTGTTTTTATTTTCATTTAGCTATGTATCTGGTTTAAAAGCAGATGAGAATGTTGAGCAAGAAAAAAAACTTATTAGTGAAAGCGATTATCAGGATGTTCAACAAGCGGTTGAAAAAGAACGAGAACAAGCGGAAGCCGCCGCTTCAATATTTGAACAGCAGGATTCATCAACCGCTGATGAACAGGAACAACTGATACAAAGCGAAACTGTTAATAATAATCAACAAGCTGAATCAACGTCTCCTTCGACGCAAAATAAGCTGGCTGACTCTGAAATGGAAACTGTACAAAACAGTGATGAAGAACAATTAACATTTGATGTTTGGGAATATCGTGTTGAAGGAAACAAGTTACTGAGTTCAGATATTGTTGAGCTTGCAGTCTATCCCTATCTTGGACCCAATAAGTCGATCGATGTCATTGAGCAAGCAAGGGTCAGTCTAGAAAAGGCCTATCGTGATAACGGTTACGGAACAGTTTTTGTTGACATCCCTGAACAAGATGTCGATAACGGAATTGTTGTATTAAACATAACAGCGGGTAAAGTTGATAACGTAAAGATAACCGGCTCACGATACTACTCGTTGGGAAAAATTCGAGAACAGGTACCGGCATTGAAGGAGGGTGAGACGCCTTATCTTCCAGAGTTGCAGGAGCAGCTTGCGGATTTAAATCGTGGCGTCGCAGGTAGAACAATTACTCCGGTACTTAAGCCTGGAAAAACCCCCGGAAAACTGGATGTAGAACTCAAAGTTAAAGATGAATTTCCTTTGCATGGCAGTATTGACCTTAATGATCGTTTTATCGTTGGTACAACTCGAACCCGGCTTGAGGCCAACATACGCTACGATAATCTTTGGCAAAAAAGTCACAGTGCGTCATTAGGCTATGTTGTTGCGCCGGAGGATCGCTCTGAGGTAGAAGTTCTTTTCGGCACTTATTTATTACGATTTCCGGGCAGCGATAATCTTGTGGCTTTATATGCTGTCAATTCTGATACAGATGTCGCATCCACCGGCGAGATTAACCAGATTGGTATTGGCCGCATTTTTGGTGCCAGAGCTATCTTTCCACTGCCTGCGTTAGGCTTTTACACCCATAGTTTAAGCCTTGGCGCTGACTACAAAGACTTCGAGGAAGCGACTCAACTACTTGGCGTTGATGCATTAAATACACCTATTAGTTATATCTCGTTTATCCCTTCCTATACGGGTAATTGGTTTCACAAAAAAGGTAAAACAAGCCTAACGTTAGAAACCATATTTGGAACACGAGGACTCGGTAATACTGCAAAGGAATTTTCAAATAAACGTGTCGGTGCGGTACCAAATTTCGTCTATTTTAAAGCAGGGTTCGAACATGAACGCAGCTTATTCTTCAATAGCGTCTTAAAGGCCAGATTTGATACGCAACTCAGTGATTCACCACTCATAAATAACGAACAGTTTGCCGCTGGTGGTTATGACACCGTACGTGGTTATTTTGAAGCACAAGAACTAGGTGATGATGCTTATGTCGGTTCAGTTGAATTACACAGTCCTTCTTTTGCTTCTGCATTGACTGACTATTTGAATGATTTGCACTTTTACCTATTTGCTGATGCAGCAAGGGTGGAAATTCAGGAACCTCTGCCTGACCAAGTCGCTGAATTTTCGCTTGCAAGTGTTGGCCTTGGCATGGAGTTGTCTGCTTTTGATGGTTTTAATGCAGATATGTTATGGGCGTACCCACTAAAGAAAAATGATGATATTAAAGTTGGCGAATCACGAGTGCACTTTAATTTCGGATATCAATTTTAAATCTATTGTTGAAAGGTTATTTATAATGAATATGCGTGATTGTAAACAATGTAAGCTTGAGACAACAATTAATCAACCTCCTTATGCTTTCAGCAAAATTCGACAAGCGTTACTCGTAGCAATCATCAGTTTTTCTACCAGTTTGCAGGCGGAACCTGCAACCAATGCTACGCCAATTGAAGCAGCGTCATTTAATTATGATGCTGTGACTGTTGATGTTGATCGGACAGTTACAAACCCGGTGATGAATCTGAATCATCATGTGGATAGGGCAGTACTGGACTGGCAGAGTTTCGATATCGGCAAGAATACAACGGTAAATTTTAATCAATTGAGCGCTTCATCTTTGACAGTAAATAATATTAATCAAGCGTCTGCCAGTCAGATATTCGGCCAGCTAAATGCGAACGGTAGAGTGTTTTTGATCAATCAAAACGGCATCTTGTTTGGAAAAGGTTCGCAGGTAAATGTGCATGAACTGACAGCATCGACATTAGATATCAATGATAAAATCATTGAAGACGGGATATTAAGTCCAATACTTTCAGGTGAAGCCGCATTTAACCCATTCGACAACGGGCAACCAAGTCAGAAAATTACAATTGAATCAGGAGCAACACTCAGTACTGAAACTGGCGGCAGAATATTCCTGTTTGCACCAGACATTGAAAATAACGGCGTCATTAATACTCCAGAAGGTCAGACCATACTCGCAGCAGGGACACAAGTCTATTTGCAAGCGAGTAGCGACCCATCTCTACGTGGCTTGCTAGTAGAAGTAAACAGTGGTGGAGAGGTGTTAAATCTGGGAGAGATTATCGCAGATAGAGGCAACATTACCTTAGCCGGCTTAGCTATTAACCAGAATAAGCGAGTTTCAGCATCCAGTACCGTCAACGCAAACGGGTCGATAAAACTGATTGCCAGAGACACGGTTGATATTCAGGAAAACAACGGATTTGTTGACATTGAAACAGAGAATACCGGAACCGTAACACTTGGGGATAACAGTGTCACTGAAATCTTGGCTGAACTTGATAATGATCAAACGGCTATTGATGAGCAAGTGATTTTTAATTCTCGTGTCGAGATTGTAGGTGAAAAAATTCATCTGAAAGAAAACAGTTTAATCAGTGCTAAAGGAGGAGAGGTAGAGATAACTGCCGTGAGTAATCCTCTTCAAAGCAAGGAACCACTGGGTGGTTCTCCGCGTCCTTTAAATGATGAGGTTGTCGTGCAGATGGAAGCCGGGAGCCGGATTGACGTTTCTGGTAACTCTGCGACACTGGATATGAATCGTAACAATATCACTGTTGAATTGAGAGGTAATGAATTACGGGATTTGCCATTGCAGCGTGATGGTAACCTAAGAGGTGAAACTGTTGTCTTGGATATTAGAAGGACTGATGATTTCCAGCTTGGTGATATTAGCGGTAACCTCAGTACCATTGAAAGGGGTATAGGAGAAATCACTGCTGCTGGCGGTACTGTTTCAGTTAATTCAGAAGGCAGTATTCGGTTTAAGGACGGTGCAGAAATTGACGTTTCCGGTGGTGTGATTACCTATAATGAAGGAGAAATTCAGACCACTCTGCTTGAGATCAACAATCGATTGGTTGATATTCATGATGCGGACGCAAATATTCAATATGATGGAATTGCGGAGATTAGTTCCCGTGTTGAAAGTAGTTATATAGAAGGTAAAGATGCGGGTAATATCACACTCGCCGCTAAAAATATTATTGCTGATGGAACATTGACAGGTAATACGGTCGCTGGTCGTTATCAGCGTACTCAGTCAAAACGTCCAAAAGGTGGTGAATTAATAATTGGTATCGGCGATGGTCAAGGTGGCGAGGACTACCAGGCACCAAATATTATTTTACAGCGTGCTAACCTGACTGAAACAATCGGGTCATTTGATATTGATATTAATGAAACCTTTGACGACGCAGGCCTTGCCAAGTTTAGTAACACGTTACTCCTCTCTACAGATTTTCTTGCCAACAATGGCTTTACGCGTGTGGAGCTGAACAGTAACGGCAACATACGCATAAAAAATAGTCTTGAGCTGCCGGCATTTTCAGATATTAATTTGACAGCGGAATCAATCAATGTCGAGAGCTCTATCGTTGCACCATCAGGCAATATTTCTCTGCAAGCGCGAGCGGTGAATACTGCACCTGTGATCGATGATATCTCAAAAGAGGCGGAAGATATTAACCAGTTTCTCGATAAACTCGCGAATCAGGAAATAGATGTCACTACATTTCTGGAAGATACAACGACATTAACGGCTGATATAGATCCAGGTATAGTCATTGATAATTCAAGTTTATTTGATGTTAGTGGAACCTGGGTAAATGATTTCCCTCTAGTAACCGGCATCACACAGCCTGATTCCGCTATCTCGATTGATGCCGGTAGCATTTCACTTGATTCTGAGGCTGGACTTGATATTGGTGAAGGCGTTAATTTTATTGCGCTAGGTGGAGCGCAATATACAACTGGTCGAGAATTTAATTATGGAGACGGTGGAGATATCCGCATATCTGTTGATGGCAAGTTTAGACTGGGTGGTAATAATCAATTCCTGGGGCATGGAGTAAATAATGGCGGTCAGTTCTTTTTTACATCAAACGCTGTAAGCATTGAAGCCATAAGCAGTAGTGAATGGCAAGCTGAGCAAATCGTTGATGCACGTGAGTTCGTTGTTATTCCGGATTTTTTCTTTAGTGAGAGTGGTTTTAGTTCCTATCAAATTGGTGCTAATGATGGCGACTTAATCATTCAGCCAGGTGCAGATCTATCATTAAAATCTTCCAATCTCTTTTTGCCCTTTAATGCATTGAATTTGACAGATACGAGTATGCTTTCTTTGCTATCGAGCACTCAAAATAACCGGCTTATAGGTGTAAAAAATACGGATGTAACATCTAACTGGATTGATGCCAATATTATTGACAATATCGGTTTTAAACCAGATTTTCAGCGTATTCCAACAAGACTGGATTTACGAATAGATAATGTATTAGGTGGCGGACGTCAGAACCTTGTTTTATCTGAGTTTGCCAGCATCAAAGCAGATCCGCTCTCCGAGATTAATTTCACCAATAACTCCGGCGGCATACTTGCAATTAACGGTTCAATTGACGCTCCGGCATCAAATGTAAATTTAGTGCTTGGTCGTGACAGAGAACAAGTCTTTGATGACAGACATGTGTTATTGATTGGCGATACTGCTGATATTGATGTGTCGGGTACCTTTGTAAGAACCCCAAACCGTTTTGGATTAACGACGGGTAACAATTATGATGCAGGAAATGTCAATTTACTTTCCAGTGGCTTTATTATTACTGAGGCTAATTCAGTAATTAATGCTAAAGGCATTACCACTTCACAAGATTTTATTAGTAGCATCACAGGTTCTATTGTTACTAACCAGGTTGTCAATACTCGAGCCGGCAACGTCAGTTTACGCTCTGCGGAGGGTATTGTTATTGACGGTGATATTGATTTATCTGCTGCTGCTAATGCTTTTGGTGGTGAATTGCTATTTGAAGTTAACCGGGATTTGCGCTTTGGCTTACCGGAAAATGCCTCATCATTTTCTTTTGCACAAGCTGAGATAACACTGGATAGTAATGCTGTAGAACGAGAACAGCAATTGATGTTTGACTTTGCCGTTGGTGACAGTATGTCGTCAGACTTTGATGGCAAGCTGACATTGTCTTCAAAATTTATCAATGATACGAATACTGACTCGATTAATTTAATCAGTCGTGAAGGTCTTATCCTGTTAGAGGAAGGGCTGGATCTCACGCTAAGGCGCGATGTAATACTGGATGCATTAGCGATACAGTCTCTTGATTCTACTGCTTACGATAGCGAATTCATGAATATTAGCGCTAACTACATTTCAATTGGTTCCTCTCGCAGTCCGTCGCGAGTCACTGGTGATCCACTTCCGACAACTGGTGATTTTAGCTTGGGTATTAATGCAGACTTAATTGATTTACAGGGCACGACGGCTGTAACTGGTTTTAATAATGTCAACTTGAATAGTGATGGCGACATTCGATTGAAAGGCTTGTTCGAAGACAGGGCTTTAGTCGGTGATTTTTCAATGGTTGGCCATTTGTCTTTAACTGCAGATCAGATATACCCGACCAGCTTGACGGAATTTACGCTTGATGCAGGCAATACGGCTAACAGCAAGATCACAGTTTCTGCAAATAATGATAATGATATTGGTACAGTATTGTCAGCTGGAGGCACCATCAGCCTGAATGCGACTGAAATTGATCATGATGGTGTCTTGCGAGCTCCTATGGGACAGATTAATTTTAATGCTGGCAACCGACTGACTTTAAGCAGCGAGAGCACAACATCAGTCTCGGCAGAAGGACAAACGATACTTCTTGGGCAGACGCTCAACGAATTAGAATGGCTATATTCAGTTAGCGGCGCCATAACAGGGAACAACACTATCGACCTGTATTCTGAGGCCTTACAGGCTATGCCAGAGAAGTCAATTAATCTTAATGGTGCAGAAGTAAGTGTCGAACAAGATGCCATAATTGATCTAACTGGTGGGGGAGATCTCCTTGTTTGGGAGTTTGTACCAGGCCCTGGCGGTTCAGCGGATCAATTGGCAGCCAGACAGTTCGTTACTGTTCGGGATGATAATAATATTGATGTTAATGTTTCTCAGGGCGATTTTTTTGCTGTGTTGCCGTCTTTCAGTGGTGACTTTGCGGCGTTTGATACGCAAGAATCGTTCGGATGGGATTTCGCCGCAGGTGAAAGTGTTTTTCTGTCGGCAGGCAATGGTCTTGCTGCAGGAAATTATGTGAAATTACCTGCTAGATATTCGCTATTACCTGGTGCGTTTCTCGTTGAACAAGTCGATGGCTTTGACAATATTTCTTTATCTGAGAATTTATCTTTCAGGAATGGAACACTAGTCGCAGGTTATGAGCAAATAGCGGGCACTGGAATACGTTCAGATATTACCTCCGGTTTCATCGTTAGAAGTGGACAGTATGCTAATCAGTTAAGTGAGTTTAATGTCAACATAGCAGACGATGTTGTGACTAGCATAGCGACGGCTAATGATTTTGCATTGCCTAGATTAACCCGAGATGCGGGTCGTCTATTCGTTTCCGCATCTTCCACGATAAACCTGGACGGTTTACTGCGAACAGATGCCGCTGAAGGCGGTAAAGGTAGTATTGTTGATATTACGGCTGATTCTATCAGCATTGTTAACGACATAGGTCCATCTTCATCGAGTACTCAGTTATTGGCTAAAAGTCTTAATAAGCTTAATGCAGAAAGTCTTTTTATAGGTGGTGAAAGACGTTTTACTAAAGATGGTACTATAGTTGATGTTAGATCTAATCAAGTCATTGTTGAGAATGACGTTGAATTAAGTTCACCAGAAATACTATTAGGCGCTATAGACTCTCTATCTGTGGAATCCGGCGTGTTGCTCAGTGGTAAATCCGATTCCGATACCTTTCTTACTTCTCAAGAGTCATATTTGCTTGATGGCGATAGTTCTATTGTAAGAGTATCAACTGCTCCGCAAGCCACGGTTACCAGAACCAATACAACAGGAAGTACTTCATTAACTATCGCTGACAACGTTTTGCTAGAAGCCGATCAGTCAATATTAGTTGATTCGAGTGGCAGTATTACTTCTGGGGCAAGGATTGAAGATGCCGAAGAGTATGCATTAGGGGCATCAAATATTAGTATCGGAGATGTTTTTGGTGTAGATGGTTTGGTGCTTGACCTTGATGCGTTAAATGAATTGAGAGGTCTGGACCTTGTTTTGAGGACAAGTGGCGATATTCGTTTCTATGGTACAACTGATATTAATGACGTAATAGAGGTTACATTAGATAATCTAAGTATTGATGCAGCAGGGCTAATAGCCGATCAAGATTCATTGGCAAACTTTGATATTACTGCTAATAAGATCCTGATTGGTAATAATTCGGGTAGTAATATTATCGGTAATATTGCTGATCCCAATGGATTACTAACATTAAACGCTTCGGAGTTACAACTTTCCAACGGCATATTTACTGTTGATGGCTTTAGTCAAGTAAACGTTAACACAACTGATGTTTTTCTCTTTAGTGGTGACGGTACGTTTGATATTTCGCAAGGTTCGCTTGATGTTACTACTCCACTAGTAACTGCGCTTAGTAATACAAACTATCAACTGGAATCTCAGAATGAGATTAGCTTTAATTACCTTGACTCAAACTCTCCATTTAACTTAACAGATAACCTTGGAGCAGATTTATCAATCTCGGCTCAATCTATATCACTTGATACGTTTTTTGATTTACCTGTTGGACAGTTGAGTTTAACCGCATCAGGCGACATTATTTTCTCTGATCAGGCGGTCATTGATTTGCAGGGTGTAACTGTTGACGTTATTGGCCTTGATCAAATCAATCTTCCAGGAGGGAATTTAGTTTTACAATCTGAAACTGGCAACATAGAACTAAGAGAGAATAGCATTGTTGATGTCAGTAGCGGCAAATCGGGCGCTCGCGCAGGCTCAATTAATATATTTGCTGAAAATGGTGATGTTAGTATTCTCTCTGAATTGAGGGCCAGAGCTCCGGTAAATTCGGATGGTGTTGAGGAACTTTCCAAAGGAGGAGTGATAAGAATTGATGCTGATACTATCGGGCAATCGAGCAATACCTTAAATCAACATAGTTTTAACGATTTAAATAATTTACTCAATGATGCTGGTTTTACGGCAAACCGGAAGTTCCGTAAGTTCAATGGGGATATTAATGTCGGCATCGGGGAGATCATTCTATCCCAAAACCTGAAAATGGTTGCTGAAAATGGATCCATTAATATTGGTGGCTTTTTTGATGCACCGGATGATTCTATTGGGGGGGCTTTTGAATTTATTGCTTCCGACGATATCACCCTTGATTCGGCATTTTTGAGTGTTTCGACCTTGACACCAACTGCGGATAGTGAATCAGGAACAATCAAGCTTCAGGCCATCAATGGCGAATTAGATATTAATACTGGTTCGGTGTTTAACTTAGGTGAAGGTGGTGAAGCAATATTGCGTGTTGCCAGGAATGCTGCGAATAATGACTTAAACATTCAGGATTTGAATGTAACCTTGTTTACTGGTGATTCCGTGATACTTGAAGCCTATAAAAATCATTCTGTTATTCCAGATGCAGAGGGAAATATTTCTATCGATAGTGGTGTCATTTCATCTGCATTAGCTGATGCTACTTCGTTCATGAGCCATTCGAATATAAGTGCGATTAATAATCGTCTAGGGATTGCTGGTGACGTTCAATATAAAATACGTCCGGGAATTGATATTCAAAATTTAAGTGGTGATATTACTATATCCTCTGATATTAATTTTGCCAGCGAACGATTTAATGCAGAACCTGGCATTCTTGCACTGCGAGCATCAGGTGATGTAAACATCCAGAATAATATTTCTGATGGAGTTACAACTACCTTTGACTTTGCAAGCTTAAGTAATATTGATGTAGCTTTATCAGATGACTCCTGGAGTTATGTTATCAATGCAGGCGCAGATAGAGTCAATGGTGGTTTTTCTGCGGATTGGTCGAATACTGAACCAATAAGTGAGTCTGATCTGATAATTGGTAATGATACTTTTATTCGAACGGGAACTGGCGATATTGAAGTTTATGCTGCTAATGACATCGTTTTTAATAATAGTGGTTCTTTAATTTATACCATAGGTCGAGCAAATAGTTTTGACCTTGATGAAGGTCGCCCAGAACAAATAGTCGGTTCCGGTCCTTCTCAAAGACTTGTTGCGGTTGATGGTGGCGATATCATTATTGAAGCCGGAAATAACATATTAGGTTCTACTGATCCTAGCGTGCAAACGCAGTTATTTAATGAGTGGTATATCAGACAAGAAAGTAATGATGGATTAACAATTGTCGATCCAATTAGTGGCGATTCATTAGTATTTACTGCTCCTCAGGATGCTGGAATATGGTTTGATATTAATAGTTTTAGACAGGGTGTCGCGGCTATCGGGGGCGGAGACGTGACAATTGATGCTGGAAATAATATCGAATTTTTATCGGTTTCTGCTCCAACGTTTTTTAATGTTGATATCAATACGCAAGAAATTAACCGGGTTGGTAAGGGGAATATATCTATCTCAGCAGCAAATGATATAGATGGGGGCATCTATTTTATTGGTGATGGTAATATTGCCTTGGACGCTGGAGGCGATATTACAAGTTCCAGAACCGCTGGAGGTACTACGGTTAATACCGTGTTTGGAATGACTGGTGGGAATGTTAATGCATTGGCCAGGGGCGATATCAAAGTTGAATCGATTTTCAATCCAACAGCTCTTGAGAGTGGTGATGATGAACCGGAATATTTTACTTTTTTAGATGACACCTCTGCCAGTTTCACTAGTATTAATGGAGATATTTCTATTGGATTGGATATAACCAATCTACAGCGTTTGACATCCCGTGATATCAATACCTTTGAGGACTCATTCATTTTCAGAACGAATCCGGGTGCTTTGCAAATCGCAGCTGTTCAGGGAAATGTAGACTTTACGGCAGAAAAGATACTATACCCTTCTAGTAATGGTGGGTTCGAGATATATGCTGCAAATAATATTTCCTTGGGAAATAATCCGGTTACTATTTCAGACACGTTATTGTCTTTACTACCAACTTTAGGAAATAGTAATGCTGGTCCTAAAACAAATATTACAAATTTTGCTGAGAGGAATAACCCGGAATTTCGTAATGATGACCTTTCTCCGAGTTATTTTGTAGCTTCAAATGGAAACATTGACGGAGGTATTTTTAATTTATCGGAAGCGACAAGATTTTATGCCGGGAATGATATATTAGATGTCACAGTAGAAATCCAGAATAATCGTAGCTCTGATTTATCCTCTATTGTTGCCGGAAGAGATTTCTCTCTATCATTATTATCCCAAGCAATAGACGTTTCTGGCCCCGGTCTTCTTGAAGTTGTTGCGGGAAGAAACATCGATCTTGGTGAATCAGATGGTATTGAAACCTTGGGGAATATTGAAAACCCATTATTATCTGACAATGGCGCTGAAATTATTGTGCAGGCTGGGGTCGGTAATGGAGCGCAATACCAAGCATTTTATCAAGAATATTTTTCTGAAGGTTCAGACTATCATGAAGTATTGCTCTCGTTCTTGGATGAGCGATACGATGCCGCTGAGATTACTGCCTTCTTAAATATGTCTGTTAATGAACAATGGAATTCGATAGAGGATGAATTTAAATCCTATTTGCTCGATGCATTTTTCTCGGAATTGCGTATCGCCGGCGAGAACACTAATGGCGATTTTTCTCCGGGCTTTAACGCTATTGATACCTTATTTCCCGAAAGCGCTTTTAACCGAAATGAAGCCTATGGCAATCTTTCGCTAAGACTTCCGGGAGAATCTAACGAGGATTATTTTACTCGTTTGGCGAATCTTTCCGATTATCAAGGCGACCTCAGTCTATTTTCCAGTAAGATCTATACAAGAGATGGTGGTGATATCACTATTTTGGTTCCGGGTGGCTTTGTTAATGCTGGTCTGGCATCGCAACGACCAGGTGTTGAAAGAAAGCCTCCTGATCAATTAGGTGTGGTAGCACAATCATTTGGCGATATCCAAACTTACAGCCGTGAAGATTTTTTAGTGAATCAAGAAAGGGTTTCAACATTGTTGGGTGGTGACATCATCATGTGGACTTCAATTGGTGATATTGACGCAGGTAGAGGTTCCAAGACAGCTGTATCAGCTCCTGAACCGATTATTACATTTACCACTGATGGAGAATTATCTTTCGATTTATCAAATACAATTTCTGGAAGTGGTATCCGAGCAGTGGTGGTTGATCCAAGCGTAGAAGCAGGCAATGTTGATTTGATTGCCCCTAACGGTATTGTTAATGCGGGTGATGCAGGTATTGCCTCCTCAGGCAATATTAATATCAATGCTGTCCAGGTATTGGGTGCCGATAACATTCAGTTTGGTGGTGTTGCAGTAGGTGTCCCCAGTGCTGGTTCTTCCAGCGTGTCTACAGGCAGTATTGCTGGTGCGGGTAATGTCGCTGCTAACGCAGGCCGTGTCGCTGATGATGCAACTGATGAAAGTAGTCAGTTTCCATTACGAGAAGCGGTAGATGAACCGCAGCTAACCTTTATTTCGGTTGAGGTGCTTGGTTTTGGCGAAGAGGAAGAAGAGTCTTAACGAAAAGCTTTTACAGCAGTATATATTGAAATAATTCTGTATGTATGCCTTCGCATACATTTAACACGATTGTCATTTTACCGACATATTTATTTCTCAATATACCTTCATTATTGCGACATTAATCTGAATAACATTAGGGGAATCATGTTTAGGTTCACGCTATTGCTGTGCCTGTTTTTGGCTCAGCTTGACTCTGTTTACGCCTGGTGGAATGAAGACTGGGCGTATCGAAAAGTGATCAGCCTTGATACCACAACCACCGGTGTCAATATCGCTGAACCCACTGGTGAAGTCACAGTGCTGGTTAAATTACACACCGGTAACTTCGGCTATTTCTTCGATGTTCGTGAAGGTGGTGCCGATCTGCGCTTCATGGCGGCAGACGATCTGACACCGCTTAAATACCATGTTGAAAAACTGGACCCGATTAATGAAATCGCATTGATTTGGGTAAAGTTACCTAATTTACAGCCGGCGATGTCCGACAAGATATATATGTATTATGGTAACCAGACGGCAATTTCAGGAGCTGATGTCTCTGGTAGCTTTGACCAGGCAGAAATTCTGGCGATGCATTTTGATGAGGTCTCTTCGCCACAAGATAAAACCCTGAATGCTAATCATCCTGTTATAAGTAATGCAGAATTAAACAGTGTTTCGTTTATTGGTCAAGGTGCTAAATTCAATGGACAATCGGCTATTCAGTTTGCAGATTCCCCTACTATGTTTATTTCTTCCGAGACTGGCTGGACATTCTCTGCCTGGTTGAAACCTGATGACCAAACAGCAGATAGCACCGTCTTTGAATTTACCGATTTATCAACCTCACTTTCATTGAAACAACAAGCCACATCATTGGTGCTTGAACTATCCAGCCCGGATGGTGTGGTTAAATCTTCTGCCTCACAACCGTTGTTGATCGCTGATTGGCAACATGTTGCCGTAACATTGGTAGGCACGCAGATGCAACTCTTTATTAATGGTCAATCCCAGCTTACTTCAGAAATACCACCTATCAATATGGCGGGTCGCTTATCATTAGGCGCACCAATGAGTTTTCAAACCACTACTGCAATTGAGAGCGTGAGTTCTGAAGTTGATGATACGACTAATACTGCAGTCGTCGAAGAACAGACAAGTCTAACTAATACTCCGGGATTTATCGGTGAAATGGATGAGGTTCGCATTTCGGGTGTTGCCCGATCGAATGCCTGGTTAATGGTGAATGCCAATAATCAAGGTAAGACTTCCAGTTTGATGGGTTATGGTGGTGATGAATCAAAAGAAACAGAAGGTTCCGCCGAGGGTGGCGGCGGCGGTGGTTATTTTGGCATCATCATTGGTAATGTCTTTGGTAACGATCATGCGATTGTGGAACAAGTGGTAATTGGGTTCTGCGGTTTTATGGCTATCGTTGCGTTCATCATCATGTTTTTTAAGGCAGCGACACTTTATACCGCTCGCTCAGCCAGTAAAAAGTTTCTCAAGGCTTATGAAGGCTTGGGTGCGAGTGCTGAAAATCTTGACCGACTGTTTAAATCGGAAAACGAGTTTGGTCAATCGCCGTTATTTAAAGTCTATCATCAAGGCATTGTTGAATTAAGAAAGCGTATGTCACCTGCAGTGGGTTCAGAGTTTGCTGGCCTTGAACCCAAATCTGTGAGTGCTATTCGATCAACACTTGATGCAACGATGGTGCGTGAAGGACAGCGAATAAATTCGCATATCGTATTGTTGACCATTGCGATATCAGGCGGGCCGTTTATTGGTTTATTAGGAACAGTGGTCGGTGTAATGGTCACGTTTGCCGGTATTGCTGCGGCTGGCGAGGTAAACATTAATGCGATTGCGCCTGGTATGGCGGCGGCGTTGCTGGCAACAGTTGCGGGTCTGGGTGTCGCAATACCCGCGCTGTTTGGTTACAACTACCTGGGTGCACAGATTCGTGAGTTGAATGCGGACATGCATGTCTTTACCGAAGAGTTTCTCGGTCGTGTTAATGAGTCGTTTGGTCGTTAGGAGAAGCGGAGATGGCTGAAGGACCAAAAGGCGATAACGAACCCTACGATGATATCAATATTACCCCGATGGTCGATCTTACTTTCGTGTTGTTGATCATTTTTATCATTATGACGACTGCTGCGATTCAAGGTCTAAAAGTAGACTTGCCAAAAGCCAGTAAAGCGCCAAGTTTGGCTGAATCTAAAACCAAGGCGATCACTATCTCTGCCGATGGACAGATTTATCTGGATACCTATGCAGTGACATTAGATCAACTTGAGGGACAACTAGCGTCAATGAAAGCGGCAAATCCGGAATTACCTGTCGTCGTTAAGGGTGATGCAGCGGTGCAATACCAAACAGTGATTGATGTACTTGATTTACTTGGACGTCTCGATATTACGGAGGTGGGACTGGTTACGGCAAAGATTGGCAAAGCTTAACAGCGAGACATTAAATGGAGGATAAATCCCGCTTAATTAAAAAAGGTGCACTGATTGCTGTTGGCTTAATAATTTTAAGCTTATTGATTTGGGGGGCATATAAGTTTGTTAGTAGTTTATCAATGCAAACACCCCCTCCAAAAAAGGAATTACAAACGGTAAAACTGGTTGCTCCGCCACCGCCTCCGCCACCACCGCCTCCCGAGATGGAAGAGCCTCCGGAACCGGAAGAAGAACCGGAGCCTGAACCGGAACCGGAACCCGAGCCGGAACCCGAGCCAGATCAGGGACCTGATGAAAATGATGGCGGTGACGAACTCACAGCAGATGGACCATTGGGTGAAGGCGACGGCTTTGGACTACGCGCAGGAAAGCCAAAATGTACGATCAATTGTGGTCGCGGTTCGTTGGAAAAATTTGCCAGTTCATTGAAAAGAGAAGTGAACCGCTTGCTGGCAGAAAATGAAGATGTTCGCAAGGCAACTTATGACGTCATTTTAAAGATATGGCTGGATACTCAAGGACGAGTAGAGAGAACCGAATTATTAGGGACGAGTGGAAGTGCTGAAACGGATGACGCATTACAACTGGCGTTGGCAACAGGTAAAAGCGTTGGAATTGTTCCGCCCAAGGATATGCCGCAACCAGTGAAATTAAGAATTGTGTCAAGAAATTAATTAAGTAAATAATGAAAATAAAATTAATAAATATATTTTTGCTTGTTTCGCTGACTTTCTTTTCAGTTTCATCTTCAGCTAGAACTGAACAAGATGAACGACAGGAATTATTGGAGTTAAAAAATACTATTACTAATTTAATCGATGAATTAGTGACCGAAGGTATTTTAAAAGAAGACAAGGCTGAACTGATGAAACAAACGGCGACGGTGAAAGCCAAGGTTCAGGCTGCGCAAGAAGCCAAACAGGAACAGATAGATAAAGAAAAACAGGTTGAAGAAGATAAAAAAGCAGTACGCGTTCAATATGTTCCGGATCATGTTAAACAGGAAATCCGTGATCAGGTGCGGGCAGAATTAAGGCAGGATGTCGTAAGTGATGTTGTAGCTCATGCAGAAACAAAACGTTGGGGTGTCCCTGATACAATGCCGGAATGGGTAAAGAAGCTAAAAGTTAGTGGTGATATTCGTTTTCGTAATCAGGTGGATGGTTATACTGACAATAATGAACTGGATTTTAATAATGATGGTCGTAGAGATGCTATGCCTGAGTTTTTGGAAGTTAACGAAGCGCAGATTAACTTAAACAATCCGGCAATAGCTCTCAATGAACAACGATTTTTTAAAGAGCGTGATCGTACGCAAAATCGTTGGCGACAACGATTAAGACTCGCTATGTCTATGGAGATTGCTAATAATCTTGAGGTAGGAGGAAGAGTCGCGACTGGTAATATTAATGAGCCTATCTCACTTAACCAGACCTTAGGTAATAGTGGGGAGCGATTTCAGGTTTCATTGGATCATGCCTATCTAAAGTTTACCGATCTGAATGCTGATGCGTTTCCCTGGTTAAAAGTATGGGCAGGAAGATTTGAAAATCCCTTTTTTCATACTGATTTGTCTTTTGACCCCGATTTAAGTTTTCAGGGTTTTAATATTTCACTACATCATAACCTTGCCGGTAATAACAGTTTGATGGATATTGAAGATGATTCGAAAAAAATATTCATTAGTGCTGGTGCTTTCCCATTAAATGAGTTTGAGGTCAGTGCGCAAGACCAGTGGTTGGTCGGAGGACAGATAGGTTCAAGTTTGAGATTTGATGATCAGTCAAAATTTAAATTTGCTTTATCATATTATGATTATGTCAATATTCAGGGCGTAAGAAATATTGCGCAAGACATGGCTGGTGGTGATCGAATTACTGCTCAACCTAATGACTTTACTGCTCCACAGTTTTTGCAAGGTGGTAATACATTATTCGATATTCGTAATGACTTTGATTCTTTAGCAAGTACGACGCCATCAGAAACGGCATTGTATGCATTAGCACCTGATTATAATGTGATTAATTTAACCGCCAGCTACGATTGGACGGTGCTGGCACCTGTGCATGTTATCTTAACGGGCGATGTATTGAAGAATATCGGCTATGATCGTGAGGATATTCTCGAGCGTTATCAAGCCGGTGGTAATGCTGTAGATGCCCAAATTTTTCAGGATCAGGTGTTAACTGACCCCGACAATGAACTCACAGAGGAAACATTTGGTTACGCTTTAAGGCTTACCGTCGGTTGGCCGTCGATCGCGCGCAAAGGTAACTGGCAAATTTTTGGTGCCTATAAATACCTGGAACGTGACGCGGTGGTTGATGCGTATACGGACTCCAACTTTATCGGTGGTGGGACTAATGGTCGCGGATATATCCTGGGCGGGCGATATGGTGTAACCGATGTAACCTGGGTTCAGGGTCGTTGGTTTAGTGCGAATACTATCAGTGGGCCGGATATAGGTATTGATATATTGCAACTCGATTTAAGTGCTGAATTCTAACTAATGAAGATTCAGGTACTCATTGCATTTGTTTTTTTGATAACCGCATATCAAGTCAATGCCGGTGCAATTCGTGAAGGCGAGGGTGACCAGGCCATGAAACGTATGCAGTTTATGCTGAAACAAATCACCAAAGAAAAAGCCATCCTTGAGCAGGATAAACTGACATTAGAGAAAGAATTGGCTGATGTATCAAAAGAGCTTGAAGAGGCGAAAGAGACTATCGTTGATAATGAACTCGCTATCCAGAAACTAGAAGCGAAAGTAGCCGGCTTGGTCAGCACTGTTGAAAAACGTGATAATAAAATTGAACGCAGGGAAAAACAGCTAAGGGAAGTCATAGCTAAATATCAGGATGCACAATTACTGATTAAGCAGCTCAATATAGATAAAGAAGAATTGCAATATACGGTCGAACAAAAAAATGCAGAACTGGATGATTATGACAATAAAAACCTCAAACTTTACGAGGCCAATCTGGAATTAATGGAGTTGTATGAAAACAAATCCAGTCTGGATGCGCTGTTACAAAAGGATGGAATTACTGGCCTGAAGCAGGTTGAAATTGAAAATATTCTTCAGGAATATCGTATCAAATCAGATGATAATCGAACCAACCGTCAAAATTCGGACCAAACCAGCTTGGAGAACTAAGTTCTAAACGACGCTTAATAGTGTATGTGATTGCATGTACTTGTCAAATGAGTATTATTCTCATTTAGCTGATATGATAATTATTTGATAAAGTGATATTCATATCAATGATGTCAATTAAACTACTGATTTAAATAACTATTTATGACTAAACTAAGTAAAAGTATGAACACTCATATATTCTTTTTCTATATGGTGACTTTAACTTTTAGCTCATTTGCTGAAGATAGTTATCAAATTCGAGCCGGAGATGTACTGGAAATATCTGTTTGGCGAGAAGATGACCTTAATAGGGAGATTACGGTTAGGCCTGATGGGTATTTTTCATTTCCACTAGCTGGAGACATAAAAGCTCAGGGAAAAACAGTGAGTATGATTCGAAAAGAACTGGTCGAAGGTTTGGAGAAATATATCTCTGAACCGGAAGTTAATATTAATGTTACTGCTGTTGTTGGCAACAAAGTCTATGTTGTCGGTAAGGTGGCTAATCCGGGTGCATTTATCATGAGTCATCCGCTTGACGTGATGCAGGCATTGAGTGTAGCCGGAGGGATGACAACTTTTGCCGGTGTCAATAAAATTAAAATTTTGCGTCGAAAAGAAGGTGAGCAGATTGCTATCCCATTTAAGTATGCTGAAGTTGAGGATGGTGAAAATCTCGAACAAAATATCATTTTAGAGCAAGGTGATATTGTCGTTGTTCCATGATAATGGAACAACGCTTGTCTTTTCCTAAGCATGTATTTAATTCTATTTTTATTGGGCAAGTGCTCTTTTTCACTACTTTTTTTTCCAATGCGGCTGAGTTTTCAATGTCTCCTTCAATCAATATGCGTTTGCGACTCGATGACAATATCCGGTTGCTTGTTGAACCGGATAGTAAGATTGGTGGCGGTGTTATGCAGGCAACAACAGCAATAGCTTATAACAGTAATAAGACATCGCTAAGGTTAGTACCTAGTTTTCAGTTGTCTCGTTATAGCGAAGATGTCGGACTAAACAATGAGAATATATTTATCGATGTTTCCGGAACGCATGAATTTTCTGAAAAACATTCGTTGAGAATCGATGCATCTTTACGAAATGAAGCGGTAGGTGTTCAGGATATTAACGTATTAGGTATTACTTTTGATGAAATAGAACGTGAAACACGTTCGATTAATCCAGCATATACATACACAATAAATGAACGTATGAACTTACAACTCAGTTATTCAATGCAGGAAACAATTGTTGAAGAGGGATTAACTTTTGGACTAAACAGTTCCGAGGTAGAGCAGTTTTCTGCATCATTTACACATATCTACAATGAAAAAACACAAATACAAGCTTTGGCATATCAAACCAATTTCGAAACCACTGACACCAATACAGAGATTACCAATAATGCTTTTCAACTAAGCGCTTCTTATCAATACAGTCCAAGCCTGTCGCTTACAGGTGGTGCTGGAGTCATTTTTAGCAGCTCCGAATTTAATTTATTAACAGTCAACGGTATAACACGTAACAAGGCCAATGCAACAGGCCAGATTTATAATATTGGTATAAACAAGAGCTTTAAGGAAATTACTATAAATACTGCATTTGAAAGAAACATATCGCCAGGTATTCGAGGTGATCAGGATATTCGTGATACATTTACTTTTATTTTAGACAAGTCATTTTCTGAAAAGTTATCTTCGACTATCAGATTTAACTATTTCGAAAACGAATCTCAAAATGAATTTAATAATGCAAATAATAATTTTACCTATTTTGATGTTAATACAAGTGTGGACTATCTGTTTAGTAAGAAACTAAGGTTCTCCGCAGGTTATAGTTATCGTAGTGTTGACAATGAAAACGCAAATGACATAGCAAGTTCAAATTCAGTTTATTTTAATATTAATTACAGTTTTGATCAGTTAAGTACTTCTAGATAAAACGATATGTTATGGAAGATTCTCAAAACATAGAATTATATTCAGAATCTGAAAAGACATTTTCGGATTATGTGAATGCATTTTCCAGAAGAAAGGCGCTTCTGGCATGGGTGTCACTTGTTTTTATTATGATCACTGTTGTTACTGTCATCTTACTTCCGGCCGTTTATAAATCTTCTGCAGTCATCTTGATTGAGCAACAAGATATCCCCCAGGATCTGGTCAGGACTACCGTGACAAGTTATGCAGATCAACGTATTCAAACTATAAGTCAACGGGTTATGACGACTGTGAATATGAAACAGATCATCGATAAATATAATTTGTATGAAGATGAGAGAAAAAAAGAGCCAATGCAGGTGATCTACGAGGATATGCGTGATGATATCTCTCTCGATATGATTAGCGCCGATGTTTTTGACCCGAGGACCGGTCGTGCGTCAAAGGCAACGATTGCATTTTCGCTTTCCTATTTATACGAAAGACCTGATCTTACTCAAAAAGTGGCAAATGAACTCGTCAGTCTTTTTTTGAATGAGAACCTGAAAAACAGAACAGAGATGGCAGAAGAGGCAAATGCGTTTCTGCAAGATGAGGCAGAACGCCTGGCTGAATATGTGTTGCAACTTGAAAATCAAGTTGCAAATTTTAAGGAAGAAAATGCCGATAGCTTACCGGAAATGGTGTCAATTAATATCGATTTTATAGAAAGACAGGAAAGAGAATTACTTGAAGTCAAGCGTAGGCTTAGATCGCTAGAAGAGAGAAAAATCTATCTTGAATCAGAGTTATCCCAATTAGCTCCCGTTCTTGGAACCTTCTCGGAAACCGGCGAGCGAGTTATGGGACCAAAAGACAGGTTAAAAATTCTTGAAACTCGATTAATTGGTCTGGAATCACGCTATTCTGAAAATCATCCTGACATTATTAGTTTGAAAAAAGAAATTTTGGCGTTGGAAGAGCAGGTCGGTTCTAACACCAGTCGTAAAGAAATCGCCCTTAAACTCAAGCAAGCAGAAGTTGAATTGACGAGTTTGGAAGAAAACTATTCTGCAGAACATCCGGATGTAAAAAAACAAAAGCAATTCATTAATTCGTTAAAGGAAGAATTAGCCTCCCCTATTGCAGCAGAATTGGTCGATATTCCGGGTGAAGAGCCTGATAACCCTGCTTATATACGATTAGAATCCGATCTGGATGCAGCGTTGGCAGAAGAGGAGTCATTACGTTTTAAACAAAATCAAATCGAAAACAAAATCCAACAATTTGAAAAAAGGCTCAGCAACAGTCCTCAAGTTGAAAGGGAATATCGTGGGTTATTAAGGGAATATGAGAATACGTTGCTTAAGTTTAAAGAAATTAAAGCTAAACAAATGGAAGCGCAACTGGCAGAAAATCTTGAAAGTGAAAATAAAGGCGAACGTTTTACCTTGATTGAACCACCGTTACTACCTGAAAAAGCACACAAACCGAATCGGCCTGCATTGCTGGTCCTCGGGATCATTGCTGCACTAGGTATAGGCATAGGCACGGTGTTAGGCCTTGATGGTCTTGATAAAGGTGTTTATGGACGGAAAGGAATAGAAAGACTGGTAGGAGAGTTACCGCTAAGTGTAATCCCGTATATTGAAACTCCGAAGGAACGACGGCGCAGAATAATGATGTATGTTTTAATTCCTGTTGTTGTTTTGAGTATTATTTTACTAGGTCTATTGCTTATTCATATTTATTACAAGCCACTGGATGTACTCTGGTATGTCATCCTGAGGAAATTGGGAGTGTATTAAATGGAAAAAATTAAACAGGCAATAGAACTGGCAAAACAAAAGAAGATGCAAGAAGCAAAAAAGGTTTCTGTTTCCAATATTGACGATCATCTTAATGAGAAAGCTAATAATGATGAGATAGGTAAGATTGAATATTCATCTACTTTAATTCAGCAATTAAATAAAGATATCTTAAAGAAAAACCGTGTAATAGTTGATGAAGAAAGTGATGAAGTAGATACAGCTTATCGTATGCTTCGTACACAAGTATTGCAGAAACTTGTTGCCAACGAATGGAATTCGTTGGCAATTACAAGCCCTGGAAATAACCAGGGGAAGACATTAACTGCAATTAATCTTGCTTTTAGTCTGGCAAGAGAAGTGAATTATACAGTCTTATTAGTTGATTTTGATTTGAAACGCCCCGGCATACATCAGTATCTTGGTATCACACCGCGGGCAGGAATTAGCGATTTTCTTTTACATGATACGCCACTGGATAAAATGTTGATGAATCCTGGTATAAATAGACTGGTGATATTGCCAGGTCGTGAGGCGTTGTCTAACTCCTCTGAAATGTTGAAATCAAAAAAAATGTTAAAGCTTGTTGATGAACTAAAATCACGTTACCCATCGAGATTAGTCATCTTTGATCTGCCACCATTGCTTGAAACAGATGATGCGTTGGCTTTTTCCCCTTTTGTTGAATCATTGTTATTAGTGCTCGAGGAAGGGAAAGCGAATGAGGAAGATATTAAACAAAGTTTGAACTTGTTGAAGGGTACACATTTAATCGGGACAGTGCTAAATAAATCTCGAGAAGTTCAAAAAGTTAGTTATTGATCATGTACGAAGACTTTTATCATTTCAAAGAAAAGCCGTTTACGTTGCAGCCTGATCCGGATTTTCTCTATTTGGGTAAAAAACATGGTATTGCATATACCATGCTGGAGTATGGCGTAACAAATGGATCGCCTATTACCGTTATTTCAGGCGAAATTGGTTCAGGCAAAACCACATTAATTCGTCATTTATTAAATCAACTTGATGAAGATGTAGCAATTGGTCTGATTTCAAATACGCATTATGCGTTTGGTGAATTGCTCAGTTGGGTTTGTTCCGCCTTTTCAATTGAGCAGGGTGGGAAAGATAAGGTAAGCCTGTATCAGGCATTTGTTGACTTCATGCTAGAAGAATTTGCAAAAGGTAAACGTACGGTACTGATTGTCGATGAGGCGCAGAATATGGACGTTAACACACTCGAAGAGTTACGTGTTTTATCTAATATCAATGCCGATAAAGATCAACTGTTGCAGCTAATTTTGGTCGGACAGCCAGAATTACGGGATACCCTTCGTCTTCCCGAACTCGAGCAGTTGTCTCAGCGTGTATCAGTTGATTTTCATTTAAATGCGCTGGATGCGGATGAGACCGACGCCTATATTCAGCATCGCTTAAAAGTTGCCGGTGGCAACATCGATTTGTTTGAGCCGGATGCCAGACAGTCCATCTATGAGCATAGCGATGGCGTACCAAGGATTATTAACAACTTGTGTGAAACGGCATTAATTTATGGTTTTGCGAGTCAAGCTACGAAAATTGATGCCGGGATAATAAATGAATTAATAGAGGATAAGATTAAGAACGGTGGTGGTCTGTTAGTTAATCGAAAGCGAAAAAAACAGCCGGCAAAGTTTGAAACTCACGTATCTCGAT
Source organism: Gammaproteobacteria bacterium (assembly GCA_028279365.1). Taxonomy (GTDB): domain Bacteria; phylum Pseudomonadota; class Gammaproteobacteria; order Eutrophobiales; family Eutrophobiaceae; genus JANQNX01. The sequence goes on along the minus strand of JANQNX010000010.1, from coordinate 120,835 downwards.
TTAAAAACTAGTCGTTAAGATATACTGAGTATCCGCTTCATAAGTTTGTCATAACAAACAATTATCATTTTCTCTGCAGTTTTTGTAAGAGAGGTTCTTTATTTTCTTCTTTTTAACATTAGGGGAATAAGGACAGCGGCGGTAGCGTGAAAATTTTTAAAATACTAATTTAAAACACTACGGTGCAGATATGAATATTCTTGTTACAGGTGGGGCGGGTTATATTGGTAGCCATGTTGTTAAGCAACTTGGCCAGGCTGGTCATAATATTATCGTACTTGATAATCTCATTAAGGGTTTTCGCAATGCAGTACTCTATGGCGAGCTGATAGTTGGAAATACCGGAGATAAGAAATTGGTCGAACAGATATTGTATGGAGACAAGATAGATGCAGTCATTCATTTTGCCGCCTTTACAGTCGTACCTGAGTCCGTCAACGACCCACTTATGTATTATGCAAATAATACATGTAATACGCGAAGTCTATTAAAGTGTTGCGCTAAAGCAGGCGTTAAATATTTTATATTTTCATCTACTGCGACAATATATGGTAATGCCATTACCTCTGGAAAATTATCTGAAGACAGGACTGTGTCTCCTATCAACCCTTATGGTACATCTAAATTAATGAGTGAATGGATGTTACGTGATTATTGTGCCGTTAATGATATGAACTATGTCACGTTACGTTATTTTAATGTTGCTGGCGCAGATCCTGATGGAGAAATAGGTCAGTCTACACCTGGAGCCACGCTTTTAATAAAAGTAGCTTGTGAAGTTGCAACAGGAAAACGGGATAAACTAAAGTTGTTTGGAACTGACTATCCTACGCCAGATGGTACAGGCATCAGGGATTATATTCACGTAAGTGATTTGGCTAAGGCTCATGTTGATGCACTAGATTATTTAAAAAATGGCGGAGAATCACTGCTTTGTAACTGTGGTTATGGTAAAGGTTATAGTGTTCGTGATGTTATAAAGGCATTAAATTCTTTAGTAGATAAACCGATTGAAGTAGAAGAGCAACCAAGAAGAGAAGGGGACCCTGCTTATCTGGTTGCTGATCCTAAAATTATTAAAAAGAAAATTGGTTGGAAACCAGAGTATGACAATTTAAAAACAATAGTTAAAACTTCACTTGAATGGGAAAAGAATCCTAAATATTAATTATTTCAGACTTTATTGAATATAAGTTTTGTCAAAAATTATTTTTGTTAATCGTTATTTTTACCCTGATATCTCAGCTACCAGTCAAATGCTTGGTGATCTTGCCTTTGGTCTTTCAAAACTAGATGAACAAGTTCATATTATAACAAGCCGGCTAAATTATAGTGATGAAACAATATTGTTGCCGGTTAAGGAAATAATAAATAATGTCACTATCCATCGGATTTGGACAACAAGATTTGGTAGAAGTCATCTTCCCGGACGTGCGATTGACTATCTGACATTCTATCTTAGCAGCATGTTGAAGTTGTTTAGTGTTATAAAAACTGATGATGTTGTTGTTGCTAAAACTGATCCACCGATGGTCTCAATACCTATTTCAATCATTGCAAAAATGAGAGATGCAAAGCAAATAAATTGGCTACAGGATCTTTTTCCTGAAGTGGCTGTGAATTTAGGTGTGAAACTACCTGGTTTTTTTTATCGATTATTAAAAAAAATACGAAACTATAGCCTATTAACCGCAAAAGCCAATGTCGTTATTGGCGAATTGATGAAAAACAAGCTGAAAGAAAATGGTATTCCCGAAAAAAAAATAGTCGTAATACAAAATTGGGCAGATGAGAATTCCATCCATCCAGTTGATCATGAGATTAATATGCTAAGAAAAGAATGGGGGCTTGGAGAAAAATTTGTCGTAGGTTATTCAGGTAATTTAGGTAGAGCACATGATTTCAGCGCCATTCTTTCCGCAGCAAAACTGCTTAAAGACAAAAGTGATATTGTATTTCTATTCATTGGGGATGGTGCACAAAAAGAAAAACTAAAAGAATTTTCCTCATGTAATAATTTAAATATGTTGTTCAAACCATATCAATCCGCTCAAAAAATCGCTGAAAGTCTTTCTGTTTCAGATCTGCATATTGTCACTCTAAAACCTGAGTTAGAAGGGTTAATTGTACCCAGTAAGTTTTATGGCATACAGGCTGCTGGTAGGGCTGTATTGTTTTTAGGAGATAAAGAGGGAGAAGTTGCGAATTTAATCAATAAAAGTGACTGTGGTTTTTGCCTGGATCCTGATTCTGAAAGACAAATAGCTAATACAATACTAAAGTGCTATGAAGATCAAGGGCTTGTTAATACGATGGGAAGAAATGGAAGATTATATTTTGAGGAACAACAATTTTTTGAAACAGCAGTTAGAGAATGGAAACAGATAACTGCCTGATTAATTTGAAAAGGTTAAGGTATATTTAATGAATAACCCAAGTATTTTGCCAAAAGGTATTTTAGGTCATCTCTATGATATTTATCTTTTGTGTACTTTTCGATTTAGAAACCCACATAGCTATACGAAATATCGTTTGATTAAATCAATTAAAAATATGAGTAACGCTGAGAACCTTATAGAGGTCGGAACATATAAAGGTATAACAACAAAACGCTGTTCCAAGATCTTTAAAAAGGTCTATACGATAGAACTTGATCATGAACTTTTTATGAGTTCCAGAAAATATCTGGAAAATGCTGATAATGTAACGTCTATAGAAGGTGATGCAAAAAATGCATTGCCTGAATTACTTGTTAAAACTGAACCTGATACATTGGTATTTCTCGACGGACATTTTTCAGGAAGTGATACAGCTATTGGCGATGAGCCTGAACCAGCCTTATTTCTTATCGATTGCCTGGCAGATCATATTGATAAGCTAAGCGCCGTTGTAATCGATGATTTCAGAGAGTTTGGCTATAAAGGTTGGCCAAAAAAATCAGAATTGCTACAAAAACTAGAGGATTGCTTCGTCGAAAGAGAGTTTGAGATTCTAATTCACTTGGATATGGTCGCTGTTGCAAGAACTAGTAAATAAATTATTTAAATAGCATATTTCAATACATGTATAAGCTAGACTTAAGCAGACTCTCCGGCTTCATACACGTATTCATCTCCAGAATATATGTATTAATCACTAATATTGTTATAGGTGTTTTACTGGCCAGGTATCTTGGGCCTGAGCAGTACGGTATCTATGCATTCTTGTTATCATTAGTCGCACTATTGTCTCTGCCTGCGTCAATAGGCGTCCCAAATCTGATAATAAGGCAAATTCCAGAGCTGTTATCAAAGAAAGCCTGGTCAGAATTAAAAGGTGTGTTTCGTTGGTCTTTCACAATAATATCTATATTGTCTGGCGTTGTTATTTTTTGTTCCTATTTAATTTTTAATGCTCTTCATATAGAAACATTTATAGGCATAGAAGAGGAGCTGCTATTATCATTATTATTGGTGCTTTTACTATCCCTGTTAAATTGGATAAGTAACTTTATCAGAGGTTTACATCATACAAAACTATCACAGTTACCATTTTACATTAAACAAACTGTTTTTTTATTTATTTTAGCGGTAATTTTTTATTTCTATCCCGCAACATCAACTTCAGCGCTCGTAATAATAGTCAATATATCTTGCACTACTGTTGCGTTTTTGATTTGTTTTATCCTATTAGTAAGGCTTTTGCCTGCTGAATTAAAAACGGTTAAAGCTGAATATTGCTCAAAATTATGGTTTAGAAATGCATTATCATTTGCCTTTATATTAGGCTTGCAAATTATTAACCATCGAGCCGACTCATTAATGTTGGGCTTTTTAAGAACACCTGAAGAAGTGGCTTATTATGATGTCGCAGTAAGAATGGCAGAGTTGGTATTATTTATACAGATAACTATTAATATAGTGATAGCACCAACTGTTTCCAAGTTTAATACTGAATCTGATTTCCTGAAATTATCAAGGTTGATAACTAAAACGGTCAGATACTCAATATTGATATCATTCCCTTTGGCAATTGTGCTTTTTTATTTTGGTAAGGAACTTGTTGTAATTGTATTTGGTAATGAATACATAAACGCTATTTCAGCATTACATATTCTAATAATTGCACATTGTTTTAATCTTTTTTTTGGCCCCAGCGATCTTGTTTTAAATATGTGTAAAAAGGAAGGTTATACAGTAAAGGGCGTATTCATCGCTGCAGTACTTAACCTGATTTTGAACTTTATGCTTATTCCTGAATATGGAATTGAAGGAGCATGTTTAGCGACAGCTATCAGCACTATGGTATGGAACGCGTCATTATTCTGGTTCGCAAGAAAACAAACCGGAATAGACACGTCTATTATCGGAAGAAAATATCTGGCTTTATAAATGAGTAATTACACTTATGCAAAATTATCAGATAAAGACTTTCTCTTTTTCAGGGTTGGAGGCCCTGGTTTAGGGAATCTATTATTTCCCTGGGCACGCTCCATAATTGCATCTGAAAAATATGGTTATTTACCTGTTTGGCCGACTTGGCCACAGTTAAAAATGGGGACTTTTTTAAGGGGCGAAAAAGACAAGAGAAGTTATACGAACCTGTTTAATCAAAATTATGGCTATGTACATGGCTTAGATAAGTTGAAATTATTAACAAGTACTTACACAGAGAAAGAACATGAAGAGCAGCTTGAGGCAGTAAATGCATCATTGAAAGACAAAAGCATGACACCAAAAGTTTTTGTCTTTACAGGCATGACCGATATGTTTAAGCCGCTTATTTCTCATAATGGTTTGATAAGAAAAAAACTTGAGCAGATGGCAAATCAATCATTGTTAAATTTTGATACAAGTGAGTTGGGTAAGACTATTTCAGTCCATATAAGAATGGGAGATTTTGCTGAATATAATGAGAATAAAAAAGGCAATGCCGTCAATAATATGAGAATGCCAACGAGTTGGTATATCAATGTTATCAAACAGATAAATGACTCTACTAATAAAAATTGCTCATTTAATGTCTTCTCTGATGGTTCCAATGATGAGTTGGGAGATATTCTGAAAATAAAAAATGTTAGAAGACAATCATATGGCACTGCGCTATCTGACATGCTAGCTATGTCTTATACGAAGGCATTGATTTCATCTAATTCTACATTTAGTTTATGGGCCGCATATTTAGGCCAACTCCCAGTGTTGAAATACAAGCATTTTAGTGCAGGAGGACTGGCAGATAATAATAATTTTTTCAATCTCGATAGTTCTATTAGTTTGCCTGAAGAATTCGTCAATATTATTAAATAATTTAAACATTTTCATGCAATCATAAACTGAAACATGGTTATCGGACTTGTTTGCTATGCGTTAATTTTATTGGGATTGTTTTTCAGTTCTATGAAATACTCATCTACGGCAGTAACGGCTGTGTTTTTAATGTTTAGTCTTGAGCAATGGGGACAGATTTCGAGTTCTTTTCTCATTATCTATAGTAGCTTTACTAATATATGTGTGGGTGTGATTGTAGCATTGGCATTTGTTAAAAGTTTTTTCTTAAACCGTCATGTTTTTAAAAACATCCCATTAATAATAATCAGCGTACTCTGTCTGTATGTCTATGCGTTTTTTTCATTGCAATGGAGTCCTGCCTATGAAGTGGGGACGCAGCAATGGAAGCACTATTTACCGTATTTAGCTATTACCGTTGTAATAGCACCTCTTCTTATTAACGATGAAAAAGATATTCAGAAAATAAATAATGCGTTCCAGTTTTTTGGGTTTCCGTTATTAATTTTATTATTGTTTTTTGCTGAATGGGAAAATAGAAGATTGGTAATTGTTGCTGGGCCTGAGCCTTCATTAGGTAACCCACTAGAGATAGGGACATTTTCTGCCATGCTATTCACTGTGGCAGTATTTAATAACATAACGTGGCTAGGCAAAGTGGGGCTGCCTACTAAATTTTTATTGATTATATTGAGTTCTGCTTTGATCGTTGTTTCGGGTTCAAGGGGGCAATTATTGAGCGTTATTTTGGCTGTCTATGTTTTGTGGACGTTTAGGTATAAGGTTTCTAACCCGGTTAATTTTATTTTTGCTGGCGTATCCATATTAGCAGTAACATTTCTAATTTTTACAGCGATCAATTACCTGGGTGAAGGAAATATAAGGTGGGATTTGGAGCGGATATCTTTTGACATAGCAGAACGTTATGCCGGTAGTACAGAGGTACTCTCATATTGGTCGGATAGTATATTTTCTATGCTGCTCGGCCTGGGTAATTCAGCCTCATACGATTTACTAGGTATTTACCCTCACAATGTTCCTGCAGAAATCATAGCAGAAGAAGGTTTGATAGGTTTTTTTATTTACAGCATCATTTTTATTAAGACGATCCATGCCTCGATTTATATTTTGAGAAACACTAAAGTAAAAACAGAAAAAAGAAATGCGGGGGTGACATTAATCGCATTTTTCTTAATCACATTTGTTCTGTCTTTGAAACAAGGTAGTTTTTTAAGCAATATGTACTTTTTTATGTTCGTGCTAATGGTGAATAAATATAGCCTGTATGTAAAACGGGGCATATATAAAAATGTAAGGTCGGTCGCTTACTCAACTAACTAATATTCTATACGTGTGAGTTAACTATGGTAAAAAATGCATACTATTATTTATTGTTTATCCTGGTTTTTCCTACACAGTCAAGTGCAGATCAATACTGTAGAAAACCTGATTTTAAAATTTATGATGCAACAGCTTATAAAATAAAATCCAGTTTCCTGAATGCAGGGATAGAACCAATTAAAGTTCTTTATGTTCATTCATTCTGGGATGATTTAAACAATAAAGAATCGTTGCCTGATAAAAATAAGGTAGTAAGACTGGCTCGCAAACTAAGACCGGAAAACAGGTTTGTTGTGATTGATATTGAACATTGGGAGTTACTGGAAAACAATAAAATTAACTTTGCCAATTTAAAAAAATATAAAACCATTATTGGCTGGATGAAGCAGGAAAGACCTGATTTGTTGTTTGGCTATTATGCAACTCTTCCGTTACGGGACTATCATAGGTCGCTAAAAGATGACCATAGCCCCGATAAGATGCAATGGTTCAGGCAAAATAGTCAATTAAAAGAATTAACAGAAGAAGTTGATATGCTTTTCCCATCACTTTATACAGTTAGGGATGATCCTGAGCTATGGAAGAGAATGGCGATAGCAAATCTTAAAGAAGCGACTCGAATTGCTGAGGGTAAACCAGTGGTAGCGTTTTTATGGCCACAATTTCATCAGGGCAATAAAAAAAGGAGTGGTCAATATCTATCCGAGAGTTACTGGTCCTTACAACTTGAGACGGTATATTCTTATGCTGATAGCATCATTATATGGGGAGGCTGGGAAGATGGACCGGCTGAATGGGACGAGGATGCTGAATGGTGGCAGGCAACAAAAAGTTTTTTAAAAAAAAGCAATACTAAATGTGAAACTCAATCACAGTGAATGATAAAAAAAATATCCTGGTCATTTACAATTGCTATCCGCATTATCGTAATGCGATCGTTAAGACGTTGAATAGCAGTCAAAATTTTAATTTTACTTTTGCGGGTTCAAATAAACCGCATGATAATTCCATCAAGCTCATGCAGTTTGAGAAAAATATCATTTTTTTAGATGCTAATTTGCATTCGTTTGGGCCAATCCAGTATCAATCAGGCTTGTTTCCAACAGTAGCCAGAAAAAATTATGATTGTGTGATTGTATTAGGTAATCCATATATTATTTCTTACTGGGTTTATGCTTCTATCTTACGAATCAGGGGCATTCCTGTTTTATTTTGGACTCATGGGTGGATTAACTCGCATGAAAATAAATTTAAACGGAAAATAAGAAATCTATTTTATCGGCTCGGAAATGGACTTTTATTGTATGGAAACAGGGCAAAAAAAATTGGTGTTAGCTATGGCTTTGATGAGAACAGATTATTTGTTATTAACAATAGTCTGGATTTTTCGCATATGACGAACACTTTTGAGCTAGCAAAAAAAACGGATAAAGTTTGTCTAAAAAAGGAGTTAGGTATAGCAGAAAGTTCGAAAATCATAATATGTAGCGCGAGGTTGATTAAATTATGTCGATTCGATTTATTAATTGATGCTGCTTCCATTCTTATTTCTCGGGGAGATACATTACACTTGCTTCTGATCGGAGATGGGCCATGCCGAGAAGACTTGCAAAAGCAGGCAGGAAAACTCTCTGTTCCTATCAAGTTCACAGGTGCTTGTTATGATGAATTGGTGATTGCCAAATATTACTATATTTCAGATGTGGCTGTGTCTCCAGGTAAGGTCGGTCTGACGGCTATTCACAGCATGACCTATGAAACCCCTGTTATCAGTCACAATAATCTTGATAATCAAATGCCTGAAGTGGAAACAATTATTGAGGGCAAAACAGGCAGTTTATTTGAAGAAGGTGATGCAAACAGCCTTGCAAATGCAATTGAAAAAATATTATCTAATAATACTCATACTGATTTTGCCTATGAATGTAAAAATAGAATCAAGCGATATTTTAGCCCTGATTATCAGTTACAAGTGATAGAGTCGGCGATTGATTTAGTGACAACATGAAAAATAACACGTTGCATAATTTTTTCAGAAATATTAAAAGCGCATTCATGCGACGTAAATATGGGCTCAGAAATGTCCATAAAACAGTTTATCTGGGTAAAAACTCTGATATTTCAAGAGACATTACTGTCAACGAATATGCCTATATTGGTCCAAACTGTCTTATTGGGCCAGGCGTGACAATTGATGCCTATAGCATGATTGGGCCTGGCGTCAGTTTTGTCGGTGCGGATCATATCTTTTCAAAGCCTGAAGTCGCAGTTATTTTTTCCGGTAGACCAAAAAAAGAAAACACCTATATAGGAAAAGACGTCTGGATAGGCGCTGGTTGCATCATCATGGCTGGTGTGAGTATCAATCATGGCGCAGTCGTCGCGGCCGGTACGATAGTAACAAAAGATATCGATGCCTGTGAAATACATGGAGGAAATCCAAACAAGAAAATTAAGGATAGGTTTGAGAATGACAATGATAAAGACAAACATCTGCGTTATTTAGCTGAGCCTCCCAAACCAGGCATTTTTCCGAGCAAGATACTCGAAAGTTAAGGCGTAGCAAATTATGACACTGGATATTAAAAGCAATCGAAAGTCAGCCAAGTATACTACCAGGGTTCAATTTTTAAGGGTTTTATGGGGAGTTGTAAGGCCGTTTTTTAAATATTCCCCACGTACAGCATTTTCATGGCGTTGTTTCTTGTTACGTTGTATGGGAGCCAAAATTGGACGTCATATTCATATATACAACAGCACAACGATATACATGCCGTGGAATCTTGAAGTTGGAAATTGGTCATCAATAGGCGAACATGTTTTTATTTATAACCTGGATAAACTGAACATAGGCGAAAAATCTACAATTTCATACCGCGCACATATATGTTGCGGAACGCATGATTATAAAAAACCAGATTTACCTTTAGTAAAGTTGCCTGTGAATATTGGTGATAACACATGGATTTGTACGGATGCATTTATCTCTCCTGGGACTAAGATTGGCGATGGAGCAATCGTAGCGGCCCGTGCTGTTGTGACTAAAGATGTTGGTGAGTTCAAGATCGTTGCTGGGAATCCAGCTGTTTTTATAAAAAACAGAGCTGAAATAAACAATTAATATTACTGAAATATACAGTAAATATAATTGTAAGATATATTTAATATCAAATTAACTATTTAATAACCGGCTTGTTACAAATAACAATCAATTTCCTTAATTGAATTAGTTCGTAATCCTTTTTTATTCTTTAAATATTAAAAATCCTGTGTCTGCTTCAGTCCTAATACTCACTCTAAATGAAGAGATTAATATTGATTCCTGTCTTGAGTCGCTGCAGTGGTGTGATGATATTGTCGTTTATGATTCATTAAGTGATGACAAAACAATAGATATCGCCAGGCAAAAAGGCGCGCGGATTGTCGAAAGAAAATTTGACAATTGGTCAAGCCATCAAAATTGGGCTGTTAAAAATATAAAATTTAAACATCCATGGGTATTTTACATGGATGCAGATGAGAGATGTACTAAAGAATTACAGGCAGAAATCCAGAGAGTGACTGCCTCTGAAAATAACAACTCTGCATATAGAATACGTCGGCGTGATTTTTATATGGGCACTTGGTTAAAGCGTGCTCAATTATACCCCACCTGGATAATACGCTTGTTCAGACCTGACAAAATCCAATACGAACGATTGGTCAATCCCATCGCTAAGGTTGATGGAAAAATTGGCACTCTTGACGGTCATATTGATCATTATCCATTTAGCCATGGAGTAAACCACTGGATTGAACGGCATAATCGCTATTCAAATATGGAAGCGAAAGAATTAATTAACTCAAAAATAAATGAACCTGTGAAATTTGTTGAATGTTTCTCTAATGATCCGAATGTTCGACGTGCTATGCAGAAAAATATTTTTTTTCGATTACCATTTCGACCTCTTATAAAGTTCATATACTACTATTTCTTTCGCTTGGGTTTGTTGGATGGAAAAGCCGGGCTATCCTATTCATTATTACAGGCGATTTATGAATATATGATTGTGCTTAAAGTAAGAGAAATCAAACGTAAAGACAGTAACTTGCCTATCTAGATGAATACAAATATAACAACATATCAAATTCCCAAAATTCACTGGTTTATGCTCGCGATTATTGGCGTGCTTTTACTTTACCTTTTCAATGAGCCAATGTTCCACTTGTATAAAGTTTGGGATACCAGAGAAGAGTATTCACATGGTTTTTTAATACCCGTGCTATCCATTTTTTTTATATATCAAGCCAAAAATAGTTTATTAGTAAAACAGTTTGATGGTTCATGGGTTGGTTTCATGATAGCTTTACTCGGTTTTATCTTTGCAATCATAGGAAATATGACCACAATTTATGTGGTTGTTCAGTATGCTTTCATACTTTCCATTTTTGGTATCGCTTATGCTTATCTCGGTAAAGCAGCTTTCAGGGATGTTTATGTAGCTTTTTTATTACTGCTATTTATGATTCCTTTACCAGAGTTTCTATATCAGAATATTTCACAGCAGCTACAGCTTTTATCCTCCTATCTCGGAGTTTTAGTAATCCGATTGTTTGATATCAGTGTTTATCTTGAGGGCAATGTCATTGATCTGGGTAATTATCAGCTACAGGTAGTCGATGCTTGTAGCGGTCTGCGTTATCTTTTCCCTCTCATGTGTTTTGGCTTCATTTGCGCACATATTTTCAAAGCACCACTATGGCAAAAATTAATTGTATTTTTTACTACTATTCCAATCACAGTATTAATGAACAGTTTTCGAATTGGTGTGATTGGTGTGTTAGTAAATTATTGGGGGATAGAGCAGGCGGAAGGCTTTTTACATGATTTTGAAGGCTGGATTATTTTTATGGCGTGCGTTGGTGTCCTTTTTATTGAGATGTGGTTGTTTGCTGTCTTTTTTCAAAAAAGATCCAGTCTTTCTGAAGTATTTGCAGTTGAGTTGCCTGGGCCGATTCCGAAAAATGCTAGCAAAAAAATAAATGATATAACCTTGCCTGTAAAATTATTATTATCTTTGCTTATTATTCTTACCGCTGCATCGTTTCAACTTAATGATCGGCAGGAAATTATTCCGGATAGAAAAGAGTTTGTTACCTACCCTGATAATATTGGCGTTTGGGAAGGTAAAAGAAATAAATTGGAACAAATTTATATAGATATTCTTGCCGGGCTTACCGATTACATTATTTCGGACTATTTTCATCCCAGCGGGGATAGTGTCAATTTGTATGCAGCTTACTATTCTACACAATCATCAGGTGGTTCTATCCATTCACCGAAACAGTGTATTCCTGGAGGAGGTTGGAGCATAAATAACCTAACTCAAATTGAGGTGGAGGCGGATCAAACCGGTAATGAAAAAATTACAGTTAATAGAACTGTCATTCAGTTGGGAAAAAGTAAACAACTGGTTTATTACTGGTTTGCACAAAGAGGTAGAAATCTTGCCGATGAGTATTTACTTAAATGGTACATGTTTTATGACTCGTTAATGATTAACCGTACAGATGGTGCATTGTTGCGACTTACTACACGTTTGAAGCCAAATGAAGATGAAGCTGATGCAGATAAGCGTTTGCAAGCATTTCTAAAAAACTCTTACCCATTATTTGATGGTTATCTACCAGAATAGACCATCTAGTAGGTCGAGAACGACCTACCTAAAAATCAGTTTATGAATTTATTCTATATTTTCCTGACTTCTATGCTGGTTTGCGTATTATTAATACCAATGTTGATTCGTTATGCCAGCTATCTAGGTATGCAGGATCTTCCTGATGAACGCAAGATCCATTCCTCAGCAATTCCTAGAGTAGGCGGTTTGGCAATGGTTTGTGGTGCATTGTTATCTACTTTAATCTGGATAGAGCACAGCATTGCAATATATTGTTATATGCTAAGTGTTATCATAATAGCTATTTTCGGTATTTGGGATGATAAGGTTCAACTGAATCATAAAGTTAAATTTATCGGTCAGCTTTTTGCGGCATTATTAGTGGTAACGTTGGGTGATGTTAATATTAACAGTCTGCCCTTTATATATGATGGAATAATCCCTGATTATATTTCCATGCCGTTTACAATATTTGCTTTATTAGGCATCACGAATGCAATTAATCTTTCCGACGGTCTGGATGGACTTGCTGGTGGGAGTTCAATATTCAGTTTAGGCGTTATCGCACTGATTGCCTATACCTCAGGTGAATTACAGTTAGTTATGTTGAGCTTTGCAGTTGTCGGTGCGGTACTGGGATTTTTAAGGTTTAATACATATCCTGCGTCAGTATTCATGGGGGATACAGGGAGCCAGTTTTTAGGTTTTAGTCTAGGGGTCCTGGTCATATGGTTGTCCCAGAATTATGTTCCCGTTATGAGTCCGTCAATTGCCATTGTTGCATTAGGTGTACCGATTCTGGATACCTTTTATGTAATGTCACAAAGGTTGTTAAATAGGCAATCTCCTTTCAAGCCGGATAAAAGACATATTCATCATAAATTATTGAATTCGGGTCTTGATCATTATGAAGCTGTTTCATCTATTTATCTCATTCAATCAATATTTGTGGTAAGTGCTTATTTATTTCGTTTTCAGAATGATTATATTGTATTGGGGCTGTATACAATATTTGGGTTATCACTAATTTTTATACTAGAGATGTACAGCAAGAATAAAAAATTGTCTGATAAGAAACATTCAGACTCTTTTTTTAGCAGACTTCTTAGTAGACAAGAAAATCGCAGTCAGCTATCACGATTTTGTGTCGGAATAGCAGCCATGCTTATGTCGGTCTATTTTTTTCTGGTTGTTTTATCGTCAGACACTATACCCATTGAAGTTATCTTTATCAGTGTCGGTTTGATAGCATTTAATCTAATTTTATTTTTGAACAGAAAATCAACATTTATCAAAAGTATTTTACGTATTGATCTTTATTTAATCAGTACGGTGATCACTTATCTGATTATGATTAATGCTGAAATGAGCAGTAGTTTTGAGCAACTATTATCAATTGTATTTGCTATTTTGATAATTGTAACGATTCTCGGATTTGTCTTTCCGGAAAAAAAGCGCCTTACTATTACCCCGCTGGATTACATTATTATTTTTATAATGATCCTCATTTCAATTTTACCGGGGGATATTTTCTTTGATGTGACTCACTATGCGACTGATATCACTCGTTTATTTATATTATTTTATGTTACAGAGCTTATTTTGATGTCGGTAACGAAACTAGTAACCTATTTAAAAGTGACGACTATGTTAAGCGTGATTACTTTATTGATACGGTTCGTTGTCTGAACAGAACAAAAAGATATCAACTAGAATTTTAGAGTTAATGTCATTAGTCTGTAAAAAAATATCAATATATTGATTTGCGGTTAAGGTAAACTAAAAAATATAAATGATAATTATTATCATTTAAAATCTGAAGAAAAACGTGTAATATTCTCCATATGAAGACTATATCCATACTATTACTGATTTTGATTTTGGCCGGTTGTGGTGGCGCAGAAGATAAAAAAGCCAGCTATTTTGAAAAGGCACAGCAGTCATACGATACGGGTGACTATGATAAAGCCAGAATTGAATTACAGAATGTGCTGCAAATCGATCCAAAAGATATACCTGCTCGTTACCTGCTTGGACAGGTGATGGAAAAACTACAGGATTTTCGTGCTGCGGCAGGGCAATACAATGCCATTTTGGAGCAGGATGATACTCATCTACGTTCTAATATCAGGTTGGGCCAGTTTTATTTATTGGCGAAAGATATCAATAAGGCAAAGGAATTGGCAGACAGGGCTCTAACTTTAGTGCCGGGTGATAGCGAAGCGCTGGCATTCAGAGGTTCTATACATCTCGCGCAGGAAAATTTCCAGCTAGCGCATCAGGACGCAGAGAGTGCATTGGAATCCGATCCGGAAAATATCAATGCGATATTACTCAAATCGACTGCTCTGAATCGCATGAATCTAAACAATGAAGCTATCAGTGTGTTGACTACGGCTCAGAAACAATTCCCGGATAACAGTTTGCTAACGAATTCACTAGCGAATATCTTTGCCGAGAGAAAGCAATTTGCTCAGGCCGCTGAACAGATGACGCGCCTTATTGATAATAACCCTGAAGCGCTGTTTAATTATCTGAGATTATCTGAAATCTATTTTGCTGCCGGTGAGAAAGATAAGTCTGAATCAACCTTGAGGAATGCGGCGAAACAGTTTCCTGATAATAACCAGGTCAAATTTGCCATTGTTAAGCTAATTGCTGAAGAGCAAGGGCAGCAAGCGGCAATCGATGAGCTAAAAGCATTTATTAGCTCTAATCCTGATAACTATGTTTTGCAGTTTGAGTTGGCCCGGATATATCAGACGACCGGGAAACCTGACGAAGCTATTGCCATTTATGAAAAGGTCATTGCTAACGAACAATTGCAACCAGACGGATTACGCTCGAGGGTATTACTTGCTGATTTATACACGCGAATCGGGAAAAATGATTTGGCAGAGCCATTATTGGCTGAGGTGCTAGCTGAGAGTCAGAACGATCAGGCTGCGTTAGCCTTGAGGGGACAACTTAGCTTACAGAAAAAAGACTACGTAGCAGCGATTGCAGATTTCCGTGCGGCTATGCGCGATCAACCTAATTCCATTACCCTATCGCGTTATCTTGCCAATGCGCATTTTTTAAACAATGAGGCTGATTTGGCCAGAGATACCATCAAGCGAGCGATAAACCTGAATAAAACTGATTTGAGTTTGAGGCAGGATTTAATTCGTCTATTGGCGGTGGAAAACGATATCGACGGCGTTACTGAACAACTTAACGATGTGTTGCAGTTTGCTCCTGACAATATCGCTGCGATGCAGGCGTTGTTTCGAATTAATGCGGCGGAAAAGAACTGGCAAGCATTAACAAACATAACGAATCAGATGAAAGCATCGAATCCGGATAAGCCAATTGGTTATTATTATGCGGGCATGTTAAGCATTGCTCAGGATAAACCGGAAGACAGTATTTCGGAATTTGAAAAGGCGAACCAACTCGCCCCCAATGCAGTAGAACCGGTGACACAACTCGTCAGGACTTACCTGGGTTTGAAACAAACGGATAAGGCACTGGCAAAACTGAATAGTATCCTGGAACAAAACCCGGACAGTGTCTTCGCCCAAAACCTGAAAGGTGAAGTGTTTTTATCTGAAAATAATCTGGATAAAGCGTCGGCTGCTTTTACTAAGGCTATTGAGATTAATAAAGAATTTTATCTGCCTTATCGTAACCTTGCACGGATCTATATCTCTGAAAAGAAAAATAAACAAGCGATTGAGGTTTATCGTCAGGGTATTGATGCAACCGGGAATGCAACTGTACTGGTTTCTGATCTTGCCCGGTTTTATGAAGTCAATGGAGAGACAGATAACGCAATTCAACTGTATGAAGATCTATTACTCAAGGAACCGGAAAATCAGTTGGCGATTAACAATCTAGCCATGCTCTTGATTGATTATAAAGGTGATGAAGCGAGTTTAAGTCGTGCCGAAACATTGGCCGAGAAGCTTGCCGGAAATGATAACCCTGCTTATCTTGATACGATTGGCTGGCTAAAATATAAGCAAGGTGAATATCTAGAAGCTGTATCTTTACTGGAAAAGGCCGTCGCTGCAGCACCAGATAATGCCGGCCTTAACTATCACTTGGGTATGGCTTATTTTAAGGCAGGTCAACAAGAAGCTGCTAAACAGGCATTGATAGTGGCTACCAAAGAAGGTGAGAATTATTTAGGTATTAATGAAGCCCAGGATACTTTAAAGAATTTATAGTTCTACTATAACTTAACTATAAAAAAGCCTAAGTAAAGGTCCCTTCAGAATTCATTGGTTAAAGCAGAACTGTGAACAAGTATTAATTGGTGCCCCGAAGAGGATTCGAACCTCTGGCCTTCCCCTTAGGAGGGGGACGCTCTATCCAGCTGAGCTATCGGGGCTAAATTAGAATATAACCTTCAAATGATACATTATATTTCAAAGATTAAATGATAAATTTAAATGAGTAAGATAGCGCTGATTACTGGTATTACCGGACAGGATGGATCTTATTTAGCCGAATTTCTTCTAAATAAAGGTTATATCGTTCATGGTATAAAACGCCGAAGTTCACTTATTAATACTGACCGGATTGACCATCTTTATCAGGATCCGCACGAGAGTGGTAGAAATTTAATCCTGCATTATGGAGATATGACGGACTCGAGTAGCTTGATCCGTGTGATAGAAGAATCTCAGCCTGATGAGATTTATAACCTTGCTGCCCAGAGTCATGTGGCGGTTTCGTTTGAAGAACCAGAATATACCGCTAATTCTGATGCACTGGGTACCTTGAGGATGCTGGAAGCGATTCGCATTCTTAATCTGGAAAAGAGAACAAGGTTTTATCAAGCGTCGACTTCGGAGTTATATGGCAAGGTTCAACAAGTACCGCAGACGGAATTGACCCCGTTTTATCCACGTTCTCCCTATGGTGTTGCAAAACTCTATGCGTACTGGATTACTGTCAACTATCGTGAGGCTTATGATATGTTTGCCTGTAATGGCATTTTGTTTAACCACGAGTCTCCTGTAAGAGGTGAAACGTTTGTTACCAGAAAAATAACTATTGCTTTGAGTCGTATTAAACTCGGTCTGCAAAAAACACTATATATTGGTAACCTTGATGCGAAACGTGATTGGGGACATGCGAAAGATTATGTTGAAATGCAATGGTTAATGCTGCAACAAGATAAACCTGAAGATTATGTGATCGCTACAGGAATTCAATATAGTGTAAGAGAGTTCATAGAGTTTGCAGCAAATAAAATTGATATCTTTATAGAGTGGCATGGAGAAGACCAAAAAGAAAAAGGTTATGATCAGTCAGGTAATTGCATTGTAGAGGTTGATCCAAACTATTATCGCCCTGCAGAAGTGGAAAGTTTATTGGGCGATAGTAGTAAAGCAAGAAAGCAGTTAGGCTGGGAACCAAAAATCTCTCTCGATGAAATGATCGATGAAATGATGCAGCATGATATGAAACTCGTCGAGCAATATACTATCCTAGCAAAGCAAGATTAATAAATAGATGCAGAAAACATCGACTATTTATGTTGCTGGTCATAATGGCCTGGTTGGTAGTGCGATTTGTCGTAAACTCAGGGCTAATGGCCATGATAATTTATTGTTACGTTCTCACAGTGAACTTGATCTTTGTGATCAGTATGCAGTTAGAGCGTTTTTTGAGGAACATAAGCCCGAATATGTATTCATAGCAGCTGCGGTGGTGGGTGGTATTCATGCCAATAGCACTCGTCCGGTTAATTTTTTAAAAGATAACCTGCAAATACAAACGAATATTATTGAGTCGGCGTATTTATTCAAGACTACAAAACTCGGCTTTCTTGGATCAACCTGTATTTATCCCCGTGATTGCCCACAGCCAATAAAAGAAGAATACCTATTATCAGGCCCATTGGAAGATACCAACAAGTGGTATGCGATTGCGAAAATAGCAGGGATCAAACTTTGTCAGGCTTATCGGGAGCAATACAATTTTAATGCGATCTCGATGATGCCAACTAACCTTTATGGGCCAGGCGATAATTTTGATTTAACTAGCTCTCATGTTCTGCCTGCGTTATTGCGAAAATTCCATGAGGGAAAAATAAATCAGGCTGAATCGGTAACTATCTGGGGCACCGGTAAGCCCATGAGGGAATTTTTACATGTGGATGATGTTGCTGATGCCTGTTACTACCTGATGACTAATTATAATGATGGAGACATTGTTAATATTGGCATGGGACAAGACATTAGCATTCTGGACCTTGCATTATTGATCAAGGAAACGGTAGGCTATCAAGGCGAGATTGTGTTTGATTCGACAAAACCGGATGGGACGCCGAGAAAAATGACGGATGTATCCAGATTACATAAACTCGGTTGGCAACATACGATTACGCTCGAGGAAGGCTTAAAACATACCTATCAATGGTATAAAGAAAATACAGACTAGCGCTATTTACGACTATGATTTTATCTCCTGTGATCCTTGCTGGTGGCGGTGGTACCAGGCTTTGGCCACTGTCGCGTGAATATTATCCGAAGCAATTTTTAAATCTGTTTGGTGATCAGACGCTATTGCAAAATACTCTGAGTCGTACCAATTGGAACCCGGATAAATTTGACATTGCTACGCCCCTGATTATATGTAACGAAACGCATCGATTTTTAGTGATGGAGCAATGCTCACAGATGCAGTGTAATCCGGATAAAATCGTGCTTGAACCGAAAGGTCGTAACACCGCACCAGCGCTGACGATTGCGGCAATGAACAGTATTGGCAAGTATGGTGATGCCATCATGGTGATGATGCCAGCCGATCATCAGATACAGGATCTAACACAGTTTCAACTGGCGCTTACACATGCCCACAGTCTGGCTATGGATAATTATCTTGTCACCTTTGGCATTCAACCCGATAAACCCGAGACGGGCTATGGTTATATTCATGCGGTAAATGAAATCGAACATTCAGATGGGCTGGCGACTTATCAGATTGCTGATTTTACAGAGAAACCAGATGCGGCCAAAGCTGAGGCTTATATCGCATCGGGCGATTACTACTGGAATAGCGGCATCTTTGTTATGAAAGCATCAGTATGGATGGAACAAATTGAAAGACTCAATGTCGATATTTACCGATTCTGTAGTAAAGCGTACGAAGCTGGAAGTGAGGATGGCGTGTTTTATCGATTAGACGAAGCGGCCTTCCTTTCCTCACCGAGTGACTCGATTGATTATGCGGTCATGGAAAAATTATCTCAAACTGATACCGACAAGCTTGCGGTGATACCGGTCAACATTGGCTGGTCCGATGTGGGTGTCTGGTCTTCAGTTTGGGAACTATGCGAAAGGGATGAACAAGGTAATTACCTTGAAGGTGATGTGATTTCACATGAATCAAGTGATTGCTTTGTAAAATCACAGCACCGGCTGGTATCGGTTGTCGGTTGTGAAAATATGGTTGTGGTGGATAGTGATGATGCATTGTTAGTTGCGGATAAACGCAAGACACAGGATATTAAACAAATTGTCGCGAAATTGAACAAAAACAATCGCCAAGAGTCATTACTTCATAGAAAGGTATTTCGTCCCTGGGGTAGCTACGACTCTATTGAAGAAAGCGATACCTTTAAAGTAAAGCGGATTATTGTAAACCCTGGTAAAAAGCTATCGTTGCAGATGCATCATAAGCGAGCAGAACACTGGGTTGTTGTCAAAGGCACTGCCATCGTGACAAAAGATGAAGAGGTATTTGAATTAAATGAAAACGAATCAACGTTTATTCCGGTTGGTGTCAAACACCGATTGGAAAACCCCGGAGAAAAACCGTTGGAGATTATAGAAGTTCAGTCTGGCACCTACCTTGGCGAAGACGATATTGTCCGTTTTGAAGATGACTTTGGGCGTAGTTAATATTTATGCATGAAACTTTACCTCGGTTAAATCAATTTCAATTTCCGTCAATCAAACGTTCCGAACTCACTACCCTGCAGATAAATATAGGGCTGAAGTGTAATCAGCAGTGTATCCACTGTCATGTTAATGCCAGTCCCAGGCGGAAAGAGATGATGACTGATGAGACGATTGAAACTGTCAAACAGTTTCTATTGACTCATGATATAAAGATACTGGATATCACTGGCGGTGCCCCAGAACTGCATCCGCGTTTTTTTGAATTGGTTGAATATGCCAGAGCGAAACAAATAACGGTGATTGATCGTTGTAATCTGACAATATTACTGGAACCGAGTATGGAGAATCTGGCCAGTTTCCTGGCGGAGAAACAGGTTGATATTGTTGCTTCCTTACCCTGTTATCAGGCAGATAATGTTGATAATCAGCGTGGATCGGGCGTATTTGAAAAAAGCATTGAAGCTCTGCAGCGATTAAATCGTCTTGGTTATGGTAAATCGGAAAGCGGATTGAACCTGAACCTGGTTTATAATCCGCAAGGTCCTGTATTACCACCCAATCAGGAGCAACTGGAACAGGCATATAAAACGGAATTGCAGCAACGTTATGGCATTGAGTTTAATCAGCTTTATACGCTTTGTAATATGCCTATCCAGCGTTTTGGTAGCACGTTAATATCGAATAACACGTTTGATGAGTACATGCTGTTATTAAAGAACTCCCATAACGATAGCAACTTGGGCAACGTGATGTGCAAAAGTTTACTCAGTGTTGACTGGCAAGGCTATGTTTATGATTGTGACTTTAATCAGATGTTAGGTTTGAACCTGAAAGGTGAAAATGTACCTGTTCATTTAACACAATTACTAAATGAAGACATACAAAGTATGCCAATTAACGTACGCGATCATTGTTATGGATGTACTGCAGGTCAGGGAAGCAGTTGTGGCGGTGCGCTAGCTTAGGACTAATTCAACATTATGATGATCTCTATCATCATCCCGGTACTTAACGAATCAAACTGTATAAGTGATTGTCTTGAACCATTACAGGCATTCAGACATCATGGCCATGAGATCATTTTAGTTGATGGCGGAAGCAATGATGCGACTGTTCAGCTGTCTGAACATCAAATAGATAAGTTAGTCATGAGTAATCCCGGTCGTGCTATACAGATGAATTCTGGTGCATTACAGGCATCAGGCGACATGCTGTTATTTTTGCATGTGGATACATTACTGCCATCTAATGCGGAGACATTATTAACCAACCTGAAGACTGAATCCTTATGGGGAAGGTTTAATGTCAGGCTTTCCGGAGCACACTGGTTACTGAGAGTCGTTGAATATTGTATGAATAAACGATCCAGATTAACCGGCGTCGCAACCGGCGATCAGGCGATATTTGTCAATAAACAGCTGTTTGAAAAGGTAGGTGGTTTTCCTGACATCGCGTTGATGGAAGATATTGCAATCAGTAAGAGGCTGAGAAAAATCAGTTTCCCTGTATGTCTTGATGAATCTGTTGTCAGCTCCAGCCGACGCTGGGAAACTTACGGTATTATGTCAACTATTGTTAAGATGTGGTATCTGCGCTTACTTTATTTTTGTCGTGTTAACCCTGATCGGATTGCCGGTATGTATGGACGCTAATGATAGTGCTGCTGTAATTATCTTTGGTAAAACGCCGGAGAATGGGCGAGTCAAAACCCGATTGATACCTGAGCTGGGTCCATCCAGAACGACTGAGCTTTATCGATCTTTGCTGCAACATACCGTCAGTGTAGTGAACCGAACCAATGTTGATTCCAGGCAACTCTACCTGGATGGCGATTTACAACATCCTTTTATCAAACAATTGATTAATGATTATCCGCTGGAAGTCTATCAACAATGCAGCGGTGATCTTGGTCAGAGGATTAAAACTGCTTTTAGTCAAACTTTGAAAGACCATAACATGGTCGTGGTAATGGGTAGTGACTGTCCTGCTATCACTCATACACTCCTGGATGAGGCAATAAACAGTCTAAAAGATCAGGCCGATGTTGTAGTTGGACCTGCACCAGATGGTGGCTACAATCTGATTGGCATGAAAACGCTTTATTCTGAGTTGTTTGATGATATTCGATGGAGTAGTGATAGTGTGATGCAGGAAACGCGTTCACGTTGTAAGACATTTAATTATCATCTTGTTGAGCTGGAACAGATGAATGATGTTGATACCGTTTCTGATCTTGATGATGCCAGACGTGTTCCGGCTATTGCAAGGTTGTTAGACATCTGAACGTTTAATCTTCTTGATGATGGCACGTTCGGTTTCGGCAATCAGTTGTTCCAGTTCTCGCAAATCAAACTTACTGATGGATGAAAACCTGCCTCCAATTCTGAGCGTCCCGGTTTCGCTCATTTGTTCTATATGACAAATATCCAGTGAGGCCAGTATTTTTTTATCTTCATTGAGCTGTATCAGGCAGGTTGGAATATGTTGATCAGTTTCGAGATCGACATGGGGTATTTCCCTTACGCGTAATGATACCCCTCCCAATGAGATGTCTCTCAATTCAGCTTTAATCATCACTTCGTCTTCGGTAACCAAATTCACCGGTATGGTTTCGGCAATGCTGGTATTAACACGGAAGGTATTACGGCGTTGATGATAATCAATACTGTCAGGTATCGGTATTCGATAATAGGCTGCCTTATCGTTACCGCCTATGGCATCTATGCGGGTTTTAAAGCGTACAAACGCGCCTGCGTATTGTGTATTGATGATGATTGGCGTTTCAGTCTCCAATAGTTCATGTCCATCCTGCGGATAGAGTTCATCAAGCACCAGGTAATTATTATCATGATTAATTTCAAGGATGGTACTGCCATAATAGCTATCCCTGGAGCCGATAGAAATCGTGAGTAAGGTATGTTTCTGATAGATTTTTTTTAACAGCGCTTTTATTTCATCGTCACGCTTAATTTGCGTGATCTGTTTTTGCTGCTTGACCGGCTCCTTCTTTGGAGCGATCTCCTCTGAAGTGACTGACGTTACTGCATTAGCTGAGGACATGGTTGTTGATTATACGCGTGCAATACTTTGTTGTGACTGGTGTCCGATATTTGTTCCTGTCTCATTGTATGTCATTTGCTGTTCTGCATAACCGCGAACAATATTAATTATTTTTTCATTAAATAATTTACTGACTTCTATCAAACCACCATTTATTTTATTCTGGATTTTACATCTTTCGAGCTTTGCACTTAGTTCTTCCGAAATGTCTTTGCTTGTTTTTTTGAAACGTTCGCTAGTACTATCCATTTGATTTTGATTGGTCATAAACAGTTCACGCTGTTTGTCTAATATTGAGATTTTATTCAATATCTCATTTTTAGAATCTATCAGTGCTTCCAGTAGGCCGTTATCTCTCGCCTTTAATACATCCTTTTCTTGTTCAAGCAATTGAAATAAATCATCTAATAAATTTGATTCCTGTTTTAACAATTCTACAAAACGTCCCTGTTCTTCGTTCATTATTCATCTCCAATTGATTGATCAAGCAAGGTTTCAAACGCCATCAGTTTTTCTGCTGTCTGTTCCGCATTAACATTATAGCTGCCGTCAAGTATCGCGCTACGTATCGCTTCCACGCGTTTGGTATCTACCACGGGTTGTTTTTCTATCGACGCTTCCAAGGCGCTGAGTTTTGCCGCCTGATCGGTCAAACTGACTGAATCTTCGGCGGTAGACTGTGCGCCAGAGCCTTTGGCCGACTCGGCGTTCTTTGTTTGTTCTGATTGTTGCTGACTGGTAACACCGCTTACCAGGTTTCTAGGTCCACTTATTTCATTGACCATAATATTGCTCCAGATTTTCTATTTTGTGTTTTTTCTCAGTTTGGTTAACGACGTTTTAGTTAAATTCTTTAATCGATTTACATTAAAAAATGTCTATAAGTTAACATTTATCAAGTCTTTATTCAGAATGGTCCCCTCAATTATACGATTAGTTTTGAGGTTTTTAACCTTGATTCGGTCACCAATCGCCCCTCTCGACATTGCCTGTCCTTCTGCCCGCACCTCAATCACCGAATTTCTAGCCACCAGGGTAACATTTTGCCCGGGTCGTATAGCCTGTTCTACCCTAATCAATTGATGCGTCAGTATCGTCTCAGCCGGCAGAGTTCGGCTGCTTATTTTTCCTTCAAGTTGTTGTATTGACTCAAAATAACCGGCATTAAGTCGGTTTACGTCTACTTTTTTAAACGTAATATTGTCGTGACTTAACACTTGGTTTCGTCCAATGGATTGGCTCAGTACCGCAACAGACTTATAGTGCTGAATGGTAATGGGAACATAAATTGACCAGGGCGTACTGCCATTGCATCGGACACCGACCATACACTTACCGCCTCTGGGGGGATAGCCAGGACGGTATGCCTCTAGCGGTAATTCACAGCGTTTGAGTCTGAGTCTTCGGTCCAGGCTGCCAACCATAATGTTGATGTCCTGATTAGTATCATCATACTCGTTAAGCATGAATGTCTTTGCCGCATTAATAATATCCTCCAGCGCTTGCGTTTCAGCGGCAAGGGTTTGCGCCGGGATCAGATAAAATACTAATAGCAATGTAAGCAAGTTTCTTAAATTCATCGAATTAATCCATCCCAGTGTCAATTTAATGTTGTACCTTGTCGGCACAGGTTGAGATTCTTGCAATTGCCGCATATTGTTCGAGCTGGTATAAGCGCCGTTTGGCCATTTCGTTTCGATCCTGCATTTGTCCTTGTTTCTTATCAATTCCGGTATCCGTGACATTCTCTGTCGTTTCGTTGGCAAAGTTTGGTTTCATATTACTGCGCCTGTTTTATCACCATGAGTGACGGTATGAATATGCAAATCACATGCCGAAAAAATTAGCTCAAGCTATGCCCAACTTTGGTCGTTATAGTCAGGCATAACCGTTGTCAGGAGAAAATAATGACTAAATTAATGGAAAACGTTAATTCCAGAACGCAACTCGTAGGGAGAAATCGGCTTGAGTTATTGATGTTTCGTTTGGGCGGAAAGCAACGCTTCGGGATTAATGTATTTAAGGTCAGGGAAGTGATCAAGTGTCCGCCTCTTACCCGTGCCCCTCAATCTCATCCGGTTATCCGTGGCATCGCAAATATGCGTGGCAAGACCATTACCGTTATCGACCTGGCAATGGCCGTCGGCAAGCCACAAATCAGTGATATTGAAAATAGCTTTATTATTGTGTGTGAATACAATCGCCACGTTCAGGGGTTCATGGTCGATGGGGTCGACCGAATCGTGAATATGAACTGGGAAGAAATTAAGGCGCCACCCAGTGGCATCGGTAATGTCACTTTTTTGACTGCGGTGACGAATGTGGACAACGATCTGGTTGAGATTATTGATGTAGAGAAAGTCATGGCCGACGTCATGGGTTACACTGATGAAGTGGATAGTAAAGTAACCGAGGGAACTAACAAGGAAGACGTATTGGATAAGCACGTGCTGGTGGTCGATGATTCTGCCATGGCCAGAAAGCAGATAATAAAAGTGTTGGAACAAATGGAAATTAAATACACCCAGGCTAAAAATGGAAAAGAAGCCTATGATATTTTGATCGACTGGGCCAATGATGAAACTGTACCAATTGATGAGCGATGCTCATTAATATTATCTGATGTCGAGATGCCGGAGATGGATGGTTACACATTGACTAAACTGGTAAAGGAGCACCCTGTCCTTAGCTCCAGAATGGTACTGCTTCATTCTTCCCTCAGTGGCTCTTTTAATGAAAGTATGATCAAGAAAGTCGGTGCCGATGATTTTATTGCGAAATATGAGCCTACGGAATTGGCCGAGCGGGTGTTAAACCTGCTGAAACTGAAACAGTTTGATAATGCCACTGAACAGGCTGCCTGATTTCAAAAAACTAATACTTCTTTAACAACCGATGTCATCAGCCGCGTCAACAGTCGTATCTGCTTCTCAGGATAATCAGGACTATATCCAGTTTTGTGATTATCTGGAACAAAGCTCCGGTATCACGCTCGGGCTGAATAAAGCGTATTTGGTCAAAAACAGACTCAGTGCGATTTTACAGAGAAACGGCGTGGCGAATTTAAGAGAAGCTCTGCATAAGTTACAACATGGTAATGAACAGCAATTGAAGTTGGAAATCATTGACGCCATGACCACTAATGAAACCTCATGGTTTCGCGATCAATATCCGTTTGATTACCTGAAAGATAGCCTATTACCCGATTTAAAAAATCGTCAGGTAACAATGCCGCGCATCTGGTCTGCTGCGTGCTCTTATGGACATGAGGCCTATTCCATAAGCATTATCATAGAAGAATTCCTGCAAAAAAATCCCGGTGCCTTTCCTGCCGGTATCCAAATCGTTGCGACTGATATCTCTTCCAGAGTCGTAGAGAGCGCGGCCAAAGCCGAGTTTGATCGGTTGGCAATCGCAAGAGGCTTGTCCGATGAGAGAAAAAACAAATTTTTTACTCCATTAGCAGAAGGTGCCTATCGTTTAAAGGAAAACATCACCAAACGCGTTCGCTTCCAACGCGCCAATCTCTTGGAAAGTTACGCCTTGTTAGGTAAGTTCGACATCATATTTTGCCGGAACGTATTGATCTATTTTTCCAACATCAACAAATCGCAAATCATGGATAAGTTTGCACAATCACTAAATCAGAATGGAACGCTGATACTAGGCGCATCAGAAACAGTTACTAACTATAGTAATGCATTCGAAATGGTGAAATGCCCAAGAGGGATTGTTTACCGCCACGTCTGATATCAATGCATGCTGTTTGCCGCTGATAGGCAAAAGCCTGCCTTTATTACGTCTTATTCATTCGTTAAAACCACATAAGTCCTTATTATTTAACGTAATTGTTCTGTTGGCATGGCAGATGCTATGACTCGTGTGAAGATTTTAATTGAGTGTGTAAATACGATGGATAATTTATTTGGGATTCACGAGACAGCATTAAGATTAAGAGCGAGTCGTGCTGAATTAATCGCGGCCAACATTGCCAATGTCGATACGCCGGGATTTAAGGCACGCGATATCGATTTCAATCAAGTATTGAGAACAACAAATAATAACAGCGACATTAGACTAACCAATATCAGACATCTTGATAGTGGTGGTAAATCGCAAAACGATCTGCAACAAGGCGATGTTGCGATTCAATACCGTTCACCTATGCAGCCCAGTCTTGATGGCAACACTGTCGATTTACAAACTGAGCGTGCGGCGTTCATGGAAAATTCGATGATGTACCAGGCGAGCCTAAGATTCCTCAACGGTAGTATCAATACATTAAAAACTGCGATCAGAGGTGAACTCTAATGTCATTATTTAACGTTTTTGAAATTGCCGGTTCGGCAATGAGCGCACAATCTGTGCGAATGAATGTCACGGCCAGTAACATGGCAAACGCGCAAAGTATCAGCAGTAGCACCGGTGAGACTTACCGCGCCAGACATCCAATATTTCAAACAGTATTTAATGACAGTATGGATCGTTCAATCAGTAAGGGCGTGCGCGTCGCCGGCATCGTTGAAAGCCAGGCGCAATTAAGAACGGAATATCAACCCGCACATCCGATGGCTGATGAGGATGGGTTTATTTATTACCCGAATGTCAATCCAATCGAAGAGATGACCAATATGATCTCGGCATCACGCTCATTTCAAAACAATGTTGAAATTGTGAATGCATCCAAACAAATGCTACTTCGTACCCTGAGTATGGGACAGTAGTTATATCACGAATAAGAGGAAACAAAGATGACAGGCTCAAATCCAATATTACCTCCGGAGTTGCAGAACCTTGCAATTACGCCGGCAAGTAATGAACCACCCAGCGATGATTTGGGACAAGATCAGTTTTTGGAACTAATGCTAACCCAGCTACAAAATCAGGATCCGCTAAACCCGATGGAGAGCGGCGATTTTCTTGCGCAGATTGCACAGTTCGGTACCGTCAACGGTATTACTGAATTGAATGAATCGTTTGCAACTTTATCAGGTTCGTTGCAATCCAGTCAGGCCCTGCAAGCCTCAACCATGGTCGGTAACACGGTATTGGTTCCAGTTAATCAAACCGCAATTTCAACTGGCGCCGAGGTCAGTGGCGCCATCGATTTGAATAGCTCTACGCCTAACCTTGTTTTCACTGTAACTGATGCATCGGGACAAGCAGTAAGACAGCTCGATTTAGGCCAACAGCAATCCGGTTTGACTCGGTTTATCTGGGATGGTCGAGATAACAATGGTAATCCCGTACCCGGAGGTAATTACGTGATTGAAGCAGCGGCACTAGTGAATGGTGAAGCGGTTGCACAACCGGTGTATTTAAATGCAAGAGTTGATAGCGTCACACTTAGTAGAACCGGCGGCGAGCCGGTACTTAACCTTAATGGTATGAATAGTGTCAGTATCAGCGAAGTCAGAGAAATTATGTAACGCGAATTTAATATCTTTATCAGGAGAAAAATAAAATGGCATTTAGAGTAGCAATTAGTGGATTAAAAGCGGCTTCTGGTGAGTTAGATGTAATTGGTAATAATATTGCCAACTCCAATACCAGTGGCTTCAAAAAATCCCGGGCAGAATTTGTTGATGTGTTTGCCGTGACTAATGTCGGTGGTAGTGGTAGCACACCGGGTAGTGGTGTCAGATTGTCTGCCATCAGACAACAGTTTACCCAAGGTAATATTTCCTTTACCGATAACAATCTGGATATGGCGATTAACGGTAACGGTTTCTTTTTACTCGATGATGGCGGTACACAGATTTATTCACGCAGTGGTGCATTTGGCGTGGATCGAAACGGCTTTCTCGCCAATGCAGAAGGACAAAATCTGATTGCCTTTGGTGCCGATGCCTCGGGCAATATTACAGGTGCTGCCGGGCCGATTGAAGTCAATACCTCGAACATTCCTCCACAGGCGACGACCGCAATGACGGTTGATTTGAACCTCGATGCCGCACAGTCAGCACCGCCTGTTGGTGTTTTCAGTGCAACCAATCCCAACTCATTCAATCATTCTACTTCAACCACTATCTTTGATAGCCTGGGTAATTCGCATTTGGCATCAATGTACTATGTGAAAACGGCAAGCCCGGTGACACCGACGACTGTCTCACCGGGAACGTTTACTCCGGCTCAATCGAATGGCAGCGCTGCCATGCAAAATGACTCTGCAGTCAGCGGCGTGCACACAACGTCGGTTGCTGCTCCGGGACTTGCGCAAACCTATTCGATTAATGTTGATGGTGTGACTGCGTTTAGTTTTACCTCTACACCGAACACACCGAGTACGACGGGAGCCAGTGGCGCATTTACCGATGCGACATCACAGACTGATGGTCAGAATTTTAATCTTACAGTGGGTGGTGTTCAGATACTTGATGTGACGCAAGCGGGCGGTGTGCCTGAAACGATTGATGATGCAAGACTGGATGCGGCACTGACTGCTGCAACAGCTGCATTAAACGCGGCGGGTATTACCTTTACTGGCACCTTTGCCGGTGATGATGTCGTCTTTAGTCGTGCCGATGGTGCCGCATTTAATGTTGTCGTAGCAAACACGTTTGATAATCCTGCCGGTGGTTTTGCTGGTGCTAACTATGCCGTCGGTACTAATGCTAATGCCAACGCCGGTACTGCACCGGAAGATGTGACTGCAGCTGAAATAGATGCTGGCATTGCTGCTGCAACTACAGCACTGAATACCGCGGGTATCTCTGTTAGTGGAAGTGCCGCCGGAGGCAATTTACGTTTTAGTCGAGTAGACGGCACCTCGTTTGATGTGATTGTTAACAATACTTTTAGTGGAACTCCGGGCGGGCTCGCTGGCGCTGACTTTGCTACCGGTACCAATACCATCAATAACGGTGCACCGGCAGTGGCGCCAACTGATACCGCCTTTACCATGAGCATTGACGGTACCCCATTCTTTACTGAAGCGGCAGCAATCGGTGGAACAGTGACTGCAGCTGAACTGGATGCCGCATTAGGTACCTTTATCGCTGGCAGTGGTGGTGCCTACGCTATCGATAGTGGTTCAATTGCCGGCGGCGATTTGGTCTTATCCAAGGCAGATGGCACGGATGTGACTATCACAATTGACAGTAACTTTACTGGCACACCCGGTTCATTTGCCGGTGCATTAGTGTCAACCAATGGTACACCGTCAGTTGCAACCAATATTTGGGATACCTACACATTTGTTAACGGCGTGCAGGTAGATGGTCCCAGCACCTTAACCTTTTCAACAGCCGGCGCGTTAATTACACCAGCAGGCGGCATCGTAACCATTCCTGCGTTTACTCCAGCAGGCGGTGGTGCGGCGATTAACATGACGCAGGATTATTCTTCAACCACGCAGTTTGGTAGTGCGTTTTCTGTCAACTCATTGAGTCAGGACGGGTTTACCACGGGTCGTTTAAGTGGCCTCGATATTGATTCGGAAGGGATCATTTTTGCCAGGTTTACTAATGGTCAATCCAACGTCCAGGGACAGATCGCATTAGCTGATTTTCCTAACCCGCAAGGTTTACAGCCGGTGAGTGATACGTCATGGGGTGAAACTTTTTCATCAGGTGCTGTGACCGTCGGTGCGCCGGGTACGGCTAGTCTGGGTTTAATACAGTCGGGTTCGTTAGAGCAGTCTAATGTGGATTTATCCGAAGAGCTGGTGAATATGATTATTGCTCAACGTAGTTTTCAGGCAAACGCAGAAGTCATTAGCACCTCGGATGCCGTGACCCAGTCAATTATCAACCTCAGATAGATAAACATAACGAGCTAATACCATGGATAGAATGTTGTATATATCAATGACCTCGGCCAGTAACGCGATGTTAGGTCAGGCCTCAATCAGTCATAATCTTTCCAGTGCTGAACTGCCGGGGTTTCGATCTGATTTTGAGCAGTACAGGAGCATGCCGGTATTTGGTGATGGTCTTCCCAGCCGGGCTTATGCATTACAGGAACGACCCGGTATCGATTTTACTCAGGGCACCATCTATAACACTGGCAATCCACTCGACTTTGCGATCAATGGTGATGGCTGGATCGCTGTCCAGGCTAACGATGGCACAGAAGCTTATACCCGCAGAGGTGACATGCGAGTGAATAACCTGGGCTTTCTGGAAAATGGCAATGGTCAATTAGTGTTAGGTAATGGTGGCCCGATTGCCTTACCGCCGGCGGATGAAGTGGTGATTGGTGTTGATGGCACCATCAGTATTCGACCTGCCGGGCAGGATGAAAGAACCATTGCGACGGTTGACCGTATTCGGCTTGTTAACCCGACTAATGAAGAATTGTTTAAAGATGTAGACGGATTGTTTCGTATGCGTAGTGGAGAATTGGCGCAGATTGATGCGTCGATTCGTGTCGCACCAGAGTCATTGGAAACCAGTAATGTCAACCTGGTGAGTTCGATGGTGAATATGATTGAACTCGCACGTAAGTTTGAAATGGATATCAAGGCGATGGAAACAGCAAAGCAAAATGATGAAACGGCGACTCGGATGTTGTCTCTTAGCTAATAGAACATAACTTAAGGATATTGGAGAGTTAACATGACACAAGCATTGTGGATTTCGAAAACCGGATTGGATGCACAGCAAACACGAATGGCAGTCATATCCAATAACCTCGCGAATGTAAATACAACCGGTTTTAAACAATCACGACCGGTGTTTAACGATTTACTTTATCAAACCATCAGACAGCCCGGTGCACAATCATCCCAGAATAGTGAAATACCCTCTGGCCTGGTACTGGGTACCGGCGTGCGAAGTGTATCGACACAAAAATTTTATAGTCAGGGAAATATCATACAAACGGAAAACCCGTTAGATATCGCCATATCGGGCAATGGTTTTTTTGAAATACTGTTGCCGGATGGTACGTCTGCGTTCAGTCGTGATGGAACTTTCCAGTTAAATTCGCAAGGGCAGATAGTGACCTCAAATGGATTTACTTTACAACCTGCTATCACGGTCCCTCCAAATACCATTAGCTTAACGGTCGGTGAGGACGGCGTTGTTAGTGCATTGGTTGCTGGCAGTACCGCACCGACACAGGTCGGGTCGATTCAATTATCTGACTTTATTAACCCCACCGGTTTACAACCGATCGGTGATAATTTATTGCGCGAGACCGTAGCAAGCGGTACGGCAATTCCGGGTACGCCCGGACTGGTAGGACTGGGGCGTACCATTCAGGGTTCATTGGAAAGTTCGAATGTGAATGTGGTTGAAGAGCTGGTAAACATGATCGAAACCCAGCGTGCCTATGAAATGAATTCCAAGGCAATCGCAACATCGGATCAAATGTTGCAATACGCAAGTAACAATCTCTAAATAATCTGGATGGATACTATGCGCTGCGTTGAGTTATCGAATAAGTTGTTGATTTTACTGATCGTCAATGTGCTGACACTAAGTAGCGGTTGTCAGACACAGGCAAAACGTGACCCTGCTTTTGCCGCTGTGCGACCACCCTTGCCGCCAGTGCAACCGGAATCAAACGGTTCTATTTATAAACCCGGTTTTGATGTGCGTTTGTTTGAAGATATCAAAGCGCGTCGTGTCGGGGATATCCTGACTGTCAGGTTGGCGGAAGCGACCGATGCCAGTAAATCAGCAACGACGATTTTAGATAAGGAGGCCTCGACCAGTATTACTAACCCGACCATTTTTGGTGCCAGACCTGAGTTCAGTGTACCGGGTTTTATTCCGTTAAATGCTAACGATAACCTGAGCTTTGAAACCAGCCTCGAATCAGAAAATGCATTTGATGGTTCGGGTACCGCAACGCAGACAAATGCACTCACCGGTAATATTTCAGTCTCTGTTATCGAAGTATTACCGAATGGTAATTTAATCGTGCGCGGTGAAAAACGTGTCACCATTAACAATGGACCGGAATATGTTCAGTTGTCCGGCATCATTCGTCCGGTTGATATTCTTTCAGACAACTCAGTGCTGTCGACGCAAGTCGCCGACCCCACTATCAACTATGTGGGTGAGGGTGCAGTTGCTGAATCCAGTTTAACCGGTTGGCTATCGCGATTCTTTTCCAGCCCCTTTATGCCTTACTAATCCGGAGTATCAACATGCGTATTCTACATTTACTCTTACTAGCAGTTGGTCTGTTTTCGACCAGTCTGGTGCAGGCAGAGCGCATTAAAGACGTCGCTAACATTGCCGGTGTACGTGATAACCAACTAATAGGTTATGGTTTAGTGGTTGGGCTGGATGGCACTGGCGACCAGGCCATCCAAACGCCATTTACCTTACAAAGTTTGGATAGCATGCTACGGCAGTTTGGTATTACTTTACCTGACGGTGCCCCACCACAGATTAATAACATCGCTGCTGTGGTTATTCATGCTACCTTGCCACCATTCGCGAAACCAGGGCAGCAAATCGATGTCACTGTTTCATCATTGGGTAATGCGAAAAGTTTACGCGGTGGAAGCCTGTTGATGGCACCGTTAAAAGGTATTGATGGAAATGTCTACGCAATCGCACAGGGTAATCTTGTTGTCGGTGGTTTTGGTATTGAGGCGAATGATGGTTCGAGTATTTCAGTTAATATACCGAGTGCCGGACGTATTCCTAATGGTGCGATTGTTGAACGTTCGGTGCCAAGCTCTTTTGGTCAGTCGGGTTCATTAGTGTTGAACCTGCACCGTCCTGACTTTACGACAGCTAATCGGATGGCTGATGCCATTAATGAATGGGTAGGAATTGGCACTGCCAAACCCATTGACGGTACGTCAGTGGCCGTCACCGCACCGATGGATTATTCGCAACGTGTCGCGTTTGCATCATTATTGGAAAACATTACGTTTGAACCCGGTGACTCCGCGGCAAAAGTCATCGTTAACTCTCGTACCGGTACCGTGGTGATTAATCAACATGTCACGGTTAACGAAGCAGCAGTGTCACACGGTAGTCTGGTGGTGACCATTACCGAGAATCCTATCATCAGTCAGCCCGGTGCATTTTCTGATGGAACAACGGCGGTTATCCCGACGTCGGATATTGAAGTGACACAGGAAGACAATCGTATGTTTTTGTTTAACCCCGGTGTGTCACTGGATGATGTTGTACGTGCGGTCAATCAGGTAGGCGCTGCGCCGGGCGACCTGGTTGCGATTTTAGAAGCACTTAAAGAAGCCGGCGCGCTTCGCGCCGAGTTAATCGTCATCTAAGCGAGTATTACGATGGAAATGGATCTGTCCAGTGCCAGTATTTATACCGAGTTTAGCGGTTTATCCAAGCTAAAACTTGCAGCCAAAAACCAAACACCCGAAGCGATAGAAACGGTTGCTAATCAGCTTGAAGCATTCTTTTTAAAACTCATGTTAAAGCAAATGCGTGATTCAAGTTTGGCTGAAGGTGCATTTGATTCTGACAAGTCACGTTTTTATCAGGACATGATGGATCATCAGCTTGCGTTAAATCTGGCTGAGAAACGTACGGTTGGCATTGCTGACAGTATCATCAAACAGCTGCAGCAAGCGGTACCTAAAGGCGCCGCTGAGATCACGTTTAATCCCTTACCTGACCGACAATATTTTCCCGATATTAGCGCTAAAGCAAATGTAAATAGAATACGCACACAGGCAAGTTTTGATAGTCCTGAAGCCTTTATCGATGCGATGCGGCCCTATGCTGAAAAAGCGGCAGAAGAATTAGGTGTACCAACCAGTGTGCTATTAGCGCAGTCAGCATTGGAAACCGGTTGGGGACAAAAGATTATGAAAAACCGGTATGGCCATAGTAGTCATAATTTATTTGGTATTAAAGCGGATTCACGCTGGTCCGGCGATAGCGTAAGCGTGAGTTCGCTGGAGTATCGAGGTGGTAAAGCAAAAAGAGAAGTGTCCGCATTTCGTGCTTATGAATCATTTCAGGAAAGCTTTAACGATTATGTACAGTTTATTAAATCCAACGATCGTTATCGATCAGCATTAAAGCAGGCAGATGATAACCACAGCTATATTCATGCCTTACAGGATGCCGGTTATGCCACCGATCCTCATTATGCAGATAAGGTCATGAACATTATCAAACGTGAGTTGATCTAGTTTGGGGAGACAGGACAGGTGACAATACTTAATTCAGCCATATCCGGGTTACTCGCCTCACAGCGTAGCCTGTCGACCGTCAGCCATAATATCTCTAATGTAAATACTGAAGGTTTTAGTCGCCAACGCGTGGATCTATCAGCAAGAGAGGCCCAATTGCGTGGCGCCGGTTATGTCGGCACCGGTGTCAGAGCTAATAGTGTCACTCGAATCGCCGATCAGTTTTTAATTTCCCAGTTGCGCAGCAGCACTGCAAGTGCGGCTGATGCCAGTTCGTTTTTAGCGCTATCGCAGCGGGTGGATAACATGCTGGCTAATGCAGAAACAGGATTATCACCGAGCCTGCAAAACTTTTTTGCCGCGTTGCAGGATGTCAATGATCTGCCTTCCTCAGCGACTGCCAGACAGGTACTAATTAGTGAGGCGAACTCACTCACTTCACGCTTTCAGTTTATTGATTCGCGTCTAAGTGATCTGGGTAATGAAGTCACCATCCAGCTTAATGATGATGTGAGTGAATTAAATACCATCAGTCGTTCCATTGCCGAGGTCAATGAAGATATTGTAGCGGCAACCGGCGCAGGCGGTGGTAGCTTACCGAATGATCTGCTCGATCAACGCGATCAGTTAATTCTTGAGTTATCACAACTGGTGACTGTCACGACGGTTGAACAAAGTGATGGCGCATTAAACGTCTTTATTGGTAAAGGTCAGCCCGTCGTCGTAGGTAATCGATCCAGCACCCTTGCTGTGTCAGAAACCTATGAAGGTAATTATGATATTTTAATCTCTGATCAAACCAGTACTACGGTCATCACCGAGAGCATTGCTGGTGGATCATTGGGAGGTCAATTGGATTTTCAACAGCAGATGCTTGAGCCGGCTAAAAATGCATTGGGTCGGCTCGCAATAGGTATTGCGCATAGTTTTAATGAACAGCACAGACTGGGTCTCAGTCTCGATGGCGATGTTGATACGACTTTCTTCTCTGAAATTGAAGCATCAGTCATCGCACTTGGTACCGCGCCAAATAATGTGACTGCTGATATCGTGGATCCCAATTTACTGACGGATAGTGATTATCGATTAACTTACAACGGTAGTAATAGTTACACACTGATACGCGAGTCAGATAATAATATCGTTGGTTTTACTACCGGGGGTACAGTGCCGTTTACCACGACGACGATTGATGGCTTTACCCTGACGATAAGTAATAACCCTCCTGTGGGATCGGAATATGTCATCAGACCCACAATAAATGGTGCAAGTGATATCGGTGTATTGATCACGGATCCTCGCAAGCTGGCATTATCAGCACCGCTGCGCTCAAGCAGTGCAACCAATGTGGCAGGCATTCCGACCAATATAGGTAATGCCGTCATTAGTGATGTCACTATTGATACAGTATCAGGCATACCGATATCACAACCGATCACGTTGACATTCGAGGCAGCCAACAGTCGATTCCTGGTTTCAAATCCACCTGGCGGGGTACTGTTATATAACCCGGCCAATGATAATGCCGGCGTTGAATTTACGCTGCCATCTGCAGGCAATGCCCGGTTTACTATTTCCGGTTTTCCTGAAGATGGGGATGGCTTTGTCATTGAGAATAATCTTGGTGCCGACGGTGATAACAGTAATGGATTATTGCTGGCAGAGTTGCAATCGACTCGGACCTTGCTCGATGGGTCTGCCACATTTCAGGAAGCCTATGCACAAATGATAGCGGACGTGGGAGCCAGGACTCGACAGTCCGAGATCAGTAGCGAAGCATTAAACCTGCTGGTCGAACAAACGCGTGAATCACGTGATAGTGTGTCCGGTGTTAACCTGGATGAAGAAGCTGCGAATCTGTTGCGTTTTCAACAATCTTATTCGGCGGCGGCGCAGTTGATTAATGTTGCCGATGAATTGTTTCAGACACTGATTGCGACATTTAGGTAGGGTATTACTATGCGTGTGTCGACAGCAAGTTATGTACAACGAGGTCTTGACGGGATTCTCGATCAGCAACGACAGCTTGCCGACATACAGGAACAGGTTGCTTCGGGTCGAAGAATCAATAAACCTTCTGATGATCCTACCGGTATCGCACAGGTCATCAGACTGAATCAGGCGATTGCTACTACTGACCAATATCAACGAAATGCCGATACTGCCAGAAATCGTCTGGCACTGAGTGAGTCGACGATTAATGCAGTAGAAAACTCATTGATTCGCGTGCGCGAATTGGCGATACAGGCCGGTAACTCAACCTTGTCACAAACCGACCGCGAAGCATTGGCCGCGGAAGTCAGGGAACGTCTTGGCGAACTGTTAGGTTTGGCTAATACGCGTGATTCCAATCAGGAGTATCTGTATTCCGGTAACCGAGTGACGACCAGACCATTCAGCCAGACGGCAGATGGCGGCTTTATTTATCATGGTGATCAGGGGCAGCGTGCCTTGCAAATATCATCAGGCAGACAGATACCGGATGGCGATTCCGGACACGATTTGTTTGTCGATATTAAAAACGGTAATGGTACGTTTCAGGTGAATTTTTCCAATGCGAATACCGGCGATGGAATTTTTAGTATCGGTAGTTTGATCGATTCGACGGCTTATGTAGTAGATGACTATACGATTTCATTTGTAACCAATGCGAATGGCAACCTTGCCTATAATGTGGTTGGTGCTAACAGTGGCCAGGTGATTCCACCGCTACCGCAAGACGCCATTAACGACGCACCGGAATATGTGTCAGGCGGTGACATTCAGTTTAATGGCATCCAAACTTCCATATCAGGCACGCCTGCCCTTGGCGATACATTTACCGTGACGCCGAGTCAGTCGCAGGATATTTTTACGACCTTACAGGAATTTCAATCCGTGCTTGAGGGCGATGCAACCGGCCAGTCAGGTTTGTCAGCTACCTTTAACGGTATCAACCAGGCAATCGCGAATATTGATCTGGCACTGGAGAATGTATTTCAAGTGCGTGCCGAATTAGGTGCGCGTTTGAAAACTATTGACGATCAAACCAGTATCAACGATGCATTCAGGCTCGATATGCAAACTACCTTATCCGGTGTTCAAGATCTGGATTACACTGCCGCTATTGTTGAGTTGCAGTCGCGCCTGGTCGCGATAGAAGCGGCACAGTTAAGTTATAACCGCCTGCAAGGTTTATCACTGTTTAATTTTCTTAGTTAATTCAAACAGTTAAACGACTGTTCAGGTTCACTCCCGAGCAGAATTTCACATCAGAAATAGGTTCAAAACTGAACCTAATTTTCTCTAAAGTTATTTTAGCCTATTCCGATAACCCATCTGGAAGCAGTGAATAGCGTCTTCGTTATATCTGCTAAAAATAATTTATCTGGCACTAAACACAAGCAAGTGCCACACATAGGAGTGAAACTATGTCACAAGTGATTAATACAAATATACTTTCCTTGAACGCGCAGCGTAATCTGCGTGAAACGGGAGGACAGTTAGCAACCTCATTGCAGAGACTTTCTTCAGGTCTTCGCATTAACAGCGCCAAGGATGATGCTGCTGGTCTTGCTATCTCAAACCGAATTACTGCGCAAATTCGTGGCCTGAACCAGGCTTCTCGAAATGCCAATGATGGTATTTCACTGGCGCAAACTGCTGAAGGTGATTTAGGAGCCATTACCAACAGCTTACAACGTATTCGTGAGCTGGCTGTGCAATCTGCCAACGCCACCAACAGCGCAACTGACCGTGCCGCACTTCAGTCTGAAGCGTCACAGTTAATTGCTGAAATTGATCGTTTAGCGGTCGCTTCCAGTTTTAACGGCGTGAAGTTGCTGGATGGCACATTTACTTCGCAACAATTTCAGGTTGGCGCGAATTCGGGTGAAACCATTAACGTATCTTCTATCGCCAGTTCGCGTACTTCTGATATTGGTCAGGCGAATGTTGCTACCGTTACCGGTACTGCTGTTGCTGGTGCTATTGATGCGGGTGACCTGACGATTAATGGTCAGGCTGTTGCTCCTACTGCACGTGATGCATTGGCAATTGCAACCGCGATCAACAATGCATCAAACGATGTGACTGCAACGGCAACTAACAGTCAGGCAGTTGCTTTTGGTAACGTTGAGTCAGCTACGGTGCAAACGGCAACGACATTGAGCGTCGGCGCATACACGCAAGCTAACTCTAGAGCTGCAGCAGCAGTTGCATCATCTACAGCGTCTGGCGGTGCATTTACTACAGCGGTAGCTGCAGGTGGTGCGACTGAAACCTACTCATTAACTGTAGGTGGCGTGCAGGCTTTCACTTTTACATCTACTCCTAACACAGCAGCTACGGCTGGTGCCAGCGGTGCATTTACCGATGCTACATCACAAACAGATGGTCAGCAATTTGCCATTACTGTTGATGGTGTAACCTTGATCGATGTGACTCAAGGTGGTGGTACTCCTGAGACGATTGATGATACAAGATTGGATGCAGCATTGACGGCTCAGACAGGTGCGTTAAATGCGGCAGGTATTACTTTTACCGGTACCTTCGCTGCAGATAACGTTGTCTTTAGTCGAGCTGATGGTGCATCGTTTGATATTGTTGTCACCAACACCTTTGACAACCCGGCTGGTGGTTTCGCTGGTGGAGATTTCGCTGTTGGTACCAACACAATTGCTGCCGGTACTTCGCCTGACGATGTGACTGCTGCTGAAGTAGATACTCAAATTACAGCTAACACTGCTGCATTAAACGCAGCAGGTATTACTGTAGCTGGAACGGCAGCCGGTGGTAACCTCGTCTTCAGTCGAGCTGATGGTGCAGATTTCAGCGTAGTCGTTGTTGATACCTTCTCTGGTACGGACGGCGGTTTTGCCGGTGCTAACTTTGCAACAGGCACCAATAATATTACCAACGGTACCGCAGAAATTACCGATAATGATTTCGTACTGTCATTGGACGGCGCGGAAGTATTTAGAGAAGCTGGCGGTGTTGGCGCACAAGCGACGGCAGCCGAGCTGGATGCGGCCATTGTAACATTTGTGAACAACAGTAATGGCGCTTACAGCATAACGTCTGGTGCTATTGCAACTAATGACCTGGTATTAACCAAGGCAGATGGCTCAGATGCTTCATTAGCAATTACCAGTAACTTCACCGGAACGGGTGCAGGTCAAGCAGGTGCCTTAGGCGGTGCGGCTTCTGCTACCTCAACCAACGGTACCACCGCAGCTGAAGCAGTAGCTCCAACGTATAGTCTGACCATCGATGGTAACGCTATCGATTTCACCACATCAGGTGCAAACGGTCAGATTACCGGAACTGAACTTGCTGCATTGGTCAGTGAGCTGGATGGTTACAGCGCTACCTTTGGTGGCGGCAACGTTACCATTACCAAGGAAGATGGTAGTAATGTTGAGATTATAGAAGCAGGTGCAGATTCTGCTGGCGCCGAGGGTTTCGGTGTATCAAACCAAACGCTATATGGTTCGGTCAGCATTACAACCAGAAATGGTGTTGATCTAGTGGTCGGTGGCGCAGCAGCAGCTGATGCCGGTTTAACTGCAGCTACGACTGCCGCTTCAGCATCAGGTGTCACTATTGCTAATACCGATGTCAGTACTGTTTCAGGTGCAAATGCTGCGATTGTCTCGGTCGACGCTGCACTGGATACCATTA
Source organism: Gammaproteobacteria bacterium (assembly GCA_028279365.1). GTDB lineage: Bacteria > Pseudomonadota > Gammaproteobacteria > Eutrophobiales > Eutrophobiaceae > JANQNX01. The sequence goes on along the minus strand of JANQNX010000010.1, from coordinate 79,872 downwards.
ACTCGGCCCGAGCCGATCTTGGTGCGTTCCAGAGTCGTTTCGAAACGGTAGTAAGCGCACTTTCAACAACGGCAGAAAACCTGTCAGCTGCACGTAGTCGAGTTCAGGATGCCGACTTTGCTGCTGAAACAGCTGCGTTGACAAGAACCCAGATCCTGCAACAGGCAGGTATCTCAATCTTGTCACAGGCCAACTCTCAGCCACAGTTAGTACTGTCATTATTACAGTAATAACCAGTCTGAAAGCAGGCGACAACAAGCGGTCGGGTGATTTACCCGACCGCGTTTTTAACCAGTAATTCAGGAGGTCATCATTATGACTACCGATATCACCACAGAGTCAAGACAGATTGTAAACAAGTCTCAGAAGTCTGAATTGGTGATTGAACCCAACAAGGCTGTTGACCGGCAAAACGTTACCGCTATCGCTGACAGATTGCCGACTGCTACCAGGGAAAGTAGTCAAGAATCCAAAACTCAGTTTTATCAGGCCGCGGATAAGTTGAACCAACAGGTTCAAAATATTCGCAGGGATTTACAATTTACTGTTGATGATGAAAGCGGCGACGTGATCATCAAAGTGATAGAAAGTAACAGTCAACGCTTGATTCGAACAATTCCGTCTGATGAATTTATCAGTATGTCAGAGCGATTTAATCAAGGCCTGGGTGCATTGGTGAATGCGAAAGCCTAGTTGGTGTAAATACTGCATAGTGTATATTGACCAAACCAAAAAGGATTTTTTATGATTTCAGTACCCGGTATCGGTTCAGGACTCGATATCAACTCTATTGTTAATGGACTGGTGTCAGCGGAAGGTGATGCAAGGACCTTGTTACTTGCCAACCGTCAAGCCACGATAGAAAGTGAAATTTCAGCTTTCGGATCGGTGAGAAGTACGCTTTCTACCTTTCAAGCCTCGGCCAGTACCCTGTCATTAAGCAGTACGTTCTCTGCCACCCGTGTGACTTCCAGCAATACTGAATTTTTTACTGCAACCGGTGGCAGTGGTCTGCCCGCCGGCAGTTACGATATAGAAATAAGACAACTGGCACAGTCGCAACGATTATTATCACCAGGTTTTGCAGACAGTAATACCAACGTGGGTACCGGTACATTATCCATCTCTGTAGGAAGTAACTCATTTAACGTTGCGATAAACAGTGAAAACCAGACCCTGTCTGGGATCCGAAACGCGATAAATAATGCCACTGATAACACCGGCGTTAACGCAACCATTATATCCGTTGATGATGGCTCAGGTGGCACGGAATCCAAATTAATCCTTACCGCAAATGGTACGGGGTCAGACAATACAATTACTATTAACGTAACGGATGATGATTCGAACAATGTCGATCAGTCAGGCCTGTCTGCACTCTATTATGATACGACTGATGGCACGGCTCCCGAACAAATGGAGCAGATTAATGCAGCGGTTGATGCCGAGCTTTTCATTGATGGACAAAGAATACTCAGTTCCACGAATACTGTTCAAAACGTCATTGAAGGTGTGACGTTGACATTGAACAGGGCAGAGGCGGGCACGGTTAATCAACTGAGTATCGGAAGAGATAATGATTCGATATTAAATTCGATACGTGGTTTTATTAATAACTACAATACCTATATTACACTGAATAATGAGTTAACCTTTTTCGACCCAGAGAATCAATCATCCGGTGATTTGAATGGTGATGTCACGTTGAGAACGTTAACTAATTCAATCAGATCGACAATTTCACAGTCAGTGCCTAGTAGTAGTACCGATTCAATCCAGACCTTGGTAGAACTTGGCATAACAACAAATCCGGATGGTTTGTTGATTATTGATAATGCAGCATTAAACGATGCATTGACAACTTCTCCTGATCAAGTCGAGCAATTGTTTGCTTCACCAAATGGTATTGCATCGAATATTAATAACCTGTTACTCGAATATACGCGTCCGCTAGGTTTGATTGATAATAAGACATCCGGTTTAAACAGAACCATAGAAGGTATTCAGTCTGATCTTCAGGATCTGAATCTATCACTCGAACGTCTTGAGACAAGACTGTTATCACAGTTTAGTTCACTGGACATTATTGTTACGCAGTTAAACTCAACCAGTAGTTTTCTCACTCAGCAATTTGAACAGCTTAGTAATATTTTGAATCAGTCTCGTTCTTAAATGAACATTTAAATTTAATATGGAGATACAAGAATAATGAGTAGACGTGTAGGGAATATTGATGCACTTAATGCTTACAACAAAATCAGTGTACATTCAGGCATTGAAAATGCCTCGCCGCATCGCCTTATTCAAATGTTAATGGAAGGCGCACTTTCAAGAATTTCAAAGGCCAAGGGTCATATGTTGGCCAACGAAGTTTCCCAAAAAGGAAAAGAAATCAGCACAACGATTTCTATCATTGAAGGATTGAGAACCAGTCTGGATATGAAGCAAGGCGGTGAAATAGCGGAAAACCTTGAAAGCCTTTATGAATATATGACGTATAAATTAATGGAAGCTAATTTACATAATTCTGTCGAAAAACTGGATGAAGTGCATGGTTTGTTGATGGAAATCAAGTTTGGTTGGGATGGGATTAAGGATCAAGCCAATCAAGCTTCGCAAGCCGAACCTAAAAAGATGGTACCCGCTGCCTGATTAGAGGATTACCGGTCGATGTTGAAGCAGGCGGAAAACCTGTCCATCATAGAAAAGCTCAGCGAATCCATCATTGCAGGTGTCAATGATTTGTCCAATGAGTCTTTGCTGACGCAAATAGACACCTATCGCAAGACAATTGAAGCGGAATTCACGCTGGTTGACCCTGATTTGTTGACGCAACAACGACTGCAACAGCTTACAGACCTGATGAAAAGACACCAGGAAATGATCACGATTGTCGAACAAAGGCGGCATGAACTGTTAGATCAGGTAAAGCAGTTAAAGCGTGGAAAAAGAATGAAAAAAGCCTACCCACAAAATCATTATTAGGCTTAAATCATCCATTCACAGCGATAGACTTTTCCCTGAAATATTCCCATTGTCATGGAATTGTAATGACAAAATTTTGACAATATTCGCTTTGCCTGATTTACTGTAATAGAACAACACGGTATTTATAAAAAGGGGAGAGCGCTTTGGACAGCGTATCTAATACTGTCATTATCATAGAAACGGATACCAAAGTCCGTAATCATGTCACGTCCATTATGGAATTCATGGGCTACACCTGTATACAGGCAAACGAACCGTCTGATTGGCGTAACCGTTATGACAAGGTGGAACATGTCATGATGATCATGCTTGGCAACTGCGGTACAGCTAAACAATCGCTCACTGTATTCAGGGATATCAAATCAGTAGATAATTATCTCCCGGTTATCTTGTTACATGACACCACTGACAGGAAACGCTTCAATCAAGAACTGGATATTGGCAGTATTACCACTGTTGATATACCGCTGAGACATAAACAACTGGAAACCAGCCTGCAACAAGTGCAGGTGTATAGGGAGACCCGACATGAAGATGGCAGCCCGCGCTCTATGGAATTGTTCAGGAGTTTGGGTGGAAACAGCAAGTCGATCAAAAAAGTCAGACGTATGGTCGATAAGGTTGCCGATACCGATGCTAATGTATTAATCATGGGCGACTCGGGCTCGGGTAAAGAAGTCGTTGCACGCAATATTCACTATCAGTCTTCACGAAGAAACAAACCCTTTGTCCCGATCAACTGCGGCGCGATCCCGTCTGATTTGTTGGAGAGTGAATTGTTTGGCCATGAAAAAGGTGCGTTTACCGGGGCGATAACCGCACGGCAAGGGCGTTTCGAGATGGCCAAGGGCGGTACCTTGTTCCTGGATGAGATAGGCGATATGAGCCTGAACATGCAGGTTAAACTGTTACGTGTATTGCAGGAGCGTACCTTTGAACGGGTAGGAAGTAACAAAAGCATTGTTGCCGATGTACGTATTATTGCAGCCACGCATGTTGATCTTGAGGATGCAATCACGACAGGTCGTTTCCGCGAAGACCTGTTTTATCGGTTAAATGTCTTTCCAATAGAAATGCCAGCCTTGCAGGATAGGACTGATGACTTACCGATGTTGATCAGTGATCTGATCGAGCGTTTACAACATGAAGGTAATGTCGGTATTAAACTGACTAATGCCGCGATTGCGTCATTATCAGAATACCAATGGCCTGGTAACGTACGCGAACTGGCTAACCTGATTGAACGTTTATCGATTCTTTATCCTAATGGTATTGTGGATGTGCACGATCTACCGGAAAAATATCAATCGAAAGATATATTGGAACAGCCTGACTCGGTTATCGAAACTGAATTCGATGCCGATGCACAGATGCGTATGCCGCGGCTACCCAAATCAGGCGTTGATCTGCGTGATCATATTAATTCAATTGAGTTTAGTTTGATTAAACAGGCGCTGGATGAATCAAACGGCGTGGTTGCCCATGCAGCCAAGCGTTTAAACATGGGACGTACTACCCTGGTAGAAAAGATGCGTAAGTTGGGTATGCAACGTAAGGAAGCCGCGTCGGGAAATTGACGTATTTAGGTTTGCGCATTTATTGTTTCGCTTGTAAATGATTGAAATAGTAACGATAAATCTCATGGCATAGTCCTTGCTCAAGCATAAATAAAATTTATTTATGCAAACTGAGCATGCCAAACATAGAACCTAACAAGCTGAAAGCTAACGTCGACAAACAGTCGTTACAACATGCCTTTCAACAGTTCAATGAAGTCTCTTCCAACCTGAGTGAAGTCTACGCAGGTCTGGAAAATAAAATAAGTTTACTTAGTCAGGAACTGGCCGACACGCGCGCTCAAAAACTCCAGCAGTTTGAAGAGAAAGAACGCGTGGCGAATCGTCTTGCAAATCTGTTAGAGGTATTGCCCGGCGGTATTATTGTGTTATCGGGTGAAGGTATTATCCAGGAGTGTAATCCGGCAGCGCAGGGTTTGCTGGGTGATAATCTGGTTGGAAAAAGTTGGCGCGAAATTGTTGCAGATCAGTTTCGGCCCAAGTGGGACGATGGTCATGATGTCACCATGCACGATGGCCGCAGTGTTAATATTTCTACCCAGTCCCTGGGAGAACAACCCGGTCAGATCGTTTTATTAACGGAAACGACCGAGACGCGTCAGCTACAGGATCAAATCTCCGGATTAAAACGCGTATCAGCGATGGGTGAGATGGCCGCAGCTATGGCTCACCAAATCAGGACCCCGCTATCTTCAGCATTGCTTTATGTGTCTAACCTGGATTCACCGCAACTGGATGAGGTAAGAAAAAAACGTTTCATTTCGAAAAGTATGAATGCATTACAGCATCTTGAAAAACTGGTTGAAGAGATGTTGTTATTTTCCAGAGGTGGCAGGTTAAATACCCGACCGGTTGCGATTCATTCATTAGTCCAGGATATTATTCAGCGTAATCATGATACAGAACAAACACAACTGGCAATTCAATTACACTCAAGCGTAAGTGATGATGTCCTTGTTGAACTCAGTAAAGATGCGTTTATTAGTGCCATACAAAACCTGATTAATAATAGCTGTCAGGCTAGTCGGGAATTAGTATCAATCACATTTGACCTTGGTTTATCAGAAAGTGCAACCCACATTTTTATCAAGGTCAGCGATGATGGTCCGGGTATTCCTGATGGCATTAAAGACAGTATTTTCGAACCCTTCGTAACAGGCAGACAGCAAGGTAACGGATTGGGGCTTGCTGTTGTTGACTCTGTTATACGGGCGATGAACGGGACGATTCAGTTGCAAGCCGATAATTCCAATGGCGCATGCTTTGTTATCAGGCTGCCTGTCTATCAGGACGCAACACGCTCGCAAGAATAAATCAAGCAAGATACCCAGGAGGAAATAATGAGTTTTAAGATATTGATTGTTGAGGATGACTCGTCATTAAGTGAGGCCTTATCTGAAACCTTATCCTTGGCCGGTTATGACACGGTAGTCGCGGAAAACGGTGAAGTCGCGCTTGGCCTGGTGCAAAGTGATCATTTCGATATGGTGGTAAGCGACGTGCAAATGGCGCGTATGGATGGCATCAAGCTATTAAGCCGCCTTCAATCCTTACAAAGCGATTTGCCGGTCGTGTTAATGACGGCGCATGGCAGTATTCAACAGGCGGTTGATGCATTGCAAATAGGTGCGGTCGATTATCTGGTAAAACCCTTTCAACCTGAAGTGCTGGTCAGTAAAGTCAGTCAATTTCTCCCCACGGTATTATCAGAAACCAGTTCCGGTTTTATTGCTATTGATGAAAAGACCAAAGCAGTACTAGAGCTTGCAAATAAAGTGGCTGGCAGTGATGCTACATTATTAATAACCGGTGAGAGCGGCACCGGCAAGGAAGTGCTGGCTCAATATATTCACCACCAGTCTGACCGAAAGAATAAACCGTTTGTGGCGATTAACTGTGCCGCCATACCGGAAAACATGCTGGAAGCAATGTTATTCGGTTATCAAAAGGGTGCCTATACCGGCGCTTATAAATCTTGCCCCGGAAAATTTGAACAGGCACAGGACGGTACCTTATTACTGGATGAAATATCCGAAATGAGTTTGCCATTGCAGGCCAAGCTGTTGCGTGTATTACAGGAACGTGTGGTTGAGCGCTTGGGAGATCAAAATGAAATCGAACTTAATGTCAGGGTGATTGCGACATCGAATCGCAATATGCGTCAGGAGATTGCCGAAGGGAAGTTTCGTGAAGATTTGTTTTATCGATTGAATGTGTTCCCAATTATGATGCCTGCGTTACGCGATCGGGTACAGGATGTCTTGCCGATTGCAGAGTTTTTATTGGCCAGGGCTGCCAACCAATCAACTGCAGCAGTGCCGGAGATCGATCAGCAGGCAAGAGCCATGCTGAGCCAGTACTCCTGGCCCGGCAATGTTCGCGAACTGGATAATGTCATGCAACGTGCGTTAATTCTTCACAGTAATGGCGTGATAAATGTCAGCGACATACAGTTCGAACATCAATCATTTTCCTCAACTGAGGCTGAAGAACCGCTAGAGATAATATCTGATGGGAAGTTAGATCAAGGTATGAAGCAACATGAACACAGCATCATTATTGAGACCTTAAAAGAAACGATGGGCAGTAAAAAATCAGCTGCCGAAAAACTGGGTATTAGTCCACGCACGTTGCGTTACAAACTCGCACGCATGCGCGAGCAGGGCATAACGATTCCGGTTTAGTTACGTTACTAATTTCAACTTAAGAAGGAAAGCAGTATGAACGATATCAATATGGATCAACTACTGGTGCAAATGCGGGCGATGACCGAGAAGGCTAGTAGCATTAATGAAACAGCGAAGGCTAATCAGGTAGAACCCGATTTCAGTAACCTGTTCAAGGACGCCGTGAATAAAGTCAATGAAACGCAAATGCAGGCAGGCGAGTTAAAGAAACAGTTTGAGATGGGTAACAGTAATGTCGATTTAGTCGATGTGATGATTACCTCACAAAAATCAACTATCGCCTTTCAGGCAATGACACAGGTCAGAAATCGATTGGTCACTGCCTATCAGGAAATTATGAATATGCAGGTGTAACCTGTTAGCGAGTACGAATCATGGCAACAGAAGCAGCGACAGTCGTTATACCCGCAGATGTAAAGCGCGCACTTTTTCTCAGGCAAATTGGTTTTTTATTTGCGATAGCAGCTAGTGTGGCATTGGCCGTTTATGTAGTGCTCTGGTCACAAACGCCAAATTTCAGTTTGTTGTATGGCAGTTTATCCGGACAAGACTCGGCCAAAGTAGTTGAGGCTTTACAAAAGGCTAATATTGAATTCAAGCTGGACCATGCCAGCGGTGCGGTGTTGGTGCCGTCGGCACAAGTACATGAAGCAAGGATGAAGCTGGCAGCAGAAGGATTACCAAAAAGTGCAAGTAACGGTTTTGGTATGCTTAATGACGAACAAAAACTGGGTACCAGCCAGTTTATCGAAAAGGCACGTTATCAACATGCGCTCGAATCTGAACTGGCGATGTCCATTGCACAGGTCAGCGCTGTCAAGTCTGCCAGGGTGCATCTGGCAATACCCAAGCAAAGTGTCTTTCTGCGCAATAAACAATCAACCAGTGCGTCGGTATTGTTGGATCTTTATCCGGGCTACCGACTGGAGGCTGGACAGGTGGCAGCGATTGCCAATCTTGTCGCCGCGAGTGTACCGAGTCTGGATGTGAAAAATGTCAGTATTGTTGATCAGTTTGGTCGATTAATGACGCATGGACAGTCTTCCGCTGAGTTGGCAATGACCGCGACACAATTCCAGTATACACATGAAGTAGAGAGCTCTTATATCCAACGTATCGAAAATATTTTGTTTCCTATTCTTGGTCAGGATGGGGTCAAGGCACAAGTGACTGCCGACCTAGATTTTACTCATTCGGAGCAGACCAGGGAGTTATTCAATCCCGATACACCTTCCTTACGTAGCGAACGTGTTGAAGAGGATTCACGGACGGGTGATGCAACAGGCGGTGTGCCGGGTGCGTTGACCAACCAGCCTGCAGTCGATGGGGAAGCGCCTGAAGTTGTCGCAGATGCAAATGATGGGCGAGCTGCCGAACGAAGTGCCAGTATGCAAAAACGTGCGACACGAAATTTTGAATTGGACAAAACTATCAGTCATACACGTTCGCCAGTCGGTACATTAAATCGCTTATCTGTTGCAGTTGTCATCGATCATAAGAGAACACTGGATGACAACGGCGAGGTTGTCAGGACTGAACATACGCCCGAAGAACTGGATCAAATTACCTTGCTGGTTAAAGAGGCGATTGGTTTTAATGCGCTGCGTGGTGACACCGTTAATGTCATGAACGCCGAGTTTAGCCGGCCTGAAGCAGTTGAACCCTTACCGGAATTACCTATCTGGCAGCAAGCCTGGGTATGGGATATTGCCAAGCAGGCTGTCGGTGCGTTGTTTGTGCTGTTTGTGTTGTTCGGCATCTTGAAACCGGCAATAAAAAATATGATGAATAAAGAAATCACATTGCATCAATCAGCACTAGCCGCACCGAATAATACTGGTCAATTGACAGACGAGAGTCTTGATAATCAAACCAGTAATGCTGGCACCAAGGAATTACCATCAAGCTCGGGTTTCGATTCATCGATTGAGAACGTAAAGGATGTCGTATCCAACGACCCAAAACTTGCGGCGCAAGTAGTTCGCAACTGGGTTGGTGAAGAGTAGTGGCAACAGCAAAAGGGAATAGTCTCGACCCGACCCAAAAAGCGGCGGTGTTGTTAATGACGATTGGTGAGGATTCCGCGGCCGAAGTGCTCAAACATATGGGTCCAAAGGAAGTCCAGCGGATTGGTGTTGCCATGACATCAGTCAAAGACCTGACCAAGGAAATGGTGAATAAGGTCATCAGCGAATTTATGAACACGGTTGAACAACAGACCGCTCTGGGTGTTGGTGTCGATGATTATGTCAGGAATGTGCTGTACAGTGCCTTGGGAGAAGAAAAAGCGGCAGGTGTCATTGATCGTATTTTACTCGGGGGTAATTCCAAAGGACTGGAAGCACTGAAATGGATGAATCCAAAATCGATTGCCGATCTGATTGCTAATGAACACCCGCAAATTATTGCCATCATATTGTCTTATCTGGAAAGTGATATGTCGGCCGAGATTATTTCTTTCTTCCCTGAAAAGGTCCGCTCTGATCTTTTATTACGAATCGCCACGCTCGAAAGTGTTCAACCTGCCGCGATGAGAGAATTAAATGAAACACTGGAAAAGCAGTTACGCGGTGGCAGTGGTGTACAGTCTTCAACTATTGGTGGTACCAAGGCCGCAGCGGATATACTCAACTTTGTCGATTCCAGTTCCGAATCGATCATCATGGAAAAGATTAAAGAAGTCGACGAAGATCTGGGCCAGGAAATACAGGATCTGATGTTCGTGTTTGATAATCTGATCAGTGTTGATGATCGTTCAATGCAAACTATCCTGCGAGAAGTCTCTACCGATAATTTATTGTTAGCAATGAAAATGGCTGACGATGAGTTAAAAGAAAAAATCTTTGCCAATATGTCCAAACGTGCAGCTGAAATGCTACGCGATGATCTGGAAGCAAAAGGTCCGGTTAAACTCAGTGAAGTTGAAGTTGCACAAAAAGAAATACTGACTATCGCCCGTCGTCTGGCCGATGAAGGACAAATTACTTTGGGTGGTGGCGGTGATGAAGAGATGGTTTAGCAATATCACTATAAGACTTATTAGCTACTGATCATGAATTCGTCAAAACGTGTTTTACCTGCCAATGAAGCCGCTGATTATATGGAGTGGCAGGAACCGCTAGTCGAAGGCGTCATATCCAGTGAATTTGATGGCGTGATGAAACCACCGACGCTGAATCAAATGCAAAGCTTACACAAAGCGGCCTATGATGAAGGCTTTAACATGGGACGTAAGGAAGGTCACAGCCAAGGTTATAAGGAAGGCCTGGCAAAAGCCGAGGCTGAAACACGAAGCAAACTGCAAAGCCTGACATCAATATGTCATGTATTGTCTACACCTCTGGAACAACTCGACGATGAAGTCGAACTCAACATTGCTGAACTGAGTCTGTGTATCGCCAGGCAATTGGTTCGACGAGAGATAAAGATCGATCCTGGTGAAGTCATCGCCGTTATTCGCGAGGCAGTCAAAGCCTTACCATTGTCGGCGAGAAACCCCATCATTCATTTGCATCCCGAAGACATGCATTTAGTCAGGGACGCACTATCCATAGGCGAAGAGGAAAAGTCCTGGCGTCTACAAGAAGATTTGTTGTTAACCCGAGGTGATTGTCGAATAGAAACTGATTCATCCTTTATCGATGCGACAGTTGAATCACGTTTGTCGGCCATTGCTGTCAAACTGTTAGGTGACGAGCAAAGGAATGACGATGTCGGCTAATCGAAAACCTGTCTGGCAGGAAAGAATCCAAAAGTTGACGCTGGCGAGTCAAAGCCCTGCCAGCTTAACCGTGCAAGGCAGGTTAACCAGAATGGTGGGCTTAACCTTGGAAGCGTCTGGCTGTCGAGCCGCTATCGGTGATTATTGCCGGGTACAGAATGACAATGAAACCTATATTGATTCTGAAGTTGTCGGTTTTTCCGGTGATAATCTTTTCCTGATGCCGACCGGATTACCGAAAGGTCTGTCTCCGGATGCACGCGTTATTCCTCTCGGAAGAGGCGGTGATGTTGCGGTTGGCCCTGATCTATTAGGAAGAATTATTGATGGTGCCGGTAAGCCATTAGACGGTGGACAAAATATTAAAGCCACAGAAAAAGTGCCGCTTACCGGTAGGCCGATTAATCCATTAGCGCGTGACAAGATTACCCAACCGCTGGATGTTGGCATACGAACGATTAACTCTTTTTTTACCATTGGTCGTGGTCAACGCATGGGCCTGTTTGCCAGTAGTGGCGTAGGTAAAAGTGTTCTGTTGGGGATGATGGCGCGTTTTACCGCCGCTGATGTGATTGTGGTTGGACTCATCGGTGAACGTGGTAGAGAAGTGAAAGAATTTATTGAACAGAGTTTAGGTCAGGCAGGTTTAGCCCGTTCAGTTGTGGTTGCCAGTCCGGCCGATGATCCACCACTGATCAGGTTGCACGGTGCATTACTCGCAACCAGTATTGCCGAGTACTTTCGCGATCAGGGTAAACATGTTTTGTTGTTAATGGATTCATTAACACGTTTTGCCCAGGCACAGCGAGAGATAGCACTCACCATTGGTGAACCGCCGGCGACTCGCGGTTTCCCGCCATCGGTGTTTACCCGTATTCCTCAACTCGTTGAGAGAGCCGGTAATGGCGCTGAGCATCAGGGTTCGATTACCGCCATTTATACCGTGTTAACTGAAGTCGATGCTGATAACGATCCTATTGCTGATTCGGCCCGCGCCATTCTTGATGGACACATTGTTCTATCGAAACATATTGCCGAAGCCGGTATCTATCCGGCGATAGATATTGAGCGTTGCATTAGTCGGGTGATGAATATTATTACTGATAAAACACATCAGGCAGATAGTCTTATGTTACGTCAACTCAATTCGGTGTATCAGCAGAACAAGGATTTGATCAGCGTCGGTGCTTATCAACCCGGTGCTGATGCTGAACTTGATTTAGCGATCAAGCTTCGTAGTCGATTCCAGGATTTTGTTGTTCAAGGTATGAATGACAAGGTTGATTTTGCTTCTTCCAGACAACAGTTGGCAGAACTGGTGAAGTTTTGTCAGCAACAATCCACTGAAATGATAGAAACCACACAGAGCAATGACCCGATCCCAACGAATCAGTAAAATCGCAGGACTATCAAGAAATAAAGAACGGCAAGCCGCGCGTCATCTTGCTAATGCCCAGGATGCATTAAAGTCAATCAAGGACAAATTGGACTTGATGCTGAATTATCGTCAGGAATATATGGATTTGTTGCAGCCGAATGGAAAAAAAGTCAATGTCAGGCAGGTGCAGGAAAGACAGGCATTTATCTTGCAAATGGATGAAGGTATTAGCTTGTTAAAGAAACAGTTAACGATGCAACAACAGATGACAGAGCAAGAATGCAAAAAATGGTTACAGGCAAAGCATTATATAGAAACGATGGATACAATCTCCGAACGTTTCGCCTCTGCCGAGCGTCGTATCAGCGAACTCAGGCAGCAGCATGAACTGGATGAACTATCAGGGACACAATGGCATTCCAATAATCATTAAAATAACTAATGATTGGCACAGGCATTGCAATTTACCTTTTAATGACACAGCTTTTTATGGATAAAACGTGAACCCGTTAATTACAATTACATCACCGCTGCAAAATAACTCATTAGGAAACAATGAGTTAGGTGGTTTTGACGCAGTGACTGCAGAGACCAATAGCGCGACTGATTTTCTGACCCAGTTGATGTCAGTATTGCCGGTTACGACCGGAACAGGCGGCAATAAGCTGCCGTTATCATCTGATTCAAGTAATCTGGATACAGAGCTAGCGCTAGATCAGGAATCGCTGACATTACTGCCACTGTCTGGGGAACCCGCTTTACCTGATACATTGCTTAGGCCAACATTATACTCTATGTCTGATCTGGGCCCCCAGACTGAAGTACTTAATCCATTGCAGACAGATCTCGTTACTGATGATGACAACCAGTCTGATGATAATTTATTGATCAATGTTTTAAATCTGGCTGACAATAGTCTAAAAACTGGTACTTCTGAAACCAACGCTGCACAAGTAGCATTAACAAAAGAAACGCTGGCCGATGAAAGCTTAAATAAATTATCCAACAGCGAATTGCTTTCACAGTTGCTGGTGCCTAAACAAAAATTGTCCGAGGTTGAATTGAATCAAACCATCAATGCTAATCTGGTTGATGTAACTACGCAGCAAACCCCTGATACATTATTAAATTCGGATAAAACATCACCGAACCTGAGTCTGGTCAACCAGGCAACACCAGCCATGACGAAAACTGACAGTGTTGTAACATTGCCTCAAGTCGATGTGCCTCTGAACAAAGCCGGTTGGGGTCAGGCTGTGGGTGAACGTTTAATGATGATGGTCAATGACAAAGTACAATCAGCACAAATCATGTTGAACCCGCCAGAGTTGGGACCGATAGAAGTGAGGGTGAACCTCTCCAAAGAACAGGCCAGTGTGCATTTTATGTCCAATCATGTAACGGTTCGAGATGCCATCGAGGAAGCCTTTCCCAGATTAAAGGAAATGTTCTCGCAAAATGGACTCAACCTTAGCGAAGCCAATGTCTCACAACAGTCACCTCAACAAGGACATTATCAACAACATGCCAGTCAAACTGATTCAAATCAGGACATGACCAGCGACTATGTTGTCGATGACACATCAGAACAACCAACGCGCACAGTTGAACTGGGTCTGGTTGATCAATACGTCTAATTATCGCGCTTAATCGCGCGACTCCTCTCTACTTCGTTACTTGTTTTTGCAGCTTTATTAAGGCCTGAAAACTCCTCTGTCAATTCATTGACGTGTTTATGATCACTTAATTTAAGTGATTGAAATAAAAGGAAAATATCCATGGCATAGTGTTTGCTAAATGGATAGGACATGAGATTAACTGGAGGAAACAAATGGCTGAGGAAGATCAAGACGAAGACGTCACCCAGGAAAAAAAGAAAAAGCCGATCTTACTGATCGCAATAGCAGCATTAGTGCTGTTAGGTGGTGGAGGTGGTGCCGCTTTTTTTCTAATGGGTAACGAAGACGCCAATGCGGCGGTTGAAGAGGAATCGGTTGCCGATGCAGAGGGCGAAGAAACGTTAACGGAAGCGTATTACTTCTCACTTGATCCACCCTTTGTCGTGAATTTTTCCGGTACCAGTCGCGCCCGTTTTCTACAAGTGAGTATTGAAGGCTTAACACGTGATTCAAAAGTCAAAGAAGACATCACGAAACATATTCCGCAGGTAAGAAACAATATTGTGTTGTTGTTAAGTTCAAAAACCTACGATGAATTAAGTACGCAGGATGGTAAGAAGGGATTACGTAAAGAAGTACTGAAGGAAATTCAGAAAATTCTAGAGGCAGAAACGGGTAAGGAAGGTGTCGAAGATGTGTTCTTTACCAGTTTTGTCATGCAATAGATGCGTGTGAGTTACTGTTATGGCTGAAGACATTCTCTCTCAAGATGAAATTGATGCGCTACTGACCGGTGTTGATAGTGGCGACGTTGATACTGATGGCGATGAGTTGGTCGATGATGGCCAGGCCAAGACCTACGACTTCAGCAGCCAGGATAGAATTGTTCGTGGTCGTTTACCGACGCTTGAGATGATCAATGAACGTTTTGCCAGAAACTTTCGTTTGACGCTATTTAATTTTCTTCGACGCTCAGCAACGATTTCGGTCGAAGGCGTGCAGATGACAAAGTTTGGTGAGTACATCCACAGCTTGTTTATGCCTTCTAACCTCAACCTGGTAAAGATTAAACCCTTGCGCGGTACTGCCTTGTTTGTGATGAATCCGAAACTGGTTTACTCAATTGTGGATACGTTCTTTGGTGGCGATGGGCGTTTTCATACCAAGATTGAAGGACGCGACTTTACGACGACAGAGATGCAGGTTGTCAAAAATGTGTTGATGAAAATCTTCGATGATTTGAAAGAGGCCTGGCAGCCGGTGCTGGAAGTGGAATTTGAGCATAGTGGTTCAGAGGTGAATCCGCAATTTGCCAATATTGTGACGCCCAGCGAGGTCGTGGTCGTCTCAACCATTCATGTTGAGTTGGATAATGGTGGTGGAGATCTGCACCTGACTTTACCGTATTCAATGATTGAACCATTACGCGAGCAGCTTGATGCAGGCGTGCAAAGCGATTCGTCTGATTATGATCAGCGTTGGATTAATTCACTGCGTGAAGAGATTAAAAAAGCACCGGTGGAAATCTCCAGCACCCTGACTGAAACCAGCATTTCCTTAAGAGAATTAAACGAATTAAAGACCGGTGATGTGATCCCGATTGATTTTCCAGAAAGCGTGACAGCTGATGTTGATGGTGTACCGGTGTTTAGAGGGCAGTACGGATTATCCCGAGGTAATCGTGCAATCAAGGTAGAGGAAATGATTCGTCACGATCTGTTGCCAGCCTCAATTAATTATTTACAGGAGCAAACCAATGACTGAAGAAACAACTAGCGCCGGTGAAGAGGTTAATGATGAATGGGCGGCAGCGATGTCCGAGCAGGCCGAGGCAGAAGCAGGCGCTAATGATGGGCAGGATAATATTGAACAGGCACCACTAAATAATTTACAAGCTGACGACAATGCCTCGACTGGCAATGCCAACCTGGAGGCCATACTGGATATTCCGGTATCGCTATCGGTTCGTATCGGTCAAACCAAAATCAGTATCAAGAATTTACTGCAGTTAAACCAGGGTTCGGTCGTCGAACTGGAACGACTCGCCGGGGAACCACTGGATGTGCTGGTGAATAATACATTGGTTGCCCATGGTGAAGTTGTCGTGGTTAATGAAAAATACGGTATCAGGCTAACAGACATTATTAGCACGCACGACAGAGTCAAGAAGTTACAATAATTATGACTCAGTTTGTGAATATAATACGTGTGCTAATTGCGAGCCTGATTTTTTTCCTGGCGCAAGATGTTCTGGCAGCAGAACCCTTTACTGCTTCCAACCCGGTTTCAATGACCGCCTATCTTAAAGTGATCATTGGTCTTGCTTTTGTCATCGCATTATTCCTGCTCAGCAGTTACTTGTTTAAGCGTTACGGTAATGGACCAATGGCGGCACGAGGGCAATTGAAAGTCATCGATGGTCTGCACATCAGTCATAAGGAAAGATTGATGCTGGTCGACTTGCAAGGCAAGCGTCTGTTGTTGGCGATTACGCCGGGAAGTATCACCAAGCTGGATACCATCTATGCGGACAACGATAATTCAATAGACTCATCTATCGAGCAGTTTCGGGCGACAGCTGCAAGCCCGTCCGAAAATGATTCCATTGCTGCTGCAAACAAGCCATTAAATCATGAAGCATAAATATCTTTTATCTTTGTTATTGCTGCTGGTGCCCGGGATTGCAATGGCCCAGCCTGGCCTGGACTTTCTCACCGTTATCGATAATCAGGACGGTGGACAGACTTATACCCTGAGTCTGAAGATCTTTTTGTTAATGACGGCCTTGACCATGATACCGGCTGCGGTATTGATGATGACCTCATTCACACGCATTATTATTGTGCTAGCCATCCTCAGGCAGGCTCTGGGTACGGCGCAAACGCCAAGCAGTCAGATATTGATCGGCCTCGCCTTATTTCTCAGCTTTTTTATTATGACGCCCGTGATTGATCGGGTTTATCAGTCCGCGGTCCAGCCTTACCTCGATGAACAGATGTCGGCAGATGAGGCATTGAGCAATGCCGTCATCCCGGTCAGGGAATTCATGCTCGCACAAACACGTGAAACTGATATTGAATTATTTGCATCGATATCAGGTAACACCGATATTGCAACAGAAGCCGATATTCCTTTCAGTCTTATTGTGCCGGCATTCGTCACCAGTGAATTGAAAACCGCATTTCAAATCGGTTTTCTTATCTTTATCCCTTTCTTGATTATCGATCTGGTTGTCGCCAGCGTGCTGATGTCGATGGGTATGATGATGCTGTCACCATTAATCATTTCTTTCCCGTTTAAATTGATGTTGTTTGTGTTGGTTGATGGTTGGGCATTAATCATGGGTACCCTGGCGGGTAGTTTCTTTTTTGCATAGCTGAAGCAGAGTATGACGCCGGAAACTATTATTCAAATTGGTCAGGAATCCCTGTTCTACCTGACCGTGTTATTACTGATTCTGTTAGTCCCGGCACTTATCGTTGGCGTCTTGATCAGTATGTTTCAGGCAGCCACGCAGATTAATGAAATGACCTTGAGTTTTATTCCCAAGTTATTAGTGACCTTGTTTGTGATGGTACTGGCCGGACCGTGGATGTTGCAGATGATTACTGAGTACACGCTGCGGCTATTTCAGAATATTCCTTCTTTACTTGGTTAGGTATTGACGATGTTAACGGTGACAACAAGCGAAGTTATCCAGATGGTTCAGGCATGGATCTGGCCTTTTTTTCGCATTGCTGGCTTGTTGATGACAGCACCGATTATTGGTACTCGTTCGGTGCCGATGCGCGCGCGATTAATGATGGCAGTCGTGATTACCGTTGTTGTTTTTCCAAGCATTTCGTTTGTGCCTGATATCGATCCCTTATCAGCTGCAGGTGTACTTGTATCAATGCAACAGGTAATGATTGGTATCGCGATGGGCTTGTCTGTCAGAGTAATATTTGTCGCATTGGAAGTCGCTGGACAGGCGATTGGTCAATTGATGGGCTTGATGCTGGCATCCATGGTCGATCCGTTGAACGGCAATCAGGTCCCGGTCATAGGTCAGTTTTATTTGTTACTTGCTACCTTGTTGTTTCTCGCCATCGATGGTCACTTGATGGTAATAAAAGTGTTGGCTGAAAGTTTTATCAGCTTACCGATTGGTACCGATGGCATTACTCAGGAGGGTGTCTGGCAGTTCATTATCTGGACCGGTGAGATTATCGGTTTTGCAGTAATGATTGCCTTACCGGCGATTGTGTCGTTATTAATCGTTAATCTTTCTTTTGGTGTCATGACCCGCTCTGCACCGCAATTAAATATCTTCGCTGTCGGTTTTCCTATTATGATTATCCTCGGCGTGCTTATTATCTTCTTCAGTCTGAATACCTTTATTCCGCATATGATTCAGCTGTTTGAAAACGGTATTAACATGATGTCACTACTGGTGAATTAGCGATGAGTGAACAGGATACCAGTCAGGAACGCACAGAAGAGGCGACCCCGAAACGCCAGGAGGAAGCCAGAAACAAGGGACAAATCTCACGTTCAAGAGAATTGACCACTATGTTTATTTTATTGACCAGCTCCTTTGTCTTTTTATTTATGGGTCAACAATTATCGTTTTCGCTTGAGAACTTAATGATCAATAATTTCTCAATCAGCAGGCAACACGTCTTTGACCAGTATTTTTTAATCAATGCCCTGTTAATGTCAGGCAAGGATATCCTGATCAGTTTTGCGCCTTTTTTAGCCATCCTGTTTGCTGTTGCCTTTTTTGCTCCGCTGTTAGTCGGTGGCTGGATGTTCAGCGCGGAAGCATTAGCGCCAAAACCGGATAAGTTAAACCCAATAAGTGGATTGAAACGTTTGTTTGGCGTCAAGACAGTAATGGAGTTAGTGAAAGCCCTGGCCAAGTTTGTGTTGATTACCGGTATTGCAATCGTGTTTCTCTGGTACAACCTGGTTGAGCTACTGGGTGTAGGAGCAGGTGGGTTAATGCCCGGACTTGCCCATGCCTCGGACATTATTATTACCAGCTTTATGGTGGTTTGCCTTGGCACCATGATCATTGCCCTGGTAGATGTGCCGTTCCAGATATGGGAGCACAGTCGTCAATTAAAAATGACGCGTCAACAGGTTAAAGATGAGATGAAGGACACTGAAGGCAAGCCTGAAGTGAAAGCGCAACTTCGTGCCTTGCAACAGGAACTCGCTAACGGTCGTATGATGGAAGCCGTGCCCGATGCCGACGTGATTATTACCAACCCGACGCATTATGCTGTTGCACTCAGTTATAAACCGGATGAAATGTCGGCGCCGAAGCTGGTCGCGAAAGGCGCTGATTTAGTCGCGGAACGAATCAAGGCGGTAGCTAAAGAAAACGACGTCATGATCTTTCCAGCACCTATGCTGGCACGTTCCATTTATTACAACACCAAAGTCGATCAGGATATCCCTGCCGGCCTGTATCTGGCCGTGGCTCAGGTATTGGCCTATATCTTTCAACTGCGGGATAACGTCAGGAATGCACAGCGTCCACCTGATGAGTTGCCGATTCCGGAAGAGTTAAAACATGATTAAGTGTTCAACTGAACGAGGCAGAGTCTGATGGCAATGGCGCAAGCTGCTCCATTAAGTCTCTCTGGTATTAACCGGATGGGTCTGGGTGCACCGTTATTGTTAATGGCAATACTAGCCATGATGGTGATTCCACTTGCACCGTTTGTGCTGGATGTGACCTTTACCTTTAATATTGCACTATCACTGGTCGTTTTACTTGCTGTCATCTACAGCAAACGTCCATTGGAGTTTGCCGTATTTCCTACCGTGTTATTGATCGCAACCCTGTTGCGCTTAAGTCTTAATGTGGCGTCAACCCGTGTGGTGTTATTGCATGGACATTCTGGTCCCGATGCGGCAGGAAAAGTGATTGAGTCCTTTGGCGACTTTGTCGTAGGTGGTAACTACACCGTCGGATTTGTGGTGTTCACTATTCTTGTCGTGATTAACTTCGTGGTCGTCACCAAAGGTGCCGGACGTATCTCTGAAGTGACTGCACGTTTTACTTTGGATGCCATGCCCGGAAAACAAATGGCGATCGATGCCGATTTAAATGCCGGGCTAATCGATCAGGAAGAAGCGAAGACACGACGCGCCGAGGTAGCACAGGAGTCCGATTTTTACGGGGCGATGGATGGTGCCAGTAAGTTTGTTCGTGGTGACGCGATTGCCGGTATCCTGATTCTATTCATTAATATACTCGGCGGTCTTGCGATTGGTTCCATGCAGCACGGTATGGATATGGGTGATGCCGCACGAGTTTATACCTTATTAACTATCGGTGATGGCCTAGTAGCACAAATACCTTCATTACTCTTATCGACCGCAGCGGCCATCATGGTCACGCGCGTATCGACTGCGTCTGACATGGGGCAGCAAATTATCTTCCAGTTATTTCAGAGCCCCAAGACCTTATACGTGACTGCCGGTGTACTGGGTTTGATCGGTATTATTCCAGGCATGCCCAATGTGGCATTTTTATTACTTGCCATCGGTGCTGGTTGGTTGGGGTATTACATGGAACATCGTCAACCAGTTGAGGAAGAAACAGAACAGGAGCAACAAATTGAAGCGCCTGTTGAAACGCCTGAGGAAGATCGTGAACTGAGTTGGGACGATGTCGAACTGATCGACCAGATAGGTCTGGAAGTCGGCTATCGATTAATTCCCATGGTAGACAGAAGGCAGGGCGGGCAACTGCTATCACGAGTCAAAGGTGTGAGAAAAAAATTAACCCAGGAGTTAGGTTTCTTACTTCCGGCCGTGCATATTCGCGATAACCTCGATCTGGAACCGAACAGTTATCGAATCGTGATTAAGGATGCAACGATTGCGCGTTCCAGTGTTCAGGTAGATGCCGAACTTGCGATCAATCCCGGTCAGGTGTTTGGCGAATTGCCCGGCAATAAATCTACCGATCCTGTCTTCGGCCTGGAAGCGGTCTGGATTGATGTGTCCCAACGTGACCAAGCCCAGACTTATGGTTATACCGTCGTTGATCCGAGCACCGTGATTGCGACACATATGAGTCAGATACTGCAAGACCATGCCTATGAATTATTAGGGCATAAAGAAGTGCAGTCATTGATCGAACGTTATAAAGAACATTCGCCTAAAGTGATCGACGATATTATTCCCAATGTCATCCCTATCAGTGTGATTTTAAAAGTGATGCAAAACCTGTTAAGAGAAAGTATTCCCATCCGTGATATCCGAACGATCATCGAAACCATTATTGAACATTCAGCGATAACCAAATCAACCGATGCATTAACCGCTGCCGTCAGGGTCGCGCTGGGTCGTTTGATTGTTGAACGAATCAGTAATGATGAAGAAGACCTGCCGGTGATCACATTGGACATGTCACTGGAACAGTTATTGCAGCAGACATTAAAGTCAATGAGTGAAGGCACCGGTGCCATCGAACCGGGTCTTGCACAGCAGTTGGTACATTCATTGCGAGAAGCCAGTGAACGACAAGAGCTGGCAGGTCAGGCGTCAGTGTTATTAGTCGCAGACTCATTACGCGAACTGATGGTGAAGCTGGTAAGAACCAATATACCGCGCCTGCATATTCTGGCATTCAGTGAAGTACCGGAACATAAGGAAATCAGAATTGTGAATACAGTGGGATCGAATCAGGCGGATTAACAACACTATGATTGGAACAGCACAACGATGAAGATTAAAAAATATTTTGCGACAGATATGCGTCAGGCAATAGAGATGGCCAAGGAAGAAAACGGGCCGGATGTGGTGATACTCTCTAATCGTAAAGTATTGGGTGGCGTCGAATTAATTGTTGCTGATGATTATGATGAGGCCTACTTCAAACAGAACGATAAACAGACGCAACAGGCTAAAGCCAGCGCAGATATTATCGATGCAGAGGTGGTACAAGAAACGGCAGTGACGCCTGATACGCCTCGAAAGAGTCTTAATGAGACCGTAACCGATATCTGGACCAATGAATCCACGATGGATCAAATGCGGTTTGAGATTAAATCCTTGCGTTCTATGCTGGAACAACAAATGTCCAGTCTCGCCTGGGGTGATATCGGCAGACAACATCCGCTTTGGGCGAATTTGATCCGGCAACTGATTAATCTCGAGATTGCACCGTCATTAGCACGACGGATTGTTGAAGAGATTCCTGAACATTATGCCTTTGATCAGGCCTGGCGAACGGTGCTCGCATTATTGGCGTATCAAATACCGCAATACGACAGACAGTTACTTGCTGCGGGGAATGTAGTGCAATTTGTCGGACCAACCGGTTCTGGTAAGACTACCAGCGTTGCAAAACTGGCAACCCGCTTTGCGTTGAAATATGGCACCAGTAATATTTTGCTGGCGACAACCGATAATTATCGTGTAGGTGCTCGGGAACAACTTAGAGGTTATGCTCGTATTCTGGGTATCCCGGTCAGGACGATTAATAATCGCGATGATTACCTGAGTCTGTTTAACGAAGTGAACAGGGAAAAATTGATACTGGTTGATACAGCCGGTGTCAGCTTTCGTAATGAACAATATCAACAGCAGATCAGTTTATTATCTTCTGCGCCCAGTCATACATTAAATTGTTTGATACTGCCGGCCACGGAAAACTTTAACAGCTTATCCAAACTGATTGATAGTTATCAGTCCTTATCACTCGATTGCTGTATCACCACCAAACTGGATGAAGCCGCTTCACTTGGCAACGTATTGTCCACTGCGATTGAAAAGAATCTGTCTATTGCCAGCGTTTGCGAGGGACAGCGTGTGCCGGAAGATATCAGCCAGCCTAAACCACATGACCTGATTACCCGAATGGTGAGTCGCGCTCAACAGAGCAATATTCAGTTTGAAGAAGAACATCTGGAACAAGCTTATGGCAACTTTGAATTTCAACACGGATTGAGACATTGAGTATGAATACAAGCACACGACAAAATCAGCCAACACAGGT
The DNA here is from genome assembly GCA_028279365.1 of Gammaproteobacteria bacterium. Taxonomy (GTDB): domain Bacteria; phylum Pseudomonadota; class Gammaproteobacteria; order Eutrophobiales; family Eutrophobiaceae; genus JANQNX01. The sequence continues at coordinate 56,901 of JANQNX010000010.1, read as the reverse complement.
ACTGGCGATAACCAGTGGCAAAGGCGGTGTTGGGAAAACCAGTATTGCAATCAACCTGGCGTTAGCATTGGCAGACAGACAACGAAAAGTCACACTATTTGATGCTGATCTCACGCTGGCGAATATTGATGTATTGCTGGATCTAAAACCGTTACGCAACCTGTCGCATGTCATTGAAGGTGACTGTACGTTAAATGACATCATTATCCGCGGTCCGGGTGATATCAATATCATCCCGGCTGCATCCGGGATAAAAATCATGCATCAGTTAACACCGGCACAGCATGTCGGACTGGTGCATGTGTTTGATGAATTGTCAGATAAAACGGATTATTTGATCGTGGATACCTCAGCAGGGATTTCCGACAGTGTGGTTCGCTTTTGTAGCGCTGCGCAGGAAGTACTGGTCGTTGTCTGTAATGATCCAGCCTCGATTGCCGATGCCTATGCCCTAATAAAAACCCTGCATCGGGATTTTCGTTTAACACGTTTCCAGATCATTATTAACCGGGTCCAGACCGAAGCCGAAGGGGCCGCCTTGTTTGAACACCTGCGCAAGGTGACCGAGCGGTATCTTGACGTTGTGATCGCGTTGATGGGGATTTTGCCCGAGGACGCAAATATTCTCCGTGCCGGAAGAAAGCGTTATCCCTTGTTTCTGGGCAATGCGCAATCAAAATCGATAAAAACGTTCAAGAAAATGGCTGCCTATGCCGATAGCAATAGAAGAACAATTAAAGCTAGCGGGCGACTGACTTTTTTTGCTGAACAAATGATGCGTATACAGAATCAGCAGCCGACGAGGGCAATACAATGAGTACTCTGGTTGCAGCCTATGAACAAACCAACAGCGTCAGTTCGCTTTCGCAGGAGCAACTGATAGAAGAGCATGCGCCCCTGGTAAAACGCATTGCCTATCATTTAATCAGTCGGTTACCTGCCTGTGTCCAGGTCGATGATTTGATCCAGTCAGGCATGATTGGGTTATTGGAAGCAGCAAAGAATTACGATGCAACACAAGGTGCCAGTTTTGAAACGTATGCAGGGATACGCATACGTGGTTCGATGTTAGATGAAATAAGAAAGGGCGATTGGACGCCGCGCTCGTTGCATAGAAAAGTCAGGGAAATTACCCAGGCGATGCGTGAAATCGAAGCAGAACAAGGTCGTGATGCTCGAGATAATGAAGTTGCAGAGCGCATTGGTATGGAGATGGATGAGTACTATCAGGTGTTACAGGATTCAAGCAGCCACCAGATAGTCAGTTTTGAGGACATGCTGAGCAAGGATACGCAGTTAGTCGAAGGCTCAAGCTCAAATATTACCGGGCCTTACGATGAACTCGAACAAAACAATGTTAAACAATTGGTGGCAAAAGCGATTACCGGCTTACCAGAAAGGGAACGTTTGGTAATGTCGTTGTATTACGATGAAGAATTGAATTTACGTGAGACCGGTGAAGTACTAGGCGTCAGTGAGTCTCGGGTTTGCCAGATACATGCGCAGGCATTGATGCGATTAAAAGCCGAGATGCAGCGTTTGTTTAATGAAGACGATGAATTTTAAAACGATAAAAAAGGTGGAATGGACTATGAACTACGAAACGTCTCTTATGCTGGAGGGCAGGCATGGATAAAAACATGAGCATCCTTATCGTCGATGATTTTTCTACCATGCGACGTATCATTAAAAACCTGTTGCGCGATCTTGGTTTTACCAATACCAGTGAAGCCGATGACGGACAAACAGCCTTACCCATGTTACAAACCGGGAAATTTGATTTCCTGGTGACCGATTGGAATATGCCCGGTATGCAAGGTATTGATCTACTCAAAGCCGTTCGCGCCGACCCGGAGCTTGCCTCTATGCCGGTGTTGATGGTCACTGCCGAGTCCAAAAAAGACCAGATTGTTGAAGCGGCGCAAGCCGGTGTTAACGGCTATGTCGTTAAGCCTTTTACCGCACAAACGCTGAAAGAAAAAATAGACAAGATCTTTGAACGTATTGAAGCCGCATAGGGGGCATCATGACCGATACAGCAGAACAGCAACAACCTATCGATATGCGGCTATCGCTGGCAAAGTCGTTGGTAAGCAGCTTAGAACAAGGTGACATTGAAGAAACCGACAAGATCATGAACAACTTATTAAGTCAGCATGAGTCTGTCCTGTTTCAGGAAGTAGGTAAGTTAACACGCCAACTTCATGACACGGTGGGCTCGTTTAATCATGATGATCGTATTACCGAGCTGGCACAGCATCGTATTCCTGATGCCCATGAAAGATTGAATTATGTGATGGATAAGACGGAAGAATCAGCCCACCGCACGTTATCTGCGATAGAAGAAGCGTTACCGGTTGCCAACGAACTTGAAACTGATGGCACAGCCATGCGTGAAGAATGGAAACGTTTCACACGCAGGGAAATGAACGTTACTGAATTCAGAGAGATGAGCAAAAAGATTGACGTGTTTCTGGAAAATATCGAACAGGATGCAAAGTTCCTGAACGGCAAACTGTCCGACATCATGATGGCGCAGGACTTTCAGGATTTAACCGGACAAATTATTCGGCAGGTTATTACTTTGGTACAAGACATACAGGACAGCCTGGTGAATGTGATTAAAAAGTCAGGCCGGGTTAATACCGATACTTCCATGCAAAAGGATATTAAGGCGGAAGGCCCACAAGTGAATAAAGAAGATAATCCTGATGTGATGTCTGGTCAGGATGATGTCGATGACTTGTTATCAAGTCTTGGGTTCTAGACAGTGATGCGCTGATTCAATAACCCGATGAACTAAGGAATAAGCAATGGCAATAGATTTAGATGACGAAATAATGCAGGACTTCCTGCTTGAAGCAGGAGAGATTCTGGAGTTACTTAACGAACAGTTGGTGGATCTTGAGACCAGCCCGGAAGATAACGATCTGCTCAATGCGGTGTTTCGCAGTTTTCACACGATTAAAGGTGGTGCCGGTTTCTTAAGCATCGATCCATTGGTCGACGTATGTCATACGGCTGAAAACGTATTCGATATCTTGCGCCAGGGTAAACGTTCGGTAAATGCTGCATTAATGGATGTGGTCCTGGAAGTGTTGGATGTTGTTAATGATATGTTCCGGCAAATTAAATCCGGAGAGGATCCGATGGCTGCTGATCAGGCGTTAATTAACCGACTTGAAAAGTTATCTGTGCCTGAGTCAGAAGCGGAGATGAACAATGAAGTATCGGTTCATGATAATGAGAACGTTGAGATTACCGACACAGAGCAACAAACTGCTGAACCTGTCGTAGCAGATAACACTGACGATTCGGCTACTGTTGATATACCATCATCAGCTACAGAAACACCGGATGATGAAAAAAATGCGATTTCATCACCGATTGACGAGATCACCGAAGATGAGTTCGAAGCCTTACTCGATGAACTGCATGGCAAGGGGTCACATGGTGGTGTTCCCAAAGCAAGCCAACAAGCCGAGACTGATTCCACCTCGACAAATGAACAACAAACTGAAGCAAAGGCTGAAGTAGCGTCTAAGTCAGACGAAATTACCGAAGATGAATTTGAATCGCTGCTTGATGACCTTCAAGCCAATAATGAAGGTGCGTTTAAGGCGATTAATAATGACAAGGCAAAAGAAGATACGGTGGTACCACTGAAACCGGCAGCGTCAGATAAAGCGGAAACGGTTAAAGACCCGGTTAAGTCAAATAAAAATGCTACGCCTGCTGCAGAAACGACTGTTAGGGTAGAAACCAGTACGCTGGATCGCATCATGAATATGGTAGGTGAACTGGTATTGGTAAGAAATCGCCTGGCCAATCTCGAATCAGAAATCGGTCACGATGAAATGACCAAGACCGTCAGTAATCTTGATGTCGTCACCGCGGATTTACAAACCTACGTCATGAAGACCCGCATGCAGCCAATTAAAAAAGTGTTTGGTCGCTTCCCTCGAGTGGTCAGAGACCTGGCTCGCAGTCTTAACAAGGAAGTCGTGTTAGAGATGATCGGTGAAGACACCGATTTGGATAAGAACCTGGTCGAAGCCCTGGCCGATCCGTTAGTGCACCTGGTACGTAACTCGGTCGACCATGGTATTGAAATGCCGGATGTCAGAGAAGCCGCGGGTAAACCACGTAAAGGAACAGTTGTGTTGTCTGCCGAGCAGGAAGGCGATCAAATCCTGTTAACCATCGACGACGACGGTGCCGGTATCGATGCAGATGCATTACGAAAAAATGTGGTAGAAAAAGGCTTGATGGACGAAGACGCTATATCCAGACTTGAAGATCGTGAAGTTTATAATTTGATTTTCCTGCCGGGCTTTTCAACCAAAAAAGAAATCTCCGATGTATCAGGTCGTGGTGTGGGTATGGACGTGGTTAAAACTCGTATCAACCAATTAAATGGTATTGTCGATATTAATTCTCGCAAAGGCAAAGGAACGACCATGAGTATCAAGCTGCCATTAACGCTGGCAATCATGCCAACCTTAATGGTCAGGCTGGGTGAGGCACAGCAAACCTTTGCATTACCACTAGTTAATGTAAAAGAAATTCTCGAACTGGATATGAACAAGGTCAACATGGTCGACGGGAGTCCGGTGATTATTGTCAGGGGCAAACCCGTGCCTTTGTTTTATTTGAATAATCTGTTGCATAACAGTAGCGAATCTTACGAAGGTAAAAATGCCCATGTGGTGATCGTTTCTGTTGGTACCAGCCAGGTTGGTTTACTGGTCGATAAACTGGTTGGACGCGAAGAGGTGGTGATTAAACCCTTAGGTGCGATGCTCTATGGTACCAAGGGCCTTGCCGGTGCAACCATTACCGGCAACGGTAAGATTGCATTAATCATTGACCTGCCAAGTTTGATTCAATCCAAAGCGGCTAATTACTAATATGATGTTTATCGCATCAAAGGATAGTAATGATGATTAAAGTTTTCGTCGTCGATGACTCGAGTTTTTTTCGACGTAGAATCACTGAGTTTTTATCTTCACATCCGGAGATAGAAGTCATTGATTATGCTGTTGATGGTATCGAAGCTGTCGACAAGGTGCGTAAACTAAAACCGGATATTATTACCATGGATATCGAGATGCCGCGTATGAATGGCATCGATGCGGTAAAACAAATACGCAAATTCTCCAACACACCCATATTAATGTTTTCTACCTTAACGGAAGAGGGCGCTGCGGCAACATTTGATGCGTTGAATGCCGGTGCATCTGATTTCCTGCCAAAGAAGTTTGATGAGATAGCCAAGGAACGCAACGAAATTATCACGACGCTTTGTGATCGTGTCATCTCATTGGCTAAAAAAGGAAAAATGTCGACGGCACCGAAAGTACCGGATGTGTTGAAACGCGTGTCCTCTACCAGTATGAGTGCCTATCAGCTTGCCGTTATTGGTGCTTCTACGGGTGGTCCGATTGCGATAGAGAAAGTATTAAAAACACTACCAGCCAGTTTCCCTATACCGATCGTGTTGATTCAACATATGCCGGCCAGTTTTACCGGTGCGTTTGCTGAACGACTGAACAGAATGTGTGCGGTCAATGTAGTCGAAGCGAAAGACGGCGATGTATTGAAAAACGGCGTGGTTTACATCGCACCGGGTGGCAGACAGATGCGCCTGAAGCGTAACCGGCGTGAAAATGTACTGGTAGTGAATGACGATCCACCACAAACGACTTATCGTCCCAGTGTTGATATCACGTTTGAATCCATAGCCAGTGAATATACCGGTCGCGTATTGGCAATTATCCTGACCGGTATGGGTAATGACGGTTGTGAAGGTGCGCGCGCATTACGCGCGAAAGGTGCCAGCGTCTGGGCACAGGACGAGGAAACATCAGTCGTTTATGGTATGCCCATGCATATTGTGAAAGCGAATCTTGCTGACAAGGTAATGTCGGTTGATGAGATAGGAACGTCTCTGGCGAGGCATTAATGCACCATGGATCTATTAAGTATCCTGGGCATTATCGTTGGCATCGGTGCCATATTACTTGGTCAATATCTTGAAGGTGGCCATCTTACTTCACTGATTAATGGTCCTGCCTTACTGATTGTGTTTGGTGGCTCTCTCGGCGCAACCATGTTGCAGTCGCCATTAGTCGTGTTTATGCATGCCATGCGTTTATCGCGCTGGGTCTTTTTCCCCCCTGTATTAAAGCTGGATGATTCTATTGATCGTATCGTTCAATGGAGTGATATCGCGCGTCGACAGGGACTACTGGGTCTGGAAGATGTCATGGATGATGAACAGGATATTTTCGTCAAGAAAGGGATTCAGATGCTGGTTGATGGTTACGAACCGGAAGATATTCGTTCAACCATGGAAATTGATCTGTTCACTAAAGAAAGACTCGATTTACAGGCGGCAAAAGTCTTTGACAGCCTTGGCGCTTATTCTCCCACCATTGGCATTATTGGCGCGGTACTGGGTTTGATTCATGTCATGGGTAACCTGTCGGACCCGACCCAGCTTGGAGATGGCATAGCTGTTGCATTTGTAGCTACGATATATGGCGTGTCATTTGCCAATTTATTGTTCATTCCGATAGGTAATAAGATAAAAAGTGTTATTCAGGAAGAAAGTCAATTTCGAGAAATGCTTATTGAGGGCATTGTCAATATTTCCGAGGGTTATAACCCGAGGGTTATTCAGGCACGTCTTTATAGTTTCATACATTAGCGTTTTTAATTGCGATGCGTAACAGGCGTCGTCAACATCAACACGAAGAAGAAGCGAACCATGAACGCTGGTTGGTCTCATACGCCGATTTTATTACCTTGTTATTTGCTTTCTTTGTCGTGATGTATTCCATTTCATCGGTCAGTGAAGGTAAATATCGCGTCTTGTCTGATGCGCTGGTGCAGGCCTTCGATAAACCCGATAAACCGGAACTGTTGCAACCCAGTCCGATTGATTTACCTATCGATCAAAAACTTCCCTATGAGCAATCCGAAGGCCTGGTTGACGATCAGGAACAACGGGAACTGGCAGAAAATGATTATTCCTTGCAACAGGACATCGAGCAGCAAACGACCGGTAAGCTTGCCGAGGCGGTGGAAAACCCGTCAAAAGAAGAAGACCGGATTAAAAAAAGTCTGGGTGAGATTGCTGACGATATTCGCAATGAGTTATTTCCTTTTTTGGATGAACAACTGATTAGTGTGACGAATACCGATAAGGAAATAAAAATAGAGATCAAAAGTCAGATCCTGTTTCCCAGTGGCAGTGCCAGACTGGTCAAGGAAGCGGTACCGGTATTATCTAACCTGGCATTATTGTTTTCTACCTTTACCAATCCGATCCAGGTTGAGGGTTTTACCGATGATCAGCCGATTCATACCCTGGCGTTTCCATCTAATTGGGAATTGTCCGCAGCCAGGGCGGCCAGCGTTGTACATTTGTTTATGAAAAAGAAGATTGCGCCAGAGCGAATGTCCGCGATTGGCTATGCCGAATTTCGTCCGGTGGCAGATAACACAACGGAAGAAGGCCGTAAACAAAATCGTCGTATCAATATCATTATTCCGGCTACACCGGAGCAACGCGAAACCGTTGAAACCGATCAGGAGTCAGTATGAAAATCTGGACCATAGCCAATCAAAAAGGCGGCGTGGGTAAGACCACCACCACGGTAACACTTGCCGGTTTGTTGGCAGAGCAACAGCAACGCGTGCTTATTATTGATACCGATCCACATGGCTCTCTGACCAGCTACTTTTCTTTCAATCCGGATACGGTAGAGGAAAGCGTATATTCACTTTTTCAAAAGAAGATACAGGACAGACGTGCGCCACTGGCATCAATGTTGTGCCGTACCGGCGTCGATGGACTGGATTTGCTACCTGCATCGACTTCGCTGGTTTCACTCGATAGACAGGCAAGCATGAACCAGGGTATGGGGCTGGTGATTAAAGATACGTTGGAACAATATCGTAATCATTATGACTATGTGTTGATCGATTGTCCGCCGACGCTTGGCATATTAATGGTGAACGCACTGGCAGCTTGCAAAAAATTGATTATTCCTGTGCAAACGGAGTACCTTGCGATCAAAGGACTGGAACGAATCTTAAATACCTTAACGATGATCGTGAATTCCGGTAAGCACAATCTGGATTACCTGATCGTGCCCACTATGTTTGATCGTCGTACCCGTGCATCAATGGAAAGCCTGAATCATTTGCGCGAGCAACACTCAGAAAAACTCTGGTCGGAACATATTCCCATCGATACCAAATTCAGGGAGGCAAGCAGTAAACGTAAACCGGCTTCCTGCTTATATCCGGATGCCAGAGGTGTCATGGCCTATCGACGATTGCTGGATTGGTTATTAAGTGGTGATACCGATCTACCGTTTAGCCAGGTTGAAATCGCGAAGGCAGGTTGATGTTGGAAAACAAATTAATCAACGATACCCAGCTTGATGTTAGCTTGTATATTGAAGGACTGTTAACGACGGTACCGGATGCGGAAAGGGAAGAACCAGTCAGCGTAGTGACCACTGATTGCGAGTCAATGACTGAAACCTTAGCGGATAATGATGTCGGTGACAGGACAGGCGATTATAGTGATCAACAGGTTTTGTCATTGTTGGAGATTGCCAAAGGCGGCAAACATCTGCTCATACCGGCAAACCGTATCAGCTTTATTGACCGCTCAGCACATAATATTGTCCGCTTACCGACGCGGAACCCTGCCTTTAAAGGCATTGCTACCTTACGTAAACAATCGACGGCCATTATTGATTTGCTGGCGCTATTGGAGAATCAGCAAACAGAAAATCGCGATCAGGTTGAGCAGTACCAGGTGAATACCCTGGTTGTGATTGAGGGGTATCCCTACGCGATTGAGTGCGATTCAGTGCACGATATACACGCACTTGAGAGAGAGGCGATTCGTTGGAATCCCTCGGCATTTAAAAACAAGTTATATCAGGGGGTTACTGTCAATAGTCTGCTACCGCTCATTAATATTGATGCGTTGAGTGATGAGGTCATGGCGATACCTTTTGTTAACCGGCTACAGAAAAAATCGTTTCCGACGCAGAGTTAGCGATTGGTGGACTGATTTTCAGGGTTTCTGGCATGGAGCATGCAAGTATCTCATCACAGGAATAAACAAGACTGTTTTTTGACGGAAATACAAGAATCGACGATATGGGGGTCGAATATGAATGCAACAAATGCTGCTGTAACTTCAAAAGTTGATGATGAAATTATTCAGTGGGTCACGTTTAAACTGGACGAGGAAAAGTACGGCATTAACGTGATGCAAGTACAGGAAGTCTTGCGCCTGACTGAAATCGCCCCGGTTCCCGGTTCGCCCGACTATGTGATGGGTATCGTGAATTTACGCGGTAACGTGGTCACCGTCATTGATACGCGCAAACGCTTTGGGTTATTCCAGAAAGAAGCCGATGATGCGACCCGTATTGTGATTGTCGAAGTCAATAATCAGGTCATCGGGATCTTGGTTGATAGTGTTGCCGAGGTCGTCAATATTCATTCAAGCGATATCGAAACATCACCGAATCTTGGTGAGGACAATGAAAGCTCCAAGTACATACAAGGTGTTTATAGTCAGGATGAAGACATATTGATCCTGGTGGACGTTAATAAAATGCTATCTGAAAGTGAGCTGGATGCAGTCAGCGGTTTTTAACTTAAGGCAATATGTCAGACGTCAGGCCCATTAAACAAATTATTAAACCAGTGGCAACGCGTCCACTGAACAAGGATTCTGCGAAAAAGGAAAATCGTAAGGATAACAAGGAAGAACAGGCTCTGGAGAAGGAAGAAGAATTGGCGGAAGGACACGTTAATGAATACATCTAGGAAGTTGACAGAGCATCTCAGGGAGAGCAAACAGGATAAGACTCACGAGTCACTTATCCAGACTATGAGGCGTATCAAGGAAGCTACGCCTCATTATTTCTCTAATTTGAAACGTCGTTAGTCAGGTGTTTTTATGAATATTACTGAGCAACTCGTTAGCTATAGTCCTGTGTTGTCTTTTTTGTTGTTTGTAATGTTGTCCTTAATAGTACTGAAGGCCAATAAAAAAATACTCTCGCAACAGCAAAAGCTGTCCGAATTACATAATGAATTAAACGCATTACTATCATGTAGTCGTGGTATCTCAAATAAATTACATCATTATCAACATCAGTTTCATACCATTACCGAACGTCAGGACCAGCTTGAGGTTGGCGATGTAGAGAGTTCCAGCTATAAACAGGCTATCGCCCTATACAAACGCGGTGCCAGTGAGGAAGAACTGCTGACAACCTGTGATTTAAGCATGGGCGAACTCAATCTTATTTCCCATTTACAACAGGCCAAATCACGAAAACGTACCGCTGCGTGATAATCCACGCGTTTGCATTGCATCCCCGCGCATAATTCATTACCCTTCGCATCCTTGAACGGAAAGCTATCCCGAAGGGTGTAGAACAGGATGTCCGAAGTAATGGTTGAAAGGTCTTTGACGAAGTCGGATTATTTTTGCCTGTAATCTTTAGTTTCAATGATAAAAAATCAGGAGAGGTGTCTGAGTGGTTGAAAGAGCACGCCTGGAAAGTGTGTATACGTTAATAGCGTATCGAGGGTTCGAATCCCTCTCTCTCCGCCAAATATAAAAATACCCGCTATATGCGGGTATTTTTATATTTGGCGATAGAGCGGTTTTGATTTGAAACCTTCGGTTCGACAAATCGTCAGGATAGACGATTTGCACATTGCGTTAGCAATGCCTGAAAGGCGAGCTACATGGAAGTAGCGAGTGAGCCCCTCTCTCTCCTATATAATTTAAGATTTACTGATTTATAAACAAACTATAAATCAATGTTTTAATTCTCAGCGATAACTTTTTTATTTAGAGAAGTTATATTCAGACACCACGTATTCGTTGTAGCAATTTCCTTCTGTTATCTCAAAATGGAATAATGAAATTCTTTTACTTTTCATGTTGAGATTTCTCCAAGCCAAAATATTACGGGAATCCATCACTTGGACTACACACGGTATCGGAGTACTACCCTTATCAGAGTAGTTGATAACTACCATCAGATACCCTGATAAGGGTAGTAAGGCGTTTCTGATAAAAATACATTAATTATTAGTAGATTATTGATGCTTTTTAACTATAGTTATTAATGAGCAATGAAAAAATATTCTAGTTTATTAAGTGCATTTTTAAAAAAGCGAACTTAATAGCGTAATTGGACGTCGCATTTTTTAGAATGATTGTGGCCAGACAATCAACACTAATTCTAGTTATTACTTTATGTCAGGGATGACGCGAGTGGTTTTTAAATACATGTAGAAACCATATTTAAGGAGGTGTCTGATGTCAAAAATTTTACTGGTTGAAGATAACGAAATGAACCGGGAGATGTTAGTGCATCGGTTGCGACGTAATAATTATACTGTGGTGTATGCGATAGATGGCCTGGAAGCCGTAGAGATGGCTGATTCAGAATCTCCAGATCTGATTCTTATAAACCTGGGTCTTCCAAAGATAGATGGTTGGGAAGCAATCCGCCGTATCAAGTCTAATGAAGCACTATGTTCTATTCCATTAATGGTATTAACATCACGAACACTCAGGTCGGAACTTGAAAGTGCCCTTGAAACCGGCTGTGATGATTTTGATGTTAAACCGGTCGATTTTAAGAGGCTATTGCCGAAAGTTGAAAATTTGATCAACAAAAAAAACGGGCAGAAATTTATGATATGACTATTTGTTTAAATGCTTAATTAAATACAATTTTTATTCTAAAGGATTAGTAAATGCCTATAAGTTTGAGCCATCATGATGATTTAGTTGCCTTGTTATCAAGCATGACAGGAGCTGATGGTGATGTATTTGATTATAACTGTCCGGAATATAAAACTGAAAAACTGCTTAGTCAGTTTCCTTTCATAAGTTACATTTCCTTAATTAAATCGTTTAAAAAATACTGCATCTACATTAGTCATGATGCTGCGAATATTATCGGAGCTGATCCTAATACAATGATTGGCGCTGATTTTTGGGTGTCAAATTTACATCCTCTGGATAAACCGAGAGTGATAAAGCAAATTAGCCAGGATATTGATACAGGATATGGGATGGTCGAATATAGAATAAAAACAACTGAAGATAATTCAGTCTGGATTTTTGATCAGTATAAATTAATAGAGTTAGATGAAAAACGATGTTTTGTTGTTGGGAACTGGGCTAATGTCTCCAGCTTTAAAAGTACAAATGGTGTTACCAGCGATGAAATCGATCCACTAACCGGTTTGTTAAACAGGAAAGGTATGGAGTTGCAGCTAAATGAGATTTCAAGGTTTGATCATTATGCGACGCAACATTCACTTTGCTATATTGATTTAGATGAATTCAAAATTATTAATAATACTCACGGCACATTGGCAGGTGATGAATTATTACGTCAGATAGCCAAACTATTGAAGTCATCGTTAAGTAGAAGAGATGTATTAGCACGTTTACATGGAGATAACTTTGCTATCTTGCTAGAGAGTTGTTCTATCACTCATGCTGGTGTAATCCTTGAACGTATACAAAATGCGTTTAGCGAGTTTCGTTATAACTGGCAGGGACACAGTTTGATTATTTCCAGCAGCATTGGTGTTATCCCGATAGATAATCAAAATTTAAATGACGCGGATGAAATGCTGATAGTCGCCGAAAATGCATGTCAAATGGCAAAAGAAAAGGGACGCAATCGTATCGAAATTATTTCAGATCAAGATAAGCATACAGTTCTTAGTAAGAAAAAACAGGAAATGGAATGGGTTGAACGAATTAATCGGGCCTTTGAAGAGGACCGGTTTTATTTATATTATCAACCTATTGTCAGTCTTAACCCTGAGCAGGGTGAGAAGCATTATGAATTGTTAATCAGGATGAAGGATGAAGATGGGGCGTTGGTTCCACCAGGTTTTTTCTTACCCGCAGTAGAGAAATATCATTTATCCAGCAAAGTTGATCAATGGGTTATCAAAACAGCGTTTTCCTGGTTGGAGGCATACTCAGATATATTGAAAGATAACGATAGTTGGGGAATTAACTTATCCGGCCAATCCCTGGCCAATGAAAATTTATCCGATTTTGTAGTAAAACAATTTGAACATAAAAATATTCCTTATAGTCAGGTTTACTTTGAAGTAACGGAAACATCCGCTATAGCAAATCTGGAAAATGCGGTCGAATTTATAAATACATTGCATACAAAAGGCGCTAAAGCTGCGCTGGATGATTTTGGCAGTGGCTTATCTTCTTTTGCGTATTTAAAGAACCTTCCTGTTGATTATATAAAAATCGACGGCATTTTTATTAAAAATATACTCGAGAATAAGCTTGACTTATCAATGGTCAAAGCAATAAGAAGCATTTCAATAGCAATGGGCAAAAAAACGATTGCCGAATATGTGGAAAATGATGAAATAAAAAATGAGTTGCAAAAAATAGGCATAGACTTTGGACAAGGCTACGGTATTGGTAAACCCAGATCTTTAGCCGAGTTTACCAAAGCTGAATCTCCGTAAGAAAAAACTAGTGTTTTTTAAATGCCAGTTCGTATTTTAAGAAAGGATAAAACTCTGTTTTTATCAGTGCAGAAAGGTAATTCTTAACTATACTTAACTAGTATGTTAAATGTGAAAAAAATTTGATGGGAACTAAATTTCACTCTGAAGTTTTTAATGTGTCTGATTCCTCAGACGAAAAACTTTTATTGAATCAAGAATTTAAAAAAACCGTTACACAATATGTAAATAACAAGGTATTGGTCCACCCTTGTAAGATTGACGGTAAACCAACGCTTGTTTATCAAAAAGGCCTGCCAGAAAGTAATAAAAAAGCTTTTCTTTATATTAAACAGTATGCCAAAGAAAATGGCTATCAACTTAAACAAGACCGACGTTCTAATTTTATCGAGGGTGTTAAACGCGTAAAAAACAGCTCATGCGCAAATGTAATGACAATCGTTGTTCTTTCAGCCAGCCTGTTTGCACAAAATGCATTGGCTAAAAATAACAATGATGGCCAGTTTGTCATTGATGCTGATTCTGATGCTTTGACACAATCACAAATCATTCAGGGTAGAGACTTTAATCTGGATAACTTTCACAATGATAGAGAGCTGGTTGTTGGCTTGGTCGAATGGATCAACGCTCACTCATCGTTTAATTATCGTGCAGATGACTTGCCTGAAGTCAAAAAAGTATCATCGGTTGAGATTGCAGAGGTAGCTTTTGGCGGCAAATTATCTGAAGCGCTGGATCCTGACAGTCTCAATATCTATGGTCTCTATAATTTTAATGAAAAAGCAGTTTATATTCTGGATTCATTGGATTTGACGTCAACGGAAGGTGTCGCGATCTTGTTGCATGAGGTTGTACACTTTCTGCAGTATCAGTATGACCACGATAAAAATGTGGAGTGTAAAAATGAACTGGAATCTTTGGCATACACGCTTGAAGCAGAATTTCTCAATGCGCATGATCATCCTCATAATATCAATGTGAAGCATATCGATAAAGTAAGTCAATGTAAGATTAGCTAGTATCAGTTATTTTTTAATAATGTTTATAATTCGATCAGCATGGAGATAACGACTGAATCCACCTCTTTGCTAGATGCACTAAATCATTTATCGGGGCGATAAAGTTCAATCGCATTTTTACTGAAAATGTTATCCACACCATCTTCGCCCAAAGCTTCAATCACTAACAAGAAGTCTTTATCTTCATATTTCCTAAGCGCTCTGGTTGAGGGTAAATCAGTGCCAAACATGAGTGCTGAAGGATTTATCGAATTTAATTCAGGCAAGATTGCTTTTACATCGAAATCTACACGACCAAATCCCGTGGCCTTTAATTTAACATTATGTCCGATAAGTTTTTTTACAGTATTTAATCCCTGTTTACTTAATCCTAAATGGTCAATTGAAACTGAAGGCAAATTAATTAATGTATTGTATAAATCAGGCAGATCTTTGGAGTCGACATAAAGTTCTACATGCCAGTGAGCTAAATCATAGATTCTATGAGCCATTGTGGTGAGGTGCTTTAATTCTTCCGGCCCACTTCTTTTAATATTAAATCTAACAGCACGTATACCCAGCTTGTCTAGATTTATAATTTCTTCATCAGTCACTGTATGCGGGAGCTGTGTGACTCCCACAAATCCATTTCCTAATTTTTCCAAGGCACTAATTAAATAGCTTTGGTCATACCCCTGGAAAGACCCGGAAACAATAGCGCCACCACATATGTCATAGGATGCGGTACGATCTAAATAGTCGTGGTATGTAAACTCATCAGGCAGATAACCATTATTTTCAACTAATGGAAATTGAGAGTTTATGATATGTAAATGACTATCAAATAATTTGAATTTATTTAACAAAGCAAATAGAAGGGTATATCTACATTATTTCTATGGTTTCGTATTCACTGTCTTGAGTGATGTTGACAAAAAAGCTGAATTTATTTCGCCCTGATCAATATATAGATTGAATTCAGCAGTAACATAAAGCTCGAAATTCCGCCGACGATGGCCTTGCTGTTTCCCCATTCGCCGATAATGATGCTGATAAACAGCAGTAAAAACATTGAATTCAATAGTAATAATGCGACTTTCATGTTGAACGTTCCGTCAATTAATTGTCTGAAAAAGTGGGCGAAGCATAGCAAATATCCTGACTTAATATTAGAAAAAACAGGTTTTATACTATGGCCTTAAGTAAACAACCAATACGATTTGTGTAATAAAAATGATGAGAAAAATACTATTAATATCCTTACTGCTGGCTATCTCACCCACACACGCGACCACGCTACTTGGTGTCGGCAATACATCCTGTTTGCAATTCCTGACGGATTCAAAAACCAAGCGCAATTTCGTCGATACCCAAACAGGTATTATGTACTACAGCTGGACACAAGGGTTTATCACTGCGATGAATGATGTCATGGATGCCGATGTCGGCAAGAATAAATCCCCGGATCGCTTGCTAAACTGGCTGATTGATTATTGTGAAGCCAATCGCCTGGATAATTACTACAAAGCTAATAAAGCCTATTATGAAGAAAAAGTTGGTAGTAATTAGCTATAACTTTTTAAAGTGGAATCAGTCTAATGCAAGATAAAAAACTCGAGTGGTCTCTATTATTATTACGTATTTCAGTTTTCGTGGTGATATTCATGTGGACGATAGATAAGTTTATCAACCCTGAACATGCAGCAAAGGTCTACGAAAAGTATTACTTCCTGAGCGGTATGGGCAATACCGTCATGTACATTGTAGGCGCGATAGAAATGATTATCCTGTTAATGTTTCTGGCGGGATATAAAAAGACGTTTTCCTATGGCTTTGTATTACTGATCCATACGGTGTCAACAATCACACCGTACAAACAGTATTTGTCTCCATTCGAGCCGTATCATTTACTCTTCTTTGCTGCCTGGCCGATGCTGGCAGCGTGTATTGCGTTATTTTTAAACCGGGAAAAAGATACGCTATTTGCAGTTAAAGCAAATTAATTCTTGAACTGCATTATTCTTCAGTAACCCGCAAATTCTTTAAACTTTTCACTCAACTTTGACTGTATCAAATAGCCATAGCTTTTATGCGGATTCTTTTCTTGGTTTCTGTTTTTCAAACGGGTTGTAGAGTCTAACGTAGTCTTTTAACTCACCCGTTTTGTAAGGTTTAACACGAGTGCGCATGTCTTTAAAAACATGATGGCCGCACTAATTTGCTGTAGAGTCCGGTTTATTGTTAATTATTTCAAGCACTAATCGAAAGCCAATATCGTCTTTGTGTTTATTGGCCTCGGTGCGGTTACGTAAGCCCGAGCGCGCGAATTTAGGATTGTCGCCCCAACCGCCGCCGCGAAATACGCGACGCATGCAGTTTCCCTCCCAGGCGCTGCCATCTTCCGGTGCATGCGAATAGCTTTCGTGCCAGCAATCCTGGGTCCATTCCCACGCATTGCCATACACATCAAATAACCCATAAGAATTGGCTAGGTAATTGCCTACTGGTGAAGTTTCCACATAACCATCATCACAATCATTGCTCCTGAAACTGGGAAAATGTTTTAAGGTTTGTTTATCCGATGCATTGGCATGGGTACATAAGCCGCTTGGGTCACTACCCCAATAGTAACGTTCATGGGAACCGGCGCGTGCAGCGTATTCCCATTCAGCCTCTGTCGGTAATCGAAAACGATACTCCTGCTGTTGCTGATTTAACCAGGTGATAAACTGCTGGGTATCATTCCAGCTGATACAAACCGCAGGATGATTAGGTTGTTGCGGATAACCGGGATTGCGCCAGTTCAGTTCTGCTGAAAACAGCCAGCCACTATTAAAGTACCAGCAGCCGAAGTTTGTGGGGTGATTGGTTGCATTAGCAAAGATATCGAATTGCTCCACCGTGATTTCCGTGGTCTGCATATAGAATGAATCAATCGATACCGGGTGTCGCGGGCGCTCGTCACGTTGTCCGTCTTTATCACCCATGATGAACTCACCGGCAGGTATCGTGACGAACTGCATCTTGATGCCATTTATATCAAGGTCAATTTTTTCTTGCGCAAATGTATGCAGTGCATTTGTGCAACATAGTAGAAACAGCACCAACTGGTTCAATTTCATGTACTAATAGTATAAGTATTAGTGCAAGATAGAAACCCGTTAATGCGTTTAAGTAGGGAAGGGGGTATTAGTATTAAAGCTTAAAAGTTGATTGAACATCCTTGTTCAATGACATGCGCTATGCGGCCTGTTTTTTCTTGTCGGCTCGGTGTAACTCGGTTGCCGCGTATTCATAAGCTTCTCTAAAATCCAGTAACGCGGCTGTTTCAGCCTGCTGAATTTGTTCAAACAGACCAAATTGTGTCTTGTATTTCAGGTTGCCGATAGCTAAAGAGCCGATACCATTAAACTCTGCTTTCTCCATTTTCACATTTTTATGTTTATCATGTGCATCAATCCCTTCAATACCTGAAGGAGGGACTGCATTGGTGTCCGCAGCCACTAACAGGTTTTCCGCGTAATCGAGTTCTTCTTTTCCTAATATGCGAATACCAGCTTTAGCAGCACTGATAATCACTTCAGCAGATTTTACAATCTCGACTTTTTCTTCATGTGTTTGTGCGCTAACCCAGGGAACATTCACATTAAAGCGTTCGCAGAAACGATTGGCAACATCTTTATCATCATCAGCGGTTAGCTGACATAACATGGGGACTGCCCCTTCTTGCGCACTCAAAACCGCGGCAGATAACCCCACTGGCCCGGTGCCGAAGACAGCCACAGAACGACCTTTCAGCCCACTACCGGTTTTCATTTCAAGGGATTGTTCGACGAGGGCAACAATACTGCCTGATGTAGTGTAGGCACCATTCGGATCGGCGAATACCCCTACCTGAAAATCTCCTACCATGGCATTCTTTGCATTCTGGAACATGTCGGTTGCCATATGCACATCACGACCACCGATGAATATGCCAGTATCGTTAAATCGTTTAGGAGGACGACAGAAAATCGCATCCTGTACCATCGGCATGACGTCTTTAATTTCAACGCCAGTAAATGGAAGGATTTGGGTGAAACCCGCATCAGTGGCCAGCGTTACGTCAAATGGACTGATATGATCATCAGGTACTAATATATAGAGAATTTTATTCGACATAGTATTTACTCTTATTTAAGTGTTGGTTTATATGTAACCGCTGAACTAGCTAATTACGCTTTTTTCGCTTCTAGGACTAATAACGGCAAAATACAAGATGTCTTTAATTACCTAGACACTTAAGCCAGCAACATGGCCAGAAGACCAGGCCCATTGGAAGTTATAGCCGCCCAAATGTCCCGTTAAATCAACCACTTCACCGATGAAATAAAGTCCTGGCTGATGCTTGCATTCCATCGTTTTAGAGGATAAATAATCAGTGTCGACACCGCCCAGCGTGACTTCGGCTGTTCGATAACCTTCTGTGCCGGAGGGGGTTAACTGCCAGTTTGATAAATGATGACTGATCGTTTTCAACACTCTGTCGGGAATGTCGGCAATCGGTTTGTGTTGCCAGTCCGGCCAGAATAAAGTTTCCAGTTCTGAAATTAATGTCTTGGTGAAATACGAGGCAAAGATATTCCGCAGCAGCATGTTAGGGTTTTGTCGTTTCGCATCAAGCAATGCATCTGTCATGTCGTGCATTAATAAATCCACGTTAATCGTCTCGCCTTCCTGCCAATAGCTGGAGAGTTGCAATGCGGCCGGACCGCTTAGTCCTCGGTGGGTAAAAAGAATGTTTTCCTGAAACGTGGCTCGGGTATTTGATAATGTCGTTGCCTGAGATACACCGGACAGGCGCGCAAATATTTGTTTGAAATGATCGCTGAAAGTGAACGGCACCAGGCCGGCACGGGTAGGATGCACAGCGAGCTTAAATTGTTTGGCGATACGATAGCCAAAATTGGTCGCGCCCATTTTCGGAATCGAGAGGCCACCGGATGCAATAACGAGACTGCCGGCGCTGAATTTTCCAAGATTGGTATTTAGATAATACGTGTTTCCATTATCTTCATCAGGGACAGCCGAGACTGTTTCAACATTGCAATGCGTTTGTATGGTGACAGGCAGTGGCTCACATTCTCTGACCAGCATCGCCAAGATATCCCTGGAAGAGTGTTGGCAAAATAATTGCCCATGCTTGCGTTCTTCATAGGCAATATCGTGTTTTTCTACCAGTTGGATGAAATCCCATTGTGTATATTGGCTCAGTGCCGATTTGCAAAAATGCGGGTTATGCGACAGGAAACGCTCGGGTTGGATATTGAGGTTAGTAAAATTGCATCGTCCACCACCGGACATCAGTATCTTTTTGCCAACCTTGTTACTGCTATCCAATACCAACACATTGCGTCCACGTTGACCGGCCGTGATTGCGCATAACAGCCCGGATGCGCCCGCACCGATAATAATGACGTCATATAACATGGATAGAATAGTCAGGTGGAATCATTCGAAAAGAATAATGAGCGTTATAATTTTAATTCATTATTATTAGATTAATTTATACCATATCTTGCGCATAGAAAACGAATGCTCGTATGGGCAGGAGGTTTATCATGGCAACGGAATACAGTATCTTCCCGGAGGAAAAAAGGATTGAGATTATTGTTGATGGAAAAATTACACAGCAGGATTTTGATCGCGTTGCGGATGAGATGGAAGAGCTTATCGATAACTACGGTAAGATAAAATTATTGGAAGAGATTCGTGAATTTGATGGTTTTGATCCATCTGTACTATGGGAAGGGATATTATTTGATATTGAGCATATGAAGGATTTCAGTCATTGTGCCGTATTGACGGATTCAGGCTGGATTGGTCCTTTTAGTAAGGCAGCCGGTGCATTTCTTCCTTGCAAGGTCAGGGTTTTTTCACTGGATCAAATTGACGAGGCCAGAGCCTGGTTAAATTCAGAATAGCTTACGTATTGTGCCGGAAAGATGCTTGATCTTGATCAAGGTGGCCCAATGTTCATGGAGTAATACTAAATGATTAATAGGTTAAAAAAGGTGGGTTAGAAGATGGGGAAGACAACAGATCTAACGGTAGTGGGTTCATTGTTATTTGTTTTAATGCTAATCAGTTTGATCCCAAATCATGTGCTTGCATTGTCAGCGGATGAAATTGTCTACGATACGACACAGGAAGTATTACAACGACTCGAATCCGAACAACAGGCACTGGAACGTGACCCGGCACAAATCAAACAGATCGTAAGAGAGTTAATCGTACCGCACATGGATTTTACCATGATGACCGCAATGACGCTGTCATCAGACTGGAAGCAATTAGATCATGACTTGCAAACCTGTGTCAGCGCCGGTTTTCGTAATTTATTAATTGAACGTTATGCTTATGTGTTACTGGCTTACCGTAACCAGAATATCAGTTATCAATCTGCAATACCGGAAGCAAGAAAAGATTATATTTCTATCACCCAGACCTTGACTCGTCCGGAGACAAAACCCCTGACCATCAAATATCCTATGCGCCCTGATGGTGACAGCTGGAAGGTAGTAGATTTAGTGATTGATAATGTCAGTTTGGTCAAGACCTATAAAAAAATCTTCGCGCGAAAAGTGAAACATCAGGGCATCTTTGGTTTTTCGCAGAGTTTTTCAGAGTGCAGTGTAATCCCCTGATTCGTTAAGCAACGTGAATTTACCAGCAACCTTTCAGCGGCTAGTGCTGCAAAAGCCGTTATGGGTTTTGTTTTGTTATTTACTGTTTATTATCCTCGCGGCAAATTACGCCCAGTCATTCAGACTGGATGCATCTGCCGATTCACTGGTATTGGAAAATGATGCCAGCCTCGATTATTACCGAGAAATCACCAAGCGTTACGGCTCGGATGATTTTGTCATCATTACGTTTGCGCCGAATACGGGTTTATTTGCTGAGGAGTCGTTGGCGGCGATTGAATCGATAAAAACAGAATTACTGCGTCTTGATAATATCGAATCGGTCACGTCCATTCTTGATGTACCGATTATTTATCAATCGGGATTATCACTGTCGGAATTACAATCGACTTTACCGATGTTATCAAACAACAACGTTGATATAGCGCTGGCAAAAGAAGAGTTCCAGCATAATCCACTGTATCAGAATTTACTGGTTAGCAACGATGGCAAAATTACTGCGATACAGGCCTTGTTTAAACGGCATAACGATTATTATGACTTACTGGATAAACGCGATGCTGCTCGGGAAAAAGGGGAAGACCTGACACTGCTTAATCAGCAGATAAGCGTGCAGAACAGGTTGTTTAATGAACAACGCGAAATTGATATCGCTGCTATTCGCGCGATTATTGATAATCATCGTGAATTCGGTCAGCTCTATCTGGGTGGCATTCCGATGATAACGGTCGACATGTTGCAGTTTATTCAAAATGATCTGATTGTATTTGGCAGCGGTATTGTCTTATTTTTGATTATTATTCTAACGCTGTTCTTTCATTCCCCACGCTGGGTTATCTTGCCGTTACTGGTCTGTTCCATCACCGGTCTGATTACTACCGGGATACTTGGATTTAACGACTGGCCGGTGACAGTGATTTCATCAAACTTTTTATCGATTCTGTTAATCATTACACTATCGCTGAACATTCATTTGATTGTGCGTTATCGCGATTTACAAATGCAGCATCCTGCGTTAACGCATAATGAGTTGATTCAGGCAACCGTCGCATCGATGGTAAGGCCGTGTTTTTATACGGTGTTAACGACAGCGGTTGCGTTTGCATCATTGGTGATCAGCGAGATTCGTCCGGTCATCGACTTTGGCTGGATCATGGTGATTGGATTGTCAGTCGCGTTTGTCGTCAGCTTTACTTTTATGCCAGCCTTGTTATCGCTGTTTGGTGAAATGAATATTTCAACCAGAAAAAATATTACGCGTGCAATCACATTATGGTTGGCTAAAAAAGTCGATCACCATCCCAAACTGATTGTCGCACTGGGTATCACGCTTATCGTTTCGTTTGCGCTCGGTATCCCGGAATTAAAAGTCGAAAATCGATTTATCAATAACTTTAAATCGGATACGGAAATTTATCAGGGCCTACAGATTATTGATCATCAACTTGGCGGTACCATGCCGCTCGATTTAATTATCGATCCTGATCGGGATTTCATTGAAGTGCAGCAGGAGTTGGCCGAGACTGATAGTGAATTGGATGCCTTGTTTTTCGATGCTGATGATAGTCAGCCGGAACCGAGTTACTGGTTGAATGCCGATATGATTCGTCGAGCGCAGCAGGTCAATGATTACCTGAGCAATGTATCGTCTATGGGTAAGGTGCTGTCTATTGTCACAACGATGGATATTGTTGAGAAACTGAACGGCCAACCGTTGGACGATTTTGAATTGGCTGTTATTAATAACCGCGTGCCGCAATCGATTGCTGACGATATGATTCGGCCTTATCTTTCGGAAGATAATAATCAGGCACGTTTTAGCATGCGTGTGATTGAGTCTGATCCCAACCTGAATCGCGACCAGATGTTGAAAGATATTGATCGACATTTAACCGAGGAATTAGGCTTTGAAAAGGATCAGGTTCAGCTTACCGGTATGCTGGTGTTGTATAACAACATGCTGCAAAGTCTGTTTCGTTCGCAAATCCTGACCATTGGCGCTGTGTTTGCTGCCATCCTGTTTATGTTCATTATATTGTTTCGCAATCTGGCATTGTCATTGATTGCGATTATTCCGAATATATTTTCGGCGGCATTAATCCTGGGCTTGATGGGGTATTTAGCGATCCCGCTGGATATGATGACCATCACTATCGCCGCGATTACTATTGGTATCTCGGTGGATGATACGATTCATTATATACATCGATTACAACAGGAATTCCCGGTGGATCATAACTACCTGGAAACGATTAACCGTTGCCATGGTGGCATAGGGAAGGCCATGTATTACACATCGACTGCCATTATCTTTGGTTTCGCATTGTTGGCGTTTTCCAATTTTATTCCGACCATTTATTTTGGTTTATTGACCGGCTTTGCCATGTTCGTGGCCTTACTCGGTGATCTATTGCTGGTACCGGCATTAGTGTTGTTATTAAAGCCACCTATGCACTAGTTACTCGTCTTGCAGGTTTGGTGATTGCTTTATTATTCAGTAAACTAGCTAGCTGTTAACGCTTTCCAACGAAAAAACCTATGCAATTTCCGGATTACCCGTCTGACTCGTCTCGCTATACCACGGTCAATCATCTTCGTATGCATTATCTGGAAGGAGGTATCAAGCATGCCGATACCGTGGTCATGATACATGGTAATCCGAGCTGGTCGTTTTACTATCGAAAGCTGTTTACTAAACTGACAGAACAGTATCATTGTGTTGTGCCGGATCACATTGGTATGGGTTTATCCGATAAGCCATCGGATAGCAATTATTCGTTTACCCTACAACAACGGGTCGATGATCTGGATGCGTTATTGTCCAGCCTGGAAACCAGCGACAAGATTACCCTGATCGTACATGATTGGGGCGGCATGATTGGTCTAACTTATGCGACACGTTACCCGGACAAGATAAAGTGCCTGGTCGTTTCTAATACCGCCGGTTTTCATATTCCTACTAATAAAGCGATTCCGTGGCAATTAAAGTTAAGTCGTATTCCACTATTAGGCAAAGTATTAATTCAGGGTTTCAATGCCTTTTGTCGCGGAGCTGTTACGCAGTGTGTGACACGCGCACCGATGACAAACTCCGTTGCGACAGCTTATCTCTACCCACATGATTGTTGGGCGGCGCGCTTATCCGTATTACGTTTTGTTGAGGATATCCCGTTAGATGAACAGCATGTGACTTATTCCATTGTTGATGAGGTTGATCGAAATCTGCAACAGTTTTCAGCATTACCACTAATGGTTTGTTGGGGCTTGAACGATTTTGTCTTTGATCATGATTTTCTGAACGAATGGAAACAGCGTTTCCCGAATGCGGAATATCATGAATACGATGCTGGCCATTACTTGTTGGAAGATGCGGGCGACGAAGTGATTCCCGTCATCAGTGATTTTCTTGAGAAGCATGTAAGTCAGCAGGCATAGCTTGTTTGCCATGATAACTGCCAACATCGCGTCTCATCTTCCGGAACGAGCCAAACACGCGCCAGAACAGTATGCTGTCGTTGAGCAAATGCTTAACGATGACAAAAACAAGTATCAGCACAGCCTTAACTATGCGCAGCTGAATCAACAAAGCGATCAGGTTGCGCATGGTTTAATGCAACAAGGGATAGGTAAGGGCACACGTACGGTATTAATGGTCAAACCCGGTCTGGATTTTTTTGTACTGGTGTTTGCCTTGTTTAAAGTCGAAGCGATACTGGTTGCCGTTGATCCCGGTATAGGGATGAAAAACCTGGGTAAGTGTCTGGAAGAGGCTGAGCCGGACGCGTTTATTGGTATTCCATCTGCACAGCTGGCAAGACTCATATTAGGCTGGGGTAGACAAACCATCAAACGCACCATATTGGTTGGCGGTTCTTTTTTGTTACGACCCTTTTTCACTACCTTAGAGCAGACTAAACAAAACCATATTCATGATGCTTTTCAACGCGATACTCAGCCGGAGGACGATGCCGCCATTTTATTTACCAGTGGCAGTACCGGAATTCCTAAAGGTGTCATGTATACGCATGCAAATTTTACCGCTCAGGTAAATGCGCTAAAGTCACTGTATAACATTCAAGCGGGTGAGGTAGATCTAGCGACATTTCCTTTATTTGCCTTATTTGCGCCGGCACTGGGTATGACATCGATTATTCCTAAAATGGATTTTACCCGTCCGGGTTATGTTGATCCCGAAACTATTATTGCGGCTATCAAGGATTATCGATGCACGAATATGTTTGGTTCCCCAGCCTTATTAAATCGCGTTGGCAAGTATGCGAAAAACACGTCATTGCATTTTGAAACATTAAAAAGGGTATTGTCGGCGGGTGCACCGGTGTCAGATCTTATCCTGAACAATTTTCAATGTTTATTAAATGAAACAACACAAATCTATACGCCCTATGGCGCTACCGAATCACTCCCGGTCAGTTCGATAGGCAGTCACGAAGTCTTGACTGAAACGGCTGAGATGACCGCAACTGGCAAAGGTGTGTGTGTCGGCAAACCGGTTGAGGGTATTAACGTCGAAATCATAAACATTACCGATGACGTCATTAAGCAATGGTCATCAATTGAAAAGTTAGGCGCAAATCAAATTGGTGAGATATGTGTTAAAGGCTCACAAGTCACGCACGCGTATTACAATCGACACAGCGCAACAGAACTGGCCAAGATATATGACGAGGATGGTTTCTATCATCGCATGGGTGATACTGGCTATCTTGACGAACAGGGTCGGCTCTGGTTTTGCGGTCGTAAGAGTCAACGGGTCGAGGTCGATGGTGTGACATTGCATACGGCATGTTGTGAGGGGATATTTAATGCACATCCCGACGTGTTTCGTTCGGCACTGATCGGCGTAACCCAGGCAGATAAGACCAGGCCGATCATTTGTGTGGAGCTTGAAGTCGATCAACAACAGCCGGATAAAAACCAATTAACCAAACAATTGCTCGAGTTAGCAAAACAACATGATATAACTGGATTGATAGAGACTGTATTGTTTCACCCTTCGTTTCCAGTTGATATTCGACACAATGCCAAGATTGGTCGCGAAAAACTGGCTGTGTGGGCAGCAACACAAATCGGATGAGACTGTTAGTCACAGGCGGTGGTGGATTTTTAGGCAAGGCCATTGTTCGACAATTGCTTGATCAACAGCATCAGGTAATCACTTATCAGCGTGGTGATTATCCACAGCTTCGCGAGTGGGGTGCGGAGACTGTTATCGGGAATTTAAAAAACAGGGATGAAGTGATACAGGCCAGCGTTGGTTGCGATGCCATATTTCATGTGGCGGCCAAGGCGGGCGTATGGGGTGATGAGCAGGATTACTATGAAGCGAATGTTATCGCGACTGAGAATGTACTGACTGCCTGTGATGAGAATAAGATCGAATACTTAATCTATACCAGTACGCCCAGTGTGGTATTTGATGGCACGGATGAAGAGGGTATAGATGAGACTGAGCCTTACTCGAATCATTTTTTTAATGTCTACCAAAAAACCAAAGCTAAAGCCGAACAGCTTGTGTTGAAAGCTAATTCTGATGCATTAAAAACCATAGCCCTACGACCCCATTTAATCTGGGGGCCGGGCGATCCGCATTTAGTCCCCAGGGTGATTGAGCGAGCCAGCATGGGTAAATTGAAACTGGTTGGTAATGGCGATAATAAAGTGGACTCTTGTTATATTGATAATGCGGCGCTGGCACATATTCAAGCATTAACGGCATTAGAAACGAATCCAAACGCTAACGGGCGTGCCTATTTTATTAGTAATGATGAACCTATCGAAATGAAACGTTTGCTTAATCAAATATTGACGGCTGCCAACTTACCGGCTGTTACTAAAACAGTTCCTGTTGGGCTTGCCTTTGCTGTGGGTGCAGTTTTGGAAACGATTTATCGTTTACTCGGTAGACAAGAGGAACCGATCATGACGCGTTTTGTCGCGCGACAGCTTTCTACACACCATTGGTTTGATTTGTCCGCGGCGAAAAAGGAGTTGAATTATTCACCTGCGGTGTCTATCTCTAAAGGTATGGAACTCTTAGCAGCATCGCTGAATGATAACTAACTATGCGACAGTTTTTTCCAGATAAGATTAAATTAGCTGATGATAAAATCGTATGTTATTTAATTGATCTTGGTTTGTTTGATCATGCGCTATTAAGTGAATGCCTGAATGATGATGAACTGAACCGGGCAAAAAAACTCAAGCTGGATTCAAAAAAACAGCAGTTTATTATTACGCGTGCATTATTACGGGAACTGTTGTCACGCTGTCTGGTAGATACGCGTCCGGAGGCTATTGTGTTTCAATATAATGATCACGGCAAACCACTGGTTAATTATCGTTATGTCGGTAAGTCAATTTACTTTAATGTTTCCCACTCAAATAACCTGGCACTGCTTGCGTTTACATTAGGTTGTGAGGTAGGGGTTGATATTGAAGCAATTAACTCAAATACAGATTATCTATCGCTAGCGAAACGTTTTTTTAGTGATGCGGAATATCAACAATTGCTTTCAATAGATCCTGAATTACGGCTCGATGCGTTTTATCGAATTTGGACGCGCAAGGAGGCATTCATCAAAGGCGAGGGCTCGGGTGTGTCATTCGGGTTGGATCAATTTAGTGTTCCATCAGAGGAGAAAGCTGTTTCCGTTCCAATAACAGTGAACTCAGATAAACAACTAAAGGCGCAGTGGTATAGTTATAACGCGACAAAGATTCCTGACTATGAATCAGCTATCGCAGCTACGGGTAAAGACCTGCATATCGTCGAGCACGTTATTGTTCATTAATTATCCAACTTGTTAAAACGAAACCAATCCAAAACGGACGCGAATCATAGTTGGTATAACCTGCCAGTTTATTACGACGTGTCTTTTTCGCATGAAATGCGTCCTGAACTGGATTTTCTTATTAAGGCTTTGCGTCATTATTGCAAAGGCAATTCGTCTAGATTGCTTGAACCAGCTTGCGGTACAGGACGATTAATCTTGCCCTTGAGTCGTGCCGGCTTTCGGTGTGAGGGTTATGACATTAATACCCACGCGTTGAATTACCTAATCAATAAACTCAATCGAAACTGCATCGATGCGCGTATATACGAAGCCGACATGGTGTCGTTTAAACAAACGGGCAGAAAATATGATGCAGCGTTTTGCACCGTCGATACCTTTCGTCATTTATTAACAGAGCAAGCGGCATTGGAGCATTTAATCAATACTTCCAGGATGTTAAAGCCTGGCGGTATTTATATCCTGGGTATGCATCTGCAAGTGGGAAATAAACCTTCACAGCAACCGATAAAGTGGACAGCCAGACGTGGGCGTCTGCAGGTGAAAACCAGCATGCGTCAACTTTCATTAGACGTAAATCAACGTCGTGAACAGCTCGGTATTAAATTAAAAGCGAAGGGGGATAAACATATTTATAAACATGAATCGAGTTATGAACTCCGTACCTACAGCTTAACTCAATTTAAAAGTCTGATCACAAAGGCAGGTTTTACTATCGAAACCGTCGTGGATGAATATTATGACCTGACTCATCCAATCGTTCCTGATGCCAAAACAGAATATGCGGTATTTATCCTCAGAAAACGGGATAAATAAAACGTTCGATAGGTCATTTTTTGACTTTACCGGAAAGCGGAAACCGCATAATTACAGTGTCCAAAACCTGTCGTAATTGATACCATCCGTTCCCTGTTTATGGTGACCCGTGCCGGTCTCCCCGCAACACGAAATTGTGAACCCCGTCAGGCCCGGAAGGGAGCAGCGGCAGCAGTGGAGTTGTGTGCCGGGGTCGGGACGGTGCGGGTTGCCTCCTTATTTTTCGGCTATTTTGCAGCCAGACTTGCCGCGATTACTGCCTCATGTATCATGCTATTTTTGGCAAACTTTCCTGCCAGTTAGATATTTTCAATACATATAATAATCAATGAGTTATCAAGTACTTGCGCGTAAATGGCGGCCTCGTTCTTTCGCTGATATGGTGGGGCAATCTCATGTGCTGAAAGCGCTGGAAAATGCGCTGGATCAGGATCGTTTGCATCATGCCTATCTATTCTCTGGCACGCGTGGCGTAGGTAAAACCACACTGGCTCGCATCCTGGCAAAATGTCTGAATTGCGAAACTGGAGTGAGCTCAACGCCTTGTGGCGTTTGCCCTGCATGCGTAGCAATTGACGAGGGCCGGTTTGTTGATCTAATTGAGGTCGATGCGGCGTCTCGCGCCAAAGTCGATGAAACCCGTGAGTTAATGGAAAACGTCCAGTATGCGCCGACCAGCGGTCGCTATAAAGTCTATCTGATTGACGAAATACACATGTTTTCCAATCACAGTTTTAACGCCTTGTTGAAAACATTGGAGGAGCCACCGCCGCATGTGAAGTTTCTGCTTGCGACAACCGAACCAAAAAAATTACCGGTCACGATTCTCTCTCGCTGTTTGCAATTTAACCTGAGTCACTTAACGCAGGAACAAATCGCCGAACAGATCAATATGATATTGAAACAAGAGTCGATAGAGTTTGATCAAGGTTCAACGGAACTAATAGCTCGTGGAGCAGCGGGGAGTATGCGTGATGCATTAAGTTTGCTGGATCAGGCTATTGCCTATGGCGGCGGTGCTTTGAAAGAGGAACAGGTGCGCGCAATGATGGGCACGATTGATAGTGCTGACTTATATGGATTAATACAGTCTTTGATCGATGCCGATGCCGAATCTTTGTTAAACATAGTTCAGGAGATTGCATTACAAAATCCTGATTTTGATGGACTGCTATCCGAGTTGCTAAGCCTGCTGCAAAAGATCGCGACGCTTCGGGCTCTACCAAATGATGTCGATAATCCGTTGCGACAACATGCAGAGCTGGTAGCGTTTGCAGAGGCAATGAGCAAGGAAGATGTACAGTTGTATTATCAAATTGCATTAAAAGGAAGAAAGGATTTATATCTTGCGCCGGATGTGAAATCCGGTTTTGAAATGACCTTGATTCGCATGTTGGCATTTCGCCCCGTATCAAATAACGAAATTCCTGATGCTCCCGTCCAGTCGATCGCTCCACGCAAAGCAACGGTTCAGACATCGCCAGACACTGATACAACTGAAAATGCTAGACAAGCTGAAGCACCTAAGCCAGTTGAAAGAGATGTAGATGTTGAGACGAGTGATGAAGCTATTGAACAGGCTCGGCCTATAACTGAGCACTCGGCTTCAACAGGTTATGATGATAATGATTGGAAAACGATTATTGATGAGATGGCATTAGTCGGACTGGTCAAAGAACTTGCCGGTCATTGTGCGCTTAAAGCGCATACTAAAGACAAGGTAGAGCTGGCATTGTCGCCGTCACAGGAACATTTACTTAACAGCATTCAAAAAGAACGTCTGGAGCAGGCGATCAAAGTGCGTTTTGGTGAAAACGTGAAATTGTTAGTGGCTATTGAAGATCCATCAAGTGAGACACCGGCCGAGTCCCGTGTCCGGCACGAACGCGAAAAACAAAAAGCCGCAGAACTCTCCGTCAGTAATGATCAAACAGTACAATCGATTGTCGATACATTCGACGCAACGATAGATAAGGACTCGATTCAGCCAGGTTAACGTTAGAACAAAATATCAAGAGGTGTAATGTAATGAAAGGCATAGGCAATATCATGAAACAGGCGCAGGAAATGCAGGCCAATGTTGAAAAAGCGCAGCAGGAATTGGCGGATACAGAAGTGGTTGGCGAATCGGGTGCCGGCTTGATTAAGGTGACAATGAACGGTCTTCATGATGTCAAGCGTGTTGAGATTGATCCACAACTGATGAATGACGATAAAGAAATGATTGAAGACCTGGTCGCGGCAGCGGTGAACGATGCGAATCGACGAGTAGAAAAAATGACGCAGGAAAAAATGTCCAGTTTAACCTCGGGTATGGGCTTGCCTGCCGGCATGAAACTTCCGTTTTAACTGTTCGTTATTTAAGAATCTAATACCTATCTTTATTGTTCCTGTTGAATGGTTGAACAAAGTTTACTTGAACAATTGATTGAAGCATTACGCTGCATGCCCGGCATCGGACGAAAATCGGCACAGCGTATTGCCCATCACTTACTACAGCGTAATCGTGATGGTGCAAAACATTTATCCAAAATCATGGCACAGGCAATGGAAAACATTGGTCATTGCCAGCGCTGTCGAACCTTCACCGAACGACCTATCTGTGAGCTTTGTGAGAGTAGTAAGCGCGATAACAGTATGATTTGCGTAGTTGAAAATCCCTCCGATGTCGATGCGATTGAAGATTCAAATTATCGCGGGCGTTATTTCGTATTATTAGGACATCTTTCTCCACTGGATGGGATTGGCCCTGAAGATATAGGGTTGAATCAGTTTCAACAATTGCTTGATGATGAAGAATTAAAAGAAGTGATATTGGCCACCAATACGACCGTAGAGGGCGAAGCGACTGCGCATTTTATTAGTGAGATGGTCAAAGCCAAAGGCAAACAGGTTTCACGTATTGCACACGGAATTCCCATGGGAGGTGAGTTGGAATACGTCAACAGTATGACCATTGCACATGCCATGGATGGAAGGAAATTGATTTAATCGATATGCATCAATTTTTTAAAATATTCCCAGGCTTAATTGTATTAACTCTTTTTTGTAATAACCTATATGCTAATGAAGTACACGATTCTATAAATAAACTTGATAATCAGTCCAAAAGAAGAGTATTCACGGAAATGCTTGATAGAGGCAAACTCGATTGCGGTTCTGTGACGCTTACTTATTTTCAAGGCTTTTACAATACTCAGGCATTTTGGAGTGTTGTTTGTTCTTCTGGACAGGATTGGTCTATTAGGTTACCAAAGCGACAATCTGAGAAAATAGCAATTAAGAATTGTATCCATTTTGAATTTGAAGGCATTGGTTGTTTTGATGAATTTGATAGCAAAACTAATTTCCTAATCAAAGGAAATTCAACAGTTAAAGACGATTCTGGTTCTAGGTGTGAGAATGCTCCTCATACTTCAGTTTCTGATGGAGGCATAGTGACTGACCGATGTGGTTTAGTCTCAGTGAAATTGGATAAATTATTTGTGGATGATACGAACAATTATTTATCAGAACAAAAAAAATTTTCACCCTCGAAAGATCCTGGAATTATTTCATTGCTGAGGCTTAGAGCTGATTCATACACTCCTTCATGCAAAATTAGACAGTTGCGATATTTTCCTAATGAAGTTGGGTACCGTTTTACTAATCAACGCTTGGCAGAAGAAGTCGCCAATACATATATTTATACAATGATGAACTTGGTTGAGGATATAAGTATTTCAGATATGCTTAATAAAGGTATAGCCATGCCTGCAACTGGTCGTTCACCTACGCCGGATAAAAGCAAGTTGATCAGTAGTAAATCTATAGATATAAATGGGGTAGATGCTTGGCAGACAATTTATGAACTATGGAGTAGCAAGGCTGAATCCTCATTCGATTCTGCGCATAAACAGTGGACTGTGGTTTTCAGCCTTCCTCGTTCATATTATAGAAACGATAATAAGTATTTTATAGTAACAGAATGCGGACATACTAATGCAAGATTAAATTTATCAAAAAAGGATGGTTTTATTAATAGGCTCATAAGGAATATAAAACTCGCTAAAAACTAGTATGCATGTTTATGGCTAGTAGCAATTCAGTTTCTAAAATTCTCATATAATTGAATCGCTATATTAAGCTTTCCTGCTGCGCGTTTTATTAATCAAAAACTTTGCTTCAATATGATGCCAGTAAAATACGCCCGGTACATCAATCGTGACTTCGCGGATTCTTGTCGCTAATGACAAGGCTAATGAAAAATCTGGTGACAATCCCACCATCGCGCCAAACAATAAGTAGCCCCCTTCCTGAACACCATAGCCGTTAGGAATAATGAACGCGATATCGGTAATGATCGACGTCAGGCTCTTTAACATGATCGCTTCAACCAGACCAATTGGATGGCCGAGAATATAACAGCCTAGCCAGACCTCTCCGGTTTGTAGAGTTAATCCAGCTGTACGCCAAAAAATAGATAATGCAAACCGTTTTTTATCCTTATAAATTGCTTTGACGGACGCATCGACGTCATGGGCATTATTCGTGATCTGTCCCCAACCCTCTGACGAGGTAAATTTGCCGACTATTTTGGCAGCAAAACCAAACATGCCCGCTCGTTGAAAGTAAATAAAGAACAATATAGAAATACTGAGCACGCTTACGCCGAGTAATATCTTGATAGCAAGATTGTTATCAATAGCGAGATAGACTAGTAAACCGGTACCCATGATCGCCCAAGGTATTAAAGAGAGTGCCTGCACGGTCTTGTCGACCATTACTGATGCGCTGGCATCGATACCGTTTCTTCCCCAAAGGATTAATAAACGTGCTTTGGCAATCTCGCCACCGATACTAGCGACGGGAAGAATATTGTTCACCGCACGACCCATCCATAGACCGAGTAATAATTCTTTAAAGGGTGGAGTCCGATCAATCGGGAATAATAATCGCCATGAGAATACTGCGAGAATAAAACAGGGTATCCAGACTAAAGGCAGTGTTAACAGTATCCAGCCAGACTCATACAAGACGGAAAAGACATCGCCGATACCTTGCCATACAATTAATATTGTCAGGGCGAGCAGACCACCGAGCAAGCCTATATAGGAGAAAATACGGATCATGTTTTGGAAAAGTTAAATTATTATTATGATTCTACCCAATCACGCATCAGTTTTTTTATCTGGGTTTGATATTTTACCTGATGCAATTCTGATTTCGTTTTAAAGCTGGCCAGCAAGGATTCAGGTATCTTGATACTAATCAAACGACTTTTCTCGTTTGGCTGTTGCAGTAATCTGAAATTCTCAAGATATTCAACAATTGATTCAGGCGTAAAAGAACGACACTGTGTTAAGTATTCATCATCAAAATATTGAATAGGTTTCATTTAACTTACTTGTAAAATAATTATTTTAGCGTTACTTCAGAATTATGAAGCATTATCGAGCTGCAATTTATCGTGGTTGATCTCAGGTGGGAGGTTTTCCAATTTGCGTCTGAACTCATCGGTAATCTTTTGTGCATCGGTGTTGTTTCTTACTACGCGAGGCGTAATTAGTACGACCAATTCTGTTCTTCGTTTTTCTATAATGCTATTTCCAAATAAATTACCGATTACTGGAATTCTCTGTAATCCGGGTATACCGCTTTCATTCTCGGTTTCAGAGTTTCTAATGAGTCCACCAAGAACAATGGTCTGACCGGTATTGATTGCTACTGTGCTCTCAATCTGCCTTTGTTGAATGGTTGGCGCATCGATGGTTGATGATGTTGTCGCAACTGCGTTACTGACTTCCTGCCGAATATCCATCGTGACGAGACCACTATTATTTACTCTAGGAGTCACTTCCAATGTCACGCCCGTATTTCTGAATTGTATTTCGTTTACAGTAGGTGCATTGGGATCAATATTACTGACTGATTGTCGTGTCGGAACAGGTATCTCGTCACCGACATTGATCGTTGCCGTTTGATTATCAAGCACCATTAATGATGGGGCCGATAGTACATTAATATCAGATTCCGACTCCAAAGCATTTAACGCGACTTTGACATTAGAGGCGCTATTGATAATGGTATAAGAAAAGCCGGGGGCAAGTGCTGATATGCCAGCATCGCCAAGGTCCAGTTGTCCTTGTCCTCTTCTTGAACCAACCTGGTTATTAAAAAACCATTCAACGCCGTAACTCAAGTCATCGTTTAGGGTGACTTCTATTATGCTTGCCTCAATCAGGACTTGAAGTGGTACGACATCCAGTTTTTTTATCGCAGCGGCTACCATTTTATAGTCTCTTGAAGAAGCTAAGATGACCAGCGCATTACGCGTATCGTCGGCAATGATTTCAATAGAACCAGACGAGTTTAGTGATAGTCCAGAGTCGCCGACACTTACTGGTGCTGAAGGTGTCGGCGGCGAAGCTTGAGCGGTTGATTCTGCGGCCGGTTCTTCACCCCCTGAAGAGATTTCGACGGGAGTCGTGCCTGGTGCTAATTGAGGAGCGGTATTGTTTTGTGATGTTGTATTGTCACTACCAAAGATGTTGCCAAGTATTTCCGCAATTTCAATAGCCTTTGCGTTTTGTACATTATAAACATAAAGGTTTTTGCCAACTTGTTCACCTTGCCGATCAAGCCGATATAGCCATATTTCCGATTCGCGCAATGCCGCTTGCGTAGAGCTAATTAACAATATCGAGTTTAAACGCTCCAATGCGACGGTGCGAACCAGTCCTCCTAGCAGTTCGCCAGGATTACTGCCTTCCGTACCACCAAGAATTTCGTCTAACTCGGCTTTTAGGGTTTTAGGATCAACATAGTCGAGAGGATAAAGCCCAACGGACATACCGCGAAGCCAATCAACATCAAATATATTGATGGTTTCCTGAAGTTGAGCGAGCTCTCGCGGTGTGCCGCCAATAATAATCATGTTACGTTTTTTATCGACGCGTAATTCTCCGCCCTCGGGAACAAAAGGCTCGAGTATTTTTTGCATTTCCTGTGCGGCGATATAGTTTAGAGAGACCATTCTGACGCTATAACCGCTTTCGTCATTTATATTTGCAGTCGAAGGTGAGAGATTGCCTTTAACGACTTTTGATTTTGGCAAGATCTGATAAAGCCCGTTTGCGTTAATAATGGCAGCATTATTAATCGACAAAAGTTCTTCTAATAGAGGAAAAAGATCGTCTTGAGACAATGGCTTTGCAGTTTCAATAGTGACTGAACCGCTGACTTGTGGATCGATGACGAAATTTTGATTCAATAAATCACCCAGAATGACTTTGACAAATTCATTAATATCCGTTCCCTGAAAATTCAGGGTAATGTCTCCTTCGTCAGTTCTTTTAATACTTTTATTATCTGGTGTTGAAGGGTTAATGAATTCACCACTTCCTATTTCTACAATTTGCTGGCGTTTATCCATCGCCAAATTCTGCGTCTCTATAAGAACTTCATTGCTTGCCGTTTCCGGTTCAGAATATTGTCCTGTTTCCGTCTTATCTTGCGATGTTTGTTGTTGTGGTTTGACAAGCGAATACAACCCTCCCTGGCTACACGAGGCCAGAAAAAACAGGCTTGTCAGAATAAGTGGCTTCTTCATGAAGGCAGATCCTTGATTTTTAGTACCGTGATAGTAAGTATTTTAGTTGTTATTAGCCATAAAACCCAATTATTTAAGTGTCTGGTTGTTTCTCTGGCTTTTGATTTTTATCTGTTTCTATCTTGACTTGTTCATTTTTCGCTTCATTTTTATTGTTATTCGCTTTTTTCGTTTGTAATTTGCTCGTTTTTACTTCGAGTTCCAAACGTTTCTCCTCATTTCCCTTTTTCAGCATGACAAATCGTGGGTCTATGTTTTCCAGCGTCCACCCATTAACCAGTTCTCCTGGTGCAAAACGTTGTAATGTTTTCTCGCGGCCGGTCTGAATAATGGCAAATTGTTTTTCGGGGGTAATAATGACGGCGTTCAATTCGTATTGTTGATTTTTTTTAGGTGTTGTTTTAGTTCTGGTTTGTTTTTTAGCTGTTTTTGTTTTTACTGGCTCAACGTAAACATAGGGTTTCCTATCTTCAAAAAACAAAGGTCGATTGATAATTTCGTTATAATTCGAAATATCGGGATTTTCAAACTGTAAATAAGATAGACTTGTTTCTTCAGCCGAGGAATCTATGATAGCCATTTTTTTTTCTGGCAGGCTGATGCTTTTGTTTAAACCGGCCCACGCAAAGTAAGCTAACATTGTTGCCGTCATTAGCAATACGATATTACTTATGCTTTTGTCAGGCTTGATTTGCGTTTTCATATTGCTATTTTATTTTGATAACCGGTTACATCAAAACGTACTTCCAGAAGGCCACTGTTTTTATTCTGTCTTTTTGCGGAAGCGTTTCTACGTTGAATAAGGACGTTATCAATAAATAATAAAGGTTTATTAATTTCTAATTGATAAAATACAGTTTGTAATGCAGTTATTTCTACTTGCATATGAACTTTAACAGTGATTTTTGGATAAATATCATCACCCTTGTCAGTTGTTGCATGCGTGCTGACCAGATTGCCACCACTGGATTCAATGATAGTCTTCAGTTTTTTTTGTAAGTCAGCAGCAACGATGGCTGAAGCGTCTGACTTAAGAAAATCATTAGTGTTAATATCTGTTTGTTTAAGTGAATTGATTTCCTCTTTAATACGTGCAATCTCGGATTTTGAGTCAGAGAATTTGCTTAGCTGAAAAGATAAGGTATCAATACGCTCATGGTTATTACTCCTTGTGACAATGGCAGGATTTATCAAAACGGCATAGATAAGCATGATTATCAATATCAATACAGAAAGTGATAGCAGTGCATGCTGTTTTTTCGTAAATGGTTTGTTCATGCCTCTTCCTCTGAGGTAATACGTGCTGATAATTGAAACTTCTCTTTGTTGGTCAGCCTGTTCTGGGTGACTGGTGATCGAAATCGCGCATTGTCAAAATAACTGGATGAGTCAAATATCTGTATTAATGAAGAGGCACTGCTTGATTCACCTTGAAGTTGTATTTCCCCAGACTTTAATACAAACCGGGTTAACCAGGTATTGTCAGGAAGGATTTTTGTTATTTCGTCAATTAATTCAATGCTGCCGGTTTCATTGATACGTTTGCTAATTAGAAATTGAGATTGATGCAGGAGTTGTTCTTTTTCTTGTTTTAAAGACTTCAATTCAATCGCAGCTTTTCTGCTATTGGCGATCTCTGATTCGAGTAACTCGATATGCTGGTTTTGATTAATGATAGGTGCATACAACGCGCCAAAAAATAAAATAAAATTAGCAATAACTAGCATCAGCATGATGTTATCTGACTTTGCCTGATTATTGAGACGTTCTTCAGGTGGGATAAAATTCGTGTTTTTATGATTGATATGCTGTTCGGGTTGAATGGCATGTAAATTAATATCCCATTCCTTTAGTTTAGTTAAATAGGGTTCGATGTGTTTTTTTTGTACGAGATAAAGTTCAATGTTAATTTTTTCTGAGCTATTGCTCTGTGGCTCGACATAAAAATCGAAATAAACTTGATCTGCACTAAATGGTGTCTTGCGAGCCATGTCAAAGGAGAGTATTTCTCTCAAATTTGCTAATGCCGCATTAGGAAACACCATTGGCTTTGTCAGTAAAAAATTATCAGGAAAGCAGAATATTATACTTGTCTGTTTAGCGGACTCTTCATTTAACCAGTTCAAAGCGGTTGAACGACTTAGCTCGTCATCGACATTAAATTCATAAGTTTCCAGAGGCGAATCTGAAGCTTGTGACCACTTTTTCAAAACAGCCTGGTTTTCGAGAAAACGAATCGTAATAAATTCCCGCTCAGGTTTTACAAACTTTTCCAGAGAAGCCGGGCAGAGATGGATTAAACCTTCTCCCCACCACTCTATTGCTCTACTTAACCGGGATTCAGTTGTCATTATCAGGTCTGATTTAACTCAGCCTCTTCCGTTTTCGTTTTACGATTTCCTGTCGATTCTTGCCACGATAAAATTGTATAAGGCCTATCAAGGTGTGGTTTCATCATCACAATAACGTTAAGTATGGCATGCGTTTTTCCTATAATGCCCTCACTCGAAATTTCCAGTACTTGTCCCTCTGTATTGGAGAGGTATTTTGTGTCGATACCCGACAAGGCAATAGAAGATGTCTCATCGACAGTGCTGGAACGATATGCTAGAAAATCATTAACTTGTGATTCAGTCATTCCTGGAATAGCTAATAGCACTTGTCTGCTTGCAGAATTTGGATTAATGCCAGCCTGGCCAGAATGGACCGTCAGCGCAGGGGCTATTTTATTATAGATATCAACATTAAATCCGATGACTCTTTGCAATTCATCAACGCTATTAAAAGGGCCGTCTTTAGCACCGTATTCATAACCCAGACTTAAATAGTCATCGTCTTCCGCTCCATAGTTTCTCACCAGATTGTCTCTATCACGCCAGTCCAGTATTGATTGCATCAGTGTTAAATGATTCACTTCATCTAAATCGATTGATTCTAACAAACCATAGAGCAGTTCTGTCTGTGCAGTATTTAGATCAATCTTTCCATTCTCATTCGTTATTTTGAGTTTGATGTTGCCAGGACCATGCGTTAATGAATACTCTGTTCCATCAGTTCGCCATTGTCGAAGTTCTTTTGGCTTTAGTAATTCGCTGACTGCCTGCCAAACTCCTGCTTCAGCAACAGCAGTAGCTTGATTAAAATGAACGAGGTTTGCCGTGAGGCGAGTTTCAATCCTGACCATGTGGCTATAGCCCATGGCTAACATGATCAGTAATGAGAGCATCCATAGTACGATGATTAATGCGATTCCTGATTGTTTTTGCTGATATTGCATGACGGATAAGATTAGCTGTTTTGCTGAGCGTTAAGCATAAACTGAGGCTGCCCTCTGACATAATCGACATGAATGGGTATTATCATCTCGGGCCATGCTTGCTCTGATCTCTCTGGATAAACAATCAGGCTGATTAGCTCAGGTAGTAAGTCATCATTTTCCCATCGCTCGTGCCAGGCAGCACTGTCTTCGCTATTTTCTTTTCCGTAATAAGACAGTTCAATTCGATCAATATTGTCTAATAAAACAACTCGGTTCGCTTTTTCCAGATCTTCAAACGGTTTATTCTCAGGATCGATATATTCATAAAAGAGACTGAGTTGTTGTTTGTCTTCAAGTTTGTTGATGGTCAAAGTGATTGCTTGAATCCCACCCCCACCTCGATGAGATGGCAGACCGGAAGTGAAATACAATTCATCTTTTTCTCCGATAAAGAGTAATTTTCTTTCATTACGATCGACCCAGAGCAAAGGTGTGTTTTGTGAAAGGTTTTTTTGAATAAACTGGGCAATGAAACGTAATTCATCATTGTGAGAGATTTTTCGCTCGGTTGCAGCCCAGGTACGATTGGCAGTAAATATTGTGCTAAAGAGTAAGACAAGAATCAGACTAAGAATTGTCATCGCGATTAACACTTCGATCAATGTAAACCCGGCTACTTGCCTAAAGGCATTATCTGTATATTTATTGATCTTCATGAGACGGGTAGGAGTTTGATCGTGTTTAATTTGACCGAGCGGTTTTTACTCATGCTCTTCCAATGTACTTCAACTTCTACGTTGTGTTTGACTAGTTGATAACGGGTTTCAAGATAGTCTTCATCATCGTCTATTTCATTAATAGTAACCACCCATTCAAATTTTTCCTGTTCAATACCTGACTGTTCTTTCAGCACATTGTTTTGCTCTATACCAGCGCGGGTAAGTTTGGCGCGTGCGATGATCATGGCCCTGGCATACTCATCACTGAGTGCGGTAGAACGTGTCCCCGTGCTGTATATCTGAAATATAATACCGATGCTAAGAGCGAAAATAGAAAATGCGACCAACACTTCCAATAATGAAAAACCCTGTTGCTTGCTTTTTTTCATGATGATGCGGGGAGTATTTTGACGATACCGGTCAGCCAGTTAACGTCAATAATATATTCTTTACTCTTATAACCGATTTTAATTTGACCACCGGTTGAACTGCCGTCAGGGAAGAAACGAATTTGGCCTTTGTTGTCTGATTCCTGTTCTGAACGCGCGGTGATGATCGTGACACGTGATTCATCAGGAAGGTTTAGCTTCTCAGGCTTGTTATCTACTGAAAAGATTTTTTTCTCGACATCAACACTCAATGCGTATTCCTTTTGCTGCGTGATTGCCATGCTGCGCGTTTTTTTGAGGTTTGCTGTGAGTTCGCGTGTAGCGGTCTTGGTTTGACTACTGGCGATAACGTTTGGGAGAAAAGGTGGGACGATGGTCAAAATAAGAGTAAAAATGACCAGTACCACCAAAATTTCGAACAGTGTAAATCCACGGTCTTTTCGATTTAGTTCACTCCCAACTGTTGATGTCGCCATTATCTTTTTCTCCGCCCGGTGCGTTATCTGCCCCAAGGCTATACAGGTCAAACTCACCATGTTGTCCGGGCATCACATAATGATAAGCATTACCCCAGGGATCATCAGGTATGGTTTTCTTTTTCATATATGGGCCATCCCAGTTTTCCAGTCCAGCAGGTTGAGAGGTCAGTGCCTGTAAGCCTTCATTCGACGTGGGATACCTCCCAATATCAAGATAAAATAAATCCAGCGATGCACTGATATCCTCAAGTTGTAAACGCGCCGTATCTGATTTTGCTCCACTGACATACTTCATCACTTGTGGTCCAACTAATCCTGCTAGCAAACCGAGGATCACTAACACAACGAGTAATTCAATCAGGGTAAAGCCATTTTGTTTTTTCATTTTATTCATTGTTATTTACTACCTTATACAACAAGCTCATTTAGTCCCAATATAGCAACTAATATAGAAATAATTATGACAGCGATGACGCCACCAAGACCCAGAATCAATACAGGTTCGATTAATGTCAGGATACGTTTGATGGACGAATTTGTCTCTTGGTCATAAATGTCAGCAATCTTTAATAGCATAGACTCTAATTCACCTGTTTCTTCACCCACATGGATCAGCTGTACAGCCAGTGAGGGAAAATAGGATGCTTTGGTCAATGCATCAGCAAGACGTCCACCTTGCTCAATATTGCCTGTTAAGTCCCTAATTATACTGGCAATCGCAAGATTGTTGATCACTTCACTCACGATTGATACTCCGGTGAGTAACGGCACGCCATTGCTCAACAAGGTACCCAGCGTTCTTGAGAAGCGTGACACTTCAATTTTGATGATAAGTTCACTAATCATCGGAGTTCGCAGTAAAAACTGGTGCCATCGGAATCGTTTTTCAGGATCCTTTAGTTGGTTCTGGAATAACCAGACTGCTCCAACAATAAGAATTGGACATAACCACCAGAATTGACGAAACAACTCTGCTGTTCCAAACACCATCTGCGTTGTAAAAGGTATGGTCTCTCCGACATCTTCAAACAAAGGCACAAACTGTGGCACAACAAATATCATCAGTACGATGACAGAGAGAATCGCAATAACAAATAAAATTGCCGGATAAATTAATGCAGAAATGATTGTGGAACGCATTTCTGCGCCGCGCTCAAGATAATCGGACAATCGCTGCAATACAGTTTCCAGTGCACCTCCTGCTTCGCCGGCGCGAATCATGTTTAAATAGAGTCGACTAAAATTCTCGCCCTGTGATTCCATTGCAGAAGAGAGTGTCGCTCCGCCCTGTACGCGTGAATAAATATCGTTAACCAATTTCTTCACTGACTGGTTAGTGCTAACTTTTTCCAATGTGTGTAATGCTTGATCCAAAGGCAGACCAGCGCGTAATAATGTTGCAAGCTCACGCGTCATACTGGTAATCGCTTCGCCCTGCGTATTTAGCCAGTTAGGTAATGTAAACGTTAGTCGTGTTTTTTGACGAGACCTCGAACCGACTGGCTCGGCACTAACGGGTAGATGTCCCGAACTTTGTAGTTTTTCAATGGCGGATGCCTGTGTAGGCGCCTCAATTTGGCCTTCCAGTTTCTCTCCACTATGGGAATAGGCTTTGTAATGAAAGAGAGGCATAAAAACCGGAAATTATTCTCGAGTCACACGCATGACATCTTCAATGGTCGTGATACCATTTAATGCCTTTTTAATGCCATCAACCTGCATGGTATCCATGCCTTCTTCTACTGCCAGTTGTTGTAATTTTGTTCCATCAGCGTGCGATAAAATGAGGCGTCTAATACCCTCGGAAATTAATAAAAACTCGGTGATGACGCAGCGGCCCAGGTAGCCATTATCCATACATACTTCACAACCTGTTGCTTCATAGAGTGTTAATTCTTCAACAGCTTTATATTGGTTGAGATGCAATTCTTCAATTAATTCAGGTAAGGGTTGATACACTTCTCGACATTGTCCACAAAGCAATCTAACCAAACGTTGGGCCAGGATACCGTTTAATGTTGATGTTAACAGGTAGTCTTCAACGCCCATGTCGAGTAAACGCGTGATAGAACTGCCGGCATCATTCGTGTGTAATGTTGAAAAAACCAGGTGACCGGTTAACGCTGATTGCACAGCGATCCTGGCTGTTTCCAGATCGCGCATTTCGCCTATCATGATCACATCAGGATCTTGTCGAACAATGGAACGTAATGCACTAGCAAAGTTGAGTCCGATTTTTGGTTTAACCTGAATTTGATTAATGCCTTCCAGTTGATATTCAACCGGATCTTCTACGGTCAAAATCTTTTTGTCAGGGGTATTGATTTGTTCAAGAGCAGTATAAAGGGTTGTCGTCTTACCGCTTCCGGTCGGCCCCGTCACCAAGATGATGCCATGGGGCAGGTCTAAAATATTGTTGACTTTTTGTTGGATCTCGTCAGAAAAACCCAGCGTATCAAAGTCGAGCTTGATATATTCTTTATCCAGAATACGCATCACAAGACTCTCACCATGCATGGTCGGCACAGTCGACACACGAAGATCAATTAACTTGCCCTGGTTGCGAAGTTGAATACGCCCATCCTGCGGTAGGCGACGTTCCGCAATATTCATCTTGGCCATGATTTTGATTCTTGAAATCACTGCTGCGGTTGAACGGGCAGGAGGTGCCTCGGCTTCTTTTAACACACCGTCTATGCGACAGCGTATTTTTAAGCGGTTA
This sequence comes from Gammaproteobacteria bacterium, assembly GCA_028279365.1. Taxonomy (GTDB): domain Bacteria; phylum Pseudomonadota; class Gammaproteobacteria; order Eutrophobiales; family Eutrophobiaceae; genus JANQNX01. The sequence goes on along the minus strand of JANQNX010000010.1, from coordinate 12,843 downwards.
TCAAATGGTTCGATATGAATGTCTGAAGCGCGTGATTCAATGGCGTTATTAATGATTAAACTGACCAGTCGGATTACCGGTGCTTCAGTAGCCAAATCTTTTAGGCGTTCAACTGAATCTTCCTCGCTTTCGTTAGCGTCTATTTCTATCTCTTCAACGATATCTTCCAGTTTTGATTGGCCATCGCCAAAGAGCCGTTCCAGCGCTTTTTCAATCATGGAGGAATGTGCAACGCGCGGCGAGACTTTTTTATCTGTCGCTAACTGTATCGCCTGTATCGTGTAAGTGTCGGTCGGGTCGGCCATAGCGACCACAATATGATTATTTTCGACTTTTACAGGTAGCAAACAATTCTCGGTCAGAAATTTTGGATTGAGATCGACGTCAATCAAAGGGTCAGAAGGGAATTCGTTCTCATCAATAACAGGGATATCTGTGAGTTGTTCATAGGCAGCTACCATCTCGTTGTCAGACACCAAGCCCAGTTGAACCAGTAATACGCCGAGAGGAACGCCCTTTTCCTGTTGTAACTCTTGCGTGCGGGCTAATTCTTCCTGCTTGATTTTTTCTTCAGACAACAGGAATTCGGTAATACGTTTCGTATCCGTATGACTTTCCTCAGCTTGTTTCTCGACTATTTCCATACTGCAGTTCGGATAACGCTATTTTTTTAATACTACTCTGAATAACTTCTGCTCGATATTACGCATAAATAGACCTAATTAAAACAACAGATAGCGGTCAAGCCTTGATATTTTCTTGAAGTGTCATAATCAAAAAAAGGTAGAAAATTGCATGTGAAATATCATCTTTTCGGATGATATTTATTTGTCCATATGTGTGCTGTAATCCTGTATCTATAAAGCGACAAATATAAAAAACTAAAATTTAAGGGTTTGTAGTAGTTCATGCTTGTCAGGGAATGTTCAGCTTATTTAGCTAGCCTCAGCCTACTGCTTTTATTTATATCCCAGGCTGTCTGGGCGGATTCTCAACGGATTATTGATTATGAATATGACAGTGCGGGTAATATCTCGACGATAAATGCCAATCGTAATCTAGGCCCTCCAGATGTTACTAATCTTTCCCCTTCATTTTTAAATAAAGAAAGCATTACTTTCATTACAGTGACAGGTAACAATTTATCTAAAACCAGTGTTTCCTCAGATACAACAGGATTAACTGTTTTCAGTGTGAATAATGTTTCTAATCAGCAAATTATAATTGGCTTATTAGCCGAGTCTTTAGCCGAGACTGGATTAGCGACACTAAACTTTGTTTCCCGGGTAGGTTCTGATACGGAATCAATTGTCATTGCTGAGCGCACACCGATTGTATCAACGAACCCAAACCCGATTCTTTTAGAAGCGGATAATCAGAGTAGGCAGATTGAATTATTATTTGATGAACCGTTTACGACGGATCAAACTTATGAAGTTTTAGTTCAAGATGAATCTATCGCATCTATCAATGAACAAACCATTACACTGTTAGCTGGTGAAAGAGAAGTCGCACTGGACATAACCGGATTGTCCACCGGTTCGACGGCCCTGGAAATCAATCAATTTACAAATTTTCTGGCATTGTCTATCCCGATTATTGTTGCCGATCCATTTCAACTTCCAGCTGGTGAATTGTTTATTGCCAGTAAACCCTTCGGTGTAACGATAAGGAACTTTGACTTGCCTACTGGGCAGAATCAGGTTTTATCTCGTCCCTTTGGTGTGACGGCTACTAATTTTGAATTAACAGCAGGTAATAATCAGGCGCTATCAAAACCGTTAGGCTTAACGATAGAACCCATTGCCGAACAAGTTTCACCCAGGCAGGTAGCCAGAGGCTCGTCTACTACATTAGTCGTTACTGGTGCTTCGCTGAATGGCGTGACTACTGTCAGTTTTATTTCCAATTCGGGAATTACCCAGACAGCATCGTTCTCAGCCAATACCGAGGGCACCATGCTAAGTATTTTTGTTGATATTGATACCAATGCGACGACAGGGCTACGCCAGGTTGTTTTAACTGATGCTAACGGCGCGATTAATTTCTCAATTGCGAACGGCAGTATTTTTGAAATAACAAATTAATGCGGAATAGATTTTGAAGGACACAATGAATATCAACATAGAACGTTTAAGCACCATCACAATTCATATTTCATCCTTACGATGCGTTTGTCATAAAAAAATTAGGAAGGGAAAAATAATGAGACGTTTAATAGAATCAAACATCCTGTTAACAAGCATTATTGCATCTTGCTCCATATATGCGTTTGATAGTGGCAGTAGCGGTGCTGATGGTGTGTTTAACCCTACAACTGATATAGAAGTGCAGTTACCACCTAGCGGCATATTTAATTACACAAGCGTATCTATCCCTGATGGTGTTACCGTGACCTACGCAAAAAACGCCGCCAATACACCGGTTGTTATCCTGGCAAGCGAAGATATCACCATAGACGGGGTAATTAATATCAGTGGGGGTGTTTCCGGTGATACTACTGATGCAGATACAAGTGACGATGCTTTGCCAGGCCCAGGTGGGCCGGGTGGGTTTGATGGTGGTCGTGGTGGTTACATAGGCTCAGGTACTAATAATGATGGTGCTCATGGACAAGGCCCGGGTGGAGGTGGACCTGGAACAAGAGAAAATTCAAATACACAATTTCCAACTTCCTGCGGTGGTGGTGGTGGTGGTTTTGGTTTTGCAGGAGGTTCTTCTCTAACGATCGCTTTTTGCAGAGATACTGGTGGTGCAGGTGGTGCGACCTACGGCAGTGAAACATTACTTCCTTTAATCGGAGGTTCTGGCGGTGCGGGAGGCGCAGGAAATTCTACTATATCGACTTTCGGCAGTGCCGGTGGTGGTGGTGGTGGTGCCTTGCTTCTTGCTTCATCTGAAACGATTACAATAAACGGCGCTATTGTATCAAATGGTGGAAATGCTGGTTCTGCGACTATTCCCAGCAATACAGGACGATGTGCCGGTGGTGGTGGTGGAGGTAGTGGTGGCGCGATACGTATTATTGCGACAACGATTTCAGGCTCGGGCGCAGTTACTGCTTTTGGTGGTGTACCGGATCGAACAGCGACGACCCAAAATTGCTGGGGATTTTTTGGTGGTCGAGGGAGAATCAGGTTAGAAGCAGAAAACATGCAGTTTACAACACTGACATCACCGCCGTTTAGCTTTGCTGCACCAAGTCCGGTTTTTGTTCCCAATATTCCGAGTATTAATATAGCGAGTATCGCTGGCATTACCGCTCCGGCCGCGCCGACAGGCACAAATGATATTGTGTTACCGGAAAATACCCCTAACCCCGTTAGCGTTAACTTCACTACTTCCGATATTCCTGCTGGTGGAACGATTTTATTAACAGCAACGCCTATTAATGGATCGACAGCGACAGCGACAAGCACGCCTATTGCGAGCGACGGAACAGCGACAGCCAGTATTAGTTTACCTAACGGCCCAAGTACATTAATCGCATCAACCACATTTACTGTTACCGCAGCATTAAGCAAAGATTTCTCCAGGTATGCCAAAGGCGAGCCAGTTGAAAAAGTAAGAGTAGGCATTAATGCGGAAGGAAAATCCGAAACGACATTTATAACGGAAAGTGGCAAGGCGTTTACCTGGCCATCGAACGCAGTGGCAATGCACTAACCATGATTCAACCCACTTAATATGATTAAGCGAGAGAATATGTCTGTACAGGTTCAATTTTTTATCAGTAAGCTTTTAAGTATTTGCTTGTTGATAATTTCATTCTATGCAAATGCAGACTCACAGCAGATTAGTGATTATGTATATGATGGTGCCGGCAATATTATTTCTATTAATACTGTACAAAACACTGGACCGCCGGTTATCACTAGTCTTTCACCGGGGTTTATTAATCGAGACAATATTTCGTCCTTTATCGTTTTTGGCATAAACCTTAAGAGAGCAGAGGTCAGTACCACAACTCAGGGTTTGACAGTGCTAAATGTGTCAGAAACAAGCGAAAATGAAGTGCGCTTCAGTCTGTCGGCGAGTAACGATGCTCCAATTGGGTCCGGAGTCATTACTGTTGCAAATCGTTTGGGGAGCGACTCAACGCCAATAGTCGTTGCGAACAGAGTACCTGTGATAGCTACGTCTCCATCGCCTATTGCGCTGGAGCCAAATGGGCAAATGAAACAGGTGAGCTTATTATTTGATCAGGCATTTGCATCTGATCAAGTTTTTGACGTTTCTATCAGTGATACTGATATTGCTACAGTTGCGCAGACAAGTGTCACTTTGTTAGCAGGAGAACGTGAGGTGTCTGTTGATATTGCTGGTGTTTTAACTGGCAATACGACGTTGAATATTAATCAATTGTCTAATTTTCTTGCCGTAGGTGTCTTGGTTGTTGTTACTGATCCATTCCCATTACCATCGGGTATTAATTCATTCGCTTCAAAGCCTCTCGGTATTAACCTGACACGTTATGATGCACCTTCCACAGTTTCTGCAGTTACCAAGGCAACGACAGGTGTTAGAGTAAATCGATATGTCGCTCCTGCTACTGCCTCTGCAATTACAAACAATGTCACTGGTGTTAGGGTAAATCGATATTTACCTCCATCCACTATATCTGCAATCACAAATGCTGGAACCGGCGTAAGAGTAACAAGATATTCGTCGCCAACAACAAACTTTTCTCTAAGCCAGGATCTTGGTGTTACCTATACACCCGTAGCCGAAAACGTTTCTCCGGCTCAAGTATTAATAAATTCATCTTCAACATTGCTTATCGATGGAGAGAGTTTGAATTTGGTGACTAGTGTGAGTATCCAGACCAATGACGGCACGATACTAAACCCTATTTTTACAGTTAATCCTGCCGGTACGCAGATCGATATTTTATTCGATACAACCGGGTTATCACCGGGATTGGCAAAAGTTATTTTAACAACAGCATCAAGTGGAGTTCCTTTTTCAGAACCTTTAGGTGAAATAATTGAAATTACAAATTAATAATCAAGTTTTGCATAGGAAGATATGCCCAGGAGACAATCATGAATACATGCCAACATAGCAATTTCTTTTACAAAGTATGTTTGTTGATACTTAGTTTTATTTCTTTCTCAGTGTCTGCATTTGATAGTGGAAGTACAGGTGGGGATGGTGAATTTAATCCAACAACTAATACAGTTCTAGCTGTGCCAGAACCTGATGGCATTTTTAATTTTACTAACGTTAATATTCCCGCAGGTGTAACTGTCACGTTTACAAAAAATGCTGCGAATACACCCGTGTCGATTCTTGCTACGGGCAATGTTGTGATTAACGGCACTATAGATGTAACAGGTGGTGCCTCGGCAAATGTAAACGGGGATTCAGATGATGGTCAACCTGGTATAGGTGGCCCCGGCGGTTTTGATGGTGGGCGTGGTGGAATATTTTCTTTTTCTGGCGGTAGCACTGGTTTGGGGCTTGGTGGAGGCGAGCGCGGCGTAGGTAAAGCCAATGCTTTCTCTCGATTAGGTTGTGCTGGTGGAGGCGGTGGTTATGCCACCGCAGGTAATAGTCCCAGTAGCGGAACTGCTCCCAATCAATGTACAAACTCAAATATAGGAGTGGGTGGCGGTACCTATGGCTCGGCTAGATTATTGCCTGTACTGACAGGTGGTTCTGGCGGTGGTGGTGCATCTGGAGGAGAACGGGGCCTGGGATCAGGCGGTGGCGGCGGCGGCGGGGCCATCTTGGTTTCTGCAACCGGCACAGTCACAATAAATGGTGAAATTAATGCAAACGGTGGTAATTCGGGTAGCTTAATACCTTTACCTTCCAGCACTCAGGGTGCAACCGGCGGCGGTGGCAGTGGAGGTGCAATTCGTATCGTCGCATCTACGATTAATGGTTCTGGAAACCTTACTGCAGTGGGAGGAATAGCCTGGTCAGGAAATGGCGCTGGTGGTAGTCAAGTTGGTGGTAATGGTGGAGAAGGTAGAATACGACTTGAAGCAGAGCTTTTACAATGGTCACAGTTAACTACACCTATTTTAACTTCCGGAGTTCCTTCACCGTCTTTTGCACCAAATATTCCTAGTATTGTTATCGCGAGCGTAGGGGGTATAGCTGTTCCAGCAGCACCAACAGGTGTTAATGATGTTACTTTACCGGATGATACTCCTAATCCGGTCGATGTTGTTTTTAATACATCGAATATACCTACAGGTGGGACTATTAATCTAATTGCTACACCGGCAAGAGGTAGCGTCGTCAATGCCACAAGCGGATTAATTGCTGGAACAGAAGCAAGCGGTACTGCGACGGCCAGTATTGATTTGCCTAATGGTCCGAGTGTGTTGGTTGCAACAACCAGCTTTAATGTGACTGCGTCAATTGGGAAAGATTTCTCGAAATATGCAATGGGCGAAGAAGTAGAAAAAGTTCAGCTTAGTGTAAATGGAGAAGGTTTTTCAGAAACGAAGTTTATCACAGTGAGTGGAAAAGAATTTACCTATCCATCAAATGCGTTAGCAATGCATTAACTGTCATGTAATGAGCCGCATCGCATAACACGTAACTTAATGAGCAAAAGTAAGGAAGAAGGAGCGAAGAATGAGCAAGCAACATCATAATAACCGGCTGAGGAATAAAGACAGTCGTTTATTAAAAAGAAGGGCCTGGTTATCAGGAATCGCAGCACTGACGATTATTGCAGGTATTACTGCGATAACTAGCTTGACCCATACTGAAAACCCTGCTTCGCTCAAAGCAGCTAACAACGTTGCGCCTGCTCACGCAACGGTAGTTGAATCGATAGCTCAAACTTCATTAGTAAAAAATTATGCTCAACTTCCTTTACAGTTTGAACAAAACCTGGGTCAAACCGAGGAACAGGTGCAATATATTTCTCGAGGTTCGGGTTATACACTCTTCTTAACGCCAACTGAAACAGTTCTAAGCTTACAAAAAGAAAACGGTAATATTACTGAGCGTGCTGTCGTACGCACATCCTTCGTTAATGCCAATATGCCAATCAGCTTTTCTGGTAATGAGGCTTTACCTGGCAAAGTCAATTATCTCATTGGTCGTGATGAAGAAAACTGGTTAACCAATATCCCAGCCTACAAGGATGTGATTGCTGAACAACTCTACTCCGGGATCGATTTACGTTACCACGGCGAACAACATCAACTGGAATACGACTTTATTATTGCGCCGGGTGCTAATCCAGATGTAATACAGCTTAAATTTGATGGCGTTGAACTGTTATCCTTAGGTGAAGAAGGACAACTTGTTATCCATACAGAATATGGTGTCTTGCAGCACAAGAAACCAGTTGTTTATCAGGAGATAAATGGTGAGCGTATCACTATCAAGGGCCGTTACGTGTTGGCGGACAATCATCGGGTTGGATTTAAATTAGGTGATTATGATCCGCAATATGGATTGATCATCGATCCGATACTGGATTATTCAACTTATTTAGGTGGTGAGGCGAATGATCGTGGTCTGGCAATTGCGGTGGACGATGCCGGTAATGCTTATGTGGCAGGTACCACAGTATCGGCGAGTTTCCCTACCGTTAACCCACTGCAAGCCAGCCTTAATGGGAGTAGGGATGCGTTTATCGCCAAGCTGAATGCTGATGGTAGCGCGCTTGTGTATTCGACCTATTTGGGTGGTAGTGGTGACGAGGATGATGAAGACGATGACGATGATGACGATGACGTTGGTGAAGACGATGACGATGATAATGATGAAGGAGATTCAGATAGGGATACTGGCAAAGATATTGTCGTCGATGCATTAGGTCATCTTTATATCACGGGCAGCACTGACTCCAATAATGACTTCCCAATTGTGAATGCAGTGCAAAGCAATTATGGTGGTGGTAATCGTGACGCCTATGTTGCCAAGCTTTCTGTTGATGGTAGCAGTTTATTGTTCTCTACCTATCTTGGCGGTAGTAGAAAAGATACGGGCTTTGGTATCGCATTAGATAATAATGGTGATGTCTTTGTGACAGGTCGCACCAGGTCAAATGATTTTCCAACTGTGAATGCATATCAAGATAGTTATGGTGGAAGTGGTGATGCATACATTGTTAAGTTGGCAGGTGATGGATCACAGATTAATTATTCCACCTATCTCGGCGGTTCAAGATCAGATGCTGGCAAGTCAATTGCCATAGATAGCCTGGGTAATGCGACTATTGCAGGTGTGACTAAATCCAGAAATAACTTTCCATTACAAAATGCACTGCAACCCAGTTTTGGCGGTGGTGGCCGCGATGCATTTGTTACTCAGCTAAACAATAATGGTAGCGCACTGAATTATTCCACCTTCCTTGGAGGCAGCAAAAAAGATAGAGCAAGAGGTATCGCGATTGATAGCCAGGATAGTGCCATCGTGGTCGGTATGACCAAATCCACAAATTTTCCACTAGCCAGTCCATTCCAGGCAAGCTATGGCGGCGGTAGCGATGATGGTTTTATTAGTAAACTGAGTCCGAGTGGTAATGCATTTGTTTTTTCTACCTATCTTGGCGGTGCAAAGACTGATCAACTTCGTAGTGTCGCTGTTGATAATAGCGATGATATCTATGTTGTCGGAACAACCAAATCAACTACGGCTATCCCGACTGTCGATGCGATACAGGCACAACTCTCAGGTAATAGACGTGATGCGTTTATTACCAAGCTAAACGGTGATGGCAGTAACGTGATTTTCGGGACTTACCTGGGTGGAAGCAGAAATGATCGTGGTAAAGATATTGCTGTTGCAGGACAAGACGCATACATCACCGGTGTGACCCGTTCAGATATTGATTTCCCCACTGTGAATGCCTTGCAGCCGTTGTTTGGTGGCGGTAATAGAGATGCTTTTGTTGCCAAGATTGCCGATGACAGTGTCAATCAGGATCCGATTATTACTTCTACGCCAGTGACTCAGGCATTTGTCGGACAACTTTACACTTATGATGTTGAAGCGGATGACCCCGATAACGATACATTAATCTATAGCCTGCAGGTTTTCCCAACCGGTATGACGATTGATGCTAATACCGGTTTGATCAGTTGGACGCCGGATGCCGTAGGTACATTTAACGTTACCGTTCAGGTCGAAGACGGTAATAACGGTACAGCCACACAAAGCTTTACCATCACTGTTACCGACCCGGATGTAACGCCACCGACGATTACCATTACGTCTCCACAAGACGGTTTAGTGACGAATCAGGCGAATCAAACAATAACCGGTTCGCTGGATGAGACGGCGACATTAACGGTTAATGGTAATCCAGTCACGCTTAATCCAGACAACAGCTTTAGTATCGATGTATCTTTAATTGAAGGCAGTAATGCGTTTAGCTTTGAAGCCACTGATGCGGCAGGCAATGTGGGTAGTGCTACATTAAATTTAAATCTCGACACAGTTTCTCCTGATATTGTTATCGATTCTCCACAAGACGGTTCAGTCACTAATCAGGCAGCGCAAACTATCACGGGCACACTGACTGAAAACGCAAGTGTCACGATTAATGGTCAAGCTACTGTCGTGAATCCGGATTTAACCTTTAGCTCAGATCTGACTCTGGTTGAGGGTGAGAATAGTGTTGACGTTATTGCAACTGATCAAGCGGGTAATGTGAACACGGTCATCATCACCATCACGCTTGATACAGCTATCCCTGTCATTGTCATCGATTCGCCAGTTGATGGCCTAATTACCAATCAAAGTGATCAAACGTTTGTGGGTAGCGTAAACGAAGATGTCGTATTGACGTTTAATGGCGCTAATGTACCTATTAACCCGGACAATAGCTTCAGCGTCGGGCCAGTATCGCTGACAGAAGGTGCAAACAGTTTTGACTTTGAAGCAACAGACTTTGCCGGTAATGTTACAACTCAATCAATCTCATTAACCCTTGATACCATCGTGCCGGTTTTGACTGTCAACTCACCTGCTGATGGATTAGTGACGAATCAAGCCGCGCAAATTATCTCAGGTACATTAAGTGAGGAGGCAACCCTATTAATCAATGGTCAGCCCGTTACGGTCAATCCGGATCTCAGTTTTAGTAACAGTATTACTCTGATTGAAGGAATCAACACCTATGCACTGGAAGTTACCGATGCGGCAGATAATAGCGCGACTTCGTCATTAACGTTGACCTTGGATAGCATCAGCCCAGTGGTGACGATTACGTCTCCTGCCAATGGCGCATTGACCAATATCGCCAGCCAGTTAATCACGGGTAATGTCAGCGAAGCCGCGTCACTCACCATCAATGGTCAGGCAGTGACATTAAATGCTGACAATAGCTTCAGTTTTGGCCCGATTGTTTTAACACAAGGTGCTAATTCTATCGTAGCGATTGCAACGGATGCAGCGACAAATACCGGCTCCACTAGTATCAGTGTATCCCTGGATTCGATTGCGCCTGTGATCAGTGTGACCAGTCCAGTCGATGGCAGTTTGACCAACCAAAGTGAGATTACCGTGGCGGGTAGTGTCAGTGAACTCAGTAATCTCAGTATTAATGGGCAGGCAGCGACGGTAAATGTTGATGGTAGCTTTAGTCAATTAGTGAATCTGGTAGAGGGCGACAATACGATTACCTTAATCGCCAGTGATGCAGCGACAAACTCCAGCCAAACCCAACTCACAGTCACGAGTGATTCGATTGCGCCAGTCATTACCGTCATCAATCCGGTGAATGGCAGTACGACCAATCAATCTACACAAATCATCACTGGTTCGGTAAGCGAAGCGGTGAGTTTAACGATCAATGGTCAAGCGGTTACGCTCAATCCAGATAATACCTTCAGCTTCGGTCCGTTCACCTTAAGCGAAGGCGCAAACTCATTTACACTTAGTGCAACAGATGCTGCAACCAATAGCAGTAGTAATGTCATTAATGTCGCGCTTGATTCCGTTGTACCGGAATTAACGCTGGTTAGTCCGGCAGGCGATCTATTAACCAATCAAAACAGCGTTAGCTTTAGCGGTAGTGTCAGTGAACTGGTGACGTTAACGATTAATGGTCAGGTCGTTGCACAAAATCCGGATAATACCTTTAATACGACTCTTACCATTGCAGAAGGTGCGAATAACATCGCCGTGATAGCGACCGATGCCGGAGGCAATGTCGCGACACAAAGCATTGTGGTTACGGTCGATACCACGCCGCCTGCGACACCTGATGTTAATTTGATTAATCGCAGTAACCCGGTCAATGGCGTAGTGATGGTGACCGGATTAGCGGCCAGTGTCGAAGCCGGCTCATTAGTTCGAGTCGTGAATCCAAGCAATGGTTTTGAGGCAAGGGAAGTGGCGCAAAGCGACGGCAGTTTCACTGCCGAGGTACCGGCCTTTGCCAATGAAAATATTAATGTGTTTACCATTGATGCCGCGGGTAATAATAGTTCTGTTACTATCATTGCGCCGGCCACCACACCGACGTTAACACTAAACACAATTGGTAACCGAACCGCTCCGTTAGGACAAATCACCCGTTTTACCGTAACCGCCACTGATAGCACCGGCGAAGCCATTCAGTTGGGTCTGACGCCGTTACCACTTCCGGATAACATGGAATATAACATCAGTACCGGTGAATTTAGCTTTCAACCCACTGCCGATCAGGCCGGTACTTATGACTTAAACTTTAGTGCGCGTAACGATGATGAGTTTATTAATGAAACTATTACGTTGACGGTTCCCCCGGTCGACCCGAACGATCCGACCGTATTCACTGGTCGGGTACTGGATGCGAACAGCATGCAGGAAGGTAATATTGTACCGATAGTGGGGGCCACTATTAGCTTTCTTGATAGTGGCGTGCTTACCACGACTGATAGCGAAGGTTTCTTTACCTTAACCAATCTACCGCCAACGGCAGCGGTGTTTGACATTGACGGTACCACCGCACAGTCCGGCCCGGGAGGCGCTGCTTATGCGTCCTTCCGTGAAGGCTTACCGATCATCTCTAATGTGACCAACTTAGTGGAACGTCCGTTCTACATGCCGCGTTTGGATGCCAGTAGTTTGACCACGATTGATCCTCTGGTTGATACGACAGTCACTAACCCTGGATTAGGTATTAGCTTAAATGTGCAAGCAGGCACGGCTATTAATGACAGCGACGGCACACCGTTTACCGGGCAGATGTCGATCAGCGAGGTGCCACGTGATTTAGCCCCGGCTAACTTGCCTGAGTTTATGGACCCTGCGCTATTAATCACCATTCAACCTGTCGGTGTCAGCTATGTGACGCCGGCGCCGATTACGTTTGCCAATACCGAAGGTTATGCGCCCGATAATGAACTGGATATCTGGTCGGTCGATCCGGATCTGGGGCAGTTCGTTATTGTCGGTAGAGGCAGAGTGACGCCTGATGGTCAGTTTATTGAAACCATTGCTGGCGGTATCAGGGCTAACGATTGGCATGCGCCATTACCTCCCGGTGCCGATCCTGATCCCAATAGCCCGTCTGAACCTAATGAGGATAATCCTTGCCCGTCATGCCCGTCCAAACCAGCAGCATCAATGTTTAGCTTACACGATGGTCATATGAGTAGGTCATTTACTTTACCGGCTTACCGCTCATTAGAAGCCAGTCGCGCGTTGACGTTTAGCTATCGTTCGTTCAGAGCGTATCCGCGTCCAACCATTGGTTATAACGGCAGTATTAATCGACGCAGCTTACCCATCAGCAGTGTGTCGTTTGAACTCGAAGTCGCGGGACTGGAGCAGGGGAGTGAAACGTTTCTTAATACGTCCATATTTAACGCTTCTCAAGACCAGCCTTTTCGTACTGCCATTGTGTTTGATGCCTCCGAGTTTACCTCCGGCATG
>JANQNX010000005.1 GCA_028279365.1 Gammaproteobacteria bacterium | reverse complement strand
ATCTTCCGACTGGACGATAAAGGGCGAAGGCGACTACAACGGCGATGGCAAAAATGATGTCCTGCTACAACATAGTAGTGGCACCGTTGCCATCTGGTTTATGGACGGCAACATCATCACCAATGGGCTCAATGTCGCTAACCTATCTTCCGACTGGACGATAAAGGGCGAAGGGGACTACAACGGCGATGGCAAAAGTGACATCCTGCTACAACACAGTAGTGGCACCGTCGCCATCTGGTTCATGGACGGCAGCATCATTACCAGTGGCTTGAATGTAGGTAATCTGTCTTCTGATTGGACGTTACATTAATAATTTTTTCTATTATTCTCTTCGTTCTATAAGTAATATTTAAAACTATGAAAACTGCTAGTTATATTAAGATATTTTTTTTCTTGTTTTTTGTTTTTGGACTATATATTGTATTTTTACAAAAAGATAAAGACCTTATAAATGAAAGTAAAACTAATGTAGTTGAAAATAATGAGACACTAAAAAAAGATTTTCAACATGAACGGTCTGAAAAAACTATAGTTATAAATAACGTTGAAAACAAAAAAAAACAAACTAGTAAAAAAACAGAATTTACATATACCGAATCAGATCAAAATTCTATAAATAATGATCTTCCTGCCACTATTGAAGAACAAACTTATAATCCAAATGAGTGGATAGTAGACGAAATGGAAATAATAAAAGATCAATTGCCTCCTATTCAGAATGAATGGATAGTTGATGAAATGAATAATATGGTAGGGAAGTCCATTCCAAAAAATAATGAGCAGATTATTGAAACCATGCAAGAAATGACAAATCAGTCAACAATAACTCAGAATGAACAAATAGTTAATGATATGAATGAAATGACAACAAAAATACCTATCGAAAATGAATGGCTGGTTGATGATATGCAGGAAATGATAAAATAGTTAAAATTAAAGAATAGCTTGTGGTGAGTTAAAATTAAAAAAATTATAAAAAAAATTCTCCATAGTTTTGGAATAGACATCATTCGTGCAAACGCTAATCCAAAAAAAACGTTGCTAGGGATTACACAATTACCTATAAAGACTATTGTTGATGTTGGTGCAAATAAAGGACAGTTTGCGCAAAAAACAACCCTATTATTTCCTGATGCTAAATTTTATTGTTTCGAACCATTGCTCGGCCCATTTCAAATATTAGAACGATGGTCATTAAATATTAATGCAAATATAGAAGTGTTTAATCTTGCTTTGGGTGATGAACGAGGCAAGACTGATATGAATTATCATATAAATCATGATTTATCTTCTTCTATATTAAAGTCTACGGAATTAACGAGTGATATTTATCCGATCACAAAAAATCAAGAAATAGTCTCAGTTAATATAGATACATTAGACGATTTTTTTAGTGATAAAGTTGAGTCAATTCAAGCTGATTTATTAATAAAACTAGATGTGCAAGGTTTTGAGGATCGGGTTATTAAAGGTGGCAAGAAAGTTTTTTCAATAGCTAAAGCGGTAATAATAGAAGTAAACATTGATTCTCTATATGAAGGTCAAGCTTCATTTAATAAGCTTGTAGTATTGCTGAGTGATCTAGGGTTTGATTATGCTGGTAATATAGAACAAGCATATTCTAATCAAGGAAAGTGTATTTATCTTGATGCATTATTCAAAAGCAATGATCGCAAAAACAACTAAATCCATATTGATAATGATTTGACACTATTATGGAAAATATAGATCTATCCAAATTAGATCAAAAGACAGCTTTATTAAAAAGTTCAAAAATTAATAGATTTTTGCAACACCCTTTACACATGACTTATTCTAAAGGTATTGAATATTTTTCTAATGTATTTAAAAAAAATGTAAAGAGGAAAGCAACGACATTTTGGGGAGATGATATTGAAGTAGTATTTCCTGAAATGGTCTCAATGAGTATATACAAATATGGATTAGTTGAAGAGGAACTGACACGCATTGTTTTGAGCATGCTAAAACCAGGCATGATCTTTTTCGATATTGGTGCCCATTTTGGTTATTATTCATCATTGGCAGCAAAAATTGTGGGTGAAACCGGGCATGTCTATTCATTTGAACCCACTCCGGCAACTTTCAATATATTAAAAAAAAATATTCAGAATAAAAAAAATATATCCCCCATAAATGCTGCTGTTTATTCGCATAAAACTGAAATAAAAATGAAAGATTATGGTTTTGAATACTCGGCATTCAATTCTATTTATGAAGGAAACCTTCTTCCTGAGAATAAAAGGAAAATACACCATTATGATGAATTATCTGTAAAGGCATTATCAATAGATGATTTTGTCAAAAATGAGAAAACAGAGCCGGATTTCGTCAAAATAGATGCAGAGAAAGCCGAGTTGGATATTTTGATAGGTATGGAAAATACATTATTAACAAGCAAGCCTGTTGTTACGTTAGAAGTTGGAGATATAGAAGGGACTAATCAGGATACACCAAGCAGGAAACTTGTTGAGCATATGGTTTCCATGAACTATCAATGTTTAGAATATGCGGAGGGTAAATTTGTAAAACATATCATTAAAGATAGTTATTTTTATGATAATTTGCTTTTCATACCGGAATAAAACGTCCCAAGTTTATTTATGGCATGAAAAAAAAAATATATGTCAATTCAATAGCTGCATTATCGCAAACTATTATTACAGGCCTAATTCTTTTTTTTCTGTATAGATTTCTTGTTAATACAATAGGTGTGAGTGCCTTAGGAGCCTGGTCCATAGTTTTTGCTGTTGCCTCTTTGATGCGTATAGCGGAATTAGGTATTAGCGGTAGCATCATTAAGTTTGTTGCAAAATATAAAGCTCAAGAGGATGAGAAAAAAATTATATTGTTAATGCAAACTTCGATAATTTCTGTTTTTCTTCTTTTGAGTATATTCATTATTGTTTCTTATCTACCAACTGTATTTTTACTCAGATATATAATTCCGTCTGAATCAATTGGGTTTTCATTGAAAATATTACCTTATGTGATTTTTTCTATATTCATATCAGTTATTGCCGGAATTTTTTTGGCGTTTTTAGATGGGTTAAATCGCATCGATTTACGTGGGTTAATAATGATCATAGCTAATATTGTATACATTACATCAGCATATGTTTGGGTTCCACAATTTGGAATAATTGGCCTGGCTTATTCCCACCTGTTTCATTCTTCTATCTTACTGATAATGGGATGGATTTTTGCTTATATGATATTTGTTAAATTACCGATTATCCCAAAAAAGTTTAATAAAAATATATTAAGCGAAGTGATTGGGTATAGTATTAATTTTCAAATCTCTACTGTCGTGATAATGCTGTTTGAGCCAATGACAAAAGCCTTGTTGAGTAAATTTGGAAGTTTAAGTTTAGTGGGTTACTTTGAAATGATAAACAGAATGGTCATTCAGTTCCGAGCATTAATCGTTTCAACAAATCAAGTCATGGTCCCAGTTATTGCTCATCTCCATGAAACTGAGTCTGATAAACTAAACAAGTTATATCAAGATTCATATAGATTAATGGTTTATTTTTCTATCCCCTTATATGGGACGTTATTCTGTCTTATACCAACTATCGCAGAGTTTTGGGTAGGTAGTGCCGATTCCATGTTTATTCTTTTTTCATTCATCATAATCATTGGATGGTTTCTAAATACACTAATTAGCCCTGCATACTTTGACAACTTGGGTAGAGGGACTCTTTTTTGGAATACAATGTCTCATGTTGTTATTGGTGTTTTAAATTTAATACTAGGGATTGCGTTGGGTTTCTTTTTTGATGGCATTGGGGTCATTATTGCCTGGTTTATCTCTTTGAGTTTAGGCAGTCTGGTTGTTTTAATTGCATACCATAGAAATCATAATATTCCATTTGCTAGTATTTTCCCTGAAGAAAATACGGGTTTTCTTCTTATAACTATTTTCTCCATTGCCGTTGTTTGGTCTACACATTATTTTTTTTATGACAGTAGATTTTATGCCTTATTTGTTTTTGTTTTTATGTTCGTTTTCTTTATTAAGCATCCATTAATGAAGAACCTAACATCATCAATGAATCAATTAAAATAGAGGCCTACACATATATGTATTTCAGTATTATTGTCGCCACATACAATTCTGAATTAACTATCAGTCACACTTTAAAAAGCATAGTAGATCAAGAGTTTAATGATTATCAATTGATTGTTATTGATGGTGCTTCGAAAGATGATACGGTTAATGTCGTTAAGAAATACAGTAAGCATATAGACTATTTTATTAGTGAGCCTGATTTGGGAGTTTATGATGCATGGAATAAGGCAATAAAAAAAGCGAAAGGTGATTGGGTATTGTTTCTTGGTTCTGATGATAAGTTTGTAGATAAAAACTCGTTGTCTGTAATGTATAAAGAAGTAGAAAAGTTAATATTACCATGTCGCTTTATTTTTTCTAAGGTTGCGTTAGTGCAAGATCTTTCTACTATGGATAGTGCCATTGAGATATTGGGTGAGAAAGATGAGGGTTATTACCATAAGCACTTCTTTAATGAAATGGGTTTTTCCCATACTGGATGTTTGCATCGTCGATCCTTATTTGAGCAATATGGTAGTTTTTGCACCGATTTAAAAATAGTTGCTGATTACGAGTTTATGCTCCGCTGCGCAAAAAATCATATCAATGAAATTATCAAGATAGATGAACTTCTTGTCCTTATGTCTGCAGGTGGCTTGTCTTCATCAGCTTCATCCAGGGTTACAGTGTATAAGGAGACATTAAAAGCGAGAAAAATGCATCTGATACCAGGTGTGCCGATACTTTTGTATCTCCGTCTTGTAAAAGCATATTTAATTTATTTTATCTGGAGAATATTTGGTGAAAGTATGTTGCTAACAATAGTAAATATATATCGAAGAGTTTTGGGCAAACCTTTACGTAAATCGTATAAGTAAAAATGAACGGGAAGAAAGATTGAAAGCTGCGTAGTATATGGGGCAAAGGACCCTATTTATTGGGAAAATGGTTTTATTAAGTTTGGTATTTGTAAAACATGGATAGAACGGCTATGCCATCAGAGAAGGAATTGAACGAAATCTATTCTGAGTGTTATTCAGATCAAAATTTTCACTGAGAATACAGAAATGTGTTCTACAGAATAATCGTTAAATAACCATGCATTTTTTATTAGTCAATACATAAAACCTTCGGCAAGGGTATTTGATTATGGTTCAGGAACTAATTAAATAGTAAAGAAATTAATGAGTTACGTGTTTTCTATGGATGGTTGTGATCTTTCATATGAGGCTAGAGCATTTGCTTACAGTTCGTATAAAATAATATGAGAAGCATGCATCGTTTCCTTCAACTATTAAAGCTATATGGAGGATTAGTCGTGCTTGCTTACAAACCTATGCATTGCAATTAAACTCTATATGTTAATAGTACATTTTCGAAATAATATTTTACTTATTACGATAAGTTTATATTTGCTATTAAATTATGGATTTATGTTAGTTCGTATACCTCCGATAGCAAATGCGGGTGTGCCTGTTGGCGAATTAGTTTTATTACTATCCTTAGCAACATTAAATCATTTTAAATTATTATCAAAATTATTCTCTGTAATATTTTTTTTTCCACTAATTCTTTGGTGGACGTTAGGGCTGACACGTGCTGCTATAGGTGTACAAGAATATGGATTTTGGGCATTAAGAGATGCGACTCATGTAATCGAATCACTCTTTTTAATTGTAGGCTTTGCTTTTGCATCAAGAGAACTATTTGTGGAACGTTTTTTTAAGTGGGTACCATTTTTCTTTATTGCCGCTTTTTTATACGGTTTAAGCTATTTATTCTGGACTGAGCTTGTCTTGTGGTCCCCTACATTGACTGCTGGTGCAGGCCATCAGGTGCCATTGTTTTTTAACTATTTAAATACACCGGCAATGTTATTGTGGGCAGCTAGTTATTATTTGATTTTTTACAGAAATAGTGTGATTGGTGCAAAATTTGGTTGGGTTATTGCGGTATTTTTAATAGGGTATTCGACTTTTATTTTTCAGTCACGCATTATTTATTTACAAATTATTTCTATCTTCTTTCTATTTATTTTCTATCGAAGAGAGCTTGTGGGGAAAGGTGTCGCCGGGTTTTTAGTGCTTATATCAGCATTATTCTTAATCTCGATAATCGGATTTCAGATTAAGGGTAGGCTTGGGCAAGAAGTTTCATTTGGGTTTTTAATCAATCACTTTTTAGCCATTGGGGGTATTATCTCTGAAGGTGTTGAAGGCTCTGCATTAGGTGTTTATCTGAGACTAGGCTGGTGGCTTGACCTATATCATAAATGGACATCAGGTATTGGTACTTTTTTCTTTGGCTTAGGATATGGTTTTCCTCTAGTTGATTTTATTGCATTTGGTCCAGGTTATGCCGAAAGTGGTCAACTTGTTAGAGAACCTCATAATTCTTATATCTCTACGATAGCACGTATTGGTCTAGTCGGTTTTGGAGCTTGGGTCTGGTTTCATTCTCTATTATTCTGGAAGTGGAATATGGCATATAGAAAGTATCAACGTTTGGGTAATTCTGAATATCAAAATCGTTTACTTTTTCTGATGGTTTATTTTGTATTAATGTTGGTATTTGCAATCGGTGAAGATGCATTCGAAAAACCATTTGTAACTATTCCTTATTATTTCTTTTGGGGGATGATTCTTCGATTTATATATCAATTAAAAAGCTTAAATAAAAATAATATCCATATAGAATAATATTAAGTATTCAAATTTGAAAAGTATAAATCATGTTTTTGAAATTCATTACTCGATTATATCGGCTTTATATATTTTATTCTTCACCTTCAAAATATGTGATCAGGAAAGCTATCAATCTTTTTTTCCAAAATGGAATCTCTTATAAAACCTGTCTTGAAATAGGTTCTGGTAATGAAATGATGAGCCCTGTTTTGCGGGTCGCCTGCAAATCTGATTATTATATCAGTTCAGATATCGATCCTTTGGAAAACACAAAATTAGTTTGCGACGCTCAAGCGTTACCCATCTCAGATGAAAGTATTGATTTGGTAGCATCGTTTGAAGTGATCGAACACATCCCGAATACAGACAGGTTTTTGTCAGAAATTGCGAGGGTATTAACAGCCGAAGGCGTTGTCGTCTTATCTTCCCCTCTATTATACGGCAGGCATGACTTCCATGATTATTATCGTTGGACAAAACAAGGTATGGAATATCTATTGGAATCACATGGAATGAAAATGTGTCTTATTCAAAATAGAGGAGGAACGTTTTTGACAATAGTGACGTTATTCTCTAATTATATCTATTCACTTTTTACGCCAGCTAATAACAGTTGGCGGGCGAAGGGGCTGGGGAAAAAAATATATTATGGTGTAATGAGTATCCTGATGTTGCCGCTGGTCCTGTTTTCATGGATATGTTTCTGGATCGATGCTTTGATTGACAAAGACTCATCTAATCCTCATGGCATTGTCTGTATTGCTAAAAAAATAGCTGTAAATGAAGATCCTTCAGATCCATAATTATTATCAACACGCAGGTGGTGAAGATGTTGTCTTTAGTGCTGAAAATAAGTTGCTAAAAAGTAAAAATAATGAGGTAGAGGTACTAAAAGTTAATAATTCATCAATCGTTTCTTTTTTAGATAAAGTTTGTGTGATGTTACAAACTCCTTTTTCGTTAAGCACGTATCGAAAAATATCAGCACATTTAAAACATAATAAGCCAGATATTGTCCATATTCATAATTATTTTCCGATTTATTCACCGTCTATTTTTTACGCATGTAAAAAAAAGAATATACCCGTGGTTCATACCTTGCACAATTACAGGGCTATTTGTCCAACTGCGATACTTATGTATCAAGGAAAGATTGAAGAAAAAAGTGTAACAGCGTCTTGCTGGTGGACGATTAAAAGAAAAGTATATAAAGACTCTTTAATAGGAAGCGTTGCTTTAGCTGCAATGGTTGAGCTGCATAAGAAAATTAATACCTGGAACACCAAAGTCGATCGCTACATTGCTTTAACACAGTTTGCCAAATCTAAATATATCCAGGCAGGTTGGCCAAAAAACAAAATTTCAGTAAAACCAAATTTTTGCAGGGATTATTTTAAAGGTATAAAGCATATAAAAAAAACAGGAGGCTATGGCTTATTTGTTGGACGGCTTAGTCACGAGAAAGGAGTTAAGACTTTATTAACAGCATGGAAAGAGATTGATTATTCATTAAAGATTATAGGTGATGGACCTGAGCAAAGACTGGTGCAAGAACATGCCTGTTCTCAAATTGAATATTTAGGTACGAAGGAAAAAAAAGAAGTGTTGCATTACATGCAACATGCAGATTTTATTATCATGCCATCATTATGGTACGAAGGCTTCCCCATGGTGTTAATTGAGGCTTTAGAATGTGGTACACCTGCGATTGTTTCAGATTTGGGTAGTCTGTCTGAAGTGATAGGAGATGGCGTGACGGGTTTGCATTTTGAAGCTGGTAATGCTGTCGCACTCGCTGAAAAAATACAGTGGATGCTTAAAAATAAAGAGAAAAGATCCAACATGAGTGACAATGCTAGAAGAGAATATCTTGTTCATTATACTTCAGAAGAAAACTATAAAATGTTAATGACTATTTACCAACAGGCGATAGATGAAAGCAAAGGGAACTGAAGTTGCAACGCTGTAAAGTCGTATCTATGTTTGTTGATGTTGCAAACATACAGCAAGCATTAATCAAGATAGAAGAATTGAATAGAGACGACTCAAGTGCCTATGTCTGTGTTTCGAATGTGCATATGTGTATGGAGGCTTATGATTCATCTGAATATGCAAGTATCATCAATAACGCGAATCTTGTGCTCGCAGATGGTAGACCCATTTATTGGGCGCAAAAGCTGTTAGGTTACAAACAGGCAAACCAGGTTCGTGGTCAAGACATAATGCATGCCTTGTGCAAGGTATCGGGAGAAAAAAGATTAAATATCGGGTTGTATGGCGGTGCCGATTCAGGAATATTAAACATTGTTGAAACAAGGCTGAGTAAAACATTTCCTGATATAAGAATTGTGTTTAGCTATGCGCCGCCATTCAGAAAAAAAACTCAAACTGAAGAGCAAAAAATCATTGATAAAATTAATGACTCGTCCGTAGATGTATTATTTGTTGGGTTAGGATGTCCAAAACAGGAAGGTTGGATGGCTGAACATAAAGATAAATTAAATTGTGTGATGCTCGGTGTCGGTGCTGCATTTGATTTTATTGCTGGAACAAAAGCACATGCACCCAGAGTCATTCAGAAGTTGGGGCTCGAGTGGTTGTTTAGATTAATTTCCGAGCCGAGACGTTTATGGAAAAGATACTTGTTCAATAATCCGCGTTTTGTTTATCTTTTTATTAAGCAATATATAAAACAGCAATTCTTCTAAAGAATTGCTAGTAAACAAAGTTTTAAATCGTCGCTCATAAAATATACTTCAGATCACAGCAATTGCTTTTTCAACTGGTTGACAGGTATCAATACCCGTATGGGCAGACCGATTTTACCTAGGTTGGCTGTTTCGCTGCATCTATCATCCTGGTCGTTATATCCCACGCTATCTCGCCTCCATAAAACTGGTCAGTTTGCTCATCGGCTGCCAGATAGAGAATGAAAATTCTTCTCAAGCAAACCACTAAACTACCGTTAAAACAATAACATAGGTGAAAAATGCCAATATCGCCAATTTTTTGGCGTGCTGGATATGCCGCCGATGTGTCGCTATACTAAAATAAGTAATCCACAGAGGACTGGTGCCATGTTAAGACGAATATTTCTGACTTCCTTGTTGTCGCTATGCGTGGTGACGCAATCCTATGCCGTAGATAAAATATTATCAGACTCAGCAATGAGAAGATTGGTAGAGGCGCGGCCGGGTGTAGCAGAACAGATTGGTGACGGGTTGGATAAAATCCTTGGTTATGTCGACCCAGCTACCGGCGTAGAACTGGTGACCGTTGACCAGCTAGTCGAACAGATGAAAGCCGGAGGCGTGAGCACCGCGACTATGGCGGAGCTATTAAAATCCTATTTCACAAATACAGAAAATGATGATGGCAGCCGTAAATATACCGATGAACAGGTCGCCAATGCGATGGTCTTTTCCTTGGTATCGGGTGGTGTTGATGCCGATGAAGCTGTGCGTACGACACAGAGCCAGGTCCCCGGCACGACGCAAGAATCATTAGCCACCACACTGGTTGAGGCAACAATCAACTTTAACCTGCGTGTTGGAACGGATGCTGGAGACACGGGCAATGCCAGAAACGCCTTCCGAGTAGCGACAAACATCAATAGCGGCAGCGGTAGTCCATTAACCGTGGAAGAGTTTGCTGCAACATTTGATAATAGTTAAATTAATTTTTTAATACTCAATAAACTATAAAAGCGGTGTTTACACCGCTTTTTTTACGTCCATGGATGGACTGTATGTCGCGAGAGGGCAGGAAGCTCGAAGCGACGATGTGCAGGAAGCACACAAGCGATGAATGGTATGGATGGATCGCAAGATTTTTTGTACCTACAGGCAGGCTAAAAACGCACTTCCCGGCAAAATCTAAGCGGCTACATTAGGCGATGTCGCGAGACGCCTATTAAGGATATAGGCGGTAGAAAACGTCGGGAACACGTTTTCGAGGGCATAACAATAATGATGATAAGTGCAGGAGCAGTACTTTCTACTCATAACCGTTGTGTCATACAATCATGCCATGACGAGCCGGCCATCTTCCCCTGATAAACCTCTATTTTATGCATTCTGTGCACTGCTCGTCTGGTTACCCTTACCAATGGCGAGCGAGTTACCCTTTGCCTGGTCGATTATGGTTATTTGGGTCAATCTGATATTTCTTGGTTGGTGTTGGCTATATGTGCAAAATAAAATAACCATTACTCAAAATTGTCGCGCAGCATGGTTTGTGCTGTTCATCTTTTGTTTGTGGTTGTTGTATATCGCGTTTCAATTAATGCCGCTGCCGGTATCCCTATTGGAAAGGCTCTCGCCACGCTCTTTAGAGCATTGGTCTTCCGTTCAGCACTTGCGCGGCGAAGGTGAATTACTCAAGGCTAGTATTAGTGTTGATCCTAAGATCACCAAAGTCGGTTTATTGTTGAGTAGCTCATATGCACTGATTTTTTTTCTGGCTTTGTCTCTGGTATCCAATCGACAGCGTTTAAAGACCTTGGCTTATACACTAGTGTATAGCGGTCTATTCCAGGCCGTCTATGGGGCAGTCATGACGCTGTCTTCCTGGGAGTATGGCTTCTTTATCCAAAAAACCAAGTACATAGGCGTTGCCACGGGTACGTTTTTCAATCGAAATCACCTTGCCGGCTATCTGGAAATGACCCTAGCCATCGGTATTGGATTATTAGTCTCAACGCTTGACACAGATACCGCTACAAGCATCAAGAAAAAAGTCATCAAACTACTACGTTTACTCTTGAGCCCGAAGGCCAGGCTCAGACTGGTGCTGGTAATGATGGTGATTGCATTGGTGCTGACTCATTCGCGTATGGGTAATACGGCCTTTTTTCTCAGTTTGTTTATTGCCGGTGTTATCGGGCTAATCTGCTCAAAACGAGCGACGCGCTCAATGGTTGTGTTGTTTGTTAGTCTGATCGTGATCGATATGCTGATAGTGGGGCAGTGGTTTGGTTTTGAAAAAGTGAAGCAGCGTCTGGAACAGACCAGCGAGATGAGTGAAAACCGCGATGAAGTCTTTCAATATGGTTTGCAACAGTGGCAAGACTATCGTTTGACTGGGAGTGGTCTGGGCAGCTTTTATACGGTATTTCCACAATATCGGGGTGTTGATGTAACAGGCTTTAATCGGGAAGCACATAATGATTATTTACAATTTGCGACAGAGACGGGTGTGATTGGATTAGTCCTTCTGGCATTAATCACGTTGGTCTCACTTTTTACCGCGATTATTGCGCACTATCGGCGGCGAGACCCCTTGATGCGCGGCATGTCGTTTGCGGCGATCATGGGTATTATCGCCATACTTATCCATGCGACAGTCGAGTTTAATCTGCAGATGCCTGCGAATGCCGCGACATTTACTGTTTTATTGGCATTGGCGTGGACCAGCCTGTCAATGAAACATAGGGTTCGAATTCAAGAAAATAGTGGATGACATAAACCAAATACTGGTTGTGAGTGATACAGAAGTCATGATGTAAGCATTTAAATTCACTCAGTCTATTTCATTGATATGCATAAAAAATGCGTGATTTTTCAGTAGCATTACGTGTATACTTAAAAATTCACAGGAAAAGCATTTTTTTAAAAAAATCAATAGCTTAATTTGATTTTGGGGAAGATCAGCAACATGCAATTGTTAAGGAAAGTTGCCGCTTTAGCATTGTTATTATCAGTCAATACGCAAGCAGCTGAATTACTTGAACCTGATGGATACAAGCCCGCTGGTCAAAACGGCAGGTTTTTTCCAGAATTTACCCTAAGAGAATCCTACAACGATAATCTTATTGATGCTCCGAGTAACGAAATCGGTACTTTCGTGACATTTGTTCAACCACGACTCAGGTATGAACTTGAGAGCTCAACCAAATCTTTTTTTGCTGATTACCAGTTGTCCGCGGCAACCCATGAAAGCACTAGAAACGATGATTATGTTGATAATCGCGGGCAGCTTGGTTATCAATACACGCCAAACAGTCGTGTTTCAGCTGGAATTACTGGTGAATATCTCGACACCAGAGACCCCAGGGGTACCGGTGCATCCCAAGGTACGGGTGTAGTTTTAGCAAATCCCGACCAGTGGATCCATTTTAAAGTTGATAGCAATTTTTCTTATGGTGCGGAGTCGGCGAAAGGACGATTTGAGGCCGATCTTGGATATATAGATAAAAAATATGACAATAACCGTATCGTTACCGCAGTGCGTGATCGAGAGGATCTGTACGGTAGCGGCCGATTTTACTACCGTATTATGCCAAAAACTTCCTTACTCTTGGAAGGCCGGGCAACTCAGTTTGACTACGATACTACTGCGGCAGGCACAACTTCGTTAAATAGTATTACCAGCAGGGCTTTATTCGGTGCGACATGGGAAGGGACATTTAAAACAACGGGTACAGCCCAGATTGGTTACATCCGTAAGGATTTTGAAACTAGTGCCAGGCCCAGTGGCGACGATATTTCCTGGGAATTAGGCATTGAATGGCGCCCTAGGACATACTCCACAATTTCTCTCTCCACCTATCGTGATTTTGGCGAAACCAATGGTGCCGGTAACTTTATCATTACTGATTCCGTTGATTTGAACTGGCAGCATAAATGGTCGGAAAGGTTTAGAACCACTCTCACTTTTATTTATGCTATAGATAGTTTTGATGAAGATAATACCGGTCGTGAAGATGACCGATTGGGTGTGGGCATTAATCTTGTGTACAAAATTAAAAATTGGTTAGAAGTTGGTGGTAGCTATAATTATGATGAGCGTGAATCAACCGATAACACATTTGATTTCCAAAAAAATATCGCTAGCGTTTTTACCACTTTGGCTTTTTAGGTGGATGATTTTTCTTCATTATAACTAATGATGAAAAGCTGTTAACTAACACTAATCGATATTGTGTTAAAATCAATGCTGTACTTCTGTTGGTAAAAGTGTATGCATTGCAAATTTTTGTCTGTTCCTATTTTCCAATTCTATCCGCTGTCATTTTTTTTATTACTATTGGTCGCAGCAGGCCAGGTTTTTGCTGGTAATAGTGTTGCAAAAACAGGGCTTTCTGATTACGTCCTCGGTACAGGCGATATGGTGCGTATCCAGGTCTATAATGAAGAAGACCTTTATCTTGAATCCCGGGTGAGTGATCGTGGCACGATCTCTTATCCCTTCCTGGGCGAATTAAAGGTTACCGGTCTAACGCCGAATCAATTAGAGAACATTATTACTTCTGAGCTTAAAGGCGATTATTTAATTAACCCTAAGGTATCAGTTGATATCCTTGAATATCGGCAGTTTTATGTAAATGGAGAAGTTGAAGAACCTGGAGGGTTTCCTTTTCAGCCAGGTATTACAGTGCGCAAGGCAATTTCAATTGCCGGTGGTTTTAAAGAACGGGCTTCCAAGGAGAAGATTAATATCATTCATGATGATAATGCTGAGGGTGAACCACAACCAGTCAAGCTGGATGAATACATTCGGCCAGGGGATATCATTACCGTAGAGGAAAGTTTTTTTTAAAAACTAAAACCTATGAACAATGGGAATACACCTATTATGCCTGTTTCTCCATACAGAGCTGAAACAAATGATGATGAAATAGATATTGGCGAATATTTACGTATTTTATCATTGCATAAATGGGCAATATTGGGTTTCTCAGTTGTTGTTGTATTATTAACTACTCTCGTTGTTTTTAGTATTAAACCCATTTATGAATCGACAGCAACGGTGCTGATAGAATCAGAAGAAGAGAATATTGTTTCGATTGAAGAAGTGTATGGTATCCCGGGTGCAAATGATGAATACTTTGAAACCCAAAATCGTATTTTACAATCAAGGTCGTTAGCTGAAAAAGTTATCGATAGATTATCTATCGCGAAACATCCAGAGTATGACCCTGAACAGCAAGAACCGGCTATTACTGACAAACTGACTTCATGGTTACCTATCCAGGGCTTACAATCAGAAGAACTTCCTACTGAACAAAGTATTCGTAATATTATCGTCGAACGTTTTAGGGAAAACTTAACAGTAGCACCTATTCGTAATAGTCAGTTAATTAATATTACCTTTGAGTCAAACGATCCTGAATTAACAACAGCAGTTAGTAATACACTTGCGGATATATATATAAGCAGTGACCTAGAGGGTCGACTGGCGATTACTGACAAGGCTACCGGTTCGCTAACGGATCAATTGGATGAATTAAAACAAAACCTGGAACAATCAGAACAAGCTTTACAGGCATTTCGTGACAAGGAAAAGCTGGTTGATGTCAGAGGTGTCGATAGCCTGGCGGCAAAGGAATTAGATGAATTAACTGAACAACTGGTTGAAGCACGCAGGAATCGTTCGGCTGCTGAGACCGCCTATCGCCAGGTTACAGCGTTAAAAGGGCAACCAATAGAGTCTTATGAAACTATTCCTGCTGTACTAAAGGATATCGGTTTACAGGACGCCAAACGAATCAAGTCTGAATCTGAACGCAAGGTTGCAGAATTACAAAAGCGCTATGGCCCAAAACACCCAAAAATGATTGCCGCGAATGATGAACTTGATACTGCTACTAGAGCTGTAGAGCGACAGATATTAAATGTGATTGAGGCAGTTAAAAAAGAGTATGAAGTCGCAAAGGCAAAGGAGAGCCATTTAAGTGGTGCAATGAGTCGTACCAAACGGGACATGACAGATATCAATCGTAAAACAAGTCAGTTAATCGCGTTGGAACGAGATGTTGAAGCCAATCGAGATATCTATGAGACTTTTTTAAGCCGTTATAAAGAAACCAGTGCTGTTAGTGATATACAACCTGCCAACGCGCGAGTTGTCGACCCGGCCGTGATACCGACTGTCCCGGCTAAGCCAAAAAAGATGCTTATAATTGTCATTGCTTTTATCCTTAGCCTACTGGTTGCAACCATGTTGGTGTTTTTGCTCGAGGCGCTGGATAACACTATGGAAAGCGCGCAGGATGTGGAGAATAAGTTACATTTATCCGTACTGGGTATTTTGCCAAAATTAAAAATCATACTTAACAAGGATGTAAAAGTTTTACGTTATTATACGGATAATAATCAAACTCCGTTTGCAGAGAACATTCGTACAATACGCTCAGGCTTATTATTATCAGGCATCGATGAAAAACAAAAAGTCATACTCGTTACATCTTCCATCCCTGGTGAAGGCAAAAGTATGGTGTCTGTTAACCTGGCCATGTCTCTGGGGCAGATGGGACACTCTGTTTTATTAATTGACTGTGATTTACGTCGCCCCTCGATAAGAGCAGTATTTGACCTGGATGCTAAAGATATCGGTTTAAGTCATTTCATGACTGGTACGCATACGCTTCAAGAAGCGATACACAAATTTAAAAAAGAATATATTAATGTAATGCCGGCTGGTGAAATTCCGCCTAATCCTTTAGAAATGTTATCGGCAGATCGTTTTAAACAAGGGCTAGAGGGCTTGAAAAAGAAATTTGATCATATTGTGATTGACTCTGCACCCTCGGTTGCTGTTAGTGATGCACTGGTATTGAGTCAATTAGTTAACCAGGTCATCTATGTAGTTAAGGCCGATGCCACGCCGTATAAACTTGCTGAGGAGGGAATTAAACGCTTACAAAAAGTCAATGCCCCTTTCGTTGGTGTTGTATTGAATCAGGTAGGTCCGCCGAAAAAGTCTAATCATTATAGTCACTACTATGGCTATTATGGTTACGGTAAGTCTTGAGATGATCGAATATGATCGATCTGCACTGTCATCTATTACCTGGTATTGATGACGGACCTAAGACTCTGGAAGAGTCGCTGGCAATGGTAAACCATGCAATTAATGCTGGCATTACTAAATTTGTGACCACACCGCACATTACTCCGGGACGTTATGACAATTCGATTGAAACAATAAAATCTGCGTTTAATCTTTTAAAGGAAGTTGTAGATAATAATCAACTTGCTATTGAAATGGCTTTTGCTGCTGAAGTTCGTTTTGATCCTGTCATTGTCGATATGGTGAATAATAGCAGTTTGCCGTTACTCGGTGAATATGAAGGTGAGAAACTCATATTGTTGGAGTTTCCTCATTCCCATATTCCTGCAGGTTGTGAAGAATTAATTAAGTGGTTGGCCGATAAGGGTATTCGCGTTTTAATCGCGCATCCAGAAAGAAATCGCAGTGTTCTAAGTAATATAGAAACGATTACGCCTTTAGTTAACATGGGTTGTTTACTACAGATTACCGGTGGTTCACTAACGGGGGTTTTTAACGAAACAGCAAAAGATTGTGCGATTGAATTATTAAAACGAGGTTGGGTTACGATCATTGCCAGTGATGCACATAATGTCCGGGCACGCTGTCCTGAACTAGAACCGGCAAGACAGGTTGCTGCTTCCATTGTGGGTGAAGAATCAGCCAACAAAATGGTACGAGATATTCCTGATATGATCTCCCAAATGCATTTCAATTAATCGATGATGAATAAAACACTTCCAAAAGTATTTGTGCTTTTTTTAATTCCGGTTTCATTATCGCTTATTTATGTAGCTGCTAGTTGGGGCTTGGCGGATATTTATTATAGACCCGCGTTAAATGAAATAAGGAGTTGGATTTCCGGTAAAACACAAATTGATGGAGAGTCCTGGGATAGGTTACGACTGAATTTAACCAAAGCGCAGCAACTGGATCCCACTAATCCGTATATTCATGAGAATTTGGCCATTGCATATGAAGGTCAGTTTTCTAAAGTAGCACCGGGCGATATTAAAGCTGAAGCGGATAGGGAAAAAGCTTTGGCGCATTATCTAACATCGGTATCCCTGAGACCGACATGGCCATATGCCTGGAACAATATTATGGTCGTCAAATTTCGCCTTGATGAGTTTGACGAAGAATTTTTTACCGCATTTTATAACTCAGAAAGACTTGGAACATGGGAACCGTATGTACAACGCATGCTTGTAGACGTTGGTCTCATGAACTGGCTTGAGTTTCCTGCTATAGAGCGCAATTATATTTTAGAGATAGTGTCACGCTCTTTGCAAAAACAACCTGAAAAAACGCTGGAAATTGTCAATAAAAATGGCCTGCTTGATGTGATTTGTCTGCTAAATAAAGACGATGAAAACGTTAATAAATACTGTAAAAAGTATAAAATATAGTGTTTGTACCAATTATTCTTTAATGATTAAATTTTGAAAATTCCTGAAAAAATTGCAATTGTTGGCATCGGTGGTGTTTTCCCCGGCGCACGTAATCTGGATGAATTCTGGACTTCGATATTGGAAGGCAGAGATTGTAGCGTCGATGTGCAAAGCGATCGTTGGCGTTTGTCACCAGAAGATCTTTATTCTGCACAATTAGCGCCTGACAAAGTTAACTCTCGTCGTGCCTGCTTAATCGAAGGTTTCGAGTTTGATTCGACCGGTTTAGCCATTGATGAAGAGTTGTTACAGCAACTCGATCCTATGTATCAACTGTTGTTGCATGCGGGTCGCGATGCGTGGGCTGATGCAAATACAGAGAAAGTAAATAAAAAAAAGGTCGGGGTGATTATCGGTAATATTGTTTTGCCGACTGAGTCCTCATCAACATTCAGTGATGATATCTTCAAACCTTTATTTGAACAGCAGTTAGGTATCTCATCGGATACAACTGAATCAAAGACGCATGCATTAAATCGCTACGTTGCTGGACTTCCTGGTGGTTTATTAGCACAAGCTCTGGGCCTCGGTGCTGGTGCATATACACTCGATGCTGCCTGTGCGTCTTCCTTGTATTCATTAAAATATGCAATAGATGAGTTATTGTCGGGACGACGCGATGCTATGTTAGCAGGCGGTGTGTCTCGACCTGATTGCCTCTATACCCAGATGGGTTTTTCACAGCTTAACGCGATATCAAAATCCGGTCGTTGTTCTCCATTTGATAGTAAGGCAGATGGTCTGGTTGTCGGCGAAGGCGCCGGTATCTTTGTATTGAAACGACTCAGCGATGCTATTGAAAATAGCGATCATGTCTATGCAACCATAGAAGGTATTGGTCTTTCTAACGACATTGAAGGCAATATCATGTCGCCTGATACGGAAGGTCAATTGCGGGCAATGCAATCCGCGTATCAAAAGACCGGCTGGTCACCAGGCGATGTACAACACATTGAATGTCACGGTACTGGAACACCTGTAGGTGATGCTGTCGAATTCAATTCACTTACTCAACTTTGGCAACAACACAAAGCTAATGGTGAATGTGTCATTGGTTCGGTCAAAAGTAATGTTGGACATTTACTCACCGCTGCCGGTGCAGCTGCATTAATGAAGACGCTGTTAGCAATGAAACATAAAGTGTTACCTGCGACTGCAAATTATGAGTCGCCTTCGAATACGATTGATATTGTTAATAGTCCTTTCAAAGTATTAAATCAGTCAGAGGAATGGCAAACCGAATCGGGTAAGCCTCGGCGCGCAGCGATCAGTGGTTTTGGTTTTGGTGGGATAAATGCACATGTACTGTTACAAGAATACGAAAACGATACATCCTCTTCGGTTATTTCTTCAAACTCGTCCTTGAATGCTAATGATATAGATATCGCAATTGTTGGTATGGAAACTCGACTGGGGCCTTGGAACGATCAAACTTCATTTAACGAGGCCACTTTATTTGGTGCAGATAAAAAGCCTGCTAAGCCTCAACACGGGTGGGGTGATACATCAATCAAACAAGATGGCTATGCTATTAATGATATTGACATACCGTTAGGTCGCTATCGCATTCCTCCTGCAGAACTAAAAGAGATGTTGCCACAACAACTTCTGATGCTTGAGGTTGCAGCCAATGCATTGAATGACGCAGGGTTATCGGAATTATCAGTAGAACAGCAGTGTCGTACCGGTGTATTCGTGGGTATTGCGTTGGATTTGAATACGACCAATTTTCATTTTCGCTGGATGCAAAAACGCTATGCACGTCAGTGGTTATCAAAACTAGGTATTGAATTAAGCGATACTGACTTTAACCAATGGTTGGATAATTTACGAACAGCCACCGGGCCTGCGCTGAACGCGAATCGTACCATGGGTGCATTAGGTGGAATCGTTGCCAGTCGTATTGCCCGTTCTTTTCGAGTTGGCGGCCCATCCTTCACTATTTCGGGAGAAGAGACTTCAGGCCTACGCGCACTGGAATCCGGTATGCGTGCCTTACAACAACATGAACTCGATCAGGCTATTATTGGTGCCGTTGATCTTGCTAACGATCTTAGAGCAGTTAAAGGGCAGACGGAGCTTAAGCAATTAGATTGTATTGCCGACGGTGCAACGGCATTTATATTAAAACGCCATGACGATGCTGTTCGCGATGGCGATGAGGTTTATGCGATTATTAAAGGCATAGGCGCGGCGTCAAACAGTGAAGTCGCTAAGGCTCAACAGTTATCTATTCAACAGGCATGTGAAGATGCTCAATATAAATTGGATGATATCGATCATACTATCTTTGCCAGTGATGACACTGAATACGATCTTTCTAAGCTCAGTAATAAAACAACGAACCGTTTTCCTTTAGGACATAGCGGTGCGGCTAATGGACTGATGGCAGTCGCATCTGCTGTGAGTAGTCTACACAAACGTATGTTACCTGCTGATGATCAACAAGCAGCACGTTATTGGCTAAAAGATCGTATTGCTGGTCCAAGGCGGACTTTGGTTAACAGTTCAAGTATTGATGGCAACAGTGTGAGTGTAGTGCTTGAACAAGCGGATGCAGATATCGAAGGTAAACAACAAGATAAAAAGCTATTTGCTGTCGCTGCCGATGATGAACAGCAGTTGGTGGAAAAGCTTCAATCATTACGATTTGAACATATAGTAAACGATGCCTCAGGAAACTATCGTGTCGCTATTTTGGCAAAAGATGAGTCACAGTTTAATCTGGCCTGTAAAGAAGCGATAACCGCAATCAATAATAAACAGTCAATTGATAATGGCCATTGTTTTTATTCGACGGAAAGACTGGCAGAAGCTGGCAAGCTTGCGTTTGTTTATCCAGGCTCGGGTAATCATTTTTGGGGCATGGGGCAAGAGTTGGGCGTTGCATTCCCGGAAGTATTGGAAGAGCTACATGAAGAGAATGATCGACTGGCATCGCAATTTGCCAATGGTCGATTCTGGCAGGGAGATGATGGCAAGGAGTTGAGCCACGAAGAGGTCATCTTTGGTCAGGTATGGTTAGGTACGTTTGTTAGTGATGTTGTTAGTCGTTTCAATATTAAACCCGGCGCGGTGATTGGATATAGCTTGGGCGAAACAGCAGGTTTCTTTTCAACCCGCACCTGGACCGCTCGCGATGAAATGTTGGAACGCATTCAGCAAAGTACATTGTTTACCGATGAATTAGCCGGTCCTTGCACATCAGTTCAAAAAGCCTGGGGTACCGATGAAACAATTGACTGGGCGTTAGGTGTCATTAATGTCAGTGCTGACGAAGTAAAAAAAGCGATTGCCAATTATCCCAAAGTGTATTTGTTAATTATTAATACACCTAATGAATGTGTGATTGGTGGTGATAAGACACAGCTTAATCAAGTCGTGCAGGAATTAAATGTTCAGTACCATCCTTTAAGCGGTGTCACGACGGTACATTGTGAAGTGGCAAAGCCTGTGGCTGAGGCTTATCGTAATTTACATATTTTTGAGACGACACCACCTGCAGATGTGGCCTTTTACAGTGGAATACGCGGCGGTGCCTATGAGGTTGATCGAGATACTGCGGCAGACTCAATACTTGATCAGGCATTAGCCTGTTTCGATTACACAAAAGTCATCAACAATGCCTATGAAGATGGAGTCCGGTTATTTATCGAGATGGGGCCGGGAGGCTCCTGTTCAAGAATGATCGATCTGACTTTGACTGATAGGCCGCATTATACAAAAGCGATTTGTGTCAAAGGGCAGAACAGCCTTGATAATCTCATGCAACTGTTGGCTCGACTTTATGCTGAGGGTCTAAACATCGATTTATCCAGTGTTATACAACAAGCCGTTAAACAAGAACAGCAACATAAAAATGCTATTAACATACGAGTAGGCGGTGAACCATTCCAGGTTCCTAAGCCACCACAACCTATAAAAAAACAAGCAAACGTCGTATCACTCAAGCAAACTGAAACTATTCGTGAAGCGTCATCAGTCGAAGCGTCGCCTGTACCTCTAGCGGTAAATTATGGTCTACAGCCAATTATTGAACAGATGCAGCGAGCGGAGCAGGCGAAGGCAAAAACACAAGAAACGTTTTTGCGTGTCAGTCAAGGCATGACCGATACTCTGGCTCAGGCGATCAATATGCAAATGCAATTGCTAAGTGGAAGTGAAGCATCTGTTGCATATGATACCTTTTCATCGAATACCTTATTTGAGTCCAGGACGAGTCAGGAAAAACAAACTAAAGATTGTCAGTTTGATCGTGATGCATGTATGGAGTTTGCTACTGGCTCAATCGGCAAGATGTTAGGCGATCAGTTTGCCGATATAGATAGCTTCCCGACACGGGTCCGGCTACCTGATGAACCTTTAATGTTAGTCGACAGGATACTGGAGTTAGATGGCGAGGCCGATGTGTTAACGAAACAATCGAATGCATCCGGCAGGGTAGTGACGGAACATGATATTCATCCGAATGCCTGGTATCTCGATCAGGGAAGAATCCCAACCTGTATTGCAGTGGAGTCTGGCCAAGCTGATTTATTCTTATCCGGTTTTCTCGGCATTGATCACATTACCAGGGGCGATGCTGTTTATCGTTTACTTGATGCGCGTATTACTTTTCATGGTCCATTGCCCAAAGCCAATGAAACCATCCGTTACGACATTCATATCGATGAGTTTTTTCGCCAGGGTGATACCTGGTTATTTCGTTTCAATTTTGAAGGTACCGTCGTCAACAGGGATGTTGACGGTAGAGTCGAGTTGGGAACAGAGACCGAAAATGGTCAACCATTATTAACTATGACTCACGGCTGCGCCGGTTTTTTTACCCAGCAGGAACTGGATGCCGGTCAGGGCATTATCTTGACCTCTATGGAAACACAGCAGCAAGAAGGCCAGTTTACCGGTGGCTGGCAATCGCTCGTTTCCATGAAAAAAGAAAGTTTTAGTGATGAGCAGCTTAACGCTTTGCGCCGCAATGATTTGGGTAACTGTTTTGGAGGGCCGTTTAATAAACTTAATATGACTAGACCTGCCGGATTACCGTGGGGGCGAATGACACTAGTGCATCGCATTCTTGATCTTGACCCAGCCGGTGGGCGATATGGTATTGGCCAAATTACGGGTGAAGCAGACATTCATGCAGATGACTGGTTTCTCACCTGTCACTTTGTTGATGATCGTGTCATGCCGGGTACATTAATGTATGAATGTTGTTTGCACACCCTGCGTGTGTATTTGTTGCGTATGGGATGGGTTGGTAACGTTGATGAGTTTGTGTATGAACCGATTATTGGTGAAGTCAGTCAGCTCAAATGTCGCGGGCAGGTCACGGAAAATACCTCTGCTGTTCAATATGAAATTACCTTGAAGGAAATTGGTTATCAGGCAGATGGTACTCCTTATGTGAAAGCCGATGCGTTAATGTATGCCGACCATCGTCCGGTTGTACAAATGAAAAATATGTCGGTGCAATTAACCGGCTTAACCAAACAACAACTGGAATCACGTTGGCAGAATCAAAACCTGTCACAACTACAGCAAGTCATATTTGATAACCAATCCATTCTTGATTTTGCTGAAGGTAATCCATCCGATGCCTTTGGAGATAAATACAAAGTCTTTGATCAAGGACGAAAGATCGCACGTTTGCCCAGACCGCCGTATAAATTTCTGGATCGTATCGTTTCTATTAAAGACTGTGAACAGTGGGTGCTAAAGGCGGGGGGTATTATCGAGGCTGAGTATGATATTCCGGCAGACGAATGGTATTTTGCTGAAGACAATCAGCCATATATGCCGTTTGCAGTATTGCTTGAAGTCGCGTTGCAGCCCTGCGGCTGGTTAGCGGCGTATCTTGGTTCGGCATTAACCAGCGATATTGATCTATCGTTCCGTAACCTGGGTGGTAAGGCTGAACAGTTTTTACGTGTGACACCGGAAACCGGCACCTTAACTACCCGTGTAAAGATTACTAACGTCTCTCAATCCGGTGGCATGATTATCCAGAATTTTGATTATGAAATGCATTGTGCCGATGGAGTTGTATACAAAGGTGATACGTACTTTGGGTTTTTCTCTGCGCAGGCGCTTGCCGATCAAATTGGTATTCGGGAAGCGGAACTATTTAAACCAGAGTCAAGCGAACGGGAGAGTGGAGAGAGTTTTGTCTATCCTGACCATGCTCAGTTACCTAACGAGATGATGCGTATGGTCGACGAGATTAGTCTGTATTTACCTAAGGGTGGCCGAAATAATTTGGGCTACATAGAAGGTATTGCCAATGTGGATCAGGACGACTGGTTTTTTAAAGCGCATTTCTATCAAGATCCGGTTTGGCCGGGTTCACTAGGCCTGGAGTCATTCCTGCAAATCCTGAAGGTCTTTGCCGTTCGGCGCTGGGAAGAGGAACTTACCGATATTAACTATGATTTTGAGAGCATCGCGCTGAATCATAAACATGAATGGATTTACCGTGGACAAATCCTGCCCACGGACAGTAAAGTCACGGTACAAGCGGTGATCACCCAGATTGACGATGTGACCAGGACGCTCACTGCCGATGGCTTCCTGTCAGTAGATGGCCGAATTATCTATCAGATGAAAGATTTTGCGCTTAGAATACACACATTATGAAATATAACCGAGTACAGATGGAATCCATTGGCTATGAATTGCCGCCCGTCGTTGTGACCTCCGAAGACCTGGAACAACGATTAAAACCGATGTACGACCAACTCCATATTGCGCCGGGCCAGTTAGAATCGCTGACCGGTATAAGCGAGCGACGCTGGTGGGAAGAAGGGCAGACCTTGTCTGACGGCGCAGCCAGCGCTGCGCGTAAAGCTCTACAGCAATCAAACGTTGAAGCAAAAGATATTGAGGCACTTATCTATACTGGTGTGTGTCGCGAGAATTTTGAACCGGCCACCGCCTGTGCCGTGGCTGCGCAACT
Source organism: Gammaproteobacteria bacterium (assembly GCA_028279365.1). Taxonomy (GTDB): domain Bacteria; phylum Pseudomonadota; class Gammaproteobacteria; order Eutrophobiales; family Eutrophobiaceae; genus JANQNX01. The sequence goes on along the minus strand of JANQNX010000005.1, from coordinate 3,736 downwards.
CGGCATTAGCGAAGATGCCAATATTTATGACATCTCAAACGCGTGTTTGGGTGTGATGAACGGTATTATTGATATCGCCAACCGTATCGAACTTAAACAAATCCGCGCCGGCATGGTGGTCTCTTGTGAGACCTCGCGGGAGATTGTCGAGATCATGATCGAACGCATGCTGCAGGAAAAAACCATGCAGATGTTTTCCACGTCGCTAGCAACATTAACCGGTGGTTCCGGTGCGGCGGCAGTATTGTTAACGGATGGTTCGTTTGATAACCCCCATTCGCATCGTTTGATTGGTGGTGCTAATCAGGCAGCGCCCGAACATCACAAACTGTGTCGCTGGGGCATATCCATGCAACCACAAACCATTGGTGATTTGGTATTTTCTCCGGACAAGTTACTGGCCGCGATTGATCAGGTGATGGAACCGGAAGTCATTCCCTCAGTATTAAAAGACGCAATGACCAGTGAAAAACTACCGCCGGCAATTGCCAATATTATGCCGAAAGACACGTTACCCAATGCTTTATCTGAATTTATGTCGACCGACTCAGTGTCGGTGCTTAAACATGGCGCTATCCTTGGTGTCAAAACCTGGGGCTCGTTCTTGACCAAGATGGGTTGGGCAAGAGATCAGGTTGATAAGGTGATATGCCATCAGGTCGGTGAGGGGCATCGCGATACGATATTAAAAGAACTCGGCATCGCGCCGGAAAAAGATTTCAGTACCTACAAGTATCTTGGCAATATTGGCACTGTATCCGTGCCACTCACCGCAGCGATTGCTGAGCAACGGCAATTTCTTAAGCAGGGTGATCGTGTCAGCTTTCTCGGTATTGGTAGTGGTTTAAACTGCATGATGCTAGGTTGGGAATGGTAGTTCAGTTCGCCAGATTTTAAACGTTTCTCTCTATCAATGAGTCAAGTGTTTGATGAAAATTCTTGATCAACTCACAAAACTTACCAAACAGTCCGGGATAGATTTTTTATTAATCGGTGGCCATGCCGTTAATGTCTATGGTGATAGAAGGCAAACTGCCGATGTTGATTTGCTGATTTGTGAAAAACACAAACAAGCCATAAAAAAAATGGTTAATCAATTCAATTACGATTTAATCAACGAAAGTTCTTCATTTCTGCAATTTAAACCTGATCATATAGATAAGTGGCCGCTTGATTTTCTCATGGTGGATGAAAATACATTTGATCAACTTTTACAGGATTCAAATCAGGTTGAAATAGGTGGTGAAGAGAAAGTTTCACTACCATCAATTAAACATTTAATAGCGCTCAAACTGCATGCTCTAAAACAAGCAGTAGGTAAAAGAAGAAATAAGGATTTATTTGATATTATTACTCTGATCGACGCTGGTAATTTATTACTTTCCGATGTTGAAGCGTTATGCCAAAAATATGCAACTGAAGAAGAATATAAAGAAATTGTGCGTGCTTATGATGAAGAATAAAAATGTCGATACTGAACCAGAGCTAATATTTCCAGTAGTCTCCTCCAAGCTTGAACATGATATAAGCCTACAACAAATCATCGCGTTGTCTGAAAAAAGCTTGCCGTATCAAAATAAGAAAAGACGAAAATCTGAAGCGTTGACCTATACCATGTTTAAACTTTAGTAATACGCATAGTCATAAATGAGTGTAAGTTGTCAGAATTCTGATAATAAACAACGAAAAATCATTCATGTCGATATGGATGCGTTCTATGCGTCGGTAGAACAGCGTGATAACCCTGATTATCGAGGCAAGCCGGTCATTGTCGGCGGATCCCCAGAAAAACGTGGTGTGGTCGCGGCTTGCAGTTATGAGGCGCGTCAGTTTGGTATTCACTCAGCGATGCCTTCAGCACAGGCGTATAAACGTTGTCCTGATGCAATATTCCTTAAACCTCGTTTCGATGTGTACCGGGAAATCTCGAATCAGATAAGAACCGTCTTTCATGAATATACCGACCTGGTCGAACCGTTATCGTTGGATGAAGCCTATCTTGATGTGACTGATAATGACATGTTTTCGGGTTCGGCGACATTGATAGCAAAAGAGATTAAACGAAAAATAAAACACGTCACAAATCTGAATGCGTCTGCTGGTGTATCTTATAACAAGTTTCTGGCGAAGTTGGCTTCAGACATGGATAAGCCCGATGGTTTATATTTAATTACACCTGAACAAGGCCCCGAATTTATCAAACAATTACCGATTCGAAAATTTCATGGCATTGGCAAAGCGACCGAAGCAAAGATGAAGGCATTTGGTATCCATACGGGTGATGACTTATTAAAGAAAGAAATGTATGAATTACAACAGCGCTTTGGGAAAGTCGGGCGCTTTTATTACAACATTGCTCGTGGTATCGATCAGCGTCCGGTTAATAACCACCGTGAAAGAAAATCTTTGGGCAAGGAGACCACATTTAGTCAGGATATCAGTAACCTAGAAGAAATGTATGAGGTATTAAAACAATTAGCAGAAAGTGTGTCCAAAAACCTGTTTGAAAAAGGCCTGTATGGACAAACGATAACCTTGAAAGTGAAGTACGCGGATTTTGAATTGATTACGCGTAGTCATACCTTAGATAAACCTACCCGTTCCAGCCAAACGATCTTTAATGAAGTGAAAGAATTGCTATTAAAAACTGACGTATATCGTCGCCCCGTCAGATTACTGGGAGTCAGTTTGGCAAAGCTGACAGAACAAATTACAAAGCAACAAAAAGAGGCCACTCAAATAGAGTTGATTTAAAGGTTGGTCTGATTCAAGTGAGAATAAAGATAATAAAACCATAGCTAATAAAATAGCTTAACTTAAGAGATAATCTGAGTAATGAATACCGTCTGGTCAAGCTGCGAGACTGACTCACTAAATATGTTCTGTTTGAATTCCATAAATATCAGTTTAACTCATAGTCCTTTTTGGTCACGGTTCTGGCATAGGGGAATAGCACACCTGGGTGGCTGCTATCCACTTCGATGCCGGTATGGGTTTGAGTTTGTGCGAACGTAGTATCGACTTCGCCGAGTAACACATCGTCGGTGGTATCGGTGGAGGTGTCGTTATCCCAGTATTGTTCAGTGCGCTTCACCAACCCAATGTAGGGATGGGTTTGGTGATAGGTAGTGGTCGTGGTGATACCGGTACTGCTATCCACAGCGGTCATCGCATTAAAGCCGAGGAAGCCGCGACCGTCGAGAGAGGAGCGGGCACCGGCATAGGTGTAGTTCGTGACCCGTTGTCCGCCGAGGCCATCATCGACGGAGGCCGAACTGACGACATAGACCGGAGCTTGAACATCGACGACGGGATACACCGCACCACTGCCTTTGGTGTAAACATCATCATTGGTGATGGGTAGGTAGCTGAGGGTGGTGGTGGTGTTGAGGCTATTAGCTATTCTATGTATCTTTGCTGAATTCGCAGTTGAAAGGTTGGTAAATACTGCGCTAGAACTAATAGAATGAGCACGCCGAATAAGATCCGTTAAGCCATCACCATTGAGATCACCTGATAGCCATGCATGATTATTATTAACTCCACCGTAGTTATCGGTAGAGTCTGTTATTGTCCATTGGCCATTCCCGTCTGCGATAAATACGGCACTGCCACCGACTGAATTGGAACGGCGAATTAAATCCGTTAAGCCATCACCATTGAGATCACCTGATAGCCATGCATGATTATTATTAACTCCACCGTAGTTATCGGTAGAGTCTGTTATTGTCCATTG
>JANQNX010000013.1 GCA_028279365.1 Gammaproteobacteria bacterium | reverse complement strand
TCCTAACAACAATGCTGCTAAGGACAACATGGGTAACATGATTGCCTGGGACGCTGACAAAGGTAAGATCGTCTGGTCGATTCCTGAGCAGTGGTCTGTATGGTCTGGTGTTTTAGCTACAGCTGGTGACGTAGTGTTCTACGGCACACTTGACGCCTATGCTAAAGCGGTTGACGCGAAGTCTGGTAAGCTGCTTTGGAAGTTCAAAGCGCCTTCCGGCATCATTGGCAACTTCAACTCATGGACGCATAAAGGTAAACAATACGTGGGTATCCTTTCAGGTATCGGCGGTTGGGCTGGCGCGGTTGTCGCTATCCCTGGTTTAGCGGCTGCGCCTGATGAAGCGGCACTGGGTGCTGTCGGTGGTTACCGAGCACTGCGTAATTCAGCTCGTAACAGTGGTGTCTTGATGGTATTTAGTCTGCCATAAGCACCTGACAAACATTTAGTTTGTTACACCAATCCCCGATACCTTATGGTATCGGGGATTTTTTTATGTAAATGTTTTAGTATTGGACACCGTTAATTATGGCACCAGGTAAAAGAACTAAGGCCGGTATCCAGTGTCAGAATAAACGTGAAATGAAAAATATGATAATGTCTGCAATAATTATCAATCGCCATTATCATTATTTAGTACAGTAAAAATTATTAGTCGGAGATAAATAAAAATGAAAATCAAATCTATTCTTGCTCTGGTAGCAACGTATTGGTTAATAGCATTCAGCACTAACGTATTGGCAGCGGATCACAAAGTGAACGCCGAAGCACGTGTTTTCAAGCCTGCCATTGTTTATATTGCTGAAGGAGATACCGTCAAATTTGATAATATGACTTCCCACAATGCGGTGAGTTATCTGGTCCCAGAAGGCGGAGAGCAATTCGGCGAAAAAGGAAAACTTCCCGGTGGTAGTTTCAGTGTTACCCCTGTAGGTAAAGGTATTTACGGTTATGCTTGTGAACCACATATTGGTTTTGGCATGGTGGGTGTGATTGTTGTTGGTGATGTGAGTGCTGACGATGTGGCTGCTGCTAAAAAGCAAGCAATGGATACTTTACAAGGTCCTTTTAAACGTATTATCGGCAAAATTAACAAAATCAAGCCTACGATATAGTTAAACTTCAACCTTGGATGAGTTAGCCCACATAAGTGGGCTAAAATTTATTATGAAAACACTATTATTAATTGCGTTTGTATTGTTTGTCTCGAATGTTTCAGCAAAAGAAAACCCGGCAGAGGGTGAGTTCTTAAAAGTCTGTGCTGACCCTTACATGCTTCCTTTCTCCAATCAAAAAAAGGAGGGGTATGAAAATAAAATCGCAGAATTATTCGGGGCTAAATTAGGTAAAGAAGTAAAATACACCTTTTTCCCTCAACGAATGGGTTTTATAAGAAATACGCTGAAATCGGAAGCGGAGGATGGCTTGGGCTATAAATGTGATTTGGTTGTTAGCGTCCCTGAAAATTTTGAGTTAGCAGCGACGACTAAGCCATATTTTACTTCTTCTTATGTGCTGGTTTATAAAAAAGGCCAAAAAATGGATTCCATCACAGATCCTTCTATGTTGGATAAGTTTGTTAATGAAGAGGGTAATAAAATAAAAATTGGATTATCTGATCGCGGCCCTGCTCAGGTATGGATATACAAAAATAATCTGATTGGTGCCATAGCACCCTATCAAGCACAACCTGGAGACCCAAAGGTCAATCCAGGGAAAAAATTTATCGATGACATTGTCGCGGACAAAATTGATGCAGCAATAGTCTGGGGACCCACAGCAGGCTATTATGCGAAACAAATGAAAGATAAGGGTGTCGAATTGACCTTGGTTCCGCTAAAAGATGACCCTGATGAACCGGAAATGCGTTTTTCCTACAGTTTCGCGATGGCAGTTCGCTATGGAGAGAAAGAGTGGAAAAACACAATAAATAAACTGATTGATGAGAACCAGGGCGAAATAAACAAGATCCTGGAATCTTATGGCGTGCCGTTAACTAAATAATTGAACAACACTTTTTGAATTACGCAAAATATGAAGATACTAGCTAACTTACTATTGCTGTCCTTGGCGCTGGCAACAACGCTTGCTATTGCTGATGAAGCGAAAAAAAATGCGAAAGAACTGACGCAGGAAGAACTCGATGCGCATGTCGGTCGAATGGGAGATGTAGAGCAAATACCTGAAGGCTTTCAGTTTAATGAAGCGGAAAATATTCTGTGGTTTGCCGATCATTTTTCTACTGTAGAAAAACCAGTCAGTATCTATTATGAGTTTGAAAAAACGGGTAGCTACGAAGAAGGTTTTACCGATACGGTTTATCTAAAAATTCTTGAGTTAAATGAAGACGGCACCAAAAATGCCAAACTTGATTTTTTTACTGCTGATAGAAAACAGGTCGTCACCAGAGATAATGTCACTAATATTAGAGGGAATCCTGTTATCGGTATTTTCATGCAGGGTGACGTTTATGAAATGAACCGGATTACTGACGGCCACTGGCGGCATTTTCAAAAGCAGATAAAGATTTCTTTAAGAGAAGACGCAAAAGTTGAGCCGATTAAATTTACTTTTAATGGCAAGGAATACAACGGTGATAAAATTCACTTCATGCCATATCTTGATGATCCGCACAGAAGAGACTATGAGCGTTTTTCCGAAAAATATTATGAATTTATCATGGCAGAAGAACTGCCTGGCGGTATTTACCAGATCAAGACAGTGATACCGGACACGGGCAAGGAAAATGCCGAGCCATTGGTATTAGAGACATTAAAGCTGGTTGATGTAAAACAAATCGAGTCGTAAAGACTCGATTTGTTTTGTTGTTACGATTTAGTTGATTGATTTACGACTTATTTGGTCATTACTTCGTTGACCTTTTCTTAGATTTACCGAACAGAATTTAAATTCCGGTATCTTGCCAAACGGATCCAGTGCTTCATTGGTTATCAGGTTTGCCGCAGCTTCATTAAAGCTGAAAGGCATTAATACCACGCCTTTTTGCATACCCTCATCAGCTCGGGTCGTAGCTGCAATTCTACCGCGTCGTGACTCTATCACTAACACATCGCCAGATTTAAGCCCATAAGACTTCAAATCTTCTGGATTGATAATGATGCAAGGCCCGGGTTCAATTGAATCCAGCACGCGTGAATGGCGTGTCATGGTGCCGGTATGCCAATGCTCCAGTTGTCTACCGGTAATAAACACAAATGGGTATTCATCATTCGGTAATTCTGCAGGTTCTGTGTATTCTGCAGGGACGAATCGACCTCTGCCATCATCAGTAGGGAAGACACCATCCTTGAATATCACAGGCTCACCCGGGTCACCCACATTGGTTAATGGATAGGTTAGCGAATCTTCTTCTTCGAGTCTTTCCCAGGTTATGCCGGCCATACTTGGTGTCGCCAGCCGTATTTCCTGAAATACGTCTTTAGCATGTTCGTAATTCCAGTTCAGTCCCATGCGGTTTGCTAACTCTTGAATAATCCACAAGTCCTGTTTCGCGTCTCCCGGTGGGTCAATTGCCTGCCGTCCTAATTGAACGCGTCTGTCTGTATTAGTAAACGTACCGTCTTTTTCAGGGAAGGCGGAGGCGGGTAAGATGACATCCGCATAGCTACAAGTCTCGGTAAAAAAGATATCCTGTACTATCATATGCTCCAGTCTGGATAAGGCTTCTCTGGCATGGTTCAAGTTAGGATCAGACATAGCTGGGTTTTCGCCCATTACGTATAACCCGTTGATGTCATCATCATGAATTGCATGCATGATCTCGACAACGGTTTTACCCGCATTAGGATCGAGTTCTGTTTTCCATAAGTCTTCAAATTTTTTACGTGCCGCATCATCAGTCACTGGCTGATAGTCAGGAAAAACCATTGGTATCAGGCCCACATCTGACGCACCTTGAACATTGTTTTGGCCTCTGAGGGGGTGTAAGCCAGTACTGGTTCTACCTATTTGACCGGTCATTAGAGCGAGCGAGATAAGACAACGCGCATTATCAGTGCCATGGATATGCTGAGAAATGCCCATACCCCAGAAAATAATCGCAGTATCAGAGGTTGCGTAAAGTCGGGCCACGTCTTTAATCGTCTCCGGTGGAATGCAGCATACAGGTGCGACTTTTTCTGGTGCGTAATCCTTAATATTCTCTTTAATGGCCTCAAAGCCCTCAGTATGTTCATCAATGAACTTCTGATTAATGAGATTCTCTGTCACGATGACATTCATCATCGCATTTAATAACAGTACGTCAGTACCCGGCCTTAGTTGGAGAAAGTGAGATGCGTGTAAGGATAGGTCAGAGCCGTAAGGTTCAATGACGACTAGTTTACTGCCTCGTTCAGCTGCGTTTTTGATAAATGTTGCTGCTACAGGATGATTATCATTCGGCCTTGCACCAATCACAATAATGACATCTGCAAATGAACCGTCAGAGACTTGATTTGATACCGCACCAGAGCCAATCGTTTCAAGCAGAGCGGCAACCGAGGACGCGTGACACAAACGTGTACAGTGATCGACATTATTGGTTTTAAAGGCCGTTCTAACCATCTTTTGTACCAGGTAGGCTTCTTCATTACTACCTTTGGCACAGCCAAAACCGGCCAGTGCGTTCGGACCTTTAGAATCACGTATATCGACCAGACCTTTGGCAGCAAAATCCAGCGCTTCATCCCAGGTCGCTTCGCGGAAATACTTGTGCATATCCAAGGGGTCGATCAGCTCAGGCGTTTTTTCCATGCCTTCTCGTCGGATTAATGGTTTCGATAATCTGTCCGGGTGATGGATGTAATCAAAGCCATAGCGACCTTTGACACAAAGGCGACCGTTATTGGACGGTCCGTCACGACCTTCGACATATTGAATATGGTTGTTTTTTACATTAAAGGTCAATAAACAACCGACACCACAATATGGACAAACTGATTCGACTTTTTTATCTGGCTCAATCAAGCCTACATTTTTGGCCGGCATTAACGCGCCGGTAGGACAGGCCTGAACGCATTCACCACAAGCCACACAGGTACTTTCACCCATGGGTTCGGCCATATCAAATACAATTTCTGAATGTTTACCACGATTAGCATAACCAATCACATCATTAACCTGTTCTTCACGACAGGCACGGACACAGCGTGTACATTGAATACAGGCGTCAAGATTTACTGCAATCGCGGTATGTGAAAGGTCAGATTTCGGCTGTTCGCGTTGTTCGAATCTAGGATTATAGACATTGAGTTTATCGGCCCAATAGTCCAGTTCAGAATCGAGTCGGTAGGGTGATTTACCCTGTTGAGGCATGTCTGACAGTAACAATTCGAGGATCATTTTTTGCGAGCTCACAGCGCGTTCACTCTCGCTTTTAACCTCCATGCCTTCGGTCGGTTGACGACAACAAGAGGGTGCCAGAACACGTTCTCCATCGATCTCCACCATACAGGCTCGACAGTTACCATCAGGACGATAACCGTCCTTGTAACAGAGATGCGGAATTTCTACATCGTGGCGTTTTGCGGCCTGTAGAATCGTTTCATCACCGAGCGCCTCAATATCCTGGCCGTTAAGTTTGAACTTAACGGATTTTTCATTCATGTATTTCGGGTTAGCTGCCATTACTCAAACTCCTCAGGAAAATATTTAATTGCACAACGTAGAGGGTTTGGCGCCGCCTGTCCTAAACCACATATCGATGCATCGATCATCACCGATGAAAGTTCTTCTAACAAAGGTTTATCCCATTCTTCTTTTTGCATGAGTTTTACTGCTTTGGCCGTGCCGACACGACAAGGTGTACATTGTCCACAAGACTCATCTTCAAAAAACTTCATTGCATTTAGCGCCATCGATTTAGCGCTGTCTTTGTCGGAAAGGATAACCACGGCTGCCGAACCAATAAAACAGCCGTGCTTCTGTAGTGTATCAAAATCAAGCGGTTCGTCACCCAGCGAGGCAGGCAATATGCCGCCGGATGCACCACCGGGGAAATAGCCATAGAATTCATGTCCGTCTTCCATGCCATCGCAATATTCATCGATCAGTTCTTTGACACTGATACCGGCCGGTGCGATATGAACACCAGGTTTTTTTACCCGTCCACTGACGGAAAAGGAACGCAGCCCCTTTCGTTCACGTCGGCCGTTAGCACTAAACCAGTCAGCGCCTTTTTCAATAATGTCTCTGACCCAATGCATGGTTTCCATGTTATGTTCCAGCGTCGGTCTGCCAAATAAACCTACTTCAGCCACATAAGGCGGACGCAATCTCGGCATGCCGCGTTTGCCTTCGATTGATTCAATCATTGCCGATTCTTCACCGCAGATATAGGCACCGGCACCACGTCGTAAATAGATATTCGGTAGTTCACAGGGCGGATCTGACTTAAGCTTTTCTAGCTCTTGTTCTAGCATGTCACGACAACCGGCATACTCATCGCGCAAATATAAATAAATATCTTCGGCATCGATTGCCCAATGCGCAATCAAGGTACCTTCGATAAAGCGGTGTGGATCAGTTTCAAGGTAATAGCGATCTTTAAAGGTGCCAGGTTCACCTTCGTCAATATTGATGGCAATCATCTTTGGTTTGGGTTGTTCACTTAAAATGCGCCATTTTCTTCCCGTGGGGAAACCGGCGCCACCCAGACCTCGAAGGTTTGAATCATCAAGTTGATCGATGACCGCTTGTTTTTCATGTTTACCAGCTAAACAGGCGTTTAATGTTTCATAACCGCCTTGTTTTTTATAATTCTCATAATCAACATAGTTTGGTGGCATGCTGTCAGTTAATTCATCATTATCCAGGCACTTAACGACATTATCCTGCGTTGCTTTTTCTACTGGCTTTGTGCCGACTACGGCAACGGGTGCACCAGCACATCGACCTACACAAGGAACCGGTTGAATCCTGACCTTTTTGTTATCCACTGCTGACTTTAATGAATCCATTAACTCATGCGCGCCATACATTTCACAAGTCAGTGATTCACAGACCCTGACCGTAATGGCAGGCGGCGGGGTTTCATCTTCTTTGGTAATGTCGAAATGATGATAGAAGGTCGCGGTTTCATACACCTCTGCCATAGGCAGGTTCATTTCCTTAGCGAGTGCCAGGATATGTCGGTTCGAAATATGATGATATTTATCCTGTATCTTGTGCAGGTGCTCAATTAAATAATCACGGTCCCTCGGTTCATCACCGAGTAAGGCTTGCACTTGGGAAAGTGCATTTTTATCCATGATACGGCCTAATATTCGGCCTTTTTTTCCACGTGTTCTCTTCATTATTTAGTCTTGCTCTTCAAAATAAGTAATTCGCCTTTGCCATTTCTGGCTAAATCACCAGAATAGCGATGTGCAGTTGGGCCCAATTTGTTGAACGTTTCAAATTCTTTATCCATTGCCGCTAGCTGGGTAAAAAATAATCGTAAAAATTGCATTTTAAGAATGCCACAGCTTTTAAACGTTGCTGCGATATGGGCGGGTTTTCTATCCAGGATGATCGTGCCGCGACGCATGCCGCTGCCAGGATATTTTCCAACTTTACTTCGCGCTATGATTGTTCCAGCGTGCATACGACTTCCGCAGAAGTCGCCTGCTGAACCGCTGATAATTATTATACCGCGTCGCATGCGATCGCCAACCCTGTCACCGGCATTACCATGAATATTGATCAGGCCTTTATTCATGCCAAATGCATCACCGGGCAGGCCGGCGCCGATAAAATCACCTGCGTTACCCAGGATATCAATTCTACCGCCACTCATTTTGTTGCCGATCCAGCTGCCTGCATTACCGTTAACCTGGATGCTTCCTTTTGTCATTGATTGGCCCAGTAAGTCACCGACGTCGCCATTTACGGTAATGGTTCCTTTTGAAAGGCCTTTGCCAACGCAGATCAGTTTGTTACAGCTGTTTTCAATCACAATACTGTCATTGTATTTACCCTTAACATTGAACAGGCTATCGACAGTGACGGTTTCTTTGCCATAAACCAGTTTCAATTTTTTGATTTTTGCCAAAGTGAGACCTTCAAGCACGGATGGCGTAATTGAGGACATATCCAGTGTGAAAGTCGGTTTTGACTTTAAACTAAAGACCAGGGTGCTCATTTCAATAGCTCCCTAAGGTAAAATAAATGTGGACCGAGATTGCCGCCATAATTGCCCGCACTGATACGGTAGATACCTTTGCCTGGGCCATAAGAACAGGCGGCACGAATGCCAACACGCATGGCCTCATTGATGGATTCTTCATCGAGGCCATCAATGACGATTTCCAGCACCGAGCCAATTTCATCGGTAAGTTCGCTTTTCACTACGCCTTTGAGGGTGGGGCAATAGGCTTCATTGGTACTGGCACTGAGAAACGGATATTTGGAACCCACTTTTGAACCGGAACCGACCACACCACCGGGGAAAGCGGTAATAACACCGTCGACTTTCTGGATTTCGTTAACCGCTTTTTCACAGGCCAGCAGGCCTTGGCGTGCGGTCTTTGCCAGCACAAGAAAATTACCTCCACCGACCGCTTTGGTGACGCCGGTTGTTTCCTCGCAAATAAATTCTCCATGCATGACCGGGATACGCCAAAAGCGTTTGCCGTTGACCAGTTTTGAAATCTGATAACCATCACCAAAATATCGCAGGCTTTTTCCCATTGCGACTTGCGTGTCTGATTCCAGTCCTGAATAGCAAGCGGTTGTCACCGTTGTCATGACGGTTTGTCCCACTCGTATTGGTACCTGCTTCTCCAGATCTTTGGCTGACATGGCAAAGATCATGACCGAGATACCCGGACGTCCATCCGGTGTTTCATCAGGTTTCAGTTCTCGTTCAATATCGGCTTCAACGCCACAGGCAATCACCGATGTAGCAAAACCTCTCAGTGCGTTTGCCGCACGATAGGCCCACTTGAGATTCATGGCGGTGATGATAATGCGCGTTGCTTTCATCGGGAAAGCTTCGGCAAAGGTATCGTCTATTTGTACGCCATTAATCTTCATAATCAGTTACATGCAAGGTTGAACGATAACTTTACCTCTACCGTCTTCGATGATTTCATCATCGTGCATTTTGTAGTTGCCAAGGCTGACTGTCTGAAAGTCATCAAAGTAACGCTTAAGCGATTTTTCAATGCCTTTATCAAATTCAGGTTTCAATATGTGAGTCCCGCCGTTGACGACCTTGACGATTTTGCCATTTTTGACAATCAGCTCACCATCTTTGAACACATAATCCGGTGTGCTGAACATTTTTTCTTTATTTTTCTGTTCTGTGTATACAGTGATGTCAGCAATCGCACCGGAGCCTAGATGACCTCGGCTTTTGAGACCCAGACTTCTGGCAGGCGCTGCACGAGTCATAATCGCTATTTCATAAAGCGAGTATTCTCTATCAATACTGCCCAGTGTGCTGGTTTTGGCCGCTTCTTTATTAATGGTCGATAACATATCGTTCCTGAAGCTTTTATCCATTAACAAGCGAATTAAATGCGGGTAGCTCGTAAACGGCGCACCGTTGGGATGATCAGTGGTCAGGAAGATCCTCCATGGGTCTTCGACCAGTAAAAACAGTTCCAGACCAATCGCCCACTGTAGAGCGTTAACAAAATTTTTGTCGCGATACTTGAACGGCACAACCCCACAACCAGCATCGCATTCTATATCCATGATCACCCATTTCTTCGGATGTGCATGCCAGTGACCGGCATATTGATGTAGTGAATCACCCGAGGCGGTGACTGTTTGGTTAAACAGTATTTGACCGACATCAACCGAGACATTCGGGTTTTTATTAATGGCTTCGGCAATCTCTGCTGCACCAGATGAGAATTTTTTATCGCCTTCAGTACCATAACTATGAAACTGCACGTGCGTCATATGCATGCGCATACCTTCCACCGCCTTGATGGTATCAAGCGTGGTTTCAACATTGCCGGGCACGCCAAGATTACAACCGTGTACATGTAGCGGATGCGGAATACCCAATTCGGTCACAGCGCGAATTAGAGATAGCAGGATTTCTCGTGGTGAGACACCGTAATGGCTGTTTTGCTCATCCAGATCAAGCTGACGCTGATTAAACTTGAACGCGCTGATGCCACCAGGGTTGACCACTTTAATGCCCATCGCTTTCGATGCGTTGATCGTCCAACCGACATAATCGCTAATTGCTGCCTGATCCTTTTTAGAAGACAGCATACGTAAAAAGAAATCATCACTACCGAGCATGGCATAAGCGCCTTTATCCACCATCGGGGTATCGGCCATTTCCATGTGCGATTGTCGGGCATTGGATGGCAACATGGCCGGTTCAAAACAGGCGGTATAGCCCATCTCTGCATAACGATAGCCGGTGGTTAATGTAGAAGGGGCGGCGTTACCACAACCCGAACGGGTTAACTCGGTTCTGCTGACCAAATCGGCCTGGTGATCTTCAGGTAGCATCATTCTGGCGATATTGACCTTGCCGCCACCAATGTGAGTATGGATATCAATGGCGCCAGCCATAATAATTTTGCCGTTTAAATCATAAACTTTATCGATCTTGGTATTGCTGGAAGGTTTACGCGTAATTTGACCATCACGGATATAAATATCGCGTTGTTCGCCATTGATACCGTGAACCGGATCGTAGACCTTTCCATTACTTAATTTTATGTACATACAATATAAATCCTTAAATCCTTGCAATAACCTGTTCAATCACAGCGCCAACACTTGCCAGAGAGGAACTCCGACATTGTTTAAGTGGAAGCGCAACCACACTATCAGTTCGAAAAAGCTGACCGCTGTGATCCACGCCCGGTGTTGAAACAGGAATAAAAACGTCAGGGGTAAAATTCAGGCGTGTTGTTGGTGGAGCTAAAACTATCGTTGGTATCGATGCCTTGGGCGGTTGGTGTTCATCACTAAAACTCGAGACCCAAACTAGTGAATCCACTTCTTTGTTTTTCAAGACATTGCTTGAAGAATAACGATCAGGGTCATAGTCAGGGTAACCTTTATTGAAGTTGACACGTAACGGATAACCGCTTTGCCATGCACAAATACTATTCGCCGTTGTTGCCCCATCATTACCGCCTAATGAAAAGCCGGCGAAACGTGTCGTTCTGGTCAGGTATTTGATCATTTCGCAAATACTCTGAATAGTTAATTCAGCATGAGGAAAGTTTAAATCAGCCGGCGACCAGACGATGACGCCGTACTTCGCTGATTTCATTTGCTCAACGAGTTTTTCCAGTTTCGAGAGTTTGATGCCAACGATGTCTTCATGTTTGAATTTTTCGCCGGCAATCATGGCATGTAATGCAGATACGACTTCAGTGATTGCTTCATTCTTGCAATTAAATACAGTCGGTCGTCGACCTAATGGGCTTTTACCGGGTTTGGTGTTCAGGTTTTCACCAATGTAAACGATGTCCCTTTCAAAGCGTTTGTTAAACAAGGCATGCTCATTCCAGATGACTCGTTCGAAAAAGCGTGCATGTTGCGTCGCATCGGTTCCAGCGAAGATAACGAGGTCGGCCCGGTTTTTTATCTCTGCCATCGTGGTGGTAATCCAGCCCAGATCCTGTAAAACCAGATTATTGCGCATTAACGCATCACTGTGCATGTGATCAATTACCGCACCAGTATTGTCACCCAGCTGCATTAACTGGCGAATACCTTCGGCATCAGTCCCGAGTCCGGACAGGAGTGGGGTATGGGATTTTTTTAAAATCTTGGCAACGGCATTGATCGAATCATCTAGCGTTGCTGATTTACCTTTGATTTGTGGTGAGGCTTCAACAGGTTTCTTTTCGAAATTTGCTTTCGCTTTGACACAACCGTTTTGTTTGACACTGAGTTGTTGATTCTTATTTTCAATAACAAGGTCATCACACAGAAGCCCGCAAAAAGGACAGACCACTTCGTTAATACTATAGTTTTTTTTATCCACGGACTCTTAAAAAATAATCCTTTTTAATCAATTAATTATAATTTTAATGTTGCAATTTACCGTAGCCAAGGTATTGCTTTGACCAGGGCTTGTCAACATTAACTTTTTTGTCATCTAATAGCCTAACAAAGAAGCCTTCTTACTTAATAAAATCAAAAAAACTCGGCATTAATCAATCAATGCCAGCATTTGATCGCGGTAGGTAATCTTCTCCCTTGGTTTACCTTTCGGTTCGCCTTGTTTGATTTCTTCGCTATCAATTTTTTTCCAGTCAGCATAATCAACGACACGAATATTCTTGTCTTTAAGCAATGATAATATGTTATTTATTCCTGATTTGTTGCCTGTGTCTAATGCACTGATGTCTGCCAACAAACATTCGACGGTTTCCACACTACATGCACGATTGGTTCCAATAATCCCGCTCGGGCCACGTTTAATCCAACCAGCGGTATACAGTTGTGGCACAAGCTTATCATTTTCTGTGACCCTGCCTTCGATGTTTGGGATGGTGCCCCAGTCGTCTCTGAAAGGAATGCCAGTAATCGGTACCCCACGATAACCAATACTCCTGAACAGTATGCCGGTTTCAAGTTCAAGCCTTTCACCTGTGCCTCGCGCCGATTGCTTAAAGGCATCACCACTGAGTTTGTTTTTTTCCAGAACGACTGTCTCTAGTTTTTCATTGCCAAGCAGTTCAATCGGGCTCAGCAGAAACCGGAAATAGCAGCGTTTTGTTTTGTTTGTGTCAGCAGTCATTGCCGCGAACTCACAAAACTGGTCATATATTTTTTTGCTGCCAATATTGGTTTTTTCTTCCAGCTCTGTTTTGCTCGCGGTATTTAGTTCCAGTTCTTGCTCATCAATCATCGGATGACAATCGCCGAGTTCGCCAAACTCACGTAACTCCTTAGGGGTGAATTTAGCCTGTGCCGGACCGCGCCGGCCGATCACATGAATCTCTTTGACCTTGCTCTCAGCCAATACATCCAGAGCGTGTTGCGCAATATCCGTGTGTTTTAACTCGTCTACTGTTTTTGAGAGGATACGACTGACGTCGGCAGCAACGTTGCCCTGACCAATGATGACCGCAACGTCATGTGACAAATCAAACTGTCTATCCCGATAATCCGGATGACCGTTATACCAACCGACAAATTCGGTAGCGGTGTAGCTGCCAGTCAGATCTTCGCCGGGGATATCGAGTTTTCTGTCGGTCTCTGCGCCACACGCAATGATGACAGCATGATGTGATGCACGAAGATCATCAATGTCGATATCAGTGCCGACATTAACATTGGCAACCAGATTGAAATCAGGCGAGTCGGCTATTTTTTCGTATAGTTTAATGGCTTGTTTTAATTTTTGGTGATCGGGAGCCACTCCGCTTCTTACCAGACCATAAGGGGAGGGGAGCCGATCGAACAAATCAACCTTGACTGATATTTCCGACTTTAACAAAGCCTCTGCCGCATAGAAACCGCTGGGCCCACTGCCCACGATTGCTACCAGTAATGGTTTGCTTGATGTGCCGAGATCAGACATTATGTTTGAGTCAGTTAGTTGGTTTAGAAACCAAGCGCTGCTTTACGTTCTTCAGCACCAGGCAAGGGTTCCATTTGCTCTTCGCATACGGGTAACTCAGGGGCCTTTTCGGCATTGATATCAATCCAGTGTTCCTGATCTTCAGGAATATCATCGCCTTCATAAATCGCCTGAACCGGACATTCAGGGATACAAGCACTGCAATCGATACAGGTGTCAGGATCGATATACAACATTTCATCATCGTAGTGAAAACACGCAACCGGACATACCGTTACGCAGTCGGTAAATCTACAGCCTTTACAATTATCAGTGACGATTGTTGTCATCGTTTCCTCCTCAGCCTGAAACAGGCATAGTCTGATGTTATTAATAAATGCTACTTACCCGTGTAAAACAATATTTCTCCTCGATTTAATTCCACTGAGTCTCCACACCAACGTTCAAATTCGCCTCGAGTCATATCAGGATCAATAGAAAACCCTGATTCAACCAGGTAGCTCAAGTAATGCGTCAGGAAAACCGGTCGATAACGACAGGCATAGGAAAAAGTCGGTAGCATTTGCGGTTCAGTTTGAGAAACAATGCTGCCACGCTTCATGCCTGCACCAGTTCGAATTCCCATTTCACCAAACACAAAAATGTTACCGGCTAACATATTGACCCCGGTAAAATCGCCAGCGTTACCATTCACCGCGATTAATCCACGCCGCATGACATGTCCGGTTTCATTTTTTACATTACCCAACACCAGTATTTCGCCACCTTGCATGCCTACTGTGCTGCCGCGATAGCCACTGCCGACCATATGCCCGGCATTGCCTTTGACAACAATCCTGCCGCCCAGCATCTCCGGGCCAAGCCAATCATCGGCATCGCCTTCGATGATGATTTCTCCGCCGCTCATTGCGGCACCAGTATGTACGCCAACACTGCCTGAGATACGTATTGAGCCAAACGACATCATAGAACCGATATGTTTGAGTTTGCTGATATCACCTTCAATCTGGATGTGACCATCGTTATCACCACTGCAATGAAAAAAATCACCCAGTGCCACCTGACGATTGCCATGAAATACCGGAAGTTGTTCGACTTGCTGCAATGATAGCTGAGCAAATTTGTCCGGACAGATACAGTCGGCTTCTAACGGTACGTCGGGTTGTGTATGCAGTTTAAGTATCAGTGCCATGACTATTGTGCCTGTGGTAATAGTTCATGTAGCTGGATTTGGTATTGACCTAAACCACCACCGTAATTACCTGCCGAGATTTGTTTGATGCCGGGTTTAATTGCGCTTTCTATACCGACACGCATGGCTGTTTCGACTGCTTCCAGGTTTAAGCCATCAATGACGATTTCGAGCACGCAGTTGATGTCTTTATCCAATTCCGTTTTCTTGCTGACACTTCTCAATGTTGGACAGTAGGCATCATTAGTTGAAGCAATTAAGGACTTATAACGAGAACCAACTTTTGAACCACTGCGGACAACGCCATTGGGGAAGGGAAGAATGATATCCGGTAATTGACGCATTGCCTTGACTGCTGCGTTAGCAGCGTTGAGCGCCGCTTTTTGTGTCTTGCCAAGTATAAGAATATTACCGCCACCAACAGATTCCTGGACGTGAAACTGATCATCAATGACAAATTCACCGTCCATTACCGGGATGCGCCAATGACGTTTGTCATTCAATAATTTACTGATTTGAAAACCGTCACCGAAATAACGAAGCTGACCACCTACGTTTACACTATGTTCAGATTTCAAGCCGCTATAACACGCTGTGGTCGGGCAAGTCATCACGCATTGTCCGATTCTTTCCACCAACCTTTTGCCAACGCTGTCAGCATCCATGGCAAATAATAAGACACTGACACCAGGACGTCCGTCAGGTGAGGAGTCAGCGCTAATTTCTTGTTCAATCCCGGCCTCGCATTTGCAGCCGATTACCGATGTAGCAAAACCGGTAATTGATTGCGCAGCGGCCATTGCCCAGGCTTTGGTTTCCGCCGTAATAATGACGCGAGTGCCATACATCTTGAAGGCCTCGGCAAAGGTATCAACAATTTCGGTTGCCTTAATCTTCATAATTCATTTTCATAAGGCGTCTTGTTTTGTCGGTATGTATTCATGATCATGCAGGTAATAATCAGTGACGGCATAATTATCAAAACGAACCGAATAATAATCGTCGAAGAACGGTCGAATCGAATCTTCAATAGATTGATCAAATTCGGGTTGAATATGCAGTGTTTTACCGTAATAGTCGGTTGTGAACTCAAAGTCCGCAATCACCGCATGACCTGATTTAATGACGTAACGTGGTGCGTTAAACATCAGTTCTTTGTCTTCCTGGTCGTCATAAATGGTAATGTCGGCATCGGCGCCGATACCCAGGTGGCCCTTATTTTTTAGCCCCAAACATCTGGCCGGACCCGCGCGGGTGATGATGGCAATTTCATATAAGCTATATTCACGATCAATTTCACGCAGAATAGATTTATTCATTGCCCTTTGATTGACGCGCGAGATTTCTTCATCACGGTAACTTTTATCCATTAATAATTTAACGAGTTTCGGATAACTCGTGAATGAGGCGCCATTGGGAGAATCTGTTGAAAATACGATGCGCCACGGATCTTTAGACAGTAAAAAGATTTCCAATCCAATCGCCCACTGTAATGCGTTGGTATAGACATGTTCCTGATAAGTATAAGGTGCAATACCGCAACCGGATTCATTCTCGGTATCGGCATTAATCCATTTGGAATGGGTGTAGCCTCGTGTCAAATAGGCTGATGGCGCGTCAGCGGTCATAACAGTAGATTTACCAAACATCACCTGACCGACATCGGTGGAGATATTAGGATGCGCGTTAACGTATTCGACGATTTCTCGTCCTGCTGATAACGGGTTTTCGCCCAATTTTCCCGCATAGCTGTGAAATTGAATATGTGCAATATGCAGACGGCGATCGCCAGCCGTCTTCATGGTTTCTATTGTGGTTTCAAAGTTGCCACTGTGACCCAGGTTATTACAGTGTAAATGTGGCGGGTGAGGTAATCCCAGCTCGTTTGCGACGTCGATAAAGGCATCAATGATGTCACGTGGAGAAATTTCAAAGACAGTATCTTTTTCATCAATATCATGCACATTGGAATTTTTTTTACCTTTCCAGGGTTCGTCTCCGCCCGGATTGACTATTTTCGGGGTATAGCCTTTAGAGGCATTCAACCACCAGGCAATCGCATGTTTCAATTCTTCCTTGCGACCCTCTTTAATGAGTTGATGCATGAATACGTTATTGCCCAATACGACGTAATAACCTTTGTCGATGACCGGCGTGTCATGAAATTCTTCCAGTACATGACGTGCCGCCAGCGGTGGGACTGCGGCATCAAACGCAGTGGTATAACCTAACGTGGCATAGCGATATCCGGTTGCGAAAGTAGAGGGAACGGAACCACCGGTACCTGAACGGGTAAACGGAGTAGCAGGGTGAGGATCATGGCGTTTATCTTCGGGTTGAAGTTTACGGGCCATATTGACCTTTGGTCCGGCAATGTGACAGTGAATGTCAATACCGCCGGGCATAATGACCATACCATGCGCATTAATGACGCTCGCATCATCGTCAACTGAGTCGACGATCTTAGCATCCTTGATACAGAGCTCTTTAATTTCACCATCGATACCATTGGCAGGGTCATAAACCCTGCCATTGATGATGCGCAACGAAGCTGTCATCAAATATCCTCACATATTATAGTTATATTAATGAGTAATTTTACGACAACTGTTTATTAACTTTTCTAACCAAAAACAGGACTGGTTCCTGTAGTTTGTTTAGTTTGTAATTTTCGTAAATTGTCTCAGTCTAAATTTACTAAAAGAACTAATTTTAATCAGTCTTTACTTGGTGAAGCGACTTTGGCTTCACCACTGGCACCATGTGCTTTATGTTTGGCTAACATTAATTCATGCACCCGTTTTCGGATGCCGGTCAGTATTGTTTCATCATCCGGGAATGGTGATTCAAATGCCGGTCTCAATGTAATGGCGACATCGTCCATTCTATAAACCGTTCCAGTGGTATTGATTCCATAGGTCGCCGTACGAAACGCAACATGCGCGTCTTTTGTCGTCTCCGTACTCTTGGTATCAAGCACAATTATCGGAATACGCTTCAAATGATCGATAGCTTTTTTGGGAAAGTTCGATGCCGGATCACTGGCAATGATTAATGCGGCATCGGCATGACCATTAGATAAGGTATCGACAGTTGTGAATTCGCCAGGATTAAATCTAGGATAACCGCGGCTAAAATTAACGCCAAATGGATAACCCGTTTGCCATGACACGACATTATCAGCGCCGGTGACATTGCCATGACCACGCACTGGTTTTGCCACAAAATGGGTGAATTCATTAAGATCGTTTGCTAACGCAAGCAGGGCGCCTGAATTGAAATGGCGTCCGCGCGTCATGGTCAGGCCCATGCCAAAGAACAGCACACCAAACCGACAGTTTTTCATGCGCTCAACCAGATCTTTGAGTACATCCAGCGGTACGCCAGTGTCTTTTTCAATATCGTTAGATAAGGTCTTACCTTTTACCAGCGCGCGTAATGCCCAGAGTACCTCAAAGTCTTTACCGGGTTTGGGACGAACAAGGATATCTGCTACTGGTGAACTCTTGGTTTTCCTGACATCAACCAGTACAACGGTGCGATCTTTCTTTCCGCCTGGGGTAAACATTCCTTTCGGTGTGACCGCATAGCGACCAAAATGACGTGGATGTGATTCGGCAGGATTTCCGCCCCAATAGATGACGAGGTCAGCACGGTTTTTGACTTCACCCAGGGTACTGGTACTTTCTCCTACACCCTGGAATGCCAATCCAGATGGCCCATGACAAACTGAAGTGGTGGTATCGATCGTTCCCTTTACGAAATCGCTAATCGCCACTGCCTGACGTTGTGCTTCACAGGTGGTGTCACTTAAACCATAAGTAATAGGAAATTTTGCCTTAACCAGTGTTTGTGCGGCTTCTTCGATTGCTTCCTCAATGCTGACTTCCTTGCCATCTATCATCGCGGCTGGCGCGTCTTCTATGGTATGTTCGGCAAACCAGGCGCGACCGAGGACACAGGCATTCTTCGCTTTAACAATTTTTTTCTCTTCGACGTCGACATGTAGATCCATGTCATCACAGACACAACCGCAAAAAGTACAGGTAGCGTTTTCAACAATTTTTATATTATCAGTCATAAATCACATCCCACTCACAAACAGTATGCAATCAACCGCCGACTTTCTCAATTTCAACTTCCATGTGTTTAGACAGAGGCATGCCGCTACCGGCGGTATCACTTTCCATTAATTGGCTGGAGGGTGGACCATAGGGAATGAATAACATACCAGAAGGCAAATCTTCAGGCTTTTTCCCTATGCAATTAACAATGGTTTCACCCACATCATTTTTTAGTCTTACGCTATCACCATCGACCAGTTTCAATTTAGCCATATCGTCCTGATTCATTTCCAGTGTTGACGTGACGTCAATATACTCCTGTTTTAATTTCCCATGATTTAGTGAAGTACCCTGCTTGCTAGAACGACCGGGTACAAGAATCATTTTTGTAGTCACAGGAACTCTCGCTTAATCATAATCAAACACAATATTTGAATAAGATTATAGTCCTGTATGCATAATAAGAACAATCAAATAGAATGCTTATTTATATTAATTTGTTTGATATTTGAACGGCGTTTGGCAATGAATTGTGTTATTTTACTGCACCGCAATAGATAACGATGACTACAGTTAATAATTATCCGGCATGAATATCGACAAACAACAGCTTGCCAACAAAACCATCAGCGTCAACGCGCCGGCACGTCTGCACTTGGGCTTTCTGGACATGGAAGGTGGACTCGAACGAAAATTCGGTAGCCTGGGTTTGGCGATTTCTGATATTGAAACTGCCCTGATGGCGGAATATGCCAACGATATCGATATCGTCGGCCCCTCTTCGAATCGTGCTGTTGACTACGCTGAACAGGTGTTATCACATTTTGGTATCAACGGTGGTATCAAAATGCGTATTAATAGTGCGATTCCGGGGCATGCCGGATTAGGTTCAGGTACGCAGTTGTCGTTAGCGGTGGCGTCAGCGATTGCCCGTTTATATGGCATTGATGCAAAAGCCAGTGAACTGGCAGCGGTGTTGCACCGTGGCGCACGTTCAGGCATTGGTATCGGCACCTTTATGCATGGCGGCTTTATTATTGATGCTGGCAGAGGACAAAACACCGTTGTTCCACCGATTATCAGCCGTTTAGCAGTACCTGAGCATTGGCGCGTTTTACTTGTATTTGATAATGAAGCAGAGGGCATGAGCGGTGTACCGGAAAGACGAGCGTTCAATACCTTGCCGGCAATGGACCAGCATACGGTAGGTTATCTGTGTCGTTTGACCTTGATGCAGCTGCTACCAGCGATTAATGAAAATGATTGCGGTCAATTCGGTGATGCGATTACGCAAATACAGAATATCGTCGGCGATTATTTTTCCGAAGCACAAGGTGGACGATTTACTTCACCTTTTCTGGCAACAGTGCTGGAGCAGCTGAAGACAAATAATGCGACCGGTCTGGGCCAGAGCTCCTGGGGGCCAACCGGGTTTGCCTTTTTCGCTAATGAGACCCTGGCGTTTCAGGCATTACAAAAAATTCGCAATGAATGGAGCCACCAAACAAGACTGCAATTTATGATCTGCCGACCGAATAATCACCCGGCAACAGTGAAGGAAATGGGCAGTCAAGCACAACTCAACACAACAGAAAACAATACCAGCACGGTTTATTCAAATTCAGGAACACAATCATCATGAAAGATCCTTATTTACTACACATGTTTAATCCGACAAAAAATGTCAGTCCGTTTGACGTCAATATGGCCTATGAAGCCGAGTTCGATGGTGTCATTCCTTATTCTGAAGTGGCACTCGAGGATATTCATGCATTAACGCAAGACACGATTTTTTCACGTGGTAAGAAGGGTGTGAAACGAACCGGTATTTTTATCGGCGGCAGGGAGTTTGGTCTGGCGATTGATATGCTGAATCGTTCCAAGATAGCGATGGTGCCGCCATTTGAAATCTCGGTGTTCGCCGATCCCAGTGGTGCCATTACGACGGCAGCAGCACTGATGGCCTGTGTCGAAGTTTGGCTAAAGAAAAAAACAGGTGCCGATTTGTCGGGCAAACGTATTGATATCATCGGTGGAACCGGGCCAGTCGGTGTTTGTGCCGGTATCCTGGCAGCGAACTGTGGCGCGAAAGTCTATTTAACCAGTCGTCGTGGTGAAAAAGTGGCCACCGAGTATGCCTCTGAGTACAACTCTAGATTTGGAGTGAAAATGTATGGTGAGGGCAGCGGTACGGATGAAGAGATTGTTGAATTTATGAAAAAATCTGACATCGTAATCGGTGCGGCTAAAGCTGGCATCCAGGTACTGTCTCAGGCACAGTTAAAAATCGCAGACAAGCTCACTGTGGCAGCAGATGTTAATGCGGTGCCACCGCTTGGTATTGAAGGCGTTGATGTATTTGATATGGGAAAGGAGATTGATACCACGCCTAACAAGGCAGTCGGTCTGGGTGCGTTGGCAATCGGCGATGTGAAATACAAGGTTCATTTCCGCATGTTCGAATTGATGAAAAAAACTGACACTCCGCTTTATCTGGATCATGAAGAGGCGTTTAAAGTCGCACGCGAGATTGCAGCTCAAATGATCAGCTAAACATCCAGGCGGTAAGCGCAAGTTTACCGCCTTACACTATGCAACATCTATTGATTGTCGGAACATCCTGCCGTGCGTTGGCAGAGAGTACTCGACTGGCTAATTTCCCGATACATACAATTGATGCCTTTGCTGATGAAGACACACGGGCACTTGCAATAACAGCCCAACAGACAAATTATTTTAATTGTTCAAGCGATAAGCGTGATTTGCTTGAAAAGATTGAGATAGTTTTTTCCGAGTATCCTATCGATGGAATAATTCTTGGCTCGGGGTTTGAAGACCCTTCTAGCCTGGCAATGTTTGCTGATATGCAATGTCAAAACTACGCAAATGACCGGGAGGTCGTTTCTGTTATTAACGACCCGATAAGGTTTTCAGAGTTACTGAACGACTGCAATATCAGTCATCCGCCCACGCAAATGAATCCACCTGAAAATTTAACCGGTTATTTGATAAAACCGCTATTTGATAATGGTGGAAAAAACATCGTTTGGGCTTCAGGGTTAAATGCAGCTGCGAAGCAACGCGTATATTTTCAAAAATATGTGGAAGGCAGGGTTTTTAGCGTGGTGTTTTTAGCGGATGCAACGGCTGTCAACATTATTGGCTTTAGTCAATTACAGCAGTCCGAACAATTCCCGCAACAGCCATTTTTGTATGCCGGTGCAATAGCAGTCAGTTCAGCTGACGCTGCAGCTTTTCAGGAGGTCGAATCTATTTTAACGACGCTATGCAAACGTATTCAGTTGCGAGGCTTATGTGGTATCGATTTCGTCGTGACGCCAGAGGGTAACACCGTTGTGTTGGAAATCAACCCACGCCCACCGGCCAGTTTTGAATTACATCAGTCTGAGCATTCCTTGATAAAGGCACACATCGAGTGTTTTGGTTCAGGCGCAGTGGTTTACCAGAGATGTCAAACCATCAAAGCCTATGCCATAATTTACGCAAAACAGAGTCTTGGCATTCCTGAATCTGCATCATGGCCTGATTGGGTCAAGGATCGCCCAACGAGCGGTTCCTACATTGAACAAAACGAACCGATATGTACCGTTCATGCAGAAGCAACATCAACAGATGCTGCCCGGAAGCAGCTTTTGTCACGAGTGAATAAGATCAAACATAGTATAAATAACATTGCACACAAGCAGAGGTAATAACGAATATGGGTAATATTTCAGCCACCCCGGCAATTAATCAACTTACCAAACCATTAGTGGATCAGTTAATTGAGAACGCTGATGCACTGCGCATCAAGATTGAACAACTGGAAAACGGATGTCGTGTTGTTGATGCTGGCATCAACGTGGCCGGTGGCCTTGAGGCCGGGCGTATTATCGGTGAGATATGCATGGGTGGTCTGGGCACTGTCTCACTGCGTGCCTCGACAAATTTTCGTCATTGGTCGTGGCATCTGGATGTACATAGCAGCAATCCGGTTATCGCTTGTCTTGCCAGTCAGTATGCGGGTTGGAGTTTGAATCATGGTGAAGGTAAAGGCGCCTTTAATGCATTGGGATCGGGACCTGCCAGGGCGATGGGTAGTAACGAACCGCTTTATGATGAATTGGCATATCGGGATAAGGCCGAGTTTGCCACCATCGTGATCGAAGCCGATAAATACCCTCCAGTTGAGATTGCAGACAAGATTGCTGAGCGCTGCGGCATTTCGCCTTCTGCACTGACGATCATTTTAACGCCAACCTCCAGTCTTGCCGGTTCGGTACAGGTTGTGGCCCGCGTGCTGGAAACATCGCTGCATAAGGCACATGCATTACATTTCCCACTGGATAAAATTATCGATGGAGCGGGCAGTGCGCCGATTTGTCCACCGTCAAAAGATTTTTTAAAGGCAATGAGTCGTACCAATGATGCCATTTTATTTGCCGGACAAATCCAGCTATTTGTCGAAGCCGAGGATGATGAAGCCGAACAGTTAGCGAAGCAATTACCCAGTAGTGCCTCCTCTGATTATGGCAAACCCTTCGGTGAAATATTTAAAGATGTGGAATACGATTTTTACAAGATTGATCCAATGTTGTTTAGCCCGGCAAGAGTCGC
The DNA here is from genome assembly GCA_028279365.1 of Gammaproteobacteria bacterium. Taxonomy (GTDB): domain Bacteria; phylum Pseudomonadota; class Gammaproteobacteria; order Eutrophobiales; family Eutrophobiaceae; genus JANQNX01. Next base: position 376,574 of record JANQNX010000013.1, on the reverse strand, counting down.
GGTCAGTTCACTGACCACTGGCAATACATTTCATGCTGGCGCTATCGATTTGGATCTGTTGGATAAATCATTTAACTGATCCCGTCGGTTATTCATGTCCGCATGTCAGGGTAAGATTGCGATCATTACTGATGATCCGGGCTGGCATGGCAGACAGTTGACACAGGCATTTTCCCGCAACGGTTATGACAGCTGTTATGTCTCGTTAACTGATTGTTGCATCCAAATTGCCTCGGACCAGCCGGAGTTACTGATCCCTGATTTTAGTCCGCTACCGGATGGCGTGTTTGTCAGAGGTATACCGGGCGGCACACTGGAGCAGGTGATTTTTCGACTGGATATTCTGCATGCATTACATGACCTGGGAATTACCGTATTCAATCAGCCCCGCGCGATAGAGCGGACGGTTGATAAACCGCTGACCAGTCTATTATTGAGTCGAGCGGGATTACCAACACCCACCACCTGGATCTGCGAATCACAACAGCAGGCCTGCGATATCATTCAGCGCGAAACAAGTGATAGCGGCAAGCTCGTACTAAAGCCACTATTTGGTTCTCAGGGTATCGGTGTGTATCTGGTCGATGCTAACAGTGGTTTAATCCATGATGAAAAATTTGCCGGTATTTACTACCTGCAGCGCTATATCGAGCAAGCCGGAGAAGATTATAACGACATCAGGGTACTGGTAATTGATGGTGTGGCGCAGGCAACAATGATCAGACGTAGCCAACACTGGATTACCAATCGCGCTCAGGGGGCAAGTTGTGAAGTGCTAAATCAGCCCGATGCAGAGATTACATCACTTGCTGAGGCGGCTTGCCAAACACTGGCGATAGACTATGCCGGTGTCGATCTGATTCAGGATAAAAACGGACAGCTTTTTATTATTGAGGTGAACAGTATACCGGCCTGGTATGGTCTGCAGAGTGTGGTCGATTTCAATATTGCCGATCGCCTGGTGGACAGTTTTTTAAGTAAGCTGGCCGCGGTGTCACAATCCAATCGACTATTAAATTAGATGCAGCGACAAGCTCTTGAACAGGCGGTGCTGGCCAGTTTTATCGGTGAAATCGAGGCGTTTAAACCCGGTAACGTCAGCGACTATGCCGATGGGCACGACATGACAGTCGAGGATTTTATTAACAGTGCCAATGTCTCGACACCGTTGATATGTGATAGTAAACAGTCGTTAGGACAGCGAATAGTGAATGCAGTAACGGCAACCCAACAACGGGTTGGATGTAATACGAATCTTGGGATGTTGTTACTGTTTGTGCCAATCATTATCGCGGCAGAGCAACTCCAGCAAGTGTCATCCGCCGAGTTGCGGGCAAAGCTGGAAGAGGTATTGCGATCTATCTCCAGTGACGACACAAAGCGGGTTTTCCAAGCTATTGCACTCGCGAAACCGGGAGGGCTAGGGCAGGTTGAACAAGCTGATGTCAATAATGAACCTGACTGCTCGTTGCTGGAGGCCATGCAATTGGCCGCCGAACGCGATTATGTTGCGGCACAATATGCCAACAATTTTCTCGATATATTTGAATCCGGCCTGGTTGTGATTAAAGACTTTGTAAAACGTTGGAATAGTGTAAAATGGGCGACTGTTGCAAGTTACCTCACTTTTCTCTCGCTGTTTAATGATTCACATATAGAGAGAAAGTATGGGTCGGAACTTGCTGAAACAACAAGAAAAAAAGGCGAGGACGCACTTTTAGAATTTACCAAATTGTCAGATCCGGAATCTTACCTTGATTCATTAAAGAGATTTGACGAAGACTTAAAAGAACAACAGCTTAATCCGGGCACGAGTGCAGACCTAACAGCGGCCAGCTTGCTGGTCTATAATATTTGCGAGTCGGATGTAGGTGAAAAATGCGGATGACAAGAATCTCTTGTCGTCGGTAATTGGGCGGGGGTAAACCCCTTTATTTAATTAACCTAACAAATAGGAAGACAGCGATGTCTATTTTTGAAAAAATCTTTGGCTTTCTAATTGGAGGAGACGAAAAAATGGCGGTCATTGACAGAGTATTACTTGGCGAAGCATTAGTGGGTGATGGTAACGAAGTTGCTCACATCGATTTAATCATGGGCCCTCGCGGTTCAGCAGCAGAATCATCATTCTGTAATGCATTAACTAACAACAAAGACGGTTTCAGCACCTTGTTGGCAGTTGTTGCGCCAAACCTGGCTTGTAAACCAAACACTATCCTGTTCAACAAAGTTACCATTAAAGGTGCTAAACAAGCAGTACAGATGTTTGGTCCTGCACAGCGAGCTGTTGCGATGGCGGTAATGGATTGTGTTGAAGACGGTACCATCCCTGCTGACGAAGCAGATGATATCTTTATTTCTGTTGGTGTATTCATCCACTGGTTAGCGGATGATGATGCTAAAATTCAGGAATACAACTACGAAGCAACCAAACTGTCTATCAAACGTGCTGTTGCACGTGAGCCTAAGGCAGCAGAAGTTGTTAGTAAGAAAGGTTCAGTAGAGCATCCTTTTGCAGCTAACTAATTGTTGTTCTTTTAGTTATCAAAACGCCCCTAACGGGGCGTTTTTTTTGTTTGATTTATAAAGCGGTAATCTCGTTTAATTCTTTTGTTCCAATCTTTCCATTGTGAATTGCGGAGGCAATCAAGACACCTGTAACACCTGGCTGCTGTTGCAATGTTGCGATGTCCTTTTCGTTACGGATACCACCTGCTACAAACAGCTTGTGTTGATGACTAGCGGTTGTAATGCTTTTTAAACAGTTTTCATCAATGCCAGCGTTCGATCCAACCCGATGAAGCATCATAATAATCACGGTTTCTGGCCAGATTGATTTTGACTCCAGTAAATACTGGTTTTGGATTAAACCGTGTTCGCTAAAGTCGAGAGACAGAATGGCATTGTTACATTGCTTAAGGAGTTTGCTCAGTTCAGATTTTTCTATTGAATGTTCAGACCCAATCACCGGCGAAATGTTTGCGGGATATACCTGCTGCCTCTCATCGAAACCTTCGAGTCCTGCATCAAGCCAGAATTCGTATTCAGGAAAAGTCTCTGCGGCGGAGATTATCAGCTCGCTATTGGTGCCGCGTCCCTCGATAGCATCGAGATCGGCAATATAAAAAGTGGAGAACGGGTATACTCGTCGATATGCAGTTAGCATATCAGTTAAACTTTTAATATCACCTAATACTGATTGAATTGGCTGGTACTCGGTTCGTACACCTTGTTTCGCATGTACAATCTCGCCATTTCGAATATCAATGACAGGAATTACCACCATCGTTTCTATGCGCCATTTTTTATTTGAGTTTATCACAAGCGGCGGATTAGCCGGTCAGCCATTATCCGATAGTTTAATGCAGGAGGGTGAGCAAATGGTGCGTGCGGTGATGAATGATTTGCTCGCAGCAGGAGAGACGAATGTCGTTATCTGTCGTGATGATCGATTACCCGCACTGCACGATGAACTAAGTCATTTTTTTCTGGATGAATATGATCAGCAACGCATTATTGATTTGTTGGAAACCGATGACCTGATCTGGTTAATTGCGCCAGAGACGGGTGCTGTGTTAGCTGAGTTGGTGTCAGTTTTCTGCAAACAGGATTGCCGTTTAATCAGCTCGTCTTACGACGCGATTGTAAACACCAGCAGTAAATATAACTGCTTCCAAGTATTAACTCGACACGATATACCGACCATTGAGACTGTCAGATCAGGTGATGCAATTCCTCAATCTAACCAGGGTTGGGTGGTCAAGCCTGATGATGGTGCCGGTGCAGAAGAATGTCATCTGTTCCGCGATAAGAATGCACTATTGCACTTCATTCAGCGGTCACAAGCTGATTTGATTATCCAGCCTTATATTGAAGGTGACTATCTGAGTCTGTCCATGCTTTGTCATCAAGGTAAGGCAGTAATGCTGGCCTGCAACCAACAAAACATCAGTATAGGATCGGGCGGAAAAATCAGGCTTGAGTCGATCGTCGTTAACGGCGCGTTGCCTTACCTGACTCCACTATCATCCATAGCAAGTCATATTGCGCAGGCCTTCCCGGGTCTCTATGCCTATGTCGGGGTAGACGTAATTAACGATGGCGAACAGTTTTTTGTCGTTGACATTAACCCTCGTTTTACCACGTCTTATGTTGGTCTGAGTGAGTCTTTGGGGTGTAATGTAGCAAGCAAAATCATGCAGCTGTTAGTTGATAACAAATTACCCGAGATTGATATAACGGCAGCGATTCCTGTGAAAATCGATTTATAATTAGCCAATGTCAGAACACTATTTTACCGGCTGGGATATAGGTGGCGCGCACCTTAAAGTCGCCGGAATGAAAGCCGATGGAAAACTCGATCTGGTGAAACAATATGCCACGCCCTTATGGCAGGGCATGCGGACACTGGTCGATGTGATTCCTGATGTATTAAACCAGTTGCCGATCAACACCCAGCGTCACGCGGTAACGATGACCGCCGAACTGGTGGATATTTTCCCTGATCGCAAGCAAGGCATCGCAGCATTAGCCGAGATCTGTGAGACTCATATCAAACAACACACCAGTAGCATTCGCTATTATGCTCAGGGCAAGATGTTGCTTGATCGTAATGCCATACTCGAACAGGCAATGAATACGGCATCGGCTAACTGGCATGCCAGCGTTCAGTTTGTGGCTTCCAAATTGGAACAAGGACTATTCATCGATATAGGCAGCACCACTACCGATATTATCCCGTTTGCAAAGGGTCGACCATTGGCTTCAGGTTATGACGATCAAACCAGGATGCAACACAATGAGCTGGTTTATACCGGCGTGGTTCGAACGCCGCTGATGGCATTAGCTAACAACGTGCCTTTTGCAGGGCAATGGCAAAGCCTGGCGGCCGAACATTTTGCCAGCACAGGTGATATCTATCGACTGTTAAACCTGTTGAAAACGGATGCCGATCTGATGCCAACAGCTGATGGAGCTGGCAAGGACGAACGATCCAATCTGGTCAGGATCGCCAGAATGTTAGGTACCGATCTCGATTTACATCCTGAACAAGGTCACTGGTTATTACTGGCCGAATATTTTAAAGAGCGACAGCTGCAATTAATTACCGATTCTATTTTTCGTGTGATGTCAAAACTGTCAGTGCTGCCTGAATATATCGTCGGCGCGGGAGTCGGGTGTTTCCTGGTCGAACAGATCGCGGCAAGAACAGGCTGTCAATATATTGAGTTTGCCAGCCTGATCGATTGTGAGGCTGAGCTAAAACAGCACTGCAACTACTGTGCGCCTGCGGTGGCACTGGCCGATATTAACCGTCAATATTGTCTGCAATGAAATTAGCCGAAATAAGCTATCAACGTGATGTCAGCAAACTGTTTGAACGGGTTGCAGACGAACCGTGGAGTATGCTGTTAGACAGTGGTTATCCAAAAATTGATAGCGGACGCTTTGATGTGATTGTTGCCCGACCGGAAATAACCTTGGAAACCTATGCGGATGAAACAACTATTACCATTGCCAATGAATCTCATGTCTCTAAAGAAGACCCGTTCACGATTTTAAAACACTACCTGGGCGATAACTTAACTAACCTGAGTGGCTTACCGTTTTGCGGCGGTGCAGTCGGCTACTTTGCCTATGATCTCGGACGTAGATTGGAAACGCTGCCAACTATAGCCGCGCGTGATATTCCGTTACCCGATATGGCGATAGGTATTTATGATTGGTCAGTGATTCTGGATCATCATTTGCGTCGGGCCTGGTTGGCCAGTTTTTGTCGGTTTGACTCGACTGCACAGCATTGGGAACAACTGGAATCGCTATTTGAAGGCGAAGTGAGCCGGCCAGCCTCTTATCGGTTCACTTCAGAGGTCCAATCGAACACATCAAAACAACAATACAGCACTGCCTTTGAAAAAATTAAGCACTATATTCGGGAAGGTGATTGTTATCAGGTCAATCTGGCGCAGCGTTTCTCCGTTGGCTTCGAAGGTAATGACTGGGAACTGTTTAAACAACTTAAGGCATTAAACCCGGCTCCGTATGCTGCCTATATCAACTTGCCGGGAGGGACCATACTGAGTTCCTCGCCAGAGCGATTTATCCGGGTCGTTGATCAACAGGTCGAGACCAAACCGATAAAGGGCACGGTGCATCGTTCAGTCTTTGCCTATGAAGATAAGGCACTGGCCGTGTCGTTATTGGAAAGCGAAAAAGATCGCGCTGAGAATTTAATGATCGTTGACCTGTTACGCAATGATATTAGTAAAAACTGCGAAACCGGTTCCGTGGTCGTGCCGAAACTGTTTGCGCTAGAGACCTATGCCTCGGTGCATCATCTGGTTAGCACGATAAACGGTCGCTTGTCAGAAAATAGTCACGTGGTTGATTTATTACGTGGCTGTTTCCCGGGCGGTTCGATTACCGGTGCCCCGAAACTCAGGGCGATGCAAATCATTGAAGAGCTTGAGCCGCATCAACGCTCAGTTTACTGTGGTGCAATTGGCTATATTGGTTTTGATGGAAATAGCGATACCAATATCTCGATTCGCACGCTGATCCGACATGCAGACAATGTTTATTGTTACGCTGGCGGTGGCATAGTCTGGGATTCGCAAGTGGATAAGGAATATAAGGAATGCTTTGATAAAGCGGCAGCGATATTACAGTTATTTAAAGGTGAAACCAATGAGTCTCACAGTCATTAAGCTGGGTGGTAGTTTATTGAACAGTGACGCACTGGCTAATTGGCTGGATAGCATCCGGCAATACGCCACAACGTCACAGGTGGTTGTCGTACCGGGAGGAGGACGCTTCGCCGATCTGGTCAGAGAAATACATGCCAGTCATAGTTTTGAAGAAACAACAGCCCATCGCATGGCGTTGTTATCGATGTGCCAGTATGGCTATTTGCTGTCAGATATGTGTCCGGAGTTCAAACTAACTGAATCAATCCAGGCGCCTATTTCAGAATCCGTCACAGGTTCAACAGAAGCTGCACCGTTTATTTGGTTGCCCTACGCATTAATCGATCGTGATACCGATATCCCTGCTAGTTGGAATTATACGTCTGACAGTATTGCGCTGTGGCTGGCGATACAATTCAACGCTGATAAGCTGTTTCTGGTCAAGTCCACAGCCGATAATACTGAATTCGACTTAAACTCATTAATTAAGAGTGAAAAAATAGATAAGGGATTTCAATCATTTAAAGATAATTACTCAGGTAAAATCTATTATTTTAATCAAGCTGATTTCCCTACTATCCTGAATTCTCCCGCACCTGATAAATCGCCCCTGGTTGTTGTTTAAGGACTTTTAAACAACAGCGAAGCAATATTTTTGCTATTTTTTCTACCATAAAATACAAGATTTTCTAAAGCTTCATTTTTTTTTACCGATAAGTCAGTTAACTGATTTACAAAGGAGAGAATCATTTATTTGATTTAATCCAAAACAAATAAATATAACTGGTAAATTGTGGAGCAAAAAATGGAAAAATTAATTACCAAACTCAGTATTCGTAAACAATTTTATGTAATTGTTGGGTTAATGTCGTTGTGGATATTGGTAATGGAAGCTTCATTACGCTATTTCAGTGCACCAATGTCCATTGTTGTTGCTGGTAATCTAATCATGATCACGTTGATGGGGATCACGGCTCATGCTGTCGGCAAGATAAATGGTAAACGCGCGGAAAAAATATGTAATGCCTTACAAGCGATGGCGAAGGGAGATCTGACGCATAAAGTGACTTTATTAGGTAAGGATGAATTTGCCTGGATGTGTTGGGAATACTCTCAGGCCAGGAAAGGCTTTTCTGAGCTGGTGAAAGAAATTATCGGCAATTCCGGTCAGCTTGCAGCAGCGGCAGAGGAATTATCGGCCATCACCGAACAAAGTACCGGTGGTGTCATGCGCCAGCAAGGTGAAATACAGCAAGTTGCGACAGCAATGAACGAAATGTCAGCCACGGTAACCGAGGTTGCCAGAAATGCAGGTAACGCGGCGACTGCGGCACAGAATGCCGATGAACAGGCCAAGAGTGGTTGTGAGGTAGTGAACCTGACCGTCAATACGATTAATAGTCTTGCCTCAGAAGTGCAGCGTACCTCCGAAGTGATTGAAAACCTGAAGGGTGACAGCATTAGTATTGGTGCAGTACTGGATGTAATTCGTGATATTGCCGAACAAACCAATTTATTAGCACTTAACGCTGCCATTGAGGCAGCCCGTGCCGGCGAGCAGGGACGCGGTTTTGCGGTTGTCGCCGATGAAGTGCGAACACTGGCAAGTCGAACGCAACAATCTACTCAGGAAATTAATGACATGATAGAACGGCTACAGAGCGGTGCTAATCAGGCTGTGAGTGTCATGGAGCAGGGACGAAACAAGGCAGAGGAAAGTGTTGAGCAAGCGGCGAAAGCTGGTGAAGCGCTGGAAACGATTACCAGCGTGGTCGATAGTATTAAAAGCATGAATATGCAGATAGCCAGTGCGGCGGAAGAACAAAGCTCAACTGCAGAAGAAATTAATCGTAATATCGTGAATATCAGTGAAGTAGCGGAAGAGACCGCTGGTGGTTCAAGAGAGACTGCCAGTGCCAGTGATGAACTGGCACGACTGGCCGCTGACCTGCAAGCACAGGTAAATAAGTTTACGATTAACTCTTGATTAAGTCTGGCTTGATTGAGTTTGGTGCCTGCTGTTCGCTGATATCAGTATCCGCAGGCTTAGAGTCCAGGGTTAATGATTCGAATGCCTTGAGTGCTGCTGGCATACCGAAATCAAGGGCAATACGGTAACAGTCGAGAAAGCTGGGTTGTGCTTCCTGCTGGTCTTGCGTGGTCTCAACTTTTTCAGCTTTCATTTTTACTGTCTCCAAATTAATTAAACGCTACTGCTATACAAACTCTCGATACAAAGGGAGTTTGGTCGAGAATAAGAAGGCCTGGTATCCGGAAGAGGCTGGAGATACCAGGCAATAACCGAGCATCCCGCTCGGTTTCCGCCGGAGGCGGTCACGGTATATCGAAACTTGTTGATCGTTGTTGACATTAATCCCAGTTCAAGGCGCCACCGGTTTGATATTCGGTAACACGCGTTTCAAAAAAGTTCTTCTCTTTACGCAAGTTGGCCTGTTCGTCCAACCAGGGCAGGGTCGATTCCGCGCCCGGGAACGGCTCTTCATTCAGACCCAGCTGCACCGCACGGCGATTAGCAATGTATTGAAACTGGCCAATATGGGTTTCAGCGGAATAACCTAAGATCGGGTCGCGTAAAATATAATTACTGTAAGCTTTCTCGGCTTCCAGTGCTTCGTCCCACATATCCCGAATCGCTTTCGGATCCAGCGTAATGTTTTCTTCCTGCAGAATTTGTTTCACCACACGGATACCAAACGCAGCATGCATGACTTCATCACGCATGATGTACTGCAGCTGTTCCGCCGTGCCTTTCATTAAACCGCGTCGTTGCAATGCGAAGATAGGGCTGAAGCCATTGTAGAACCAGCAGCCTTCAAAGATTGCGGAAAAGAACATGTAGGAAATAATGAAGTTATGCAGTTCATCCGGATCGCGTAAATCGATGTCTGAACGTAACACTGAATTCAGGCGACGGTTCGCTACCGATATCTTTTGATGGATTTCCGGCACCACGCGGTAGCGGTTATAAATCTCGCTTTGGTCCAGACCAATCGTTTCTATACAGTGTTGATAGGTCCAGGTATGTAAGGACTCTTCATAGACCTGACGGGCCTGATAAATTTGCAGCTCCGGTGCGGACATTTTTTCCATCACCGCCAGACCGATATTACGCATGGCCAGAATGTCCGAGGTCGTCAGATAAGACAGTACGTTTTCGTAGACATGCTTTTCTTCCAATGTCAGCTTATGTCGATAATCGGTTACGTCCTGTGCCATATTGATATCAAGCGGCGTCCAGTGATTCTTATTGGCGTTCAGGAAGAAATTCCAGGCCCACGGATATTTAAACGGTGCCAACTGGTTGATGTCGGTCTGGCCATTAATGACGCGTTTGTCTTCCGGATTAATCGGATCGACGCTGTGCATCGCCGGTGCTTCAAACTTTGCAACATTATCCTGTGCGGTTTCAACCGCAGTCTGGCTCAGCGCACGGTTAAGTATCGTTGGTTCTACCGACTCGGATTTTTGTACCGGTTTTGATAATGGGTCATTCCAGTCCAACATCTAATTTACCTCTTTTTATTTAATCGTAATAAGGTTACTGACAAGCTTCGCAATCCGGATCCAGGATCGAGCAGACTTTTGGCGCTTCTGGTTCTTGCCGGGTTTCTGATTGAGTGGTGGCACTTTTTTCCATATGCGTGGCGCCTAATGAGCGCAGGTAGTAGGTGGTTTTTAATCCTCTTACCCAGGCAAGCTTGTATAAGTTGTCGAGTTTTTTACCGCTGGGTTCAGCCATGTAAAGGTTTAATGATTGACCCTGATCGATCCATTTCTGTCTTCTCGATGCGGCTTCAACCAACCAGCGCGGATCAACTTCGAAGGCAGTGGCATACAATGTTTTAAGATCGTCAGGGACACGGTCAATCGATTGGACGCTACCATCGAAATACTTCAGATCGTTAACCATCACGTCATCCCACAGGCCATGCTGTTTTAAATCACGAGCCAGATAAGGATTCACCACGGTAAATTCACCGGACAGATTCGATTTAACAAACAGATTCTGATAAGTCGGCTCGATGGATTGGCTGACACCACAAATGTTTGAAATGGTTGCCGTTGGTGCGATGGCCATACAGTTTGAATTACGCATGCCGGTGGTTTTGACGCGTTCGCGTAAGCTGTCCCAATCCAGTTTCTGACTGAAATCAGCCTGTAGATAATCACCGCGGGCATCGGCCAAACGTTGCATTGAATCAATCGGTAAAATGCCCTGACTCCAGAGCGAACCCTGGAAACTGGAATAAGTGCCGCGCTCTTCTGCCAGATCGGTTGACGCCTTGATGGCATAGTAACTGACGGTTTCCATGCTATTGTCGGCGAACTCGACCGCGGTTTCGGTTGAGTAGGGGATACGCAGTTTATACAGTGCATCCTGAAAGCCCATGATGCCGATCCCAACAGGACGATGACGGAGGTTGGAACGTCTGGCCTTGGTGACGCTGTAGTAGTTGTAGTCAATGACGTTATCCAGCATACGCATCGCGGTATTAATGGTTTTTTCCAGCTTTTCCGCATTTAAGCCATTTTCATCAATATGCTGTGGCAGATTGATCGAACCAAGGTTACAGACGGCAATTTCATCATCGGATGTATTCAGTGTGATCTCGGTACAGAGATTGGATGAATGCACGACACCCACGTGCGGTTGCGGCGAACGCAGGTTGCACGGATCTTTAAACGTAATCCATGGATGGCCTGTTTCAAACAGCATTGACAACATCTTGCGCCACAATTCAATTGCAGGAATGACTTTGAATTCTTTTATCTCGCCATTGGCCGCCTGTTGTTCGTATTCGGTATAGCGTGCTTCAAATTCAGCCCCATACAGATCATGTAAGTCAGGGGTAGCATGGGGTGAGAACAAGGTCCAATCGGCTTCCTCTGCGACACGTTGCATGAATAAATCCGGAATCCAGTTAGCGGTATTCATATCATGGGTACGACGACGGTCATCGCCGGTGTTCTTACGCAGTTCCAGAAACTCTTCGACATCCAGATGCCAGGTTTCCAGATAGGCACACATGGCGCCTTTACGTTTGCCGCCCTGATTCACCGCAACCGCGGTATCGTTGGCGACTTTCAGGAAGGGAACGACGCCTTGCGATTTACCATTGGTACCTTTGATATGTGCACCCAGGGCACGAACCCGACTCCAATCGTTGCCTAAGCCACCAGCGAATTTGGATAACAACGCATCGTCTTTAATCGAAGAGAAAATGCCATCCAGGTCATCCGGTACCGTGGTTAGGTAACAGCTGGAAAGTTGAGGACGACAGGTACCCGAGTTAAACAGCGTCGGCGTGGAACTCATGAAGTCGAAAGACGACAGCAATTCATAAAACTCAATCGCACGTCCTTCCTGATCCAGTTCGTTAATCGCCAGTCCCATCGCCACGCGCATAAAGAATGCCTGCGGCAGCTCAAAGCGTATTTCGTTTGAATGGATAAAGTAGCGGTCGTACAAGGTTTGCAGGCCCAGATAGGTAAACTGCGTATCGCGTTCAGCATGTAGCGCATCACCCAGTTTATCCAGATCGTATTTCGCCAATTCATGATCAAGCAGGCCCAGGTCGGCGCCGCGTTGAATGTATTTTTTGAAATAGCCAGCATACTGATCGGCCATTTCATGTTGCGTTGCCTGGCTTGGCTTATCATTGATAAAGCTGAGTGCTTCGCTACGCAGTTTGTCGAGTAATAAACAGGCTGCGACCTGCGAATAGTTCGGTTCTTTTTCAATCAATGTCCTGGCACTCATGACCAGGGCATTGCTAACGTCTTCTTCGCTAACGCCGTCAAACAGGTTTTTTAGCGTTTCGTCGATAATGAGCTGACTATCGACTTCTTCCACACCTTCGCAGGCTTCAATAACGACAGCATGTAAGCGTGCGACATCCAGCGGGTGTTTGCTGCCATCAGCGCGTACCACACTAACGGAGAAATCCGCTGCCTGTTGTTCTTCAGATGATTGCGCCGCCGCATCGGCATTGCGTTCATTGGCACGTTGCTCACGATAAATCACATAGGCGCGTGCGACTTTTTGTTCACCGGAGCGCATCAGGGACAGTTCTACCTGATCCTGAATATCTTCAATATGGAGCGTGCCGCCATCGGGCAGACGTCGGGTCAATGCACTCAAGACCTGTTGTGAGAGGGTATCGACCTTTTGATGAATACGCGTCGACGCGGCGGCAGTCCCGCCTTCGACGTTGATAAAGGCCTTGGTCATGGCCACAGAAATCTTGCCGAGGTCAAACGCAGTCACTTTGCCATTACGGCGAATAACACGGTATTGTCCCAAGGTGCCGGACGCGACTTGCGAACTGGCCGCATGAGTTGCCATGGCGCTTACGCTGTCGATGTGGCTGGCGGATATGTCCACAGCAGTATTTTCACCGGAATTACTTTCGGCCTCCATTTACCCCTCCATCTTGTCGAATTTGTAATGTTTCGAGAGTGTTAATAGATCTCGAAACTTGTTGATGTTTTTGATGTAAGCGAATGTATAGCACCACAATAAAATGTGGTCAAGAATTTATTAAACCACAAGATAGTGTGGAATGAGCTGTGTTTTAGGTAGGTATTGCCTGTGGATAAGCTGGGTAAAAAAATGCTGTTTGCAGCGCTTTGAAGATAATTGTCAGAGAATTCAGCCAGTTACTAAAAATGATCGGTTACCACGATTAGCTAAAAATGAATTGTAAAAAACTGTCCCGATGAACAGGGTGATAGCAATAATTCATCGTTTAGTCTGTCAGTTTGCCAACTTGATCAATAAATCAATTTACCGGGATGATTTTTTAGCCTCGATGTTTTGCAGAGGCAGGATGTGATACCTAGAGCTTGCTATGACTGCCGTCACATACCGGTTGATCTGATGTGTGTTTACAGGCACAAAACCAGATGGTCTTGGTTTCGGTTGCCTTATAAGGGATAGGCGTAAATTCTGAACCGCTATGCGCACCATCGCAAAAAGGCTGGGTTCGGCTTTTGCCACAGGAACACCACCAGTATTCTGTACCTGCAGTGACATCAATGGCGATAGGGGCTTTTTGGGGAACAGTCGGTTCAGACATAAATCACTCCAGCAATGATGATAGATAAAAAATCATTATTGCCTGTGATACGCGATATATCCAGTGATTCACACCATGTGTGATGAAAAACGTTTAGGGTAAGTACAGTGAAAACTGGCCGCCACCGTCAATACCGTCGTTGGTGGTAGTGATAAAACCCGAGCGCCCCTTGTTTTTGTGTAGCTCTGCGACTAACTCCGAGAAATAAAGCCCCAGCCCGGTATTGGCGCGGTCAAAGCAAATATTTTTCTGATAGCCCTCATCATCATGGGTAATGATCATATCCTCAGGATAACCGGGGCCATTGTCTTTTAACCGAATGACCAGGTAGTGGTCTTCGACCGTGGCAGAGATATCGATGATGTCTTTGGTGTATTTATACAGGTTGTTAATCACATTACTGATCACGCCTTTGGTTAAATCGCGATCAAAATACCAGTTCAATGCTTCGTCACAGTTTAGAGAAGGGGTAATAGCCCGATGCTGCATCATGATTTCATGCTGTTGCAGGTTTTCCTGCAGAAAATCAAACACCGAATATTCATCAATGTTGATGCTATATTGTTGATTATCGATACGATAAATGGCTAACAAGCCAACCAGATCATCATTGACCTTTTTACCTTCGTATTGAATTTGCAATAGATGTTGTGTCACCGGGTTGTCCAGCTCCGCTGCCGACAACATCGCCTGATCAACACTGTTCAGCAACATATTCAGTGAGTTCTTTACCTCATGAATCGAGCTGGCTAATAAGGCCTTATAGTCAAATTCGGGAGCCTGACTCATTAAAGTGAATTCCTCTAGGCCGCCTTCGATGCAAGCGTAGCTTGTTTCAAGCTGGCCATCAGATCGTGGTATTTCTTGTTAGCGGGATCCAGCGTGCGAACCCGTTCCAGATAATCACCAACGCGAGTTGAATATTTTTTTACCTTGCCGGTCTTCTTCATCAACTGCAATAAAGAATAGGCTGCGTTCAGATTGACGATGACATTATCCGGCATGCCGCGCGCCGCTTTCATGAATAATTCACTGGATTCTTCCAGCTTGCCTTCTTTCAGTAATCTGGCGCCGCTATTATTAAGATCGATGATCTCTTTCTTGGTCGTATCAACCAGAGAATCACCGGCCTCAGCCTTGCCGGCATCAGCGAACACCTGTTTGGTTTTGGCAATGATGTCCTGATTATCATGATTATTACGCACAAGGTTTTGCGCGACTTCATTGGCCGCCTCTTCATTGCCGGTAGCAAGACACAGGTCGGTTAATTCCAGCGCCAGACTGGAGGAGAGTCCTTGTGCATCTTTGGCATAGCTATCCAGTGCTTGTTGTAAACATTTACCTGCCGCTTCTTCATTACCTGAACTGGAATGAATCATCCCTTCAGTCAGCGCGGCCGCCATTTTTGCCTGCGGTGTGTTTTTAAAATCCTTTTCTATCTTGGCCACAACCTGTAACGCTTCATTACCCTTGTTGTTTTCTACCAGAGTCTTGGCCAGCGCATTGTAATCATCGGTCGCTTTATAACAGGAGTGTTGCCCGACATTGATCGCCTTTTGATAACTGCTCGTTGCCGTTTCGAGGTCGTTATTTTTATGCGCTACCTGGGCCAGATGACGCTGCCGAACTAATGACTTTGGTGATTTACTGGCACCAATAGCCAACATCTGCTGGGCCTTATCCAGTTCTCCCATCGCTTCATGGATCTTTGCCATCCAGTCATAGGCAGCAACATTAGACGGATTCGATTTAATCAGGCCGGAGAATACCTGTAACGCTTCTTCGTATTCTTTCTGGAAAAAATAGGTTTTGCCCAGGCCCATGTAAGCCCAGGGAATATCACGCTCCTCGATAATGTCTTCATACATATCCACCGCTTGATCAAATTCGCCCAGCGTGATCAACAGTTCACCTTTAGTTTTAAGCAAGTCGCTGCGGTTAGCGGGTTTCGTTTTTAATAAGGCATCACATTGCGATAAGGCCTTACGGTAATCCTTATCGGCCATCGATAACGAGATGTCTGTCAGGTTATTTTTTCGGTCTAACAGTTTCTTCAAGCGTGAGTGAATGACGGTGCGATTAAACGGCTTGGAAATGTAGTCATCGGGTAAATAGTCAATTGCGCCCATCACCATTTCCGAGGTGTTTTCAGCGGTACACATGACAAAGATGGCGTTGAAAGGCAGGAATTCGCGGTATTTTGCTTCTTCCAGCACTTGCTGGCCGTCTCTGCCGTTGCCTAAATTATAATCGCAGAAGACAATATCGAACTGTTGTTCCTCAAGTCTTTCTATCGCTTCTTCGCCATTTTTTGCGGTAACGATTTCTTCAGGTATCAGCGGTTCAACGATCGATTGCAAAATCGCACGCATTTCCTGGTGGTCTTCAACAATCAGGACTTTTTTATTTTTTAAATTCCACAGGGCCATGATCACATCCAGTTATTATGGTTCATGGAACAGTAACGGCCAGATGCGGGTTTTCTTTAGCCTTTCCGCAGTGTTATTGATTTATTGTCGAATTGACTGAATAACAGAGCGTAATGAATCGAGTGTGTTGGCTGGCACGAGCGAGTCAATATACGGCCTGGCCTGGTTAAATGTTTCGCTATCGGCCTGGTAATGCTCACGACCCAGCATCGGGTTGAGCCACAACAGTCTCCGACACTGTCGGTGCATGATTTTCAACTGCGTTGCCAGGTATTCCGGCGCATCGGTATCAAAACCATCGCTGATAATCAATAATACGGTTTTCGAATTCAGATATTTTTTGGCATAGCGCTGATTGAATTCATGTAGCGATTCGCCAATGCAGGTGCCGCCCAGCCATAAGTTATTTTTCGCTTCCAGCTTTTGTTGCATGGTCTTGACCGAGCGCTCGCGATAAAGCGTTGTGACCTGATGCAGCTGCGTGTGAAACACAAATGCTTCGGTCTTTGGCAGAGTTCTGACCAGACCACGCACAAACCGAAACAGCAAGGGATTATTCCAGGTCATGGAATGCGAGACATCATGCAGTATCACCAACTCGAATGGACGGGTTAACTGTTGTCGGAATCTTGGTGTGATTAACGCGCCTCCGTATTTCATATTACGACGTAAGGTTTGGCGGATGTCGATTTGTTCGCCTTGATTACTATAAGTCTTGCGTCTGGATTTTTGTTGTTTCAGTGACAGTGCCAGGCGTTCAGTTAAGCGTTCAATCTCACGCATCGCCCGTGTATCGTTCAAAAACCGAAAGTCAGCCTTGCCAATGGTGCGTTGTTTGCCAGCACCGCATGCCGAACCACTAGTGTCGGTCGACATATCCGAGAAATGATCAGTCGAGGTCCCGGCAATACCGCTGCTTTGACTGTTTTGCTTGCGTGTTATTGCTTGATTGCGTTCATGTGGTTTTTCATCATTGTCTAAATTGGATGAGAACCAGAATTGTTGAAACAGATCATCAAACTGTTGCCACTGGCTGAGGTTACTGCAGAACAGTCCGCGTAATGTTTGTTTAGTGAATTGTTGGTCTGGTCGGGTCTGACGACCAAGAAGAGTTAATGCGTCCCGGGTTTGGTCAATGCCAATCGAGAAACCGTTTTGTTTTAGATAACCGGTAAAATCAACAAACTGATCGCTAACATTGTTGGCTATCATCTTACCGCAGCCAGTAACTGACTGACTTTTTCCTGATTGATGTGTTGTCTGTCGTCGCTGGTCTTGAGTACGCAACCTAGACTATGCAACACTTGATCGACAGCTTCGGTTAAGTCGTTCACTTTCATGTTTAATAATGCAGCCGACCAATCCAGCGTCTCTGCAATACCGGGACGTTTCACCAGGTCCTGTTTGCGCAGCAATTGTATGAACTGCACGATCTGGCTGGTCAGTTTTTCATTGATATCGGGCATTGACGCATTAATGATCTCGCTTTCCCTGACCTTATCCGGGAAGTCCAGATAGTGATATAGGCAACGCCTGCGTAATGCATCGCTGAGTTCGCGACTGGCGTTGGAGGTCAGTATCACGCTGGGCTCTGTCGTTGCCGTAATAGTGCCGTATTCCGGAATGCTGACTTGGAATTCCGATAGTAACTCTAATAAATAAGCCTCAAATGCCTCATCGGCGCGGTCGATTTCATCGATTAGTAATACCGGTGCCTTGCTTTGGGTGATGGCCTTGAGAAGAGGGCGCTCCAATAAAAACTCGCGGCTAAAAACATGGTCGAGTGTCGCCGCGTCCTGCTGTTTTTGCTGAATATTTATCCACATCAACTGCTTGGCATAATTCCACTCATACACCGCCGACTGTGCATCCAATCCTTCATAGCACTGCAAGCGTATTAATTCGGTTGACTGAGCTTTGGCCAATGCCTGCGCGACAGCGGTTTTACCGACACCGGCTTCGCCTTCTATTAGCAAGGGTCGGTTAACGCTATTCATCATTTGCAGAGAAAAACACAGCGACTTATCGGCGACGTAATTGGCATTGCAGAGTTGTTGATAAAGTTCGTTCATTATTTTTGTAATTTACCGGTTGACATTAATAAATGAGAATGATTATCATTATTATCAATGGACAAGTATAAAGTCATTAATACTGAAACGCATATTCATGTTGTCAGATGGAATCCAGAAAGCGTAGTCATGCATTTATTTTCCAAGTTAACAGAATATAAATCATTGTTATCAAGAGACAAACAGACAAATAAGGCGCTGTGTCGAGATTTGTACCTGTTAGCCGCGCAGGCCTCAGTTAGCCATTCCAGGCTGAGACGTCTGTGCGAATCACCCATCCGAATTTGTGCCAGCACCTTGCAAACACTGAATAGAGAACTTACGCAAACAAGAGGAGATAAGCCATGCGTAGTAAATCGTCAACCCATATCGATACAGTCACCACAGAGTCAATCGATCGATTACAGGCAAGACTGTTTTTTCTGATGACGCGTTACACGACGCGGCCTTGCCAGCAACTGGCAGAACATATTGTCGAATCGCTCATATTATTATGCCAGCATCCCCATATTCAACTGATGCCAGCCCAGCAACATATCTATAGCCAGTCCGTTAATCTATGGCGTTCACGCATCACAGAATCTGTCCCGAAAAAGGTAAATGCCGGGCACTGATCGTTAACATTAATTCGGCAGACTAATAGGGTATATGTATCTTACTGATATGTTTTAAAGAATCCTGCCATCAGCTCGTCAATTCGATATACTTAGCCGCAGTCTAACTATGTCAGAGAGGAGCATAACATGGCTGCAAACCCGAAAGTCGAGACGGCCTTTGGTGGCTGTCCACACGATTGTCCTGATACCTGCGCGATGGTCTTCGATATCGAAGACGGCAAAGTCATCGGTGTCAGAGGCAATAAAGATCACCCGATGACGCGCGGCGGTCTCTGCGTCAAACTCAAAGATTACGAAAAACGTCATTATCATCCGGACCGCATCCTGCACCCGATGAAACGCGTCGGCCCCAAAGGTAGCAAACAATTCGAACAAATTACCTGGGACGAAGCCATCACCACCATTACCGATAAATGGAAAGCCCTAATTGAAGAATTCGGCCCGCAATCCATTCTGCCAGTGAGCTATTTAGGTCACCAGGGTTTGGTGCATGGATTAAACGGTGGCGATGCCTTCTTTAATAAAATGGGCGCCACTGTCTGTGAGCGTACCTATTGTGGTGAAGGTTCGTGTACCGCGTGGTTACTCACCGTGGGTCCTACCGCTGGTGTGGATCCAGAAAGTTATATTCACTCCAAATATATTGTTATCTGGGCATGTAATAGTGTCAGTACCAACCTGCATCACTGGGCAATCGTCAAAGACGCCCAGCAAAAAGGTGCCAAGGTCGTGGTCATTGATGCGTATAAATCACGTACTGCAAAACAAGCCGACTGGCATATTGCACCCAAACCATCGACTGATGGTGCGTTAGCAATGGCTGTCATTCACAGCATCATCGAACAAGGTCTGGTCGATCAGGATTATGTTGATAACTACACCGAAGGCTTTGATGACTTAAAAGCACACTGCCAAAAACACACGCCAGAATGGGCAGAAGAGATCACCGGTATTCCTGCTGCTGATATTCGCAAGCTCGCCAAAGAACTCGCCACCGAACAACCGGCTGCGATTCGTATGGGAGTAGGGCTGGAACGTCATTATGGCGGCGGTCAAACCATTCGTGCCGTGAGCAGTATTCCGGCATTAACCGGTGCCTGGCGTCATGTTGGTGGTGGTGTCACACAATTCCCGGTTTGGGAACATCCGTATAAGTTTGATGTAATTTGTAAACCTGAATGGATACCGGAAGGCACGCAAGTCGTCAGTATTCTGCAACTGGGCAGGGCATTACTCGGCGAACAAAATCTGGAAACGCCGATTAAATCGGTCATGACCTGGAATACCAACCCGGTAACGCAATCACCGGAAACCGATAAGATTGTCGAAGCACTGGAAAGTGAAGACCTGTTCCATGTGGCGGCGGATCATTTCATATCAGATACCGCGTCTTATGCCGATATCGTGTTACCGGCCTCGATGGGTGCCGAGATGGAAGACATTATTCTTTCCTGGGGTCATTTATACCTGACCTACAACGCCAAGAGCGTCGAGTCACCGGGCGAATGCTTACCCAATAATGAAATCTTCCGTCGTCTGGCCACGGCTATGGGTTACGAGGAAGAGCGTTTGCACTGGTCTGATTCCGAGTGCCTGGAAAACTTCATCGACTGGGATGCCCCGGCCTGCGAAGGCGCGGACATGAACTACATGCGTGAGAACGGTTTCTTCCGACTCAACGTGGGTACCAAGGATGACCGTGCACCACATAAAGAAGGTAACTTCCCGACACCGAACGGCAAGTGTAACTTCAAGGTAGAAGGGGCGAAGAATTTTGTCGCACCACCATTCCGACAAATGTACGAAGGTTTCCAACCGGGTGAAGATCTGGATCCGTTACCCGATTACCTGCCACCATACGAACGGCCCGAAACTAATCCGGAAATGGCCGCGAAGTATCCACTCAGTATGATTGCACCGAAAAGCCATGCCTTCCTGAATTCGTGTTATGCGAACATGAAGATCAAAGATCAAGGTGAGCAATTCGTATTGATGAATCCGGCCGATGCGGAATCACGTGGCATTAGTGATGGCAGTAACGTCAAAGTGTTTAATGACCGTGGCGCATACGAAGGCAAAGCGAAGATCACCGATGATGTAAACGAGGGTATTCTTGTCACCACATTAGGTTACTGGCGACAGCTCAACAAAGGTACGGTGAACATCACCAGCTCTGCCGAGTTCGGCGACATGGGCCACTCACCAACGTTCTTCGATAACCTGGTGCAGGTGGAAGCCGCATCGTAAGTTACTAACAAAATATAATCATGGATGATTAGAAAACAAAAGCCGCAGTTGATGAAAGTCACTGCGGCTTTATATTATTTAATATGGCATTTACTAAAAGCAAACCAAAATCATCGGCTCCTACAAGCCCGGATTTGTTATTCCGGGAATTGCCTAGAAGAAAAATTCCTGATGTCTTACCGCATCAACAGACAATGATGCAGAAATATGCATCAGAAGCTGAAAATGTAAAAGATGTCGCTTTGCAGTTACCAACCGGAAGCGGAAAAACTTTAGTTGGTTTGCTGATCGCAGAATGGAGGCGAAGAAAACATAAAGAAAAAGTTGTTTATCTTTGCCCCACAATTCAACTTGTTAATCAGGCAGTATCTCAAGCTGAAAATAAATATGGCCTTTCAGTAGTAGGGTTTACTGGTTCACGAAAAAAATATTCGGCAGCTGACAAGGCTTACTACAATCAGGGTGATCGCATAGCAGTTACTACATATAGTAGTTTATTTAATACCAACCCGTATTTCTCTGATGCAGATATAGTAATAGTCGACGATGCGCATGCGGCAGAAAACTATGTTGCAAAAATGTGGACGTTATCTATAAACAGGCATGCCCATGATCAGGCAGCTTTGCATAATGTTCTGTCGTCAATATTTGAACCCCATCTCGATTCTACAACTTACTCTAGAATGACTGGTCAATGGGACTCTGTCTCAGAAATATATTGGGTTGATAAAGTCCCTACACCAATACTTTTAAAAATCCATGATGATATTGTCGGTGTATTAGATACTTATACTAAAGACAAAGATCTGCGTTATCCATGGTCTATGCTTCGAGATCATTTAAAATCTTGTCACATATATTTATCGACTTCAGAGATCTTTATTCGCCCAATCATCGCTCCAACATGGTCTTTAGCGGCTTTCAACAAACCAAAGCAGCGAATCTATATGTCTGCCACTTTAGGAGAAGGTGGAGATCTAGAACGGTTAATGGGGAGAGAAAAAATTTTAAGATTACCAGTGCCAGATGGTTGGGATACACAGGGGGTTGGTAGAAGGTTTTTTATATTTCCCAGCTTATCATTAGAGCAAGAAGAAGAAGTGACATTGCGACACTCACTATTAAAACGATCGAAGCGAAGTTTGGTGCTTGTGCCAAGTGATCATATGAGGGAGGAAATAGCTGAAGATATTAATGATAATTTATCACTGAAAGTATTTTCAGCCGAGGATATAGAGTTATCTAAAGATAATTTTGTCACTACCGAAAACGCAGTTGCAGTCGTTGCTAATAGATATGATGGGATCGACTTTCCTGGTGATGAATGTCGATTATTGTGTATAGAGGGGTTGCCAAAAGCAGTAAATGCTCAAGAACGCTTCTTTATGACAAGAATGGGAGCAAATATTCTATACAATGAGAGAATACAAACTAGGGTCTTGCAGGCTATTGGTCGATGCACTAGATCCTTAGAGGATTACTCTGCGGTAGTAGTTACAGGAGATGAATTACCTGATTATCTTTCGGATCCAAGAAGAAGGAGGTATTTTCACCCAGAACTTCAAGCGGAATTGTGGTTTGGTGTTGAGCAATCTAAGGATAAAGAAATATCTGATTTTCTAGAGAACTTCGAAATCTTCATAGAGAATGGCGCAGATTGGGAAGCCGTAAATCAGATGATAGTTGATTATAGGAACGAAGTAGATAAAGACTCTTTTCCTAGCATAGACCAGCTATCAGACGCTGTTCAATACGAAGTCAAATATCAATTATCAATGTGGAGTCATGATTATTCAGAGGCTGTATCAAACGCTGAAAGTGTAATTTCTATACTTACTGATAGTGGTCTGCGCGGGTATCGAGCACTTTGGGAATATCTTGCAGGTTCTGCTGCTGCTATGTCTGCATCAGAGGGGCATTCCTCATTTGCGGTTAAAGCACGCGAGCATTTTTTAGGTGCAAAAAAAGCTGCGCATGGCATACCTTGGTTAGTTCAACTCTCAGCTGCTAGCGAGAGTAATACGGAGAGCACACTAGAAAGTAAGGTAAATCATAATGTGATGTTTCAAGTTGAAAAGATTGAAACAACATTGAGTAATCTTGGCATGAGGCATGATCGAAATTATTCTAAAAGAGAAAAAGAAATACTTGAGGGTTTAAATGATCCCAGCAAATTTGAAAATGCACATAAATTGCTAGGAGAACATTTGGGGTATGATGCAGAAAAAATAGAATCTAGCGCATCACCTGATCCATGGTGGCAAGTAGGTTTAAAATGTATTGTATTTGAAGATTATGTAGATACTAATCCGCAATCGAAATTAGATCCAACAAAAGCGAGACAAGCATCATCTCACCCGGCATGGATGAAAGAAAACGTTCTTTCATGTAAGCCTGAAGAAGTAGAAATCATTCCAGTTTTATTAACTCAAGTTGATGTATATCAATCTGGTGCTGAGCCACATTTAAATAACCTTAGTTTATGGAAACTCTCTGACTTTAAACAGTGGGCTGCTGATGCCATGGCATTAGTTAGAGAACTTAGAAAAACATTTTCAGAACCAGGTAATTTAGTTTGGAGAGCGGAAGCATCTGAGCAGCTTCAAAACAAGGGTTTTGATATTGATAGTCTTTTTTCATACCTTAAAAGCCAAAATGCACGAACTTTAATGACTGAAAAATAAGAGGTTTGAAAGTAAAAATAAATGAAGACAGACCACGTTTTCAGAAAACATATAAGGCCAGATTTTTTTTACTTGGCAGGCTAGTCTTTATTAAGCGTTTATCGACTCAAGTTCTCGATATGTCTCGCGTTTGTATCTTTTGAATCCTCAAGCCTCAAATTCTCCAAAGTAGCTACCATGTTCTCGACTTGTTCAGCCGTGAATACTTCGTAAGTTATGCTTTTGATGAAATTTATTAATTCTCCGCCTTGGGTTACGTTAGACGGCATTGCGGTTCTAAATTCGCAAGCAGCTGTAAAACACACGACGTTATGTATATGATCAGTCCGCAACCTTAGTGCACTCTGGACAGTCCTGACGTGTTTATAATTTTGACGAACTGGATTCTGCATTCTGTATTTGTCACCAGTCGGAAATGTTTGAGTCCATTGTCTTTGCCGAGCGCTGCCAAATATCCAGCCTGACATATTTTTTGTTTCTATGACGAACACGCCGTATCTGGAAATAAAATCAATAGGGTCAGTATCCATTGATTTTAATTTTGATTAAATTTCTTAATTTGTGCGTTCTATTTCAGGTTTGGAAAAGATTTTAATTTTCCTCTTTATTTTCATCAGAAAAATGCACATTTTTTCCCGCTGGACCATAAATCATATTTAGATGTTTAAACTCTTTTGCTGCTGTCATGATTTTGCAACTTACATCAACATCACGAATCGGGCAAAGCACAGTCAGCCCATCAGGATAAAATGTCTTGTCGCTACATTCGGCAGTAAATTTGAGGCCGCCGTCTTCTGTAACTTCGCGGTTAAGACTCTGTGGGTTACAATTTGTCTTAAAGTTAATCAACACTTTGATCGCTTCATCTTTAATGTCTGGATTACTGCTAGCTGTCCGTGCGCCTGATAGGCCTAAAGTGATCGTTAGGACTGTTAATAGGTAGTATTTGTATTTCATTCTCGCTTACTATTATTTTCTTTCTTAAGTTGTATCAAAAAAGTCACGGTTGGTTAATTATTCAAGAGCATCAAAAATAGATTCATTTTGTCTTAAGCTCTGGATGAATATATTGGCATTTTTTTATAAAAGCGGGCAAATTTACTCTTTAATATTAAAGGATAAGTAGATTTTTTAGGTTCAGCCCCCATATTTGTACATCATGAATTCATCAATGGTCATTGCAGAAAACGCACCCAGGCTGCCACATTCCCCGTGGCGCTTTGCGCTGTATTTTTATCTTAAATCGCGCCTTACGTTGGCGGCGATCTTCGTTTTCGAAGCCGCGCAGGCGGCTTGTACAATTCTGCTGCCTTATGCGATCAAGGAAATTATCGATGCCGTGACGCTGGCGAATGAAAACGGCATGGATATTTACGATGCTACTAAGGATGGCTTGATCTTATTTGGTTTGTTAAATCTGGGTATTCTTTTCTTCAGTCGCGGTAGTGGCGCGATGATTGTTCTCACTGGGCCTTATTTGCGGCGTGAGATACGTAAAACACTATTCAGTTACCTGCAGTATCACTCACATCGTTATTTCATTACGCATTTTGCTGGTTCATTGGCGAATCGTATCGCTGAAGTCTCGATGAGCAGTATGCATGCGCTGTGGACGGTGACCTTTGATTTTTATCCGTTGATTATTAAATCCGTGGTCGCGTTATTCCTGTTGTTTAATGCCAGTGGTGAGTTGGCGCTGGTATTAACGCTATGGCTGGTAATCTATGTCTATGTCTCCTTTATTTTGGCGCAGAAGTGTCGGGTGTATTCACAGGATTTTGCCCGAGCGCGTTCATTGGTGACCGGTAAGGTGGTGGATTCGGTGACGAATGTAATGAATGCGAAGATGTTTGCGCGTCGTCAACACGAAGAAGAGTATCTGACTGATTACCTGAACCATGAAGTGGATCATGCGATGCGCACTTATTGGTATATGGAAAAATTACGCTGGTTCCAATATTCGGCGGCGATGGTATTAATGATTGCGATGGTCGGTTATGCGCTGAAGATTTGGTCGCAAGGTGATATGACTGTGGGTGAATTTTCCATGGTGGCGGGGCTGGCCATTATGTTGATTGAAGCGGCCAGAGGCTTGAGCCGTAGTTTCCTCGAGTTCTTTGAATACATCGGCAATATTAATGATGGCGTGACCACCTTTGTGCAGCCGCATGAGATTGTCGATAAACCGGATGCCCCTGCGTTGCAGGTGAGCCGAGGTGAAATCGCCTTTGATGATGTGTCGTTTACTTATCAAGAAGGCTTACAGGTCTTTGATCACTTAAGTGTGACTATCGAACCGAAACAGCAAGTCGGGTTGGTCGGGTTTTCGGGTTCGGGTAAATCGACGTTTGTGAATTTGATTTTGCGTTTGTTTGAAGTGCAAGGCGGGGCGATTCGTATTGATGAGCAGAATATTCTTGATGTGACGCAGGATAGTCTGCGCGAACACATCTCGATGATTCCGCAGGATCCGCAGTTATTTCATCGTTCCTTGATGGAGAATATTCGTTATGGGCGACTCGATGCGACTGATGAAGAAGTCATCGAGGCAGCGAAGAAAGCGCATGCGCATGAGTTTATTATGCAAACTGAACAGCAGTACGATTCTTTAGTCGGCGAGCGCGGTGTGAAGCTTTCTGGTGGGCAACGTCAACGTATCGCCATTGCGCGTGCGATTTTAAAAGATGCACCGATATTAATTCTAGATGAAGCCACGTCATCTTTGGATTCGCATACCGAAAAACAAATTCAAATGGGATTGGAAACCTTGATGCAAGGCCGCACAGTCGTCATCATTGCGCATCGTTTATCCACCATCTCGCACATGGACCGTATTCTCGTGTTTGATAATGGCAGTATTGTTGAAGATGGCAGTCATCAAGAGTTATTAGCTAGCGATGGCCATTACGCACACCTGTGGAACATGCAGGCGGGTGGCTTCCTGCCGGAGAAAGAGGAAAGTTAAGCGGCCAGTCGTTTCGACACGCCGTCACTAAACACTCTGAATTCGCCTTTTTCCATGCAATGCCAATCTTCGTTATCCGTTAACGCTTTAGATGCGATAACGGTGACAATCTCATTTTGTTTCAGTCGTTTACTGAAATCGATCACCTTACCGGTATCCACTAACCGTGCTTTACTAAAGGGATATTGACGCGTTACCCAGCACATGCGGTTACTACAAAAGGCATACATGTAACGCGAGTCACTCAACAGGAAACTGAAGATACCGTGCTCATTGATTTCATGGGCAACGGCTTCGATGAGTTGCCAGAGTTGCTTGTTACTTCTTGGTCTGCTTGGAAAGGCATCTCTTATCTTGTCCATTAAATAACAGAAGGCATATTCGCTATCCGTGCTGCCTACCGGCCGGTAAAACTGCAGGTGTTTATTTTTCTTGATACCTTTAAGCTGGCCATTGTGAGCAAACACCCAGTCGCAACCCCACAGTTCACGCTTAAACGGGTGTGTATTTTCCAGGCAAACACGTCCGCGGTTGGCCTGGCGTATATGGCTGATAATAATTTTGCTCTTAAGGGATGTATTTTGGAAGAAGTGTGCCATCTCGGATTTGACACTGGATTGGGTATCGCGAAAGATATTACTGGCTCGACCTTCATACAGCGATACGCCCCAGCCATCTTTATGCACGCCGGTTCTGCCGCCGCGCTCTTTCAGGCCGGAAAAACTGAAACGTATATCTGCAGGTTCATTGGCACACAAACCCAGTAATTCACACATTGCTGTTTAATCTCAAGAAAAAGGTATAAATCCGCTAGATCGGATTTGTCTTCATCTTGTTATATCGGATAACAGCCGGATTTCTTGAATGCACACGAACTGCACAATATACACATCTATGGACTATGCAGGCTGATGCTTTTTTTTAAATGACTATAAATAGTTAAGGTTATATTAATTAGCTTGTGTAATTATAAAAATGTAACTACAATTTTGTTATGCGTTTTGAATGGAATCAAGACAAGGATAAAGCAAACCTGATTAAGCATAAGGTGTCATTTGATACGGCATGTCTCGTGTTTGATGATCCTTATCATTTAAGTATTCAGGACCGCTATGAAAAAGGTGAAGAACGTTGGCAGACTCTGGGAATGATTGATGGAGTAGTGTTACTACTCGTAGCGCATACAGTACTAGATGATGAACATGGCGAAATTATCCGAATTATCTCAGCAAGAAAAGCCACTAAACAAGAAAGACATATCTATGAAAAAGCGTACAAAAAATCAAAAGTCTGAAATTAAGCGATTGGCTGAGCTACCTGATGAAGCTATTGATACTTCAGATATTCCGATGACTACAGATTGGAGTAATGCGGTCGTTGGCAAGTATTACAAACCTGTTAAAAAGCAGGTGACGTTACGACTCGACGCGGATATGTTGGATTGGTTTAAATCTCAAAAAGGAAAATATCAGACAAATATCAATAATATTCTTCGCCGTTATATGGAATCGCAGCGTTAATTTAATTTAAAACAGCTATTCAATTCATGGAAGCAATCATTACTGTTGTTGGTTTTTTAGGTGCGGGCAAAACCACATTACTCAAGCTTCTAACGACTCGTTTTGTCGATCAAGGCTGGAATCCGTTTATCATTCTGAACGATTATGAAAATGCCTATCTGGATGCGCAGCAATTTCAGGAATGGTTAGAGAATAAATCGGTTGTGCCGCTGAATGGCAGTTGTATTTGTTGCAGTGGTATTAATGAACTCAGAGAGTTTATCAATCGCGTGCCGGAACGAGAGCATGGCGTGACTCTCATTGAAGCCAATGGCACGACGGATTCTTGCTCGCTTATGGGCTTTCTTGGTGTGGGCGTGAAAGAACGTTTTTTGCCGCCGGTGCAAGTGTCGGTCGTCGATGTGAAAAACTGGCAAGAGCGTGGTGAGCATAATGAGTTGGAAGCTAGCCAGATTCAGTTATCTTCCTTGCTTGTTTTGACGCACTTAGATGATTGTGCTGAAGACAGACAGGCTGATGTCATAAACGAGATAAAACAACTCAACCCATCTGCTGAAATCATCAAGATGGATGATATTGATGTCGCGTTGTTACCGCGGCTTTCACCTTCAACCAACGAGGCGCATCAACTCGATCACCTGAAAGCACATTGGTCGTCTTGCTCTGTTGATTTACCCGATTTGCCCGATCAGAAATGCATCATGGATATCTGTAATCAATTGCCGCAGAGCATTCTTCGTATCAAAGGCTGTACGCATATCGGTAGCGAAGAAAATTATACGTACTTTGAACGCACCCCAGACGGCACAATTAATATCCGGCCTTTTTCAGGTGTGCCTGTAACCGGGCCTAAATTACTCACTGTTGGCTTGGACAGTGAAGTTACGCTGCTGAATAAAGCTATCGAAACAAGCCTTGCTGCTGCGCAAAACCGTTAAATTTTTAGTAACAATCACGTTAGTTTTGCAATAACAAAGCACAAATTTGGGGCAAGCAGAGCTGCGTTTTATCTAAAGCAGTGCAGTCCTTTGATCTATTGCAATGATTTATGCCCACTTTAGCGCATGGCACGGTTTTGGCACATAAGCGGTTATAACAAATCCAGGAACCTAGATGGCCGTTGATCTTAAGCATTATCCAGCTGCTGATTATTTCGATGAAATGTTGGCAAATAGTAATCGCTCGCGTTCGTATGCCAAGCAACTGGTGCGATTACTTCGTTCACTGGATGATGAGGAATTGGCGGCGCGACAGGCCGCTGCTGAACTGGCCATCAAGGAGATGGGTATTACTTTCTCGGTGTACATGGAGGGCCAGGGCACCATCGATCGGTCATGGCCGTTTGATATCGTGCCGCGCCTTATTCCGAAAGCAGAGTGGGATCAGGTAGAGGCGGGACTGATTCAACGCGCACGCGCGCTGAATATGTTTATTGATGACATCTACCATGAGCAGCGCATCATCAACGAGGGTGTGTTTCCCGGAGAGGTGCTGGAGGGTTCCAAAAACTTTCGTGCTCAATGTGTTGGTGTTTCTCCACCGCATGGGGTGTGGGCGCACATTTGTGGTTCGGATCTGGTTCGCGACGACAAAGGTACCATCTATGTGCTGGAAGACAATCTACGCGTGCCTTCCGGCGTTTCCTATATGTTAGAAAATAGACTCGTGACGAAGCAGGTTTTTCCTGAATTGTTCGAACGCTATGCGCCACTGCCTATCGATAGTTATGCGGCCCAGCTTTATACCACGCTTGCGGATCTGTCACCACGGCGTACCAATCGACCGGAGGTCGTGGTGTTGACTCCGGGTATTTATAACTCGGCGTATTTCGAACATGCCTATCTGGCACAAGAGATGGGCTGTGAATTGGTTGAGGGTCGAGATCTCTTTGTTGATGATGATGACATCGTTCATATGCATACCGTTTACGGTCCGGAGAGAGTCGACGTGATTTATCGACGAATCGATGATGAATTCATGGACCCTGAGGTATTCAATTCTGATTCTATTCTTGGCGTCCCGGGTCTGATGCGGGCCTGGAAGGCGGGTAATGTCGGTTTGGCCAATGCGCCGGGCGCAGGTGTGGCTGACGATAAAGTGGTCTATGCCTTTGTGCCGGATTTTATTCGCTATTACCTTGATGAAGATCCATTGCTACCTAACGTACCGACTTATCGCTGCATGTTTGATGATGAGCGAGATTATGTGTTGGCAAATCTTCATGAAATGGTTGTTAAACCTGCTAATGAATCCGGTGGCTACGGCATGCTGATGGGTAAATCAGCTAGCCCCGCTGAGCGAAAGGCGTTTGCCAAGTTGATTCGCAAGAATCCCCGCAATTATATTGCTCAACCGACTTTAAGCCTGTCGACGGTACCGACCGTGGTCGGTCGAAAACTGGAACCGCGCCACGTTGATCTAAGGCCATTCATTCTTAGCGGGCGTGTTACCAAGGTCACGACTGGCGGACTAACGCGGGTAGCATTGCGCAAGGGCAGCCTGGTGGTGAACTCATCTCAGGGCGGCGGTAGCAAAGATACCTGGATTGTAGATAGCGAGAGCAACTGACATGCTTTCCCGCGTTGCTGAAAATATTTACTGGATGAGTCGCAATATTGAACGAGCGGAAAACATCGCGCGCGTGCTTAGCGTTAATACCAATCTGCAGCTCGATCTACCGCGCGGTATCACGCCCGACTGGCAACCACTGATCGATGTCGTTGGCGCCAATGATGACTTCGAAAAAATATATAACCAATATAGCGAGCGAAATGTTGTGCGCTTTCTGCTTGCTGAAGCCGAATCGGCTAGTTCGGTGCGCGCGTGCCTGACCAATGCCAGAGAAAATTGCCGTACCGTGCGCGACATCATGCCGCGTGAGATCTGGCGTTATCTTACCGAGCTACAGATATTTCTTGATGAACATCTTAACGAAGGTTTAACCAGGCGAGGGCGACAAGCATTCCTTGATCGAATCATGCGCACCTGCCAGATGAGCATGGGACTGATGAGCTCAGGTGTGACAAGGGATGTGGGTTATCAATTCATGCGCTTGGGTCGAAATCTTGAACGCGCCGACATGACCAGCCGTTTTATCGGTATGCGTCTTGCTATCACCCAAACCGATAAGTTACCTGATGACACTGCCGTTACTCGTGTGCAATGGGTCAACGTGCTGGGTTCGTTATCTGCCTATCATATGTATCGACGAAAAATGCAGGCGACTGTAAAGCGCGAACATGTGCTTTGGTTTCTGTTTAATGACGATGAGTTTCCCCGATCAATTCTGCATTGTATCAATGCTATTGAAGAGAGCATTGGTATGTTGGCCGTCAATCGACCTTGCTTGCTGGCGGTACGAGCCATTGCTCGAGCATTTGAAGCAGTCAAAGTTGAAAATCTTGATGCAGACGGTTTGGATAAACTGGTGAACAAGTTGCAGCGTCGTCTTATTGATTTACACAATACGATTGCCCGCATGTATTTTCTGCCGACTAAAAAGTGATCGGTCAGTGATTGCTCTTACCAAGCAATGATTGAGTATTAATGTTTATTCTTTGTTTTATCATCTCTGAATTTTGTCCTTTACAAAAATGATCAATTCCATATTTGCTGAACCATCACTTAGCCTGAGTCACTAACAGCTATCCCTCTTAAATGGAAAACTAATCATGAAAACATTAATTAAAAGTTTGTCGGTACTATTTTTAGTGATCACCATGAATCAGGCATTTGCTGATGTCGAAATCTCGGGTTACAGAGATAACGCTGAACGCGTGAAGGCAAATAGTGGTATTGAATTGCTACTATTTAAAAAGATGACCGATTCGAAAATGGAACATTTTTCTATTCGCAATACCAGCGATAACGTCGTGAAAAATATTACCGGTGAATTGGTTTATAAAACGATGGAAGGCGAGGTGATTACCTCACAGCCATTTACTGTGACTGAAACACTGCAGCCCGGCGAACCAGAGTTGTCATCAATACCTAGCTTTGATCAAGATTATAAATACAGTTTTCATATGAACCATGATCCGCGTGGTATCCCACCGGGTGTGCAAGCGTTTATGGTGGAGCTAACTAATATCAACTATGAGATCGTTGAATAACGTTTTCTAAATTTGTTTGTTATTACGAGGGTCGCAACGACCCTCATAATACTAGGTGAAGTAAACCCCAGCTTGTTATTCTGCTGGTTTTTCCATTTCCTCGGTGACTGCTTCCATCGTTTCTTCTGCTTCAGCAATCATCTCTTCTGATTTTTCTTCCATGACTTCAGCGGCTTCTTCAACAGGGACTGCAGGTTCTTCAGCGTAAATATTTGCGGTTAGGAATAGGGTGATGAATAGTGAACTTGATTTTTTCATTTGCTTCTCCTTCGTTAGAGAAAATACATAAATAGTACAAACCCGAATATCAGCATCGTTGCTGTTCTATATTAAGTTGAGATATAGATCTGCAATTGTAATGCCACTGTAATGAAGTAAGCTAAATATGAATCATCAATTGATTAATCAATAAGTTAAGAAATAGATAAAAAAGTAAAAATATGTATTGATAGTAAATTAAGTCTATTTATGGTGCATATCTATCTTTAATAGTGCAGAAATAATCGTTAATAGTTAAATAGCTTTTTTATAAGCTGATATATCAAAGATTTAAATTAGTTAATTTTTTATAATAAATGATATGAATATGACACATTATGTAGTCTGTATTTTTGTAAGTGGGATTATCAGTTTATTTACTACTCAAATATATGCAGAACAACAAATTAATGTAATCCCGGTTGCAGATGTTAAGTGGGTGGCATTGAATCCTGCTCGTGGTGAGAAAGGTCCAAGAGCAGGGACGCTTTGGGGCAATTTAAGATTAGGTGAAGCAACTGGTTTCCTGGCAAAGTTTTCTGATGGTTTTTCTTTGCCGCCACATATTCATGAAGAAACGTATCGCGCTGTCGTGATAAGTGGCTTCATCCATAATGATGATCCAAATGCAGAACCTATGTGGATGCCTCCGGGATCGTTTTGGACACAACCAAGGGGTGAAAGTCATATTACCGCCGCTAAAAAAGGCATGCAGGGCATTGCGCTAGTAGAAATAGATAATGGCCCGTATGTCGTACGCCCACCTGAGGATGCTTATGACAAAGGTGAAAAGCCAATAAATATTGTGCCTGCCAATCTGGTATGGCTTAACTTACCAAACACGACTGTATCAGAGAATAGTCCAAAGATTGCTTACCTGTTAGGTAGCATCGAAGAAGGGCAGTTAAATAGTACATTTATTAAATTACCTATAGGCTATACAGGTGAGTTGCATAGTCAGGGTTCTATTTTTCATGCAGTTGTTATTTCCGGTGAAGTGAACTACTTAAATCAAATGCCAGCAGTACTTGAGCCGGGTAGTTATTTTGGTGCTGAGGGTAACGCTATCCATAAAATTCAATCAGCGGAAAAAACCGAGACAATTATTTATATACGAACAAACGCCAAGTATGAATTAACGCCTTCTTAATACACATCTTCAAACATAAATTATTGCTTATTATATTTATGTTTTAGCCAATAGCGCTTTGAACATAAAGTATTAAATGTTCTGTAATATCGAGGCCATTGATGGTCGCAAGATACAATCCTGTAACTTAAAAATATAATACTATTCTGAAAAGTCCTTAACTCACGTAAAAAGTTAAATTAGTCACAAAATTATAGGGGAGGGTGCCTTTTTATGAACTTACAAAAACCTGGCCTGTCCGAACGGGTGTCAAGTAAGTACGTTCATATTTTATTTTTTAATATAGCAAGCTAGGCTCAGGTTTTACTCATTTTTTGGGTTGCTTGACGATCCTGAGGACGCTTGTCAGATTATTTTTGATAGATTATCAGGAGTTATAGACTTATGAATAAGAAAATGATGTTAGCCTCGGCTGCTGCTTTAATATTTGCCTCTCAAGCTGGTGCGGTTCAAGCCGGAGCAGCCGATTCAAGCGCAGCGGGTGGCGACAAAATTAAATGTGCCGGTACCCATAGTTGTAAAGGCAATAGCGATTGTAAAGGTAACGGTAGCCCAGGCGCAGGTAAAAACGCATGTGGTCCTTACGGATTTAAATATTTAACTGAGAAGCAATGTGACGCGAAAGGCGGAAAAGAAGTCTAAGTTAATTCTCCTGACAATTAAAACCCTCTGCTAACAGAGGGTTTTTTAATTTACGCAAAAGCTTATGCAACCTTATGGTCTGGGATTTCGTTATCCCCATTATCAATACATCAAAGAACACCTTCCTGACGTAGGTTGGTTTGAATTCATCACAGAAAATCTGATGGAACCAGGTGGTCGACCGCGAGAGGTGCTTGATTCCATTCACAGGGATTACCCGGTGGTGTTGCATGGCGTTTCACTATCTATTGGATCGACCGATCCACTTAATCAAACCTATTTAAGTCGGTTAAAAGATCTGGTTGATGAAGTCGAACCGGAATGGATAAGCGATCATCTTTGTTGGGCGACGGTGAATGCGCATAATAGTCACGGGCTGTTGCCGATGCCGCTGACCAAGACCGTGGTCGATCATCTCGTGGATCGTATACAACAAGTGCAGGATTACTTGAAACGCCCGTTGACCTTTGAAAACCTGTCGAATTATCTGGAGTTTGCCGATTCTGATATGGATGAAGCGGACTTTATCAATGAAATCATGCAACGTAGCGGTGCCAGCTTACTGCTGGATATTAATAATGTGTATGTATCCAGTATGAACTTGAAACGTGACCCAGTGGAATTTCTGGACAAGATGCAGGCGAGTCATATCCGGCAAATTCACCTCGCTGGCCATGAAGATTGTGGTAGTTATTTATTTGATACGCATGGCGCACCGGTTTGTCATGAGGTATGGGATTTGTTTCGTGTGGCCTGTCAGAAGTTAGGCTCGATCCCGTTTATGATTGAACGCGATGACAATGTGCCTGAATTCGATGAGCTGATGGTTGAATTGAATCAGGCTCGTGCTATTCATGATGAAGCCATTAATGAACAAAAAACGCAAACAGATGGCTTGCGTTCAGTATCGGTGGGGGCAGTATGAATTTTCATGCGTTTCAACAAGCCTTCTTAAACCAGATCACCCAAACCACTAGTGAGACGACAGAAATCGATCCGCTGATCCGCGTGCTTGAGCATGATACGCGGATGACACCGCATGAACGACTGGATATTTATGTGCGCGATTATCGGGGCAGGCTATATGAAGTGCTAAAGGAGCATTATCCTGAGACCTATCATTACTTGGGCGATGATGATTATTTAGCATTATTTACTGCCTTTATCAGTGCGTGTCCGCCATCCAGCTATAGCCTGCGCTATTGGGGCGAACAGTTGCCTGATTTCTGTGAAAAAACTGCGCCCTTCAATCAACCTGAACTGGTTGACCTGATTCGTTTTGAATGGACGATCCATGATCTTTATGATGGTGAAGATGTGTCGGTATTATCTTCCGATGCATTAAGTCAGATTGATCCTGAGCGTTGGATGGATCTGTGCTTTCAAGTGATTCCTTGCTTTAAGCTGTCGCAGGCTGAGTCTAATGTGGCTGCGTTGTGGCAGAGTTTAAACGATGAGAAACCCGTTGCGACACAGGCCGTTGATACTTATTTGGTTCATTGGCGTAAGGACTATATGGTTTATTTTCGTGACTTAACGCAACAGGAGTGGGATTGCTTAGAGCGTCTCAATGAAGGAAATAGCGCTGGTGAACTGTGCGAGTTTTTGGCCAAGGATATCGGTGATGAAGCAGCGCCTCAGATTTTTATTCAATATCTGCAGTCCTGGATTAATGACGGGATGCTTCAGGAAACACCGTTTGATTAATTAATGTTAAAAGATTTCGATCTTTTTAATTAAATGCTTGCTCAATCAACTCTTTATTAAATCCTTTAGGTGTCCGGTTTTCGGCATGTTCATATAGAGCTGCAACAATTATAGCTTTCGTTACACTACTAATTAATAAGATTAATATAATGCTAATGCTCGATATTGATAATCCTGTTAGTTTGGCAAATGAGCCACCAATCGTAATTCCAATTTGTAAAGGTAATAATGACAAAATAATCAAGCCAAAAGTCACGAGGCCTAGACCTATGTTTGCACTAAGCGCTTCGCCCCAATTCTTTTTTAATAAATCTACCGAGCGATTAATAGCAGAAATTGGTCCGATTTTTTCGATGACTAATATAGGTAATACGAAATAGGTGGCAATATTCCATGCGATACCAAGTATTTCTGGAATGATATCCCCAAGCTTTTTTGAGAATGATTCAATGATTTGCAGAGTCAAGCCTACGGTAGTGCAGATTATTGACCAACTAAATATTTGCGGTAAACATCGAGCTGCAGCATTAATTCCATCGCGAAAGGTAGGATCTCCTCCCTCAAACCGAATTACTGCACATTTGATGAGGCATGTATTAAAAAAAAGCATGACAAAATAATTGAAGAAGTAAAATAAAAAGGCAAAAACAAATACCAAAGGACTGACACTATCGCTTTTACTCATCGTATTTAAAATATCGGTAGTAATAAAAGGAGTAAGAAAACTGATATTTAATAACAACAAAGAAAAACAACTGATGAGTGGGAACAATAAAAGTTCTTTGTCGGCGTTTAATACAGAGAGGCTTTGTTTAGCCAGCAGCAATCCTGTCTTAATTCGTAATAACATTGTCTAAATCAAAAGGATCAATGTAGATTGATTAATAATATTACGTTCGATTGCCCCACCATGCCATAAATTCTTCAAAGTCAATTTCGTTATTATTATCTTTATCCACCTTATCAAAGCCTTTTCGTAATTCTGCTTCGTCAAGATTGAATCCGATACTGCGAATCAGTTCAGCAAATTCGGAAAATACCAGGACGCCGTTTTTTCGACTGTCGAAGTTATTGAAATAGGCGAGCATGTCGTCGTAATCAAGATCGTCCATAGCACTCTCTAACAAGGTTTATTGTGAATTATCATAGCGTAATTAATTGGAATCAAAAGGCTCAGTGTTGACTGATCTGTCACAAACTGATTTCTGTGTCTGTCTTTTTTTGTGGGTATTGTTAATGCGCTTCTGATACGGGAAGGTATGAATCCTGTTGAGATACCGGGTAATTCGGCAAGTGAACAAGCGGTAAATTATGAATTCGGGAAGCTGTTTGGAAATAGGCGGCTTATCATTTATTCTATGCAAAAAGGCTATCTATAAAGAGAATAAGCGAAAAGGAACAGCATCATCTGTCTCCCTGCATTCTGCTTAAAAGCATGAAGAATAAATCATTAAAATCAAAGGGTTAGAGCCTTTTAATTACAGAATCGAATACCGTTATTGTTATCAATCAACTGTATCTGGGCTGGTCCAGGACAGACGGGTTGATAGCCTACTCATAAAAAATCTAAATTTATATAAATGTTAAGGGTGCTTGAAAATGAACAATGAATTAATCTCTCCACTCTCCGGACTGAGACGTCTCATCGAAACCGATCAGGTTGGCGAATTTGAAAACGGGTTTCTTAATGACAAAGCGCCTGTTTGGTCGCCACATAACAAGATCATTAATGTCACGCCGGGCCCCGCCTTTGGTTCTGAGCTGGTCACGCAATTTTCATCAACCCAAACACGTGGGATGCGTGGCCCAACCGTCGCGAAATTTTTCACCACGGTTCGTGAGGAATACGGCAAGATGGTCGGCTTACAAGAGGGCGGTAAATCTATCTTCTTTACTGGCTCGGGAACATCTGCGACTGAAGCAGCGGCAGGTTCCTGTTATACACCAGACGAAGTCGATTCAGACAAGATAGTCGCCGTTACCCTTGAGATTGGTTGGTTCAGTATGGCCATGGGTAATTGTGTCGAAAACCTGGGCCGAGGTGTCACCCGCCTTCAATGTGATCTGGGTGATGACTTACCTTATGCACGACTAAAAGAAGTCCTGGAGAAAGACACCGACCACAATATTAAAATGGTCATGGCACCACAGAATGAAACCGCTGCAGGTGTCACGACCGATCCGAATAAATTACGTGCGTTATTGGATGAACTAAATCATCCGGCGCTACTGGTTATTGATGGTATTTCTTCTATTGGTTGTATGCCAGCCAATATGACTGAAATGGGTATTGATATGTTAATTGGTTGTAGCCAAAAGGGTGTGATGGGCACACCCGGTATTGGCATGATTACGCTCAGTCCTAAAGCAGTTGAGAAAATCCAGGCATCGGATAAGCAGATGAAAGATGCGGGTCTTAAACAAGGCCAGCATTATCTCGACCTCGCCAAGATCATTAATGCGATGGATGCGAATGGTTTGCACATTGAAACCCCGGGAAATTACTCGCAGTTTGCAGTGGCGCTGGATGCGATCGCGATTGAAGGCATCGATCGCGTCTGTGAACGTCATAAAGAATGTTCTGAAATTTACCGTGCTGCGGTATTGGGTGCCGGTTTAGAACTGGTCGCAAAAGAAGAACATAACCGCTCTAATGCCGTGACGGCAATTAAAGCACCGGAAGGGTTTGGTATAAAGAAAATTACGGAAGTCCTTAATATCATGTTTACCAAACACGCCGTAGAAGCGGCAGCCATTCCAGGTTATCCGGATATGGGCTGGCGTCTCTGTGCGACTGGCGGTATCCAACCACAACACGCGATGACGGCTTCCATTGCTTTTCTGCTGTCATGTGAAGAAGCGGGCGTGCCTTTAGATGCGACAAAAGGTATTGCCGCGGCGACGGCGAAGTATGGTGAGGTGGTGAAGTATCACAGACCGTTGCCAGGCATCGACGTTTACGGCCGATAGCAGACAGTTTATTTTTCATCAGAACTTCGTTGCTGCATCACCTGCGGTACTCATTTATTATCTACAAACTCGGCTCTGGCTCCTGCTTCGCTCTAACGACTACATCCATGTAGTCGTCCGTGTCCTCGCCGGCTCGCGCCTTGTCCTAACGAAAACTATCTGCGTCCTTTCTGAACATTTATTTTTCTTAAATGTATTAAACGCAAACTCAAGATAAATCACTAATACGTTTTAAATCAATAGTTTACATAGTATTACATTAGTTTTTGAGTATTAGAACGGATATAAAAATAACTATTATTTATCTTAAATTACATTAATTAATTAATGTAACTACTTGACATTTAATAGTTTATTAAACAATCTTCTCATATTGGGAGAAGGATTATGGATAACACACTTTATTATGGTGATAATCTAGAGGTTCTTAGGGAGAGTATTCCTGATGAGTCTATTGATCTTATTTATCTTGATCCTCCTTTTACTCCTAGTGTTGATTACAACATTCTTTTCAAAACTCCCACAGGAGAAGCTCCAAAAGCACAATTAGATGCTTTTGTTGATACATGGCACTGGAGTGATGTTTCCGCTCGAGCTTTTGATGATGTGCTGGAATCAGGTACTGAAGTCGCTTTATTACTAAGAAGCCTTCGAAACTTTTTAGGAGACAACGCGATGATGGCATATTTATCAAATATGGCCGTTAGACTAATCGAGCTCCATAGAGTTTTAAGTTCCACAGGAACTATCTATTTACATTGCGATACTACAGCAAGTCATTATTTAAAAATTTTATTAGACGGCATATTCGGGCCAACTAATTTCCGTAATGAAATATCATGGAAGCGTTCACAACCTAAAAGCCATGCAAAAGTTAACTTCCCAAACAGCAGAGATATACTACTTAGATATACAAAAACTAGTAAAGCTATATTTAATAAAATTTATAAAGAACATGATCCTGAATATATAAAGAAGTTTTATCGTTTTACTGAACCAGATGGAAGGCGTTATAGGCTTGGAGATATTACTAACCCCAACAAAAACAGGCCTAATCTAACATACGAGTTTTTAGGAGTAACGCGTGTTTGGAGATGGACAAAAGATAGAATGCAAGAAGCATACGATAAAGGAATTGTAGTCCAAACCAAACCTGGAGCTGTACCACAGGGTAAACGATATTTGGATGAAATGCCTGGTAATCCTATAACAGATGATTGGGATGATATCGAACATTTACATGGTTCAAGTAATGAATCACTAGGTTATCCAACTCAGAAGCCTCTTTCACTACTCGAAAGGATTATTAATGTATCAAGTGAAGCTGAAGACATTGTACTAGATCCGTTTTGTGGTTGTGGCACCACAATTCATGCTGCAGAAAAACTTAATCGTAAATGGTTAGGTATTGATGTTACGCATCATGCAATAGAAATTATTGAGAATAGATTTAAAGAAGCATTCAATAATAATAATTTCACAGTTATTGGTAGGCCAAGCGATATAAATGCTGCCCATGATTTAGCAAAAAGAGATAAATATCAATTTCAGTGGTGGGCAACATGGTTGATTGGAGCGCAAGCATACCGAGGTAATAAAAAAGGATCTGACAGAGGAATTGACGGATTAAGATTTTTTAAAAATGGGCCCAAAGGAACTGGAATGGTAATAATTTCTGTCAAAGGTGGAGAAAATATTGGACCACATATGATAAGAGATCTAAGAGGTGTTGTTGAAAGAGAGAGTGCAGAGCTCGGTATATTCGTAACTTTAACTTCACCAACACAACATATGATTAGAGAAGCTGCATCAGCAGGATTTGTTAATACTGCACATGGAAAGTTTCCTAAGATACAGATTACAACAATAGATGATTTATTTAACGGAAAGATGCCAGAAGTTCCTCCATCATATGCTGTGTCTACTATAAAAGAAGTAAAAAGAAAAGCTGATAACAAACAAGGTGAATTTTTCTTTGAATTTCCTGGAGGTAAGACTCCAGATAAAAACATTACTAAAATAGAAAATATTAAATCGCGTATTTCTTAATTATAAAAGAAATTTACAAGCAAAAGAGTCAGTGTCGATTTATTAACCCTCTAACTCTTAAGTAAGAAAAATGAAATACATCGCATATCTGATATTCTTCTTTTTAATGATGACTTCTAGTCAAGCAACTCAAGCGGAAGTGATTGTGTTGGCGGCGGCGCCAACGCATTTGGATGATTATTATGATGAGGTCACGGATGATATTTTTGATTTTCATGTTGCTTATGCAAAGTTAATAGAAAAGTATGGTGATCATGTCATCATTTTAACGAATGATGAGTTTTATGATGATTATGTCGCTGCATTAGGTAGTGAGAAGGTTGTCTTGGCGCCGATGTTGGATATCTGGATGCGTGATTTTACGGTATTGAATGCCGTGAAGCCGGTAATGTTTCGTTACAGCGCGGCAGGGCAGGGGCAT
The DNA here is from genome assembly GCA_028279365.1 of Gammaproteobacteria bacterium. Lineage (GTDB taxonomy): Bacteria > Pseudomonadota > Gammaproteobacteria > Eutrophobiales > Eutrophobiaceae > JANQNX01. The sequence goes on along the minus strand of JANQNX010000013.1, from coordinate 334,945 downwards.
GATCAGAAGGCAGCGGATGAGGTTCAGGAAGTCTTTGCTGCTTTTGCAGAAGAAGTGGGCTTGGAGTTTTCTGAAACGGGTTTGATTAACGATGGTGGCAACTTCGTTGATGATTATGCGGGTCATGCCGTCATCAGTCGTAAATTCTTACGAGATAATAAGTTAAATGAATCTGTTGCACGGGAAAAGGTCAGGGCGGTTACCGGTGCAAAACACGTTGCGTTTATTGAAGCAGATGAACAAGGCGGGCTTGAACATGCAGACGGTGTTGTCAGCTTTATTGATGAAAATACTCTAATTATTAATGCGTATCCTGATGATCCAGAGTATGCCAGTGAAGTGAAGGCCGTTCTAAAAGCATCACTGCCCGGTGTTGCAATTCATGAAATCATTGCGCCTTATGATGATAGTAAAATTTATGATGAACGCTTTGGCTCTGCCTGTGGTTTGTATACGAATGCATTGGTGACACCTGAACGTATTTATTTTCCTCAGTTTGGTATTCCTGAAGATGGCATCGCATTGAAACAGATTAAAGCGATCACGCAAAAAGAAGTCGTCCCCGTTTCTTCTAAGCAAGTCTGTCATATGGGTGGCGGTGTGCGTTGTATGTCACTGCAACTGCGCGGTACCAATGCAAACAAGATGTTAGACTATGCCCTCGATCATTAAGCCTTAAGTCCTCAAAGCCCTTTAATCACATTAATTCGTTATGAATCAAACGGCCCGGAGTCGTTTGATTTGTCATATATCGAGTATACTTTCGATAGATATGATTGTTATCGTTTATTCTGCTGAAAGTTATGACTAAAGTCTCAACACGCTGGCCAATGCTCTTGGTGTTTTTCCTTTATCTGGTATGCGTGAACCTGCTGTCCGGGTATCTGGCTCTTTCTTTGAACTATCCCTCTCTGTTCAATGTCAATGCCAGCTTTGGTGAGTATGCGGTTCCTTTGCCGTTTACCTGGGCGCTGGCGCATTGGCCGTCCATGCTTATTTTCGGCATTCCCTTGTTACTTCTTACTCAAGCTAGGAAAAAACTGACGCAATATTATCGATTGTGTTGTTTCATCACCGCTGGTCTGCTTTTGCTGTTTTTAAATGAAAAAATACCCTTCGTGCTGTTTCCATGGGTAGATGCGTTAACAGGATTCGTGTTCAGTCTGGTATTGGTTCCACCGAGCCGCCGAGCTAATCCTATCTTGTTTCCTGCCACTTGTTTTGCCGCTGTGCTTGTTTTTGCCGTGCTCGCCTATATTGGTTTTGACTATTGGCAGCATCGTACGCCTAAATTAACCATAACCACTTATGCCGATGGTGTGTTTGAGCTGACTGCTATAGAGGTTGATAAAGCCTTTCACGAAATGCGCATCATTATGGCGTTGAAACAACGACTGGATATCCAGGAGTCTTGCGTAGTAGGTCAAGAGATAGCAGTTACTGTCTTGAGGGACTATCCGTTTGATAGTGAATATAATCGATTGATCGAGGTCTGGTTTAAGCCAAATGAGTTGGAAATACCTGAAAACAACGGTAAGCCATACCGGCTAGGAGAAATTAGCCTTAACGAAAAAGATAAAGGTCCTGACGGCTCATTCGCCTGCTACCTAAGTTATAAATAATGCTTTCGCGTTTGTGTTTCGATTCACTTGGAGCAACAATGAAAAGAGCGATAGCTTTTTATATTTTAAAAATAAAAAAAGTAAATGGATTAAATGAGTGATTCAATTTCAATGATACTTAGAAAACATGAAATAAGGAGGTTCAAGGTGCGTCTTTTTAATTATATTTTTGTCTGCTTTCTTTTTTTGACAGGCTGTGAAAATAAAGAACAAGAAGCGAGAATAACGTTAAATCAGGCGATTAAGGCTTGGCAGGCTGAAGATTTCATCGGCGCTGAATCAAAATTTGACGAGATCGACACACTCTTCGGTAGTACCTCTACTGCAATTGAAGCATATAAAATCAGACAGTCATTAGAAAAAGAACAGCATAATAGCGAAGCTTACGAACTGTACTTATCTGCGCTTGGCAAATGGCATGATGATCAAATACGTGAAGCAGAATTGGATTTTAATACCCTCGAACAAGACTATGGCGACACACAGGCATCATTAAAAGCCGTCATCACCCGAACCGATTTAAAGCGGGAATATCGACAAAAAGTCGAGGGTATGACTGAGGATTCAGTGAAAAAAAATCGGGGGCGATTTTCCAGACAGGTTGTCCGCGGCATCCAGAATTACTACAAGCAACATGCTTCCTATCCTGCTGATTTATCTGTGCTGGATATTTCCGCGGCTGATCGAAGATATATTGATTTATGCCAGTATGAACCGGCATTGTTTGATTATGGTTACTGGCTGGATTGTAACGCAGCAGAACAAACCTATCTTGTATCGCAACGACAACAAACCTCAAGGCAGCCTACGAAGCGAAGAAACAAGGATGCCATTTACAAGTTAGAGGATTTTTCAAAAGCTACTAAAACATGGGGGAGTAAACTCAATCCTACTGGTAAAGTGCCTAAGCAGGGATTCAGCGCGTATTATCTGAATACGAATAATCCGGGTACGGTAATTAGCAAAGCAGAAGTAAAAAGCATAGGCATTAACTATTCGTATAGCGATTTTCATGACATCAATTCAAAGGACTTTGGCGCATATTGGGTTGGTAAAACTACTGTTGATCAAGCGACCATAAAAACCATTACTGTCAGTCAAAGTTGGGCAAAAACACGACTGCTTATAAATGGCGCTATTGTTTATGAAGGCGGTTCAGATCAGGAAATACAGGTTCAATTTGAACCAGGCGAATATTTAATCGAAGTTGAGTACGTTAACAACTGGCACACCACAGAGTTTTCAGTCAATTTCCTTGATACCGTTAAGAAACTGTCATTAAGTGAAATTGGGAAAGAACTACAAAAACAAATTTCAGGGAAATACGCTGTCTATTATGCAGGTGTGTACGAAAGTAAAAGCCAAGATCTTGGAATTGATGTGAATGTTGGCCGTATCGATGGACCGATGGTGTTGTTTCTAAGCTCCTATAGCACGATAAACTGGAATATTAACAATACTCACAAAGCCGATATAAAGGCGATTGTCTATGGTTCATATAGCCCTGGCACGAGAGTAACGGGTGACATTCCTGCATCAGCACTGTTATTGAATTCTAAAAAACGCTTGGGAAATTATCGTAAACAAGCAAATTGTCGATGTACGGGCGGTAGCAGGTTTCATTGTGAAGGCTCGAGCATTATGCCAACGATTAAATCTTTGGAATCGCTGACAAAAAATAAGGTCGCTGGTTTTTCAGGAGCTTACTCTACTAGTGCAATTCCGATTCCTCAGGAAAAAATTGAACCATCGTTTATGAGTGAATTGGAACGAGCAGAAGAAGAAAAACAACGTGCCAGACTTGCCTGTGAAAAAGGGGCCAACCCTGATTTTGAATCGTTACTTGATTAAGTGATGGGTTGTTAGCATCATTCATTTCTACAGTTAGTAAAGCAATTGAGTTGTTAATTGGTATATGAGTCATCTTATGCCTGTTTAAACATATGCCGTTTGGTTTTAAGTGGGTTGTGCTTAAAATCATATAAACCCTCGCTTTTCCTTTTATCTGCCATAATCCTGCCAGATTTTCATAGTTGAATAAGCCTAGTCATTAGGAGGATTCATTATGAGTGCTGTGTCAAATTCACAAAAGCTGTTTAATTCAGCGACCGGGAAAGTACTTTCAATCGGGTTTCTAGTATTGTTATTACTTATTCCCTTAGCGATGGTGGAAGGTGTTATATCGGAGCGAGTCAAGACGTATCGTATCGCCAAGACAGAAGTGACGGGTTCCTGGGGTAGGGAAGTGTCGTTATCTGAACCCGTATTAGCGCTTGCAAAATCCGGTAAGACACCGAATATGAATACCGGTTATTACTACAATACGCATTATATTCATTTATTACCGGACAAATTGAATATTAACGGACGTATCGAGACACAGTTACGTAAAAAGGGTATTTATGAAGTGCCTGTCTACACTGGCAAGCTTCATTTGAGAGGCCACTTCAATATAACAAAAGACATGGATCAGGCTCTCGATTACGATGAGATAGCGTCCATGCAAATGATCCTGGATGCAAATTCACTTAACAAACCACCTGTCTTTAAATGGAATGGCAAATCAGTGCCGATTATTACTGACAAAGTTGACGATAAAAGCGGACAGCTGGTGTTTTATGCAAAACTCAAAGAAGCGTCGGACGTTATTGCTGGAAATAATTCATTTGAAATTATTCTGGATTTGTCAGGCAGTAATGCACTGAGTTTTCAGACCGGTTCACGCGAGACGGAAATAACGCTGGATTCAAATTGGGCTTCGCCCGGTTTTTATGGTGGCATATTACCTTTATCACATAGCATTACCGATGCTGGATTCGAGGCAAGCTGGAAACACAGCAATTTCTTCTCCGATATCGGCAGAAAATACCATGAACGTATTGAGCCGGCCTGGTTTAAACAATTTCCGAGCTATGGTGTGAAGTTTATCCAGACAGTGGATACCTATCAGCAAGTTACCCGAGTTATTAAATATGCCGTGCTTTTTTTAACGCTGGTGTTTGCAGTTTATTTCCTGTTTGAGACGCTTGGCAATAAACCGTTGCATCCGATTCAATATATGTTTATCGGCTTCGCAAACTGTGTCTTTTATTTATTGCTGTTGTCACTCGCGGAGCATATCAATTTTACGGTTGCGTATTTCATCAGCGCCATTGCTTCAAGCATTCTTATCGCGCTTTACAGTATAAGTATTTTGCAGAGCCGTACGCATGGTGTCTTAATCTTTATCAAACTATCCATTCTGTACAGTTTTCTTTTGATTATTCTCAAGTCTGAGGATTTCGCTTTATTAATAGGCAGTATTGGTCTGTTCACTATTCTGGCATCTATCATGTATTTTACTCGTGATTTTAACTGGCGTATGCCTAGAGAAACGAACGGTTAGACGTTTATGTTTATCGCGCATGCGCCGGCGAGTTACCTGTTTAGTCGGTTTTTAATTAATCATTTTCTGCAGGACAGTTTTACCGATAAAGAGAGAGCCTGGTTGATTGCCGGGTGTGTCTTGGCGGGTGTGCTTCCTGATATTGACCTTTTGTTTTTTTATTTAGTTGATAATCGGCAACATAACCATCACAGCTATCTGACACATATCCCGTTCTTTTGGGTGTCCTTAATGTCTATATGTTTTTTTATAAGCAAAGTACTTAACCGTAAAAAACTGTGTGTGGCTGTAATAGTGTTGACTATTAACCTCCTGCTGCACTTTATCCTGGATACACTATGCGGAAGCATACGTTGGCTATATCCGTTTTCTCTTAAGGCATTTAGTCTAGTCACTATTCCGGCGACACACCATTGGTGGGTTTGGAATTTCGTATTACATTGGACTTTTACAATAGAGTTGTTAATTCTTACTTTCGCAATTTATACATTCACCAAAAAGCAGGTTGCTTGATAAAAGTAATCGTTTTAAAAGGTTTGAATAAAAAGGCGAAGGATTTACATGATGTCTGCTACCCAACGATGCCCCATATATCCCGGCATTTGCTTAATTTTGGCATTGTCTCCTTGTTTGAAACGATAATAGATATCTCTTGTCACCTCTATTCTTCGTTTCTTCTTTTCTCCATACCAGTCATCGACGGTAAGATAATAACTTGTGCTTCTTCTCCCTCGTGATACTTTTTTCTTGTATATCATTACATCAAAATGCGCTGGCTTACCTGTGTCTAAGTCTATATTCGCGTCTCTTAACGTAAGATATGAACTGGATAATGCGCCAAATGAGCCAACCAGGAGAAGTTCAATCAAGACTAGGTGTGTCCTGGCTGTGCGACCAAGCAATAAAAAGGTAATTGTTACTAGCGTTGCAATTACTGCGACCGCCCATGGCAATGACTGATAAAACAGCGGTTTATCATCAATAATAAATGGGACCTCAATGACTATAATCCTGAAGAAATGTGTTAAGCCATTTATCGCCAGACCAGTGCTTATCGCAAGTATAACGATAGCCCGTAAAATAAAAGGATCGTATTTCTTGTTTTGCGTGATTAATAATTGTTCTTCAAAAATATCCGAGATACTTTTCAGCTTAGGGATAAGATCACGAGCAACGATGAGAACTTTAGGTCTGTTACTCTTATACTCAGGAATAAGATGTAGCCATATTCTGCCATGTTTGCAATGTAATCTTCTGATTTTTAAATCGTGCTTTGCGCAGCAGGATGCTATGTGATTAACCGTTTCCTGTAATTGGGGTGAATGACTAAATATGTCACAAAGCTCACGATCATCAGTTATCAGATAAAATTTCTCATCAAATTCACTTGAACCAACCTGGTGTTCAACAGATATTCCTAGCCATTTAAACAGCCTGTCCCACCATCTTTCTATTTTTATCGAAAAGTTAATGTTCTTTATTGCCGAACAACCTATGTAAAGATGGTGGTGCTTATTTTTGTGGCTAACAGTCTTATGTTTGAAAGGAATGCGATTGGTTGAATTGGTAACGCCTTTCCAGTTTGACTGATGTCTTTGTAGGCCAAAATAAATACTAAATGAGATTAACGTAATAAACCCAAAAAGAAACCACATATCACTAAGTCCTTATACTTTGTATCATCCTAAATTTATTTAAGGGATAAAATAGCTTTTGTGCTTAGTAGTTTGACGGAACCAGGAATTAGTGTTAACTGAATAGTTAGTATAACAGCTAAATCACCGAAGATTTTGCTAATAAATTTTTAAATGCAGTTGCATCAAGTGGTTCGGAGCAATAATAACCCTGGTATTCATCGCAGCCGGCTTTTTTCAGGAAATTAAGCTGTTCAAGATTCTCTACGCCTTCCGCAATCACTTTGAAGTTTAAACTTTTTGCGATAGCAATGACTGCATGAATAATAGCGCTGTCATGTTGATCAAAAGGTAAGCCATCTGTAAAGGAACGGTCAATCTTAATCTTGCTAATGGGTAATTGCTTGAGATAGTTTAGCGAGGAATAACCGGTGCCAAAATCATCGACTGCCACTTGAATTGACGCATCACTAATCATCTTCAGGTTGTTAACAGATTCTTTATCCTTTTCCATGATAAAGTTTTCAGTAATTTCCAATTCCAAACAATCTTCAGGCAACTTGTGTTTTTCTATGCATTCGATCAGATTTTTTGCGAAATCAGGGTAAGAGATTTGTTGTGCAGCAATATTGATTGATAATTTTTCCAGCGCGATCCCTTGATTTAGCCAGGTTTGCATTTGTGTGCATGCTTGTTCAATGACCAACTCTCCCATTTTAATCATTAATGGACTGGATTCTGCGATATGGATAAAGCTATCCGGATACATTAACCCTTTCTCAGGATGCTGCCAACGTATCAGACATTCCGCGCCAATAATTTTATTACTATTGATTGATACCTGCGGCTGATAATGCAGGATAAACTCCTGGTTTTCTATTGCTTTGCGTAGCTCCGATTCAAGCGTAATCTTTCCGAGGAAATCTTTATCAATACTCGGGTTATAAAATACACAATTATTCTTGCCTTTAGCTTTTGCTTGATACATGGCTATATCGGCTTTACTGAGTAGATCAGAGACTGTCTCTGCATCTTTAGGATACATGCTGATGCCAATACTGATGCCCAAATAGTATTCCTTCTGTTCAAGACTAAATTGGTCACTTAACGTATGAATCAGTTTGTTCGCTAAATTCAGGACGTCTTCCTCAGACTCGACTTGTTCGATAATGACGACAAATTCATCTCCACCAAGTCGTGCCAGGGTGTCTTGTTTGCGAATCGCCTTTTTTAGTCGTTGCGTTACCTCGATTAATACGACGTCGCCCATATGGTGCCCTTGGCTATCATTAATATTCTTGAAGTTATCGAGGTCCAGAAATAATAAAGCGACGGCTTTATTTTCGCGTTTCGAACGAATAAATGCTTGCGATAATCGATCATTTAACAATAAACGATTTGGCAGGTTGGTAAGATGATCGTGATGGGCAAGATGATCCAGGGTCTTTTCAAACTCTTTACGTTCACTTATATCAGAGAAAACTAATATATATTTACTAATGTTATTCTCAGCATTGAAAATTGCGTCGATGCGAAGATTGATGGGAACAACCATATCATCTTTATTCAGAAACTTGATTTCGCCTTCCCAGCTATCAGTTTTTTGCAATGAACTCATCATCTGATTATATTGATCTGGGGAAACGAATTGAGACCGAAGATAAGACAGGTTTTTATCAACTAATTCCTGTTTGTCATAAGCCGTTATTCTTGAAAAGGCGTCATTAACTGCAATAATATTTCTGTCAGCATTCATCATAACGAGGCCTTCATCCAGATTGTTAAATGCCAGGCTTGTTTCTCTTAACTGTGCTTCATTGATTTTACGCTTCTTTTCATGACTTCTGTGTTGTCCATAACCAAAGCCGATGCCGATTAAACCTAAAAACCATGCTGTTCCATGGGAAACATATAAATTATTAATGACTTTTTCAGCATTGCTATAATGACTTTGTAATGGAATACTGACTGTCATTCCACCTAAAACATCACCCTCTTTATAAGTTCTATCAAAGTGACATTCTGCGCAATTCGCTTCATAACGAAAAGGACGAATTAAACGCATATAAGACGCGCTCTTATAATCCGCCTCCTCGCAAACTTCTTCTTTCCCCTGTTCAAAACTCAGTAAGGCTTTCGTTTCCCACTCATCCGCTTTATTCATGGGATTCAGTGGGCGCAAACTTGTCATATGCACATTGAAGTTATTTTTTTCATCTGACAGTAATCGTAAAAGTTGGGGAGTATTAACCAAAGTTAATACTCTATCTGATTGAGTCTTAATCGTTTGTTCAGGAAAGTGCTCTAATGCAGGATTCGGCTGTATTTTATTACTAACGGGCACATAAATACCGCCGTTATTTGCAATCCAATGCCGAAATAAATCGATATCAGCATAATGTCTATTGAGTTCACCGGTAATCATCTCAAACACATGCCGCTTTTCGTGTTTAATGTTAAACCATAATGAGAATGAAAAAACAGCTGTCCAGACAATAATGATAAGTATCGAATAGATTTCGATAGATTTACTTGATAACAAGCGGGGTACAACTAAACTCATAAACAGGATTGTAAAATTGTAAGTAATTCAGTTAGCGGTAAAAGTTTTTCAATTACCTTCTTACTTCAATTCCATGGCTTTATGTATCTTATAGGTGCCTGAACTTGCATTATATTAAAAATATCATTATTCACCAATAACTCGATGTGAAATGAATGTTACTTTTAAATGATTATTGTTACGTAAGCAAGACTGTGACGGGTAAGGAATGCTTGCCGATAACTGCTTGAATATATATTGCCTATATGTCAATTTTATGAAGTTATCTGTGTGCAATGCAGCATTTTCATTATCTGTTAAGCTGATAGATAAAATCAGTTTTACTCATTAGCTAACGCGAACTATATTCTTGATTTTCGTCTAAACTATTAGTTCTTAGACAAGATTAATAATACTAAAAACACATAAGAGTATGAGGTGACTACAATGAAATTAGCAGGTAATGTAATTTTAGCTTTGGCTTTCTCTGGTTTATCTTTAACGGCCTTCGCTTTTGATGATCCGCAATCAGACTATAACTCTCTTTATTTCACAGACTCGCAAACTGATCTGAATGAGACAAGGGTTATCGACATTTCCGCACTGGAAACCGTAGCGCTTACTGAAAATGTTAATGTTAATGAGCGCTTCGTTGATCCTCAGTCGGATTATGACAGCATTCATATGACTGATTATCTGGAGAGCCTGGAACGCTGAGTTCATTCTTATTCCAGGATTAACATGAAAGCCCCAGCAATGGGGCTTTTTTTATGCATCAAAATTTAATCAATCGGTTACCTAATCGCTTAATGCTGTCGTGTCTTAAATAAATATATTCCATTTTTGAGTAAAGCTTGTATATTTACGAAATTGTAACTACATTTATGAAGTGCGTTTTGAATGGAATCAAAATAAGGACAAGGCACACCGGATTAAACATAATGTTTCTTTTGGAACGGCCAGCCTCGACTTTGACGATCCGCATCATCTTAGTATTCAGGATCGTCATGAACAGGGAGAAGAGCGTTGGCAGACATTGAGCATGATTGATGATGTCATTTTGTTGATTGTTGCGTATACCGTAGTGCACGATTAAAACATTCGCTAACTAATTCCACACAGTCATCAAAACTGCGTTTGCATTCGAGTGCCTCAAGTTCATTGAAATCTTCACGTAATGCGTCACTTAGTGAGGTAATTCTATTTGTTATTGTTTCTTTTCTTTCCGACAGGATCGGTGTGATTTCAGTCAGTGCTTCCGGTTCTTTTTCGATGACTGTGGCGAGATCAAAGATATCACGCGCAGTAAACTGATCACCTCGATGCCAGAGTTTTTTTGCGATGATCTCGGTGGATGTCTCCAGTTGAATTTCTCTATCAAAAAGCGTTTCTTTTATAAACGGGTTCTGAGTAAGAGGTGCTGAAGCGATAAAATCAATTTCGCCTTCGTCAAAAATCAGTTTTATAAACCCCGCGTGTTCAATGTACTTGCCGGTGAAGGATTCCACCACATCACTGAGTCGTGGTGTGAGAAAGCCGAGGTATTGTGGATCCTGGATAAAGATATCGATATCTTTACTAAAGCGGTGTTGGTGTCTCAGCATCAATACCGTTCCACCGCCAAAACTCCAGTCGTTTAAGGCAGTGCCGTTCTCATTGACTGAATCAATCAGTGCAAGTGCACGCTGAAATAATGTTTCCCATATTTTTAATGCTTGTTCGTCCATATTAATTATCGTTCAATGACACACCGAGTTCATCGGCAATTTTCACCAGGTTTTTTTCCACTTTACCCGCTTCGCTCCAGCGTTTTGCCTCGCTAACCAATTCTTGTAGTAGAATCTTTGGCACTTCCTGTAAGAGGGTACGAAAATGCGGACGTTTTCCAGCAGGTATTGCTCCAGTCAGCAGACCTCGAATCAATTCATCCACTGTTAACGGGTTTTTATAGCTGATACTCGCTGTCGTACAGGCAGCTTCGAAAGGGTCTTTGCGCTTGTTTTTTGTAGCAGGCAAAAGTGCCAATGTCAGTCCGACTTTTTCCAATAGTGACTGGAGCTTATTCACACTGAGATTGCTAAATAAACCGTTTTCTAGCTGGTTTAATGTCGTTCGAGATACCCCTGCTGATTTGGCCAACGCTTGTTGTGTCAGCCCCAGTTGCTGGCGAGCATGTCGAACGGCAAAACCGAATTCTTGTAATCGCATTAAGCTCTCTATATGTTAAATATATTGAACATAATAGCTAGCTCAATACTATTAAACAAGTCATAATTACTATTGATATAATCAATAATTTAGATATATTTTGCTGATAATGAAAAATATTAGTACTATAGCACTAATGAATAGTATTTAGATTAGGAGTTGACTATGCACACCATAGAAGTGGATTTCGATGTATTTAAGGCGTTGACTTTGCGAAGGCCAAATGAACATGTTACTGAGAATGATGTGCTGAGAGAGTTGTTGGATTTACCAGCGCGTCTCGCGATAAAAGAGGTGAACGGCAATGAACCAGAGCGGAACAAAGGTGCCTGGATCACCAAAGGTGTGACTTTTCCCGAGAGAACCGAATTCCGTGCACACTATAAAGGCCGAACATATTTAGCCAGAGTAATAGATGGAGCGTTGGTGATAAATAATGAGAGCTTCGATTCACCTTCAGCTGCTGCGATGAAGATTACTGGTAATCACGTTAATGGCTGGAATTTTTGGGAATATCGCCTACCCAATCAGGGTTCATGGCAGAGTATAAAAGGATTGCGAAGAGCTTAACGTAGATAATAAAGGTCCATTATCTTTAAATATTAGTGTTAGGCACTCGCTGAAAAAAACTGCCCCTTTAATTTATCAAAGTTCACGGTCAGGAATTTGATACCGACGCTATCATCACCAATTTTTCCTTCGATATATTCATGACTAATATGCGTGACCTGGCCCACTGCTTTGAAGGTGTCCGCCTCAATTTTGAGCAGTTGTTGTTCCTGTAGTAATGCGCTGGTTTGTAGCTTCAGACCGGTTGGCGACATATCAAGCATGGCAGCGTGATACTGTTCACCCGGCCAATCGGTATAAAACGTGATGCGATCATCACGTTTGGCAATGCGAACAATATCCCGTCGTTGTTGTTCGGTAAAGAGACTCGATGGCGGAAACAATGGACTGTCGCATTCGAGGCAGAGTGCCAGACCGTCATCGCCTTCATTTTCGTTATGCGGCGTTTTACAAAAATGACAATAACGCGTAATGAGTGGCTGATAGGGCTTGTTGCCGTAGGAGGCCGATAGGCGATTGCGATTGAGACGTGACGCATCGTTATGTTCGGTTGCCTGCGTAGACAGTTCGGTTTTGACGTTGGTCGATATATTCAGTAATCGCTTGACTGCTTCCGCATGTCCGACTTTCTGTAGTAATTGGTCATAAACGGCGCGTTTTTTCTGATTACCCAGGATAGCGTAGGCTTCCTTGATGGCTGCGGCGGGAATGTTGTCTGCCTTTAATAATGTCTGATAGCTGGTCTTGATGATTGCCGCCGATGCATCTGCCTGAATATTAAATAAACGATAGAAGTTGCGTTTGTTGCCGTGACGGTCTGTTGTTATTGTACTTGCCTGTTGCTGTAAATGCCCCTGAGACAGCGATTTGATGTCATGCTGTTTCAATAATTCTGCATCATAGACGGCACGCTTTTCCGGATGACGCAGGATGTTATAGGCTTCATTAATGATTGCCGCCTGTTCTTCCTGACCACCTAAATCCGGGTGTAATCGTAATTTTTGTAATAGCGTGCGGTAATTACTTTTAATTTGCGACAGCGGGGCGTCGGGTTGCACATTGAGAATACGATAATAGTTTCGCCTCTCGGCCATGTTGTTTTCTTTTTGAGCTTGCATCCCGGAACGTATTTTGAAGAATTGTATAAATGATAAACTATAGCGGCATATTCAGTGATATGTTTGAAAGTTTTCAGATAAACGCTGAATCTACATTAGTTAACTATTAAAAAATTAATAAAAACAATAACTTAAAAATTAAACTTAATGTAAAAAAAAGGTTTATGTCAGAACATTATGTTGTCGCGGCCCTGTATAAATTTGTCCGTCTGGATGATTTTGAGGCGTTGCAAGCCACACTGCTGAATTTTTGTCAGCGCCATGCCATCAAGGGCACGATCCTGCTTGCGAGAGAGGGGATCAATGGTACAGTCGTCGGCACTCGTGCCGCGATTGATGCCTTACTGGATTATTTGAAATCCGACGCGCGTTTGGCTGATCTGGAGCATAAAGAATCGCTCAGCGATGAGATACCGTTTCATCGAACCAAGGTCAAACTTAAGAAAGAGATCGTGACCCTGGGGCAGCCGGATATCGATCCGACCACAAACGTTGGCACTTATGTAGAACCCAAAGACTGGAATGCCTTGATCTCGGATCCGGATGTGACCTTGGTCGATACGCGCAATCATTATGAATATCAGATTGGCAGTTTTAAACATGCCATCGATCCGGATACCACGAACTTTCGCGAATTTCCGGAATACGTCAAACAACACCTTGACCCGAAGAAACACAAAAAAGTGGCCATGTTTTGTACTGGAGGAATTCGCTGCGAAAAAGCATCAGCGTATATGCTCAACCAGGGTTTTGAAGAGGTCTATCATTTAAAAGGTGGGATTCTGAAATATCTGGAAGAAGTCAGCAGCGATGACAGTCTTTGGGAAGGCGAATGTTTTGTCTTCGATGGACGGGTTTCTGTTGATCATGAACTGGCCGAGGGAAAGTATGAGCAGTGCTTTGCCTGTCGTCGGCCTATATCAGAACAAGACATGGCCTCTGAACATTATCAGAAGGGCGTGTCTTGTCCGCAGTGCATTAATGAAACTACCACCACTCAACGGGAAGCGTTCGGTGAACGCCAACGTCAGGTGGAGCTTGCCGAGCAGCGCAATGAAGCACATATTGGCGCGAAAATGCCCAGCTAATTTGTGTGTTATGTCTCAGCTACCTGTTCTTTATTCATTTCGGCGCTGTCCCTATGCCATGCGAGCCAGAATGGCGATAAGTAAAGCCAATATACGTTGTGAATTACGCGAGGTGGTGTTGAAAGACAAACCGAAACAGATGCTGGCTATTTCGGACAAAGCGACGGTGCCGGTGCTCTCTATTAGCGATGATGAAGTGCTTGAACAAAGTCTAGATATTATGAAGTGGGCATTGAATCAATCCGATCCGGATGATTGGTTATCACAGCTTGATAACGAGGAGGCGAATACGCTGTTAGAACAGAATGATAATGAATTTAAATATTATCTGGATCGGTATAAATATTACGTCGGGTATCCAGAACATTCACAGCAGTATTATCGCGATCAGGCGGAGCTTTTTTTACAAGGCTTGGAATCCATGTTGAGTCAACACGAGGGTTTCGCCTTGTTGGGATCCAAATTAGGATTTACCGATATCGCGATCTTTCCGTTTATTCGTCAGTTTGCGAATGTCGAGCCAGACTGGTTTTTTTCTACTTCCTATCAGCATTTGATTGATTGGTATCATCGGCTGCACGAGAGTGAGTTGTTCACGGGCTGTATGAAAAAATATTCGCAATGGAATGCGACCATGTCGCCAGTTTATTTTCCGAATTAGTGCATGGATAACAAAGACACCCTCTATCGGAGCAACGATCCTGTTTCTCCGTTTGAATTTAACGAAACGGTAGCCAAGGTGTTTCCGGACATGATTAAGCGTTCTGTGCCGGGTTATCCGTTGGCGATATCAATGATTAGTACAATTGCTAATCAATATGTCACAGCAGACAGCCATGTTTATGATCTCGGTTGTTCGCTTGGGGCGGGTTGTCTGGCGATAGAGCAGGGCGTGGTCGATAAATCCTTTCAGTTAGTTGCCGTCGATAACTCCCACGCCATGATGCAAGCCTGTCGCGAGACATTAAAGGAGCAAACAAATATTGAGTTTGTGGAAGATGATGTGCTTAATGTCGCGATCAACAATGCATCGATGGTTGTGATGAATTTTACCTTGCAGTTTGTGCCGGTAGAGCAACGTCTGACATTGCTTAAGCGAATTTACCAGGGTTTGTTACCGGGTGGAGTGTTGGTGCTTTCCGAGAAGATCATGTTTGATGATGAAAGCCTGGAGCAGCAAATGCAAGGCCTGCATCATCGGATGAAAAAACTGAATGGTTATAACGAAATGGAAATCGCCGGCAAACGGCAGGCATTGGAAAAAGTCTTGATGCCGGAAACCATTGAAACGCATCAGGTACGGTTGCAGCAAGCCGGCTTCAATCAAACTACATTATGGTTACGTTGCCTTAATTTTATTTCATTATTGGCAATTAAATAATTCAACATGCAACATGATTATCAGCATCTGTTCGGCATGCTGGAAGAAAACGGTATGTCTGACTGGTCAGCGACGCTGCAACAACAGCTGGCTGATTATTTCACTGAGGTAAAACATGGTGACTATCCAAAATGGAAAGCGGCGATAGATAGTATGCCGTCTATCAAACCCGGCTCGATAGCACTGCAACAAGACGCCGTGCAAATCGGAACAACTAAGGATTTGTCTGAACAGGATAAATCATTACTGCACACTCAATTACAAACATTAATGCCCTGGCGTAAAGGGCCGTTTAATCTGTTTGGAATACAAATTGATACAGAATGGCGTTCCAACCTGAAATGGCAACGTCTGCACTCA
This sequence comes from Gammaproteobacteria bacterium, assembly GCA_028279365.1. GTDB lineage: Bacteria > Pseudomonadota > Gammaproteobacteria > Eutrophobiales > Eutrophobiaceae > JANQNX01. Next base: position 319,037 of record JANQNX010000013.1, on the reverse strand, counting down.
CATATTAAGCCGCTTCAAAATCGCACAGTGTTAGATGTCGGTTGTGGCAACGGTTATTATGGTCTCAGGATGCTTGGTCAGGGTGCAAGTTATGTGCTTGGTGTTGACCCGACCTTGTTATTCTTAATGCAGTTCAGGGCGATTAATAAATATCTTGCCACCGATAACATGTCGATCATCCCATTCGGCATTCAGGCATTGCCGGAATATGAATTAAATTTTGACACGGTATTTTCCATGGGCGTGATCTATCATCGACGCGATCCGTTGGCGCATTTACAACAACTGCGAAACTGTTTAATACCAGGTGGTGAGTTGGTGTTGGAGACCCTGGTCATTGAAGCTGATGGTGCTGAGTCACTAACACCACAAGGCCGCTATGCAAAAATGAATAATGTGCATGAGATTCCATCCTGTCAGTTGTTGTTAGCGTGGGCTGAAAAAGCCGGTTTTCATAAGCCGAGAATTATTGATGTAACAAGAACCAGCCTGGGTGAGCAGCGTGTTACCGATTGGATGCAGTATGAATCACTGGCCGATTTTCTGGATGAGCATGACCCATCGAAAACCATAGAAGGCTACCCGGCACCGGTTCGTGCCATATTGCTGGCTGATAAGTAATTATAGGCAGCCTTTACATCTGTCCGGATTTGTGAAAATGTTATCGCTATTGTTATCAACTTTGAGAGTTGACTGTGACTATGAAAATACTCGCTATTCATTCAATTATCGTGGCGTTTTTGTTGTTGACTGCCTGTAGCACGCAAACAAGATTGCTGGAATCAAGTGAAGGCATTGTTAGAGTGCAGGCTAAACCGGAGCGGTATCTTGAGGCCTATGATTTAGCAAGAATAGAATGTCTGAAACTGGATAGCTATGCAGAATATATTACCGATGAGTCGAGAGAGATGAAAATCGTCGAATTTAATTGCATTGACCCTAATACTGAAGACGTCGAAGCCGAAGCAGAAACAGTCGGCGATGAAGAGACAATCTGATTCACTTGAGTTCAAGTCTGCTATTCATGAATCAACATGAGAAAATTAACTATGTAGAGCTTCCCGCTACCGATATTGAGGCAAACAAACATTTTTTTGCCGACGTATTTAACTGGCAGTTTGAAGACTTTGGCCCGGAATATGTGGCTTTTCATAATGCCGGCATTGAAGGTGGCTTTTTCAAGTCGCAAGAACAATCGAGAACTGCTAATGGTGCCGCGTTGATTGTTTTTTACAGTAACGAACTGGAACTGACCCTGAAAAAGATCGAACAGGCAGGCGGAGAGATTTTACAACCGATTTATGAATTCCCGGGTGGAAGGCGTTTCCATTTTGCCGATCCCAGTGGTAATGAGTTTGCCGTGTGGTCCGAGCCTGCCTAGTTATCAATGACTTTGTATCAAGCCATATTGTTATTTTCCATTATGTTGTTGCTGGCAGCTGTGCCTGGAGCGAGTGTGATGGTAGTGGTTGCCAATTCGATCAGCAAAGGATTTAAAAGCGGTGTATCAACAGCAATTGGGATTATCGCGGGTGACGCAACATTTATTTTACTGGCTGTTGCCGGTATGTCTTTGATCGCTGAATCGCTCGGCGCGCTTTTTTTTATTATAAAATGTATGGCCGCCGCTTATTTGATTTGGTTCATTATTACTGTTTTCAAAAACAAACTATAACAATATTAATCTTAATGGAGAGGCTTCTCTTTTTAAGAGTTTTCTGATTGGGCTATTCATTACGCTCGGAGATATTAAGGCGGTTTTGTTTTACATGAGCCTGTTGCCTTTGTTTATTGAACCTGAACTTATAAGTATCAGGGATGGTGCGTATTTATTCGGTCTTGCTATCGTCGCAATCGGAAGCGTCAAAATTGCTTATGCTTATGCGGCGGCTAAACTCGGTTCCTCTCTATTGAATATCGATGGCAAGAACCGGTTTGGTTTTCTGAATCAAATTGCAGGTGGATTAATGATAGGGGCAGGTGGCAGTATGATGATTAAATCATAAAATCTTCACCGCCAGTTTCTACCTCTTTAATATAGTTATCACACCTTGCAATATATTCGCCGACGCTTCTTGGCATGCTGACCCTGACAATGGACAGTTGTGCCATCAGATCTGCGCCTTCCTTAATCAGTCTAAAGCCCGGTTTGTAATTAAGCTTCTTTCCATTATTGATTTTAATCGGGCTAAATTGCTCAAAGGCTTCCTTGGCAGCGATATATCTTGGCCAGACTTCATAAATTACCGGATCGGTGCGCAGCGTTTCACAGGCGAGTTTGGCACTGCTACACAATTCATTGATTAACGGCCTGGCGGCTTTCAGGCAGGGGCTCAAGCGAATGATGTTATTGATCACGCTATGCATGGTATCTATCTGCGACATCGTTTGTGCAACCTTGATATAGCGGCTTCGATAGAAGTCCTCGGGTGATAGCGAGAAGGCTTTAAACGGTTCTCCCCATAGTTCATCCAGCCCTTCGTGACCGTTAGCCAGTTTGATATTTTTGCCCAGTTCCAGCGCTTCGGCGAAGTGTTCGCTACACATATTAAATAGCTCATTGTCGGTGCCGATTTCAACACCGGCATCTTGCAGCTCGACCAGTTTAGTCAGAATATCGCGGCCGCGGTTTAATAAGGCACCGGCCAGCATCGCACCTTTTACCCGTTTTTTGGCAGGATCCTGCTCAATATCAAAGCTTTCACGAATCTGTTCGAGCCGGTGGCCTGGCGTATTAATCCCCGGTTCAACATGGTGGAACACACGGCGAGTCAGCTTATCGATGGTACGTTTTTTGTCCGCAAGACTGCCGTCGTCATAATCGTAATGACGGATCCAGTAGCCATCATAATAAACACAAGGCTTCCCCTTTATTTTACGGCGGGTGCCGTTCTCTCTCTGCTTCGTCATATTTTAATTATTATTGATAACGAAATGGCGATTATATCGGTTTTTATCTCATTTCTGCATTCCAACATTCGTTAATCTGACAATAATTATCAGTGTTTCTAATGATTAATGAACTAATTATCTTCCTGCATATCTACCCCTACGTCGTCATTAATCACTAAATTATGGAGCTATTATGTCAGTTGTTCGAATTTTTCTGGTTTTCATGACCCTGTTTTTTACCAGCCATGCGATGGCGGCTGATCACACGCTATTCGATGAAGTATTAAAGGCCCATGTGAAGCAGGGTGTGGTCAATTATCCGGCAATACAGAAAGATCAGCGATTTAGTGAATATCTGGATTATCTGGCTGATGCAGATCCTGCTTCATTCAAGACCGTACCGGAAAAACTGGCATTTTATATTAATGCTTACAACGCACTGGCAATCAAGGGTATTCTCGATGGTTTGAGCCCGGGTAGTTTTTTCTCACGTATTACCTATTTTAAGTCGACTGAGTATAAATTAGCCGGTGAGGATATTAATCTGTATGACCTGGAGCGCGATATTATTATTCCTTTCGCTGAGCCGCGAATTCATTTTGCCATTGTTTGTGCTTCAGCATCGTGTCCGAAATTGATTTCCGAGGCCTATACTGCGGATAAGCTTGAACAGCAGCTCGAAGCCAACACTCGCGCCTTCCTGAGCAATGAATTTAAGAATAAATTTGATGCAGGTAAAAAGGTCGCATCCATTTCCAAGATCTTTGACTGGTTTACCAGTGATTTTGAAAAGCATTCGGGCTCTTTGCAGAAATATCTGGCAAAGTATGTCGGTAATGCTGAAGTTGCAAAGTTACTGGAACAGGAAGCGTTTAAGATTAAGTATTTAAAATATGACTGGTCTCTTAACGGTAAGTCTATTTAATGGACTGACTTTTGTGCCTGGATGGTGTTGATGTTGTAATGATTTTTCTGGCAAAGAACGAGCGACAGCAAATTTCCCGGCTGTTTGCGTTTTTATTGCAGGGTGAACAACTTGCGTTTGACTGCGCGAAACGTCAGTCAGTCTTTTTTACTGATACATGGCATCGGCGTTTTCTTGCTAACCAGGCCAGACAGGAACGGTTTCATGCCGCCGTTTTTCGCTCAGCATCAGGTATGCTAACGCCCAAGGGTTTGTCAGCGATTCCTGGCAAGCGCGAGTTTGAGCAGTATGGGATGTTGTTATCGGAATGTTTGCAGCGTAACGATAGTATGGGAAGCTTGTTAGGCATGCAGATTTTGCTGGAAGGCTTAGGGGATGTCGCACTCAACCACATCGATGCCGGCTTTGAACTCAGAGGCATAGATGGCATGTGCCAACGTGTCAGATATTTAATCCTGGGCCAGGAAGATGCACATCACCAGTTTGGTATTAATACCTTCCAAAACCTTTTGGGTGAGGAATCAGAGATATCAGCACAGTTGAGACAACAATGTCAGGATTACCTCGAATTGATCGAGCAGTTGATGGAGTCAACCAAGGAGTTATTCCATTATTTTGACGAAAATACTGATTTGTATATGGATGAATTTTATCAGTCCTTACCGGTTTGGGTATCAGAGCAGCGGAAATGATCAGTATTATTATTCCGGTGTTAAACGAGGAGCAGGCATTGCCGGCTACCTTGTCTGCTATCCAAAATAATAATGAAGAACATGAGCTGATCATCGTTGATGGTGGCAGTGATGATAAGACGCTAGAGATCGCAGAAGCAGCAAATGCCAGGATAATCGCTACCAAGCGAGGTCGGGCAGCACAAATGAATGCTGGTGCTGCATTGGCAAAAGGAGAATGGTTGTTGTTCTTGCATGCCGATACCTCGTTACCTGAAGCTGGCCTCAGTGAGATATCCCGATTAGCAACAGACGTGCAGGCGGGCTGTTTTCATCAAGCCTTTTCAAAGTCGCATTGGTTTCTGAAGTTTGTATCCTGGTTACACAACAAACGCTGTTCACGGACCAGGATTATGTATGGTGATCAGGCGATGTTTATCAGAACAAGTCTGTTTAAAAAGATTAGCGGTTTTCCCGATGTGTCCATTCTGGAAGACGTGATGATCAGCGAGGCCATTGTCGAGCTGACTACTCCGGTTATTCTGGAACAAACGGTTATCACGTCTTCGAGAAAATTCGAAGAACGCGGTATTTATAAAAGCTTCTTTGATATTTTTGTCATTATGAGTTGTTATGAGTTACGACTGCCTATCTTAAGGCAGGGTTTTTTTAAGGCATTCAGGTGAGTATATGGTAGCAATCAAACCGTTTTTAAATCTGCTGCAAAAGAAGCCATTAATGGCAGTGTATGAGCTCAACCTTACTTGTAATTCTCAATGTGGTTATTGCGATCTTCCTTTGAATAAAGGGCGCTATGAACTCAGTCGGGAGCAAATTCATACGATATTTACTGACTTGTATCGATATGGCTTACGTTACTTGTTCTTGCAAGGTGGTGAGCCGACACTTCGACGTGATCTGACCGATATTATGTATGATTTATTTAACATCGGTTTTGACCTTACCCTGATTACCAATGGTACACGGATAAGCCCGGAATTGATTGATTGCGCGATTAACACCAATACCAGTATCTCTATCAGTCTGGATACGCTGGATCGCGAGCGTTATAAAAAGATTCGCGGTGCTGATCAACTGCGGATGGTGTTGTCCGGGATAGAATGCTTACATGATTATCCACATGGCAAGTACATTACCTGTATTGTCAGTGAGGTGAATAAAGACGACGTGCTTGACGTTGTTGAGTTTTCCAGGGCGCGAGGTTTTATGCCGGTCGTGGGGGCCTATCATTGGGATATTGATCGCTATGGCAAAGTTGATACTGAATTACAGTATCAAAAACAGGTGATCAGCGGTGTATTTGAACAGGTATTGAAGTCTGATCTGGTACCTAAGGGCTACTTCCGGCATTACTTGAAAGATAATGTCGAATGGTTAAATGAACGTGGCCTGGGAAGTTGCGATGCGGGCAAATACAGTATTGCCATTGATGCCTCGGGTAACGTCGCGCCTTGTCTGGCATTAAAACATCGCGGTAATCTGTTAGAGCAATCGTTGGAAGATATCCTGGAAAATTTTGATCGCGAACAGATTGACAGCTGCTCGAATAAATCATCTTGTAACATGATGTGTAGTCGGGTAGTGGGATCAAATTTAAAACATCCACTGCAAGCATTACAAACACCGGCAAAACTCTCCCCATTAGCGTAATTACGATGCGTAGTTTGTCCTTTGGTACGATACTGATGATTCAGTTAATAACGTCGTCAGTCTGTATGGCAGAGGAGACTGGCGTTAAACCACACGAACACCAGGGGTTGTTGCAAAGCTATGATGCAGCTCCGCCTGATCATCAGCTAACAGACGAAGACCTGCAGCGGCTTGATAATTATCAGGCCGTTTTTTATCAGGAGAAACTGGAACACGGACATCGAGGTGTCGTGATATTTCGCGTCGATGCGTCTCAGAAGAATGTCTGGTCAGTGATTAAAGATTTTCCTTCTTATCCGGGCTGGATAGATACGGTTGATGAGATCGAAGTCTATCAACAACAACCGGGACAAACGGCAGTCAAATTTCTCTCCGGTGGTTTACTCGGTGGTAAAACGATCTGGCATGTTATTCACGATTATCCGGTACAAGATCGGGAATGGGGGACATGGAAACTCGACTATTCTCGTCAGTCTGATATTTATGATACCGTAGGTTATTGGCGTGTGATGACAAATAACGCGAATGCTGACGTTAGCTATGTAATTTATTCGGTTGATTTAGATTTGAAAGGATTTTTCTCATCATTGCTGGAAGCTTCATTAATTAAAGACAGCATTAACGATGCAACCCAATGGGTAAAGGTACAAGCCGAGGACATTCAGCAATCAATACAATAGAAAAATAATGGGGTTTTCTATGCGGGTTTTATTTTTATCGGTTTTTACTATTCTGTTGATCCCGTCGATTACGCTGGCAGACAACAGCTTTAAAACAGAAAAATATACAATTATTGCAGAAAGGCTGGTTGATGGTTTACAGCATCCCTGGGCAATCGAGTTTTTGCCCGATGGCAGTATGCTGGTTTCCGAGCGTCCGGGATATTTGCGTAAAGTAAAACAAGGTGTGGTATCAAAACCGATAAAAGGCTTGCCAAAATTACGTGCCTTTGGTCAGGGTGGTTTACTTGATATCGCGTTAGACCCGAACTTTGAATCGAATCAGTTGATTTATCTTAGTTATGCGGGTGTGAATGAAGATGGAGTTGGAACCGAAGTTGTAAAAGCCAGGCTGCAGGATAATCGGCTTGAAGATGCGACTGTGATCTTCAGTCTCAATTTTAAAAATGAATCGGGCTATCATTTTGGTTCTCGCTTGCAGTTTGATAAGCAGGGTGATCTCTACATTTCATTAGGCGATCGTGGTGAAATGGATCGGGCACAAGACTTGTCAGACCATGCGGGTTCATTAATTCGCGTCAAGGCTGATGGCTCAATCCCGACCGACAATCCATTCATCAATAAACAAGGCGCACAACCGGAAATCTATACCTGGGGTAATCGTAATATGCAGGGCATGGCTATGCATCCGGATAGTGGTGCTATCTGGACGGTTGAACACGGGCCGCAAGGTGGCGATGAGTTAAATCTCATGCAAGCTGGTAAGAATTATGGCTGGCCGGTGATTACCTATGGCAAAAATTATGGCACCGGCACGGATATCGGTGAAGGGACGGAAAAAGCGGGGATGGAACAACCGGTACATTACTGGGTACCGTCGATTGCCACGTCCAGCTTACTATTTTATGACGGCGAACAATTTTCGGATTGGCAGGGTAATGCTTTTGTGGGTTCGTTAAAGTTTGGACAGCTTGCCCGGTTAGAGATGAAAGGGAATAAGGTTGTGCATGAAGAACGTTTGTTGAATGGAAAGCTCGGGCGTATTCGCGATGTGAAGCAGGGACCTGATGGTTTGATATATGTGATTACTGACGAACAAAACGGGGCGATTTACCGACTAAAGCCGGCAAGTTAAACAATACAGATTTAGAATAACTGATTCAGTTTCATTAAGGTTTTATTCATCCGTTTGACCAGTTTTCTCGGTGAGTCAAAAATAATACCCTCAGGCACTTCACCTTTGTGCATCAGCCGTTCTCGTGTATCAAACCCATAGCTGGCCATAAAAATATGTTCGTAGTCAGTTTCATGGGCGGCCTTGTAATCTCCAATTTCATCGGCGGCAAACAGGCAGTGTTTATATGCTGATGACTTCATGCCTTCCAGCACATTCATTTTTTTTACGCCGACCGAGACAGGTATGACGAAATCAATAGATGATTCATTGATTTTGCTATTTTTTAACACCTGCCGAATAGTCTTGCCCGGATGATGGGTAAAATTACGACTGATAATCCCAACATGAATATTGGGTGCGTCAATTAACTCGTTAGTGAATTCAACAAACTCCGGGAACACTTTTCCTTCGTTATTGTAAGTGTCAGTTAATTGTTCGCGGATTAAGGATTTTTTCGGTATGGAGATATTGACCAGGTTGCCAATGATCTCACGACCACCGCCAATATACTTTAAAAACTTACGTCGGTTCTGGAAGCGTTGTTGTTCGCCAATGTCCAGCCCGAGTTTGTCGAAGGTGCTTTTTAATAACGCATAAGAGTTAACAAGCAAGCCATCAAAATCCAGTACGATCAGTGTTTCTTTCAATGGCTTGCCTGCTGTTGTTAGTCTTCGCGGCTGGTGATTTCCAGTAAGTGATAACCGAACTGCGTTTTAACCGGTCCGTGTACGGTATTTAATTCACCACTAAATACGACTTCATCAAATTCCTTTACCATCTGGCCAGGGCCAAATTCACCTAAATCGCCACCTTTACGCCCGGATGGACAAGTGGAATGGGCTTTGGCTATTTCGGCAAAGTCTTCACCATTGTTTATTTTTTGTTTAAGCGATTCACATTCAGATTCAGTGTCGACCAGAATATGACGCGCAGATGCTTTGCTCATAAGGTTCTCCTTATATAAAAGATTTATGAAATTATTATTAACGCTTGATGATAAAACAAAGACCCCTCCCTGGTAAAACAGGGAGGGCAGAGGTGCATTAATCAGGAACGATTCGATGTTTTACATAACTACCCGGGGCATCTTCCAGCGGTCTTAGCTTAGTTCCAGGCTTGCGGGCCGTGATCTTTTTACCGGAATGTTTCTTTAACCAGTTATTCCAGTCCGGCCACCAGGAACCCTCAGTGTATTCGGCATTCTCTAACCAGTTATCGGGGTTTTCATCAATTTCATCGTTGGTCCAATAGCCGTATTTGTTTTTCACAGGCGGGTTGATAATACCGGCAATATGGCCCGAACCACCTAATACAAAACGCGTTGGGCCTGACATCAGTTTCGCACCCTGGTAGGTCGATTTCCATGGCGTAATATGATCATCACGAGTTGAAATGAAATAGGTCGGTATCTTGATCTTACCCAGGTCGAGTGGCGTGCCGTCCATCTCCAGTGCATCCGGCTCACGCAACAGATTCTTCATGTAGCAGTTACGCAGATAATAGCTATGCGTTTTTGCTGGTAGTCGGGTTGAATCCGAGTTCCAGTAAAGTAGATCAAATGCAGTCGGTTCTTTACCCAATAGATAATTATTGATAAAGAATGGCCAGATTAGGTCATTGGCACGTAACATATTAAATACGCTTGCCATGGTCGTGCCATCCAGGTAGCCGTCTTTTTCCATGCTGGCATCAAGTGAGTTCAACTGTTCTTCATCAATAAAAACACCGAGATCCCCAGGATGTTCAAAATCCACCATGGTGGTGAAGTAGGTCGACGTTTTGATAGGTTTCTTGCGTTTTTTCGCCAGATAAGCATTTGTTGAGGCAAGCAGAGTACCGCCGATACAATAACCAATGGTATTTACATCACTGATACCGGTTTCTTTCTTGATTTGATCAGTTGCCGTTAACACACCCTTTAGCATGTAATCTTCAAACTGTGTGTCTTTATACGAACTATCCGGGTTTTTCCATGAAATAATAAACACGGTATAGCCTTGATCGACAGCCCATTGGATAAAGCTGTTCTCCTTACGCAGATCCAGGATATAAAACTTGTTGATCCACGGTGGTACGATCAGCAATGGCGTTTCGTAAACGGTCTTGGTAGTCGGTGCATACTGAATCAGTTGCATTAACTCGTTTTGGTAAATGACCTTGCCTGCCGTTGTCGCGATATTTTCGCCAACTTCAAATGATTCGAAGTCGGTCATGCGAGTCAATAATTTCTGGCCTTTGCCGCGAGAAAAATCTTCAATCAGTGCTTTAGCACCCTGGATAAGATTTTCGCCTTTTTTATCGACCGTTTCTTTTAATACGGTTGGGTTGGTTGCAGCAAAGTTGGACGGAGACATCGCATCCAGCCATTGATTGGTATAAAAATCGATTTTATGAATGGTTTTCTCATCAAGTTGGAAGTTTTCCAGACTGGAGTTATGAATGAACTTTGATACCAATAAATAAAATTGTTTGATGTGATCGAACGCTGCATATTCGTTCCAGCTTTCATCGAAGAAACGTCTATCGGATTTATCCGGTGAAATTACCGGCTCAGCATCAAAACCTAGACTACGAAACGTGGTGTAATGAAATAAACGAAAGAGATTGTTAATAATGTCATATTGTTCGTTTATATAATCTGAATTTTTTTCCAGGATGTTTTTCCAATTGTCCAAAAGTGGCGCATTGAAAATAAACGGGTTGGCCTGATGCATGGCATCCAGTCCGGATTCAATGAAATCTTTTGTCATGGTGCGACTGGAATCAGTAACCTGATCTACCATTTCATTCATGTCATCTAAATACATGTTAACCTCAGTTGACTTAAGTCATTAATTTTTCGCGTATTATACGAATATTTGTGCAATGCAGCAAGTTTGCGTATGTGTCTATATTTACAGACAATATTGCTCAGATTACTGCGCATTTTTTGTAGTGATGTAATGCAAAATTCCCTCCAGCCCACAGTACTCGTTATGGTTAATCTGTATCTGGATTTGCCCGAGTAATTCACTATGTGACGGGCAATCATCAAATTCCCTAAAAAAAGCATCAGAGACTATCTTTGTACCGTGCTTCGCAATGATCCCGCCGCTGATAATAAGGCGATCATTGATGCAATTTGCTAAACATAAATTTCGGCACGCGCGTCCCAGAAAAACTGCGAACTGATGTAATGTTTGTTCGCATTCCTGTTCAAAAATAGCGGCCGGTTCCAACTGTTCTTGACTGAAGTAAGCATGTATAAAACTTAAGCCGGTTCCACTTAGAATATGATCGTAAGTCAAATAGGACACGTTGATCGCCTGTCGCATGTCATCGGCCAGATCAAATTCCGTAACCAGAAAGGGAAAATTCGTTTGACCGAATTCAGATGGAATAAATTTTTGTATAGTGCCGTTATCGAGCACAGTGCAGTTACCGAAGCCGGTTCCCGGTCCAAGCACTGCACTGAGTTTGTTATCCGCAGAGATATTGTTACTTTTTGGTACTCTCAAGTTAGTCAACGACGAAGGCTTATCCATATAAAGCGCGTGGGCTTGTGCAACAAAATCATTGATCATGCTTACCTTGCAGAAGTTGTAGTCTCGCAGATCTATATTCCATTTAATATTTGGTGGATAAGCGCGCTGTTCGATAACCGGCCCGGCGATGGCAATCGCGATGAGGTCATAGTCATCAACATCAAGAAAAGGTGAGGGCTTCTCAGACTCAAAGCAACTGAGTAAATCCTGAAAGCTCTGAACATCCTGGCGCTGTGTTTCTAACATCATCATATTAACAATCTCATAACCCCCGGCATCTTTAGTTACGCAATGTCCAAAACGACTGGAGGTACCACCAATATCTAGCGCAAGTATGTTCATGCGCATATTAAAGCTGAATTAAGCCGACTGCTGAATGGTTTTCTGGTAAAACGCCTGTTTTTTCTCGGCAAATGCGCGAGAGGACCAGGTTTTCGCATAGTTAAACGCCTGTTCGGACATCGTCTTTAGTTGTGCAGGGTTATCCAATAGCTCGGTAACTTTATTGGAAAAGTCGTGGATACTTTCTTCCGCTATTACAGCGGCACCTTCAGCATGATCGAGGATGTCTTTAGTACCCAAGACTGATAGTGATACGACAGGTAATTTTTGCGCCATCGCTTCCAACAGCACCAGCCCTTGCGTTTCTGTTTTAGACGAAAACACAAAAATATCTCCGGCACAGTAGCAATCGTGCAACTCAGTGTCGCGATCCAGGTATCCGACAAATAGCACATTATCGGAAAGTCCGAGCGATACACTTAATTCAATCAAGTGTTCTCTTGCCGGTCCCTCACCCGCGATGACCAGTAATACGTCAGGTTTTTGTTTAATTAACTCGACCAGCATGCTGAGCAAGAATTCGATATTCTTTTCATGAGCCAGTCGTCCGATGTGAATTAACACTTGTCTCTCAGTGGGAATACCGTGCTTCTCCCGAAAGCTGACGCCATCGCCTGGTTTGTAAAAGGAATCATCAATACCGGTCGCTATGATCTCGAGCGGTTTATGGATGCCGTATTCACGTAAGATATCGAGCATGGCTATCGAGGGTACGATAATCGAATCAACAGCATTACACTGTTGTCGATTAAACCAACGGGCGGCAAACCGCATCATGCCTTTTGGCGCATAAGGAAGATAATGATACAGGTATTCTTCAAAATGAGTGTGGTAGGTGACGACTTTGGGAATGCCCAAACGTTTCGCCAATGACAGACCTGCGTAATGGGCTATGAAGGGGGTCTGTATGTGTAATAAATCAAATGCTGTTTCCTGTAATTGATCGGCTAATTGATCGATTTCACCGCGCTTCATAATCCGGTCTTCAGGATCGATGGGCAAGTAGCGGGATGGAACACGAATAATATCGGCTTCATCTTCGTATGTAGCCGGATACTCTGGGGCAATTAATGTCACACTGTGACCGAGCTGTTTGAGTTCTTCGCGAAAGGTTTTGATTGAGGTAGAAACGCCATTAATTCTCGGAAAATAGACGTCCGAGATCATCAGGATTTTCATAGTCGTTTGCGTCTTTTGAATACGCAAGCAAGGGTAAGCGGTTTAGATGACAGAAATGTGACAACCTGCCCGGAATAATGCGAACTAAGTGTGTTGCGTCATGTCAATAACGAAACAAATAATAGACGCGATATACCCGATGAAAATTTATCAGCCCGTTTTACTCTCAACCTGTTTGTTTTTTTCTAATGTTGTGACAGCAGCCAGTCTTGGTGAGATTGAGTTGATGTCTTCTTTTAATGAACCCTTCAAGGCAAGGGTGCCGATTTATTTTCATGGTGACTCTATGGCTGATATTAATCAGGTGAAGCTTGCCGAACCTTATGCTTACCATAGCATGGGATTAGATTATCAACCGGGAATCGAGTCTATTTCTGCATCGTTATTCACCGACAAGGCAGAAAAGCACTATGTATGGCTGGAGTCCAGTCAAAACATTAACCAGCTTTATCTGGATGTTGTTATCGATCTCTCTACTGAAGACGCCAAACTCTCCCGAACTTATACGGTGTTGATGAACCTGGACACATTTGACAACAAGCGTTTTCTTAAGGCTAAAGCGTCACCAGTACAAAAAAAGCAGTCATCGACATCCGCAAAATTAGAGCCAAAGAATTCGCATAGTATGGAATCCACGTTGGGTCATGACTCACACGACATGAAGGGTTCTTCTGAAACTTCACACAGTATGGAATCTAACCTGGGTCATGACTCACATGACATGAAGGGTTCTTCTGAAGCTTCACACAGTATGGAATCTAACCTGGGTCATGATTCACACGATATGAAAGGGTCGTCAGAAAGTTCTCACAGTATGGAGTCAACACTAGGCCATGACTCGCATGATATGAAAGGGTCGTCAGAAAGTTCTCACAGTATGGAATCAACACTAGGCCATGACTCGCATGATATGAAAGGGTCGTCAGAAAGTTCTCACAGTATGGAATCCACGCATGGGCATGACTCACATGATATGAAAGGGTCGTCAGAAAGTTCTCACAGTATGGAATCCACGCATGGGCATGACTCACAAGATATGAAGGGTTCGTCAGAAAGTTCTCACAATATGGAATTGACTGTTGCAGACTAGTCGCTAATTTAACGCTCTTGCCTGTCTGAATTCCCTGCAAAAACAGGATTTTCTAATTTTAAAACATATTATTTATTGGGTAACGAATAACAATTATTAAAGTTTTGTTAAAGTTTTTGCCAGACTAATCGATATAAATGATTAAAACTTTAATCGAGAGCCGGCAACAAATGTTGAAAAGAGCGTCTATTTTCTTACTGTTATTATTTCCTGTTTTTATTCATGCTGATGATGAGCAAAAAGAAATAGTTCTAACTGAATTTGCTCGTCCAGAAACGATACCGTTCCCTGCCGATAACCCTTATACACTTGAAAAAGCAGCGTTAGGAAAAATGCTGTTTTTTGATCAGAGGATGAGCAAGGGACAAAACATTAGTTGTGCAAGTTGCCATAATCCGTCTTTTGGTTGGGAAGTCCCATTTGCCAAGGCTCTTGGCTCACAAAATACTGAATTACCCAGACATGCTAACACTGTTCTAAATCTTGCCTGGGGCAAACATTTCTTTTGGGATGGCCGAGCTGACTCCCTGGAGGCACAGGCAAGAGGACCGATTGAAGACCCCAAGGAAATGGCTAATACAATGGATGTGATTGTTCAAAGACTGTCTCAAATAGAAGAATACAATCAATGGTTTAAACAGGCCTTTCCAAAGGAAGGCTTGACTGAAAATAATGTGCTTAAGGCGATTGCAACTTATGAACGCACACTAATTTCCAGCGAGGCGCCGTTTGATAAATGGATTGCCGGTGATGAAACTGCCATCAGTGAAGAGGCTAAATCCGGCTTTCGATTATTTGTTGGGAAGGCAAAATGTATCGCTTGCCATACTGGCTGGAACTTTACTGATAATGAATTTCATGATATCGGTCTTTTCGATTATGACGAGGGAAGGGCAGCGATAACCAATATTTCTTCACAGTCACATGCCTTCAAGACACCTGGACTTAGAAATATCTCTCAGCGAGCACCTTACATGCATAATGGAAGTTTAGCTAATCTGAAAAGCGTCATGGCACATTATATCGGTGGTGGTGTGCAAAGACCATCTCTCAGCAAAGAGATGCAGCCTTTAGATTTAAATCAAAAAGAGATTAGAGAAATTATTTTGTTTCTGGAATCATTAACCGGAAATAATAATGTTGTGGCCTTACCCATTCTGCCTAACTGAGTATTTAATCATGTCAATTCGAAAAAAGTTACTACTGAGCTTTCTGGCCGTCATCGTTGTTTCATCCGCTATTATTTTACAATTAATGCTTACACTGAATGATGTTAGTAGAAAAACTATTGAAGTGTTTGATAAACCATTAACTGCGATTGATCATTCCAGGGCTTCATGGGAGTCATTCAGAGATATCAGTGAAAAAATGAATGCTATTTTGGCGATGACAACTCCTGTTAATAGTAAAGATGTTTTAGTAGAGTTGGATGAAGGGTACTCGATATTTAAAAAACATATTAAACGATTAAAACAAGCCTCAGGTAAAAAAGAGCAAGACCAACTTATAACCGAGATAGAGGTTTCTTCAGAACGTTGGTTGGAAAATGCAAAGGTGTTGTTAGGTATCTCCCCAAGCACTCAAATTCCTTCTGCTATAGAAATGAATAAACTGGAGAGTATTATTAAAGATGACCTGCATGTCCTGGTCGATGCGATGGTGAAAGATGGTCTTAGTTCCAGAAATGAAACTGAAGCAAAAACGCTGGAAATAAAGAAACAATCTATTACCTTATTTGTTGCAAGCATATTGATATCACTTTGCCTTGCTCTCTGGCTTTCAAATAATCTGTCGAAACCCATTGGCGCATTGAAAAGAACAATGCTTGATTTGGCTGAAAACAAGCTTGCCGCTGATGTTCCAGGGCTGAATAGAAGCGATGAACTTGGAGAAATGGCAAATGCATTAGCCTATTTCAAATCGAAAATGGAAGAGCGTTCAGAGCTTGTTGATATCAATGAAGAATTAAATGTTTTAAACCATGCAGTAAGGCAATTAAGCTCGGTTAGTGAGGAAGCAACACATAATATAATTAAACAAAAAAGTGCAACTGAAGAAGTAGTCGCTGGAGTAGAGAATGCAGAGCAGCAATTAATTACTATGAATGATCACGCTGGACAAGCAGCTACAGGTGCTAACAAGGCTGATCAAGATCTGAATAATGTCGATGCTGAAGTAGCAAAGACAAATGATATCGTTAATGAAATGGTTGGCAACATCAATAATGTATTTGATGTAATAAAGAAACTCGAAAATGAAACCGATAATATTGGTAATGTTTTAAATGTGATTCGAGATATAGCAGATCAAACTAATTTGCTGGCTCTAAATGCGGCTATAGAGGCTGCTCGTGCTGGTGAACAGGGTCGAGGTTTTGCTGTTGTTGCCGATGAAGTTAGAACGCTGGCTTCCAGAACACAAGATTCGACTTGTGAAATTCAGGAAATGATTGAAAGTTTACGCGATGGAAGTAATCAGGCGTCATCAGCAATAGAAGCAGGATTGGAAATTAGTAATAAAAGTGCTGAACAATCGAGGCACGCTCGTTCAAGTATTCAAAATGTTGTCGAGGAAATTTCAAGAATATCTGAAATGAATAATGAGATATCCAATACTGCAGAGCATCAATGTCGATCAATGACAAACCTGAATAGCGAAATAAAGGATATTAGTAATATTGCAGATAAGACTTATGCAGGTTGTGATGAATTACGAAATATTGTTTCAGAGTTAACTCGCGTTGGAGAAAATTTGCAGAATCGAATGTCAAATTTGGTTGAAAAAAGTTAATAAATTTATCCTTCAATAATTCGACTAATTCTGAAACCTAAATTGTAATAACGATAATTGGATGGATCGGTCAAGCGTTTTGCAGCTCTAACCAATACCGGCAAGTTACCCCATGAACCGCCACGATAGATGCGGTTGTTACAATTGTTTGTGTTTCTTGTCGCGCCACTAGTATCTATATTTGAATAACTATCAACCCAACAGTCTGCAGTCCATTCCCATACATTGCCCAGCGTATCGTGAAGCCCATAATCATTTGGTGCGAATGAAGCAGCTTCTGCACTGTAAGTAAATCCGTCTTCACATGGAAAAATATTCTCTTCAGATATGGTCAGGCTGTGCATTTGTGCGCGAGTGAAGTCTGAGACATTGGCATAATCACAGGCTTTTTTATCTCCCCAAAAACGCGTATCTTGCTTGCCTGCACGGGCTGCATATTCCCATAATGTTTCTGAAGGAAGCTGGTAGTCAAAACCGGTTTGTGCCGATAACCAGTTTACATAAGCGAGTGCATCATTCCAGCTGATGCAAACCACAGGGTGCTTTTCTGTTTGTTTATAGCCTGGGTCTTTCCATGAACGTCCAGCCGACCAACCCCAACCATCTTCAAATGTTCGACAGCCTCTGGACGTATCGAGTTCTGCTTCGGTCAGATAAGCTGTAGCTGAAACAAATTTTCTAAAATCACGGACCGTCACTTCTGTCTTGCCGATAGCATAAGTCTGTTCGATAGTTACAGCTGTTTTTGGCCATTCATCTGGTCGATGTCCTTTTTCAGATTCATCACTACCAATTTCTATTGTTCCTTTTGGGAGGACGACGAGTGAAGGTCCAGATGTTCCATCTTTTAATGAGTCCGAAAATTCACTTAACGCTTCTTTTAGAACAGTTGCTGTTGCCGTGATAGGACGATTATCTTCAGTTTTTGCTGTCTCAATAGTCGTTTCGGTCGGGGTTTCAATAGGCGTTACTTTTGAGGTGGAAGAGATATTTATATCTGGTGAATTACCGCCCTTGTTGCTTGTGAACAGGAAGGCTGCAGTAATCGATGCAATAATAACCGCCGCGATTGTATACTTAGCTGTGCCTCCTGACTTCTTTCCATCAGCTGATGAATTTAACTGTACTGTATCACCGGTTTTAGTATGCGTTGTGTAAGTGCTATTAACCGTGCCTGTATAACGAGATGTCGAAAATGTAACTGTTTTATTGCCGATTAATTCCGAGCGCCAATCGCTGATATTTTTTGGTCGCTCTTTTTCATTGAAAGCGAGTGCGTGATCAATGGCTAGCAAGAATGATTCTGTATATTTCCCCTTTGCTATTTCACTGGCAGGGTGTAATGGATCGGGTTGTTGTTTAATTAATGCGCTACCACGGGTAATCGCATCGACTGGATGCGTACCGCAGACACAACGATACAAGGTAGCGCCCAGACTATAGATGTCCGTCCAGGGGCCCTGGGCATCAGATTTCCCTACATATTGTTCATGCGGCGTATAGCCAGGTGAAACCAGGGTAGTGACGGCTTCTTTT
This sequence comes from Gammaproteobacteria bacterium, assembly GCA_028279365.1. GTDB lineage: Bacteria > Pseudomonadota > Gammaproteobacteria > Eutrophobiales > Eutrophobiaceae > JANQNX01. Next base: position 300,560 of record JANQNX010000013.1, on the reverse strand, counting down.
GCTCTTTTCGTGTCATGCACTGAGCCAAAATCGATCAATACCGGACTCCCATCTTCGCGGATCATGATATTGCCAGGTTTGATATCACGATGAATAAAGCCGGTGTTATGTACATATTCCAGTCCTTCAAGGATCGGTAACATTAACGATAGCAGATGGTCTTCATCCAGGGTTTTTCTGGGGTTAATATAACTTTTTAAATCTTTACCTTTTTCATAGGCCATCGCCATATAAGCCGTATTGTTTTCCTCAAAAACGTTCGTGACTTTGACGACGTGAGGATGATCAAATTTAGCAATGGTGCGAGCTTCCCGGATAAAACGGGTTAAACCAGTTTCAAAATCTTCCAGCGATTTGGTATTTGGCGAAATCGTTTTATCGTCTTGTCGCCGGCACATGTCTGATGGAAGGTATTCCTTGATTGCAACTAGTTTGTCGAGATTTACGTCATGCGCCAGATAGGTCATGCCAAACCCACCTTCACCTAGCACTTTATCAATCTTGTACCAAAGTAATTGATAACCGGGTTCGAGTGCATCTCTAGGGTAATCTTCCGCCATTTTTATTCCTGAATTACTGTTTTTTATTTGGGATGAGTCTAAATACCTTTATCTAGACAAAGGTGAATCAACTGAGTTCAGCCAAAAGGACAATACAATTGCGAGTATCTGTAACAGGCCGCCCTTCAGGGCGACCTGTCTTAGTTTAAGAAGAATTACTGACTAGAGACTAATTACCACTGATAGGTTAGTGTCGCGAACAGGTTGCGGCCCAAACCCGGCAACCTGGAACCAACCGGCACATCACTGGCGCTGTTACGGTTGAATCCGCTCAGGTGGTCGATGTAATCCTTGTCAAAAAGGTTTCCGACACCACTATTGATGAATATTCCCTTGGCCGGACGCCATTGAGCAGCAATATTCATTAGCATATAACCCGGGGTATCACCATTAAGTGTTCTACTCTCATTGCTGACGATCTCATCGGAAATATCATGTTGTCTGGCGACAAATACGCCTTCGATTGAGGCTGACCAGGTTTCTCGTTCATGGGTTAATGTGACTCTGCTGTTCAACGGTGCGATACGGTACAAATTATCGTCGATATCGCGACGTTTACCGCGCACATAACTAATCACACCATTTAAACGCCATTGATTATCAAAAGCGTAACCCCAGTCGGCATCGAAACCATAAAGTTCTGCATCGACATTGGTAAACACAAGCGGGGTCGAGTCACTATTTAAATTTGCAACGGTTAGCACCGACGCATTAGTTGATGCCGTTCCCTGAATGTAGTCATCGACCAGGCGGTAGAAAGCACGTGGTGAGAAATAATAATGATGATGATGAAGATCAAAGCCAAATTCCAACTGGTGGGATACCTCGGGGTCGAGATTGACGTCGCCAACATAGACATTGCCATCACCCAAGCCGGCATTTACCTCGAGCGGAATCCACAAATAGCGTTCGACATAATAAGGCGAACGCGTCTTGCGTGCCGCACCCAACTCCACCGATAAATGATCGCTGACGGCATAATCCAGCTCCGCTACCCAATCAATATTATCATCCGTCTGTTCACGATTTGATGCATTAAAGGCCGAGCTTAATGCTGCAGTAGGTCCGGCAGTGCCCATTGGTGTTACCGTTGCCGAAACATCATCGGCATCCATTGTGACACGGGTATAGCGCAGACCCAGTTCAAGATCGAGGCGTGAATTTAGAGATTGCTCCGTTTCAGCGAACAAACTGTAGTTATCACTTTCAACATTGTTGAAATTGGTAACCGAGAATGAGGCTTGATCCGGATCGGATACGACGGCGTCGTGATCATTAAAGTTGCCATCAAAACCAAAACGCAGATCGCCCTGCATAAACGGCATAGTCGCCTGAATTGAATAACCGATACTGTCTGACGTTGCGTCAATAACGCGACGGTCATCGCCTGTTACCGGAGGGGTAAAGAAGTCAGGCGCAGGTCGTAAGGAAAAGTTATTCATTTGATGGACGACGTCGGTGTAATACAAGGTGGTATCGATAGCAACATCGCCAACTTTGGTATTATATTTTGCATTAAATAGTTCGGTATTAAACAACACGATATCCAGTGGCAGCGCCGGAGTTCCGGTCGGTCCCGTATCCTGGTGACGATAATTTACTGCCAGCTCATTATTGCCTGTGCGAAAACCATAGCCCGCACCAAAATTATCACGCTCGTAACTACTACCATTGATGTCTCCATCGCCAAACTCAAAATCGTTACCTTCATCGCGGCTGCCAAGGAAATGAAAGCGATGTTGATTATTAGCCAAGCCTAATAGACCACCAATGTTATAGCCGTCATCAACTGTGTGGCCGCCAATTTCGATATCACCTTGCGATTCAAAGTTAGCAGAGTCGGTAAATTTACTCGATTTGGTTTTTGCCTGAACATAACCACCGATACTCGAACCTGAACTAACAGAAGGGATGCCGCGTTCAACTTCAATCGATTCAACCAGTGTCTTAGGCAGGTAATGTAACGGCGGGTCCATCCAGTTCGGCCCACCCGAGTTAATATAGGCGCCATCAACCCTGACGTTCATGCGTGTACCAAATAAGCCGCGATATTGGGTTTGACCGCTAATCGCTCCGTTGAAGTTGAAATTACCACCGGGAACGTTACGCAGCAGTTCTGATGCGCCAACATAACCGGAGGGGATAGACTCAGGGCCGATGTGGCTTTGTTTAAAACCGCCTTCAGCGCGGCCAGCAACGGTCAGATCTGGTAGTTCTTGAGGATGATCGGCAATAGCCTGAGGCAGATAAAATAATGTTAAAAGAAACGTGCTCGCATAGAGCGTTTTGTAATCACGCATAGTGACTCCCTTAAAGATATTTACAGATACGAAATACACACTCGAATAGTTCGAGGTGCGTTTGAAAAATTAAACTTGAATTACACTAACGGGGAGATAGGCGGTGCACGAACGGTGTGATTTGTTCTTAATGAACGTTCAGAGGAATGTGTTTGATAGAGAATGACCTGTTGTTGTAATGCTGGTTCCGGAATAGCGAAAAAATCGACTTCGGTGACTAGTAACTGACTGCTGGTAGACCAGAAACCACAAGTTGAAGACGCATGCTCTTGCGCTGCATTGTCATGGTGCTTATGGTCTGAGACGGAATCATTATGCTGATGATCAGAGTGAGAGTCGACCAAGGGCTGAATAGCATCGATTGCGTTGATACCGGCAGGCCCGCTACATAATATGACTGAAAATAAATCACCATTGCTTGGCTTGGTGTCAAGCATGTAGCCTGGCGCAACAAAAGAGCGTAACAACAGGCCAAAGAAGAGCAAAAGCGCGAGTCTTCTTTTTGTATGTAGATGTCTAAAATAAGCCATGCGTGGATTATAAAGAGAAGTTGTTTAAAAACAATGACTAATAAACATGAATCATTGAGAGTAAGTGGCTAAAAATTGCGAGATTTAGCTATTTTTTAGATGTTTTCAATGTTTCAAAGAATGCAGGAAGACTATGTTTTATAGCTAATTAACCTGGCTTTATTGATAGGAATTAATCATTAATACTTCATGTTAAATAATTTGTTTGATAATTGAATTTACATTCAACAAGTTAGCCTGGAAATAGACAAATTGTCGCAGCTGACTCGGTCTTAATATGAAAAATGCATACTGAATTTAAAAAAATATGGACTACACTTAATGATTAAGAGCAATATTGCTCTGATTATATGTCACCATCAGTGACACAACCCCCGGCATCTCGGCTCGGGGGTTTATCGTGTAAAATTCAAACGCTATTCACTATCTGTTTCGAGCTTGCTTATACGATTTTCTTTCCATTGTTTTCTGCGCTGTTCACGTTTTTCCTTACGTTCCTCATGTAGCTGCTCCAGTTTTGCAAGTTGTTCAGTATTTAATACCGTTGCTAGCTTTGTTTGAGTTTCACTTCGTAACGCCTCCATTTGTGTTTTCATCGACTCAATAATGGCTTTTCGCTTTTCCTTTTGTTCGGCCATGATCGATTCAACCGGTGCAATTTGTTCCTCAGTCAGATCAAGCTGATTTATCAACTTTTGTTGAAATTTAGTCTGAACCATGTCATCGGCGATAACATAAGAGCTAAATAGTACAAGGCTGGTTAGCATAAGTGATGCTGGTTTCATTTTGTTCTCCTGTTTATGGTTAACAAGTCTATTAACGCAGCAACCGGCATTCGGTTGACAGGGAGAAACAAAAAACTGACTTAGCTATGCTGTCTGAAACAGATGAAGCTAAAGTCGTCAGGATGGCAACGGCGATTCGGCATGGTTTCCAGCATATTATGTCGACAACTTCGAATCATCTCATTGACACTTTCCAGCATTGTGCCAGTGCGAATAAAATCGCTGATTTCCTGCTCATATAAATTGTCTGATAACGCGTCGCTGGCGATAATGAGTGTGTCCTGCGGTGCCAGTTCGATGACAGGACCGATATGGATATACATATCATGACTGCCAACATAATTTGAAATCAGGTTGCGTTCAGTGTGTTCCATTGCCGGTGTTTGTTCGATAGCACCACATTCGAGCGCGTAGCCGATAGGGGAGTGCGACATCGGTAAGTGTTTTATCGTGCCATGGCTGCTGGTGAGTAAAATCAAGGAGTCACCGGCATAATAAGTGCGAATATGGTTGCGGGATATTTCTACAACGGACACGGTTGAACCGGAACCTGTTTTTAGATCAAGAATACGAGCGTTGGCCTGATCGATTCCCGTTAGAATCACATCCCGTATTAATTGCTGTTCTGTTTTTGTTTTGCAGGCATCAATAATGGATTCAACAATGACTCTCGCTGCTTGTTCACCAGCAGGCATGCCGCCCATGCCATCAGCCACTACCATTACCGTTGTTTGTTCATCCACCGGGATAACGGCTAATGCATCTTCATTCGGTGTATCTTTAGTAGGGGAGCGAGCAGAAAAACACACTGCTTCGCCATTTGATAAAGTCAGATATTCCGGTTGCTCATCACGCGCATCAAATCGCGTTACGGGTTTTTCAATTGGATTGTTCATCAATCTGGATTTTTAGTCCCAATTCATATTTTCTATGTATTGGCGTAATTTGCCCGCGCTGCTGAATTTCTTTAGTGCCAGCGAGTGCTTTAAACCGCAAATAATCGCTTTAACTTCTTTCGGTTGTTTTGCGTAATGTTTTTGCCCACCCAGGGCATCATAAAATATACGAATCAAGTCCATCACATCGCTACGTATGTTCGTGCGTTTTGAGTCATTCCACTGAAACATATCAATAATCTTTAACTGATACTCCAGGCCAATGTTTTGCACAATAATATTATCAGTGTGTAAATCACCGTGATACTCACCGACAGCATGAATGGATTCGATACCCTTGGCCAGAGAATAAAGCAAATGTAATGCCTGAAACGGCGATAAACGTTTGCCGCGTTGCGCGTTTAAATGCTCGGTTAATAACTCACCCTCAACATATTCCGAGATCAAGACGGAAATCGGTGTCCTGCAATAAGTGACAGTTTCCTGCGCAGAGTACTGAATGACGACAGGGCATTTTCGCAGTTTGTGCAGTTTTCGTGCATAAAATTTAACGGCACGATCGTTGACATTACGTTGTGGAAAGAAGAATTTGGCAGTGCGTTCAATACCGGTGCTACGTTCATGTACCAGATAAACCTCCGCCTCCCAGCCTGAGCCGAGTAGTTTATCAATAATATATTTTCTGGCGATAACCCGACCCGGCTCAAAATTGAATGAGTTGATCTCCTTGTTACATTTGTTCGCCACTGATAAAAATCAGGTTTTCAAACGACGGTATTTCATACGCTTGGGCTGCGCTTCACTGCCTTTACGTTTTACAAAGTCTTCATGATATTCGCTGAAATCACCTTCGTTGAAAACGATCTCTCCATCATCCTCAAACGCCAAAATGTGTGTCGCAATTCTATCCAGGAACCACCGATCATGAGATATCACCAGCACGCAGCCAGGGAAGGCGAGGATGGCTTCTTCCAGTGCACGCAATGTTTCAACATCCAAATCATTAGACGGTTCATCCAGTAATAATACGTTGCCGCCTTGTTTGAGTGTGTTTGCCAGATGCAGACGACCACGTTCACCACCAGACAGATCGCCAACCCGTTTTTGTTGATCGGTGCCTTTAAAGTTAAAGCGACCGACATAAGCGCGCGAATTTAATTCATAATTGCCGATCAGGATATTGTCGAGCCCATCGGACACGGCTTCCCAAACGGTTTTGTCATCATCAAGATTTTCTCTGGTTTGCTCAACGTAAGCGACGTTAACCGTTTCACCAGTCTTAATTTCACCGGCATCGGGCTGCTCTGATCCGGCGATCATACGAAACAGTGTGGATTTACCGGCGCCATTGCCGCCAATAATGCCGACTACCGATCCCTTGGGGATGGAAAAGCTCAGGTTTTCATACAGCAGGTGGTCATCAAATTTTTTCTGTACCTGGCTAAATTCGATCACGGAATCACCCAGCCTTGGGCCGGGAGGGATATAAATCTCATTGGTCTCACTGCGTTTTTGAAATTCCTGAGAATTCATTTCTTCAAACCGGGCCAGGCGTGATTTACTTTTAGCATGTCGGCCTTTCGGAGCAGTGCGAACCCATTCTAGTTCTTGCTTAATGGCTTTTTGTCTGGCCGTTTCGGCACGCTCTTCCTGTTCCAGCCGGACTTCTTTATTAGCTAGCCAGTCAGAATAATTCCCCTCAAAAGGAATACCTTCACCCCGGTCCAGCTCGAGGATCCAGCCGGCAACATTATCCAGGAAGTATCGATCATGGGTAACGGCAACGACGGTACCGTTAAAGTCGGCAAGGAACTGTTCCAACCAATAGACTGACTCTGCATCAAGATGGTTGGTCGGCTCGTCTAAAAGCAACATGTCCGGTCGCGATAACAATAAACGACACAATGCGACACGTCGCTTTTCGCCACCGGAAAGGGTTGAAATACTCGATTCCCAAGGCGGCAGTCGTAATGCATCAGCAGCACGTTCAAGCGTATTGTCGAGGTTTTCTGCGTCCCAGGCCTGGACAACACCTTCAAGTTTCTCCTGTTCTTTTGCCAGCGCGTCAAAATCCGCATCCGGCTCAGCATAAGCGGCATACACTTTTTCCAGGCCAGCCAACGCATCCAGCGGTTCGCGCAGGCCGTCTTCCACATTACCACGTACGTCTTTTTCCAAATCCAGTTCCGGTTCTTGTGGAAGGTAGCCAACTTTGATGTCAGGCATTGGCCGTGCTTCACCAATGATATCTTTATCAATGCCAGCCATGATTTTTAACAGGGTGGATTTGCCGGCGCCGTTCAGACCCAAGACACCAATTTTTGCTCCAGGAAAAAAAGACAGATAAATATCTTTTAAAATCTGACGTTTCGGCGGAACAATCTTACCGACACCGTTCATCGTGTATACATATTGAGCCATTGTTTATTGTTTCCTGGTTTTGATTTTGGCAGGCTAAGGTGAAACAGATTATCTTCAATCACTGCTTGCTTAGCAATAGCAATCAGATCTATCCGGAATTATGCTAACAGTCGTTTTTTTCGGGAGATTAAAAGAGTACGATTAAAGAAACAGGCAAGCAGGCCGTTAGATTTCGAATGGCTTGAGATAAAAATAAAAAAGGGCTTAACGATATAGGGTTGGCCCGAGATGATTTCGCTATGAAAATTTGCACTGTTACCGAGTATGTCCAAACGACAGGTGCTAACTTGCTAGTTGGCTTTGTGTTTGTTGCATTGTTATTCACAGTTTTAAAAACATGATGGCTATCCGGAGGCATATCGAAGGAGCTATTGAAACGTGAATAATGGAAGAAGACATCTCGGCGATATACTGTTTGCTATCATTGTCTTATTGGGTGTTGTTTTCTCCTACGCGTATTTTAACATCACCTCCAACATCATTAAGCAAAAAGATGTTTCTAAATTTACCGAAGCATCGGAAAAATCTTCCATTATCTACAAAAACCGTTTGACCAATCATTACAGCATGTTGTCGATTATCGACAACCTGTTTCAAGCATCAAATGATATTACTGACGAAGAGTTCAAGCAGTTCAGTCTTAATCTATTTGAGAAAAATGAACTATTGAGCGCCTGTCTGGTTAAGCCTCAGAACGATTATATTTTTGCTTATCGGGAAAAAGCCAGGCAGCTGTGTAAAAATTTTACTTATACAGAACCGATTAAGATGTTTGACAGTAGCGATCCAAAGCTGTTGATCTCAAAATATTCTGTTAGCCAAAGCGGAGAAGGCGCCTATGTAGTATTAATATCTGTATTGAGCTCAATCCTGCTTCGCAGTACCGAACCATTTTATAGCGAATATTTTATCGTCACGGACAAAGCTAGGAAGCAGAGCTATAAATATCGGTTTACTAACAATGAACTGCTGTTGTCGTCTTACAAGGCTTCTAAAACAGAATTACAAAAAATACGCTATGTGTTAAATACGTTTGATAATATTGAGTTTTCCTATTTAGCAGTGCTTGAAGAGAAACACCTGTCATTACAAGATATTCGTGATCATAGGCTTATCAGTATTTTGTTAGTGTTTTTGTTTATTTTATCTGCGTTTCTTGTGCGTTCTTTATCGATCCAGAAAAACGTCATTGAAGCGGTGGTAAAACGTCGCACAGAAGAACTTTCTCAATTTGCTTATCGAACGTCACACGATCTCAAATCGCCGCTTTTAACCATCAAAGGACTGTCACGTTTTATCAAGGAAGATATTGACAATGGTGAACTGCAGGAAGCAAAACATAACGCAATCAAGATACTGGAACAATCGACCAAACTTGAAAACCTGATTACGGATATCCTTGATTTAACCAAAGCTGACCTGCAAGAGGACGTTGATGTTGTCGAGGTCAATGTAGAAGAAATTGTAGAGGATATTGTCAATAAGCATGCCGCCCTGATTGAGCGGCATCGGGTTTCTATCAATGTTGTTGAAGCCCAGTCAGGCATGATAAAAACAGAAAAAATTCGTTTGATACAAATACTGGAAAACCTGATCACAAATGGCGTGAAATACTCCAATCCGGAAAAACCGGAGCGTTTTGTCAATATCGCTGTCAAGGTCGATAAATTTAAATTTGTTATTATTATTGAAGATAATGGCGTGGGTATTCCAGAAAACTATAAAAATGATATATTTAAACCTTTCAAACGATTTCATGCCAATGCCGCCGAAGGTAGTGGCATGGGCTTAACGATTGTTAAAAAGCATCTGGATAATCTTAAGGCAGAGCATACGATTTTCACTGACAAAGACGGCACACGATTTGAGGTGTTAATACCCAATAGACTATGAAACATGCATCGGTACTAATCATTGATGATAATCAGCTGGATCGCTATATATTAAGTCGCTTGCTAAAAAAAACCGGCCATGAAGGTCGCGTGTTCGAGGCTAATGACGGACAGGATGCGCTCGATTTTCTTAAGGATTATCAGGCTCGGAAAGAGGAATATAGTGATGATTTCCCGCCGGCTGTCATTTTTCTCGATATCAACATGCCAAAAATTGACGGTTTTGAATTTTTGGAAAAATTTTCAGCGCTGAAAAAAGATAATCCGGAGTATGAATCTATTGTCTTTATGATGTTTACTTCTTCTGATCTGGTGGAAGAAAAGGAAAAAGCATTTTCCTATCATTTTGTTAAGGACTTTCTGTTAAAGGGAGATCTTGATATCGAGTTGCTGAAACAGAAGCTGGATGACTTTCTTTGCAACTAAGCCCTGTTTTTTACTCAACTCGTTCACTAATCACAATTTCATAGCGGGTCTCTTGGTTGATATCTTCGGCATTTGTTCTGCCTGTTAAGTCGCCGGGCTTCTCTATGGCATCACCACTCTTTGACACGCGTGCAGCTAATCTCAAACTGCTAAAAGAGGAAAGCTTTCTGTCCGGGCGTAATGACTGTGAGTCATTAAGCGTGATGGTGAAGGGCAGGTCAGCAGCACGACGTTTGACTGCTGCGACAGGCATGGGTAAACCATCATTGGCCCTGGCAAAAACAAAAACGGTATCTTCCGGATTAATACTGTCTTGAAGTTCAGCCGCGACCGATACCGTTGCTGTTATTGTGACTGAATTGTCCGGGCTAGCGTCGGTTGCGCCACCTGATAATTGAGCTTTAACTTCACTAAGCATATTGGCTAATTGCTGTTTCGCATCAGCATCATCTTTAATCAATGGTAATAATAACTGCCAATGATCGAGGGCTTGTTGATAATCCGCATCACCAAACGCGGCGAGTCCGGCAAACCATAAGGCACTGGGGTTGTCTGGTTCAAGCACTAGCGCGCGTTCAATTAACTCCCTGGGTTTGCCAGACAGACTCTGATTATTCAGCATCGCTAACGCATCAGCATAACGTAGCAATACCTCAGGCGTATCACCAAGTAAGGTATTAAGTTTTTCAGCTGCCGTGACAGCCAGCTCAAAACGTTCCAGTACCATGCTCGATTTATATAGCATTAACCAGCCTTCTGTATCATCAGGTTGTTGCTGCAGACGTTGTTCCAGGGAGGCAACCATTTGTTCAATTTGTTCGGGCGTAACGTCGGTATTATTCGTCACTAAATTTCCTGTGTTAACCAGATCAGGGCGACCAAGATAGCTATAGATACTCACCACCAATACCGGAATAAAGGTAATCAGAACTAGAAGGGACGGTTTGCTTAAGCGTTCATTGTTATGTGGTGCCAAAGAATCCGTTTGGTTTTGGCGTTGCAGTATAGCCAGCTGCATTTCTTTTTTGCTGTTTTCTGCGTCCTCAATACCAATATTGCCATTATCGATATCAGTTTGTAACTCTGCTAACCACTGCTGATAAGCAATATTGTCTGTCGTTATATTCTCCGGTTCGTCAGCAGTTGTTGTTTTCCTCATGAACGGCCGCATAATGATAAACAACGCAAGTAAGATAAATGATGATGCGATCATCCAAAATAGTATCGTCATCATGACTTCTCGTTATTGTCAATTAGCTGTTCAAGCTTTTGCTTTTGTTCAGGACTGAGCTCAAGCCGTTGTGATAATGCCTTTGACTGACGTTTAATAATAACGAAGACAATCACAACTGCGATGATTAGTGCGATAAAGGGCCCCGTCCATAGCAGCCAGGTATTGCTTTGTAATCTTGGACGATACAGAACGAAATCACCGTACCGATCGACCAGAAACTGCATAATCGCCTGTTCAGATTGATCTTGCTGTACCATATCATAAATTTCATTGCGTAAATCCTGGGCAAGGCCGGCACTGGAGTCCGCCAGGGATTGATTCTGGCAAACCAGGCAACGGATTTCTTCAAGTAAGGCATGGTAGCGTGCCTGTTTTTGCTCATTGTCAAATTCGACTGGCATGTCAGCGGCAAATACCGATGACAAGATGCAGAGCCAGAATAGCAACACGTATTTCATGATGCTTTTTCGAGTTCTTTTACAAGCGGCAGGATAATCTCGTCTAACTGATTTTGATTGACCGGGCCGATGTGTTTATAACGAATCACACCTTGTTTATCGATAATAAATGTTTCTGGCACACCGTAAACACCATAGTCAATACCGGTAGTGCCAGCCTGATCAAATGCGCTATCAATATAGGGGTCACCTAACTGTTCTAGCCATTGCAGCGCATCGTCGCGTTTATCTTTATAATTCAATCCATATATCGATAGTGATTCTTTCTTCGCCGTCTTCACAAATAGTGGATGTTCAATGCGACAGGCAGCACACCACGACGCCCAAACATTAATCAATGTCACCTTGCCTAATAAATCGGATTTGCTGATGGTTGTATCAGGCGTGTGTAGGCTCGGTAGGGAAAAATCCGGCGCCGGTTTATCAATTAGCGGAGAGGGTACTTTACGGGGATCGTTTTGCAGGCCAAATAAAAATAAAACAACGAGACCGATAAACAGCAACAAGGGCAGTGAGTAACGCAACATAATGTTGATATCTACTTTACAATGACGCTGTTGTCGCTTGCCGTAATAGTTTGAGGTTTTTTCACTGATAGACGATAACGACGATCACTGGCAGCAAACAGGCCACCCAAAGCCATCAGGACTGCACCGAGCCAGATCCAATTAACGAAAGGTTTATGATACAAGCGGATACTCCAGGCCTGAGCGTCTAACGGTTCGCCCAGAGACGCATACAAATCTCTTGTCAGACCGGAATCGATACCTGCTTCCGTCATTGGCATATTCCTTACCGCATAGATGCGTTTTTGTGTATTCAACACCGTCACCGGCACGTTATCTTTTGTGACTGACACACTGGCTTCGGTTGCCTTGTAGTTCGGTCCATTAACCTCACGAATACTATCCAATGTAAATCGATAGCCGGCAAACTCAATGCTATCTCCGGCCGCCATGCGCTCATGAATATCAACGCTATGATTGCTGGTAATGGTAATGCCGATGATACATACGGCAAAGCCGATGTGGGCAATGGTCATGCCATAAAATCCCCTGGGCAAATTAGCCAAAGCCACCAGTTTGTTTTTACGATTTTTTAGTCTGGCACGAACCGCAGATAAGCTGGTTAGAATGATCCAGCTTGCTGCCGCAATGCCGGTGATAGTTTTCAGTAATGCGCTATCAACGAAGATGAGTCCAATAATGACGGCAGCAATAATACTAACCAGCAGCAGCCATATTAATGGTTTGATGACGCGATCGAGTTTGTCGTTACGCCAGCGAACTATCGAACCGATGCCAATTAAAAAAACAATCGGCAGCATTAGTGGAATAAATACGGCATTAAAATAAGGTGCGCCAACTGAAAGCTTACCCATGTTCAAAGCTTCGGTAACCAGTGGATACAAGGTACCAAGTAATACGGTCAACATGGCCACGACTAAAAAGACGCTATTAAATAACAGGAATGTTTCTCTGGAAAACAGGCTGAATTTTCCACTGGTGAGTGTCCCCGGAGCTCGCCATGCATACAGCGACAATGAACCACCGATATAAATGCCGAGTAATACCAGAATGAACACACCTCGAGTGGGATCGCTAGCAAAGGCATGCACTGAGGTTAAGACACCGGAGCGTACCAGGAAGGTACCAAGCAGACTGAGAGCGAACGCAGAGATTGCCAGTAGCACTGTCCAGTTTTTAAATACATCGCGTTTTTCCGTCGCGGCCAGAGAATGTATCAGTGCGGTTCCGATCAACCAGGGCATGAATGACGCATTCTCGACCGGATCCCAAAACCACCAGCCACCCCAGCCAAGTTCATAATAGGCCCACCAACTACCGAGTGCGATTCCAATGGTCAGGAATACCCAGGCCATGATCGTCCAGGGGCGTGACCAGCGCGCCCAGCTGGTATCGAGATTGCCGCCAAGCAGGGCAGCAATGGCAAAACCAAAGGCAACAGAAAAACCGACATAGCCCATATACAACATGGGCGGGTGAATAATTAATCCGGGGTCTTGCAATAACGGATTTAAATCACCCCCATCAACCGGCATTGGGACTAAACGATCGAATGGATTGGAGGTTAATAACATAAACAATAGGAAACCGATGCTGACGGAACCCATCACGCCGATCACACGGGCAATAAACGCCAGCGGTAAACGTTGACTAAAAATACTGACCGCTACCGTCCATAGACTTAATATCAAGGCCCATAATAATAATGAGCCTTCATGAGCGCCCCAGACGGCAGAGATGCGGTAATGAATAGGAAGCAGGCTATTTGAATTATTGGCGACATAGGCGACAGAAAAATCGTGATCGATGAACGACCAGACCAGACTGAAGAATGCAATGAGCATAAAAAATAATTGCAGCCGTGCAGTAGGGCGGGCAAGCAACATCCAGTTATGAATATGAAACTGAGCACCGGCAATTGGTAATACGGTTTGTACCAGCGCAATCACCAGAGCAAGAACTAACGCAAGTTGTCCAATTTCAGGAATCATAAATGACTATTCTACCGCCTTATATTCATGAGGAATGTCTGCCCCTGCCTTTGCCAGTGCATCCATCACCTCTGGCGGCATATAATTTTCATCATGTTTTGCCAATACTTCACTGGCTTGGAAGATACCGTTTTGATCAAGCTTGCCATTGGCTACAATTCCCTGACCTTCACGAAATAGATCTGGCAAGATACCTTCGTAATTCACTGTCACGTTTTGTAATGTGTCGCTTAACACAAAACTGACTTTAAGACTTTGAGGGTCGCGTTCAACGCTGCCTTCTTGTACTAACCCACCGACGCGAAATGCCCTTGCCGCTGGGGCTTCGCCTGCCACTATTTGTGACGGGCTATAGAAGTAAAGCAGGTTTTTTTCAAACGCAGTTAGAATTAAACCGGCAGAAACAGCCATTCCCATTACTATACTGAGCGCTGTCACTATTCGTTTTTTTCTTGGTGTCATGACTTATTTGAGACCTAAACGTTTACTCAGTTCGTTAACGGTTTTCTTTTCCCTGATCATTGGCTGCACGTAGTTAATGACCATGACAATTAACCAAATTGCATAAGCGGACCAGACAAACTTCCCATAGCCACCCATTTCAATAAATTCGTTCATATCGATGCAGTTTTAGTTGTTAACAATTCTTTCACCCAGTTTGCGTTTGCTTCATATTCAAGGATTTCACTTCGACAGCGGGTTAACATTACAGAAAAATAATAACTGGTAAAGGCGAGACTCATTATTAGCAACGGAATCAACATACTTAAATGAATCGACGGTGAATCAAATTTGGTCACCGTCGGACCTTGATGCAGGGTATTCCACCATTCTACGGAATAGTGAATGATGGGAATATTGACGATACCGACTAACGCCAGAATTGCACCTGCTCTCGCTGCAACGCGGCGATCCTCGAAAGCCGACTGAAGTGCAATAAAGCCCAAATACAAGAATAATAGAATCAGTTCTGACGTTAATCTGGCGTCCCAGACCCACCAGGTTCCCCACATTGGTTTACCCCAAATCGCACCGGTTACGAGTGCAATAAACGTGAATGACGCGCCTATCGGGGCGCTGCTGCGAGCAACAATTTCAGCGATCTTCATATGCCATATCAAGCCGATACCACCCGAGATGGCCATGACCATGTAAACAAATAGAGACATCCAGGCCGAGGGGACATGAATGTAGATAATGCGAAAGCTATCACCCTGTTGATAGTCTGCCGGGGCCATTACCAGTCCGCCATAAAGGCCGACAGCGAACAATACTAAAGATAATAACATCAACCAAAAACTGAGCTTGACCGATATGGTGTAAAAATATTTTGGTGAGCCAAATAAATGGAATTGTCGTTTAATGTTCAACTTAATCTGATTCTCAATGACGCGGCTGTAGCGACCGGAGCTAAAGTAATTGCCAATACCAGCAATCCCGCCAGAAAATAACATTCTGCTGAGATGGATAGACCATCGTTGGCATTGTTAACGGCCAGCATCGAAAAGATGAGCACTGGCATATACAAGGGCAGGATCAACAGACTCAATAACATACCACCTCTTAAACCAATTGTTAATGCTACTGCAATCGCACCAATCAGACTCAGTATGGGCGTACCCAGTAATAGCGTTATAAATAATGCCATCAGGGCTGCATAGGACAAAGACAGAATATACCCGACTAACAGGGAAACAAGGATGAGTGGCACGCCGGTGACTAGCCAATGGGCCAGAATCTTCGCGCCGACCAATAAGGTTAATGGGTAATTTGACAGCGTCAGCTGTTCAACCGAGCCGTCTTCAAAATCAGTGCGGAACATTGCGTCTAACGATAAGGTAGAAGCGAGCAGAGCAGTGACCCAAATCATGCCAGCAGTGATATCACGCAACATCGTCTGGTCAGTTCCCATGGCAAGCGGGAACAGCACGATTACCATAATAAAAAACAGCAGCGGATTGATTAATTCATAACGATTACGGCAGGCAATGATCAGGTCCCGTTTCAGTATGCAAATAAAAGGGGTAAATCTAGTTGCCATTCGTCTTTCCTAGGTGAATATGACGTATATCAGCGCCTTCTATTTCAATTGCCTGGTGTGTCGCGAAGATGACCATACCGCCTTGTTGGCAATGCGAAACGATGAGCCTTTCAATCAAGGCTTTGCCTTCAATATCTAACGAAGTAAAAGGTTCATCCAGCAGCCATAGTTGCGATGTATTAAGGACCAAACGACAAAGTCCCACGCGTCTTTTTTGCCCAGCAGACAATTTGCCCAGCAATACATCTTCATCGATTGACAATCCGACCTGGTTTAATGTGCTTGTACAATCCAGAACGTCCGATGTGCCGGATAAGGCATGAATGACCTGTATATTTTCATGCACTGAGAGGGCATCTTTCACACCATTTTGATGCCCGACGTAAGTCATGTTCTGGAGATAATGATGTCTGTTTGAATCTATTGAGGTGTTATCCCATAAAACCGCACCGCTATTGGGCAGAGTCAAACCGGCACAAATGCGTAATAGTGTACTTTTTCCACTGCCGTTGACCCCGTCTATTTGTAGCAGTTCACCTTGATCCAGACTAAAAGAAATATCTTTAAACAGGATGTTGTCACGACGGATACTTTCGAGTTGTTGTGTTTCGAATCTGGGCACGGTTAGCCTGAGGGATGTTATTCACGATTTTTACTCAATTACTGTAAATAATACAGTGATTTATGTGTGAATAATATCCTGCTAATCGAACATCCGTTGTTTTAATGTGGAAGACCGGTTGCTTCTGTGTCGATTGAATCAAACAGGATTTTGGTGAATTGTACTTCTGTTTGGTTAGTGTAGTTGAAACGAAAACCGGAATGGAACAAGGACGCGCCCTTGATCTCTGTCTCCCAGCAACATTCCGCTTGAAGCGTAACAGGTGCCCGCTCATTGTGACTGATTGGGATAAGAATTTTGACTCGCAAATCCGTTTCTACAGGATAGCGTGTTTTACTGACCAGCATCATACCAAAGGCGTTGATATTGGATGTATAGCCAATATTCTTATTATCTTCCACGTTAATCACTGCTTCAGTGATGTTGTAACGTGGCTGGTGTCGACGGTCTTGAAGATGATGCATAACAGAGCCTCTACGTTTCTCTTATGGCATCGGCAAAATTCGGCAAAAGTTGAATCAGGTAAATTAAATCATGGAATGATGGGTATAGATGTTATCGAGCCTGTTCGCTCTCAGGAATTGCGGTGTTTATTTGCTGATTGATAGCCTTGGCCTGTTCGATCAACTGTTTGACGCCCTCTGGTGAATAGATATTGTCAGGTATTGGGCCATGCTCAATATTGGTCGGCTTGTATTCAATGACTTCTGCTGCATTGTCTTTTTTCGGCTCAGGCTCGGTGTAGGAAATAATTTCCATGTCGTTTTTGTTTTCGGGTTTGTCGCTGGAGATGTGTATCACGCCATTTTCGTCACGCCAACGATACATGTTTTTGACTGCTGTTGATTCGGTTGTTTCTTCGACTTGCTCGTTTTTTTTCAATACTGCATCAACTGCAGGCTTGATATTGTCAGAGAAAATTTTAGCGCTTTTGTTATTGGTTGAGATTGGATTGGATAGGTAATTGACATAGCTGCCCGCGGCGTATAACACAAATGCAATCAGACAGGTTTTAATAAGCAGTCTCATCATGGCGAGGCATGCTTGAGTGGAATGATGATGTCTTCAGAGCTTATTGCTGTCTTAGTGTTTGTTCAATACTAATACCTTGTTCCAGGTATTCAGTCGCTAACATTTCAACTGTTTCGCTCTCATCTGACTTGCTCATCAAAAAACTATAGGTTTCTTCACTGATTTCAATTGTAATCGTTTTACTCATAGGTATTCCTAGAAGATAGTTGCTTCAGCGTCAGCCAGATTATGTCGCAGATACCTTAAGTTATCTAATTTTTTTGGTTTCGACTTATAATTCAGTAATGAAATGCCTTTACCTGTTTTGCCTGTTTCAGATAGGGCTGCTGATTAGTGCTTGTTCACCAATAGCCGCGATTGGTGCAATCGGCACTACGGTTAATAATGCCGCTTACAATGCCGCAGAGAGGGACTTGAACAACCCTGCTAATAATAAGGGCAAGGCGCTGGAGGTTGCCACAGCGAATATGAATTTGGGGGTTGAATATCTACGCCAGGGCAATTATGAAGCGGCGCTGCGGAAGTTGGACAAGGCGGTGCAGGCGAAACCTGATTTTGCCCCTGTTTATAATGTAAGAGGCTTGCTCTATCAGCAATTAGGAGAGATGGGTGAGGCAGAGAAAAATTTTAAACGTGCAATACGACTGGATCCTGATGATGCCTCGACCTTTAATAATTACGGTTCCTTCTTGTGTAGTCGGGGTAGACGAGAGGAGGCACTCGATGCTTTTTTGAGTGCGGCTAAGAACCCTTTTTATGACTCTCCGGAAATTGCCTTGACCAATGCTGGCCTATGTTCGCTGAACGACGATACGCTATTGGCAAAACGCTACTTTAACGAGGCCTTATCGCAAAACGCTGCGTTTGCCCCCGCGTTACTACAGATGGCAAGTATTGCTTACGACAATAACGAGTTTGAAAGTGCGCATGCCTATTTTCGACGGTACAAGGCTAATGCCAGACAAACTCCTAAGAGCCTGTTGCTAGGCATTAAAATATGCCACCAGCTTGGTTATGATGACGACGTGTCAAGCTACGCCTTGTTATTGAAAAATACCTTTCCCGATACTGATGAAGCGCGATTGTTGCAAGAGTTTGATTTATAAGTCCTTATTTCTTATTACTGTGTTGCTTGTCGCTGGCTGTGGTCAGTCAGAGTTTGATAAGGCGCAGGAAGCGTTTATTGAAGGCGATTACGAACAAACATTGCTTTATATTGAACCGTTATCCAAGTCAGGCAATGCTGATGCGCAACAGTTATTGGCACAAATGTATGAACAAGGCCTGGGGGTAGAACAAGATACCAGACTGGCATCGACGCTTTTTTTACAGGCGGCTGAAGGTGGCAATGCTGCCGCTCAGGTGAAAATAGCGAGTATGTATTTGCAGGGTAAGGGGCTAAAAAAAGATTATTGGGAAGCCATGAAATGGTCGCGCAAGGCGGCATTAAAAGGCAACCCTGAGGCAGAAGCTAATCTTGCCTATATGTTTCATGATGGTATTGGTGTTTCGCAGGATTACGTTGAAGCTGCTAAATGGTATCGCAAAGCAGCGCTGAAAGGGCTGGCCAGTGCTCAACATGACCTGGGGGTGATGTACCATCAGGCAAGAGGCATTGAGCAAGATTATCAACAAGCGATGCGTTGGTATCAATTGGCTGCCAATCAAGGGTTTGAAAAATCCCAGGATATTCTTGCCAGTCTTTACGAAAGTGGGGTAGGGCTGCCCGAATCAGTTGATAAACTTCAGTGGTTGCAAAATCAGACACAGGCAAAAGATGTGACAGCGCAATATTTCCTGGCGACGCTTTACTATGAAGGGAAACTTGTGCCGGCTGATATCATCCAGGCCTATGCCTGGGCCGGGATTGCCGCTGCCGGGGGGATGATTAAAGCACAACCATTGCGTATTAAGTTGGAAAGCCGTTTAAACCCCTCGAATTTACGAGCGGCGCGTCAATTGTCTCGAAGCTATTGGCAAAAGTACGGAAATAAAACGGAAGCAGAGGAACAAGCTGGACGGATTCATTAATCAGGGCTTGTATTTAGCTTGAATGCCCTAATATTAACCTCATTAGATGAATTCGTAACCGACAAATACTTGACTTTAACGATAAACAAGCAGAATATCGCGCCCCCATGAACATTATGACTACGCACAAGCCGGTATTTATTATGTGGCGTCACACTTATCTGTGTGATCCAGATACTCGCCTGCGCGTTGAGAAAGTCGAATGATCTAAGTCAAGACCAATCAGTTTCATTAAAAAACCGCAGGCACAACCTGCGGTTTTTTTTTGGCTGAGTTTTTAAACCCGGTAATGAGGTTATCACTACCGTTAACCAACAGGAGGCTCATAATAAAATGAGAAAGTAAGATGAGATATACCATTGTTTTAATAATTAGCTTAAGCGTATTCAATACCTCGCCAGCGATGGCAATAGGAGTTGATTACACTAGCAGGAACTACACCATTCCATCATGTAAATTATTTGCCACAGAGGCATACCATGCAGCATATGGTTTTCAGCGTGGTGTTGATCTGACTCGTATGCTTGATTTAGTTGACCAGGCGAATATGACAGATACGATGAAACATCGCTCGTTTCAGGCGGTGCAATTTGTCTGGAAGAATCAGATTGATAATCCTGTATTAGCGAAGAGTATTGCAATGGGACTCTGTCTGAAACCAAAACGGAATATGGCACCAATGGATGAGCCTTGGGTAACCTCGCCCAGAACAAGTAAGGAGTTTTATTAAACTGATTCAGTCTGCCGTACTTATGTGCGGCAGACTGAGTGGCATTGGATTAAAACAGGTCTTCTATTGAAAGATAACGTTCACCAGTATCGTAGCTAAAGATAATGACCTTACTGCCAGCTTCCATTGCAGTTTGTTTTTGTTTAACTGCGGCTAATGTCGCGCCAGAGGAAATACCGAGAAAGATACCTTCCTCCTTGGCGCAACGCCTCGCCATATCAAACGCATCTTTCTCACTAACCTGAATCGTGCCGTCGAGAATATCAACATTTAATACCTCAGGCACAAAACCTGCACCGATACCTTGAAGACGATGCAGACCTTTTTCGCCACCACTAATGACAGGTGATTTTTCCGGTTCAACAGCGAAGACCTGCAGCGCAGGAAAACTTTCCTTCAACACTTCAGCACAGCCAGTAATGTGACCACCGGTGCCAACACCGGTAATCATGTAATCCAGACCGTCAGGGAAGTCTGCTAGTATTTCTTTTGCGGTAGTATCGCGATGAACCTGAGCGTTGGCCTGATTCTGGAATTGTTGTGGCATCCAGGCATTAGGATGTTCCTCGTACATTTCTTTTGCCTTGGTTATGGTGCCGCCCATGCCGAGTTCTTTCGGTGTTAATACCAGTTCTGCTCCCAGCGACTGCATATATTTTCGACGTTCAATTGACATAGACTCTGGCATGGTCAGGATGAGTTTGTAGCCTTTTACCGCTGCAACCAATGCTAATCCAATACCCGTATTACCTGAGGTCGGTTCAATAATGACGGTGTCTTGTTTTAATAGACCTTTTGCCTCGGCATCCTCGACCATGGCCAGCGCAATACGATCCTTGATGCTGCTACAGGGATTAAAACTCTCATTTTTCATCCAGACTTCAATGTTGTCATTGAACAGGCGATTGATTTTGATATGTGGCGTATCGCCTATTGTTTGAAGAATATTATCGTATTTCATGGGTAATTCCTTTCAATCATTGCTTGGGATGAACTATGTTTTAACTTTAGTGAAGTTTTAGGTACAGTCAATAGACAACAGGCTATTGCTAATTAATACAACAAGCAATCACATTAATAGTATGTTAGCCGGTTAAGGCTGTCTCTGTTGTCACATCATCAGGGTCATAACCTAAATTTGGTGATAACCAGCGCTCGACTTCACTCAAACTCATCTGTTTTCTTTTGGCATAGTCTTCTACCTGATCCCTGTTGATTTTGCCCAGTCCAAAATAACGTGAACTGGGATGAGAAAAATACAAACCCGAGACGGCTGCCGTTGGATACATGGCATAGGATTCGGTCAGGGTAATACCGGTGTTTTGCTCAACCTTTAACAAATCCCAGATTAATGGTTTTTCAGTATGATCCGGACAAGCAGGATAACCGGGAGCAGGGCGGATACCCTGATATTTTTCAGCAATTAGTGCCTCATTATCTAGCTGCTCGTCGCTAATATAAGCCCAGAATTCTTCGCGTACGCGTTGGTGCATACGTTCCGCAAAAGCTTCGGCAAATCGATCTGCTAATGCTTTTAACATAATGGCATGATAGTCATCATGATCGCGTTCATATGCTTCAATGCGTGCTTCCATACCAAAGCCACAGGCGACAGCAAATGCACCGATATAGTCTTGTTTGTTAGAAGACGTTGGGGCAACAAAGTCAGCCAGCGCATAGTTGGCCTGACCAGGCGGCTTTTGTGTCTGTTGTCTGAGCGAATGGAGTGTTAACAAAGTGGATGAATAATCATCATTATCGAAAACGATAATGTCATCAGTACCGTCTGTATTGGCCGGGAATAGGCCAATCACACCTTTCGCGCTAAACCATTTTTCATCAACAACTTTTTGCAACATGACCTTTGCATCTTCATACAAACGCGTCGCTTCTTCGCCCACAATTTCGTCAGTCAGTATTCGTGGAAACTTTCCAGCCAATTCCCATGCGACGAAGAAAGGCGTCCAATCGATATAGTCCACCAGTTCTGCAAGCGGATAATCTTCGAAAACATGAATGCCGGGTTTTTCAGGTGCAGGCGGGGTATAGTCTTGCCAGTCTATCTGAAGTTGTTTTTCTCTCGCCTGTTCTAACTTTAACCAGTTAGTCTTGGCTTGCTTGCCTTTATGCCGCTCGCGAACAATGTCATATTCTGATGTGATTTCATCAGCAAAGGTCTTTTTCAAATCGGCGCTTAACAGTTTTGTTGATACGCCGACTGCACGCGACGCATCTTTAACATGCACCACAGGCTGTTCATAGTTTTGATCAATTTTGACTGCCGTATGCGCACGCGATGTGGTAGCACCACCAATCATCAACGGAATAGAAAAGTCCTGCCGCTGCATTTCTTTTGCCACATGTACCATTTCATCCAATGACGGTGTGATCAAACCGCTTAAACCAATAATATCTGCATTCTCATCATTTGCCGCATCAAGGATCTTTTGCGCGGGCACCATGACGCCAAGATCAACAACTTCGAAGTTGTTACACTGTAAAACAACGCTAACAATATTCTTGCCTATGTCATGCACATCGCCTTTCACCGTTGCCATGATGATCTTGCCTTTACTATTACCGGTATCCCCCGAGCGTTGTTTTTCTTCTTCAATAAATGGAATCAAATAGGCTACGGCTTTTTTCATGACACGCGCGCTTTTTACCACTTGAGGTAAAAACATTTTACCCGCGCCAAATAAATCACCAACGACATTCATGCCATCCATTAATGGGCCTTCAATGACTTCTAACGGTTTATCAAACTGCTGGCGCGCTTCTTCAGTATCATCTTCGATATAATCAGCGATGCCTTTTACCAGCGCATGTGATAGACGATCAGCAACAGCGGTCTCGCGCCAGCTGAGATCGACTTTTTTCTCTTTGCTTGCGCCTGCTTTTACCGTCTCGGCAAATTCAACCAGACGGTCGGTTGCATCATCGCGGCGATTCATCAATACATCTTCGATATAGACCAGTAAGTCTTTGGGTATCTCGTCATAGATACCAAGTTGTCCGGCATTCACAATACCCATGTCCATGCCAGCTTGAATGCCGTGATATAAAAATGCCGCATGCATGGCCTCACGCACCGGGTTATTGCCGCGAAAAGAAAAGGATACATTACTTAAACCGCCGCTAACTAATGCATGCGAAAGGTTATCTTTAATTAGTTTGGTCGCTTCGAAGAATGAAACGGCATAGTTGTTATGTTCTTCCATACCGGTTGCGACAGTCAGGATATTGGGATCAAAAATAATATCTTCAGGCGCAAAGCCAATATCATTAACCAATATTTCGTAAGAGCGTTTACAGACTTCATAACGACGTTCAGTTGTGTCGGCCTGGCCTTGTTCATCAAATGCCATTACAACAACAGCGGCACCGTAGCGTTTAACCAGTTTCGCCTGCTGAGTAAACTTTTCTTCGCCTTCTTTAAGGCTGATTGAATTGACAATGCCTTTACCCTGGACACAGCGTAAGCCGGATTCAATCACACTCCATTTTGATGAATCAATCATAATCGGGACGCGGCTGATGTCGGGTTCAGAGGCAATCAGTTTAAGGAAATCAGCCATGAGCTGTTCTGATTCCAGCATGCCTTCATCCATGCAGACATCAATGACCTGTGCGCCGTTTTCAACTTGTTGTCGCGCGACCTCCAATGCAGCTTCCAAGTCCTCTTCTTCTTTAATCAAACGCAGGAATTTCGGTGAACCGGCGACATTGGTGCGTTCGCCGACGTTAACAAAATTTACCTCGCTGGTGATGTTGAATGGTTCCAGACCGCTGAGACGTTGATGAACAGCTAAATCAGGAATATCTCTTGGTTTCGCAGTCTCAACCACATCAAGCATGGCTTTAATATGATCGGGTGTCGTACCACAACAGCCACCAACAATATTTAATAGCCCTGATTGTGCCCATTCCTGGATATGCTCTGACATGGCCCCAGGATCGAGATCATATTCGCCAAATTCATTCGGAAGACCGGCATTTGGATGTGCACTGATGTGACAATCAGCAACGGTGGATAATTCTTCAACATATTGCCGCAAATCCTTTGGTCCTAAGGCACAGTTCAAACCGACGCTTAAGGGCTTCGAATGCCTGACCGAGTTCCAGAATGCTTCCGTTGTTTGTCCGGTCAAGGTTCTGCCTGAGGCATCAGTGATGGTGCCGGAAATCATGATCGGCAGCGGGATATTTTGTTCTTCGTAATATTGATCAATGGCAAACAATGCAGCCTTTGCATTAAGTGTATCGAAGATCGTTTCAACCAGAATTAAATCAGCACCACCATCGACGAGTCCGGATAATGCTTCTGTATAAGACTCAACTAATTCCTGATAGGTGATGTTCCGATAACCGGGATTATTGACGTCTGGAGAAATCGAACAGGTGCGATTGGTCGGGCCTAATACACCAGCGACAAAACGGTGCTTATCCGGATCATTTTGTTCGAATTCATCGGCGGTTTGTCTGGCTAATAAGGCACTTTCTTTATTTAACTCATAAACCAGGTCTTCCATTTGGTAATCCGCCATGGCAATGGAGGTTGAGTTAAAGGTGTTGGTCTCGACAATATCGGCACCGGCTTCGAAATAAGCGGCATGAATTGCCTTAATAATGTCCGGTCGAGTTAACGAAAGCAGGTCATTATTACCTTTCACGTCGCAGGGGTGAGAGCGGAAACGTTCACCGCGGTAATCTTCCTCCTCAAGCTTATAGGATTGGATCATGGTGCCCATGGCGCCATCCAATATCAGGATGCGCTGTTGCATTAAGGATTTAAGTTGTGTTGTCTTGTCCGTCATTCGCTTAGTCTAGTTTCAGTTAAGCGAGCGCGGTTTTAAGCTATTGCGTCTGAGCCTGGCAACAGCAAACTGTTGTCGCAGCGCTCCTCAGAACGAATTTGAAGGCGGCAGAGTATAGTCGATGATCTGCACGATTCCAATATTATTAGGGAGAAATGCCAATGTCTCTCTAGCAAATAGTCAATTTAGCCGAGATCTCAACATATGTCTTTAATCCTCTGCCATGTGGTGCTTGGGGTTTACAGGACGCATCAGCAGATTTGCTATCAAGGCGATAAACAATAGCGTTGCCATAATGTACATGGTTTGATTGTACAGCCCGGATGTCGGGTTTAAGGTACCTTCAGGTGCGATCTCCATCAGTTTGGCGATAGTCACCGTTTTTGTCTCTACCAATAAATCGAGGTTGTCAACGCTATCGCCAAAGGTTTGCTGGAATAGTGCGGGATCAATTTTCTCAACCAGATTATTAATAGCTTTCGTTACCGCATTTTCTCGTAACGATGAAATTAATTTCGGTCCTAAAAATCCAGCAACACTCCATGCAGTTAATAAACGGCCATGAATGCCACCGACAAACTTCGTGCCGAAGATGTCAGCAAGGTAGGCCGGTATGGTCGCAAAACCGCCTCCATACATGGTAAAAATGATCATGGTCGCGGCATAAAAAACAATCAGCCACATTAATGCAGGATTCGCACTGACTTGCGCAGCCGTATAAGGGATTGATAGATAGAGTAGGATGCCCAGACCAAAGAAAATGGCATAAGTCATTTTTCGGCCGATATAGTCCGAGGTGCTGGCCCAGAAAAAACGTCCCACCATATTGAACAGACTAATCATAAATACATAGGTCGCAGCAAATTCAGGATTCACCGTATCAGGCAAGGTTGTACCAAAGATTTCGCTCATCATCGTCTTGGCAATAGAAATCACTCCAATGCCTGCGGTGACGTTAAAACACAGCATGATCCAGAGCTGATAAAACTGTGGTGTTTTCAATGCTTCATCAATATGTACATTATGCTGAGTGATCATTGCATGTTGTTTATCTTCTGGCGGTGCTTCCCATCCAGCAGGCTTCCAACCTTCAGTGGGGACCCGATAAGAAAAGGCAGAGATCATCATGACAATAAAATAAATTACACCCAGGCAGAAGAAGGTTTGAGAGACACCGACACTTCCTGTTCCAACTACATAAACACCCTCTGGTCCCGGCACCGGCATCTTGCTGATTTCATTTGCCCCAATTACTACCACTTCGGTCATCGTGCCGCCAATGTCGGCCATACGACGACCAGCTTCAGTAATGAGATTGATTGAATCGGTTGTGCCCAGATAATCAGGTGTCCGGTAAAAGTATCTGACTAACGGGTCGATCATAAACTTCGCTATCATCGCACCGCCACCAAAACCCATAATGGCAATACCCGTTGCCATACCCCTGCGATCCGGGAACCAGCGAATTAAAGTACTTACGGGAGAGACATAACCCAGGCCCAATCCACATCCGCCTATCACGCCATAACCGAGATAAAGTAGCCAGAGTTGACCGGATAAAATACCCAAGCCACCGACAAGGAAACCACCACCCCAACAGATAGCGGCGACAACTCCGACCATACGTGGTCCAACTTTTTCCAACCATTTACCAGCAATAGCTGCAGCTAGACCAAGAAAAATAATGGCTATCGAGAAAATAATAACGACATTGTCAAAGCTCCAGTCATCTGCGGCACTGGTAACAACGCCCACACGTTTAATCAAATAGGGGTTAAATAAACTCCAGGCATAAACAGAACCAATACATAAATGAATGCCCAAAGCCGCTGGCGCGATGAGCCAACGATTAAAACCTTCTTTTGCGACAATGTGTTCTTTTGTCAGTTTAAGCATGTAAATCCCCTTGTTTAATGACTACCTGTTATTGTTATGTCGCGAAAATAATAGAGATGAATCACTATCGTTTGATGGTCAGTCTTGCAGTCTTGTTCATGTTTTATTTGCAATTTGCTAAGCATACTCAGTATTATTCCGCTTTCAAAGTATCAGGTGCCAGCTATTTTTATAGCTGTGTTAAACGGGAAGTCGGTGCGATGTTTCAATTCCGACGCTGCCCCCGCAACGGTAATCGAGAAAAGTTCTTTCTTAATACCACTGTATTTATTACGAATATGGGAAGGTGAAAGAACAGATTTAAATATCACTCGTAAGCCCGGATACCGGCCCGATACGACCATTCACGCTGCGGGCGGCTGCGAAGGCAATGAGACAGGTTGATTCTTCAACCTGCATATCTTTCTGCCTTTCTGTTTCCCCGGCATAACAAGCATGGTGCGGCGGGCACCACGGGGAGAAAGAGTAATGAAAGGTTTTATATCTGTTTTATTGTTAGCCAGTCTATCTACATCTGCCTTTTCTGATGACATAGAAGACAAAGGTGAATACACAGTAACAGCTTCGTTAACACCAGTTTCAAAAGCGGCAGTCGGCTCAGCCGTGACAATCATCACATCGGAAGATATAGAAAAGCGCGGCCTGTTATTTTTACCCGATATATTACGGGAAGTACCGGGTTTATCTGTAGTACGTAGTGGTACGTTTGGCACACAAACTCAAGTTAGAGCAAGAGGCGCGGAAGCAAATCATACTCTGGTATTGATCGATGGTATCGAAGTAAACGATCCTGCTTTTGGTTCTGAGTTCGCGTTTGCAAATTTGACCGCTGATAATATTGAGCGGGTAGAAGTGTTACGCGGGGCACAAAGTGCACTTTGGGGTAGTGATGCCATTGGTGCGGTTATCAATATTATTACTAAAAAAGGAAAAGGGCCATTAGAAGTGCGTGCGGCTTATGAAGGTGGTTCCTTTGCAACAAACCATACAACGTTTGGTGGTGCTTATGGCAATGATTTGTTTAATTTCAATTTAAATGCGGAAGTGTTGGGCACAAACGGCGCTAACATAGCGCGTTCAGGTGATGAGGATGATAGTCACAATAATCGAGTCTATGACCTAAAGCTGGGCATGACACCAAATGAATATATTGACATTAACTATGTGCGTCGCGTCGTAAAAGCAGTCACACAGACGGATCCTTCTGTTAGTGGTATTGTTACAGATGCGACAGGCAATCAAACCAATTCTGATCAGTTTTATCAAAAGGGTACAGTAAGCTTATCTTTATTTGATGGCAAATGGAGAAATACAGCTTCTTTCCAGACTTCCAAAAATCGTAGTGATTTCCAATCATCGACTTTTGGCGCATCTTTTCTTGACGGAGACAAGGATAAATATGCATTTCAAAGTGACGTTAGTTTTGATACCAACAGGTTAACAAGTATCGAGCATAACGCTTCTTTTCTTTTTGAATATGAAGACGACAATGCTGCTGGCTCATTTATTGGTGGCAGAAATCAGGTCGGTTTTCTCACTAAAAGTTATGTTGGCGAATACAGAGTTAGCATTGCTGACCGATTTTTTGTTTCGACTGGTTTGAGACATGATGATACTGATGATTTTTTTGAGGACACCAATACTTATCGTGTGACTGGTGCATATAATTTGATCGAAACGGGTTCTCGACTACATATGTCTTATGGCACGGGGGTTAAAAACCCTACCGTATCTGAATTGTTCGGTAATTTTCCGACATTTACAGGCAATCCAAATTTAACGCCTGAATCATCTCGCGGTTGGGATGTGGGTGTTGAACAGTCTTTATTTAATGATCAGTTAAGCTTCGATGTAACTTATTTTCGCAATTTAATTACCGACCTGATTACAGGACAAAACAACACGGTAACTAACAGCGTTGGAACAAATTCCATACAAGGCCTGGAAATGGCATTTAGCTATTCACCTGTCTATAACCTGGATATCAATGGTGGTTATACATTTACTAATAGCCGTGATGCCAATCAATTTGAATTGGTAAGACGACCAAAGCACATGGGTAATATCAACATCAATTATTCATTCCTGAATCAAAAAGCTAACCTTAACTTAGGCGTAAACTATAACGGCAGGCAGAAGAACACTGTATTTGCCACACCCCAGTTTAGGGCAAATTTAGGCGCATATACGCTGGTTAATCTTGCAGCTAGCTATAAATTTAGCGATGCAATTTCTTTTTCAGGACGAATTGAAAACCTCCTGGATGAGTCTTATGAAGAGGTGTTCAGCTTTACCAATCCAGGTATTGCCGGTTTTCTGGGTATTAATTTAGCCCTAAATCCATGATAATAGGCTTATTAGCTAGACAGAGATTTTGTTTCGGAGAAATTAAAAATGTCGATGAATAAATTATTAAATGAAAAACATGTCTTGTTTTACTTTTTAATGGTTTTAGTGGTGTTGACTCGTTTAGTGCCTCACCCTATGAATTTTGCTCCGATTGGTGCGCTGGGGTTATTTGCGGGTGCTTATGTCTCCAATCGTCGAGCTTGGCTGATTCCTATTGTTGCGCTATTAATTAGTGATTTCTTTATCGGTTTTTATACACCGATAGTGATGTTGTCGGTCTATGTGAGTTTTGCCATCAGTGCCTTAGTCGGTCGTTACGTGCTATCTAAGACACGCTCTGTGACGCGCATCGGAGGTTCAGCAGTCGTATCCGCAAGCGTATTATTTGTGTTATCAAATTTTGCGCTCTGGACGACCGGGCTTTACTACCCGTTAACAGCTGATGGCTTAATTCAGTGCTACGTAATGGCGATTCCTTTTTATGGTAATACCTTGGCCGGCGATCTGTTTTATTCGGCGGTTTTATTCGGTACTTATGAAGGGCTTAGACATTACTTTGATAGACAATCTGATTTGCATGTCGCTTGATTATTAGTATGTAATGCGAGCTGTACTTTCCTGGAGTTCAGGCAAAGATTCTGCCTGGACACTCTATCAGTTACAACAAGATAGTAACGTTGAGTTAGTTGGTTTGCTAACGACCATCAACTCTGAGTTTAATCGTGTTGCGATGCATGCGGTTAGAGAAGAATTGTTGGATGCCCAAGCCAAAGCAGCCGGTCTTAAGTTGTTTAAGGTCGGTCTTCCCTGGCCATGTTCGAACGAGGATTATGAACGACTGATTCTCAATATGTTTAGTACCTTAAAAACAGAACATCAGGTGACACATATTGCTTATGGCGATTTGTTTCTGGAGGATATTCGTTTGTATCGTATTGAGCTGATGAAACGATCTGGCTTACAGCCCTTATTCCCGATCTGGGGACTTCCAACAAAAGCTTTGGCACATGAGATGATTGCAAGCGGCATCTCTGCCTATTTAACTTGTGTTGATCCTAAGCAACTATCGGCAGATTTTGCCGGCAGCAAATTTGATGCGCATTTCCTGTCTTCCATTAACGAGGATATCGATGCCTGTGGTGAAAATGGAGAGTTTCATACCTTTGTCAACGCTGGCCCGATGTTTCAGTCAGATATTGCTATTACTGTTGGTGAATCGTTAATGAGAGAGGGCTTTTCATATACTGATATCATGTTGGCGACATAAGACAATGCGAATCGTTTCATTACTTCCCAGTGCAACAGAAATACTCTGCGAAATAGGCCTGGGTGAATATTTAGTCGGGGTCAGTCATGAGTGTGACTATCCTGATTTTGTCAAAGACTTGCCGCCCGTAACCAAAAGCTTGATCCCCAAAGACGCAAGCAGTGCTGAAATCGATATTGCGGTTAAACAGCAGTTGCAGACTGAAAAGGCAATCTATCATCTTGATTTTGAAGTGCTGGAATCTCTGCGCCCTGATGTTATTGTTACACAGTCTTTATGTGAGGTTTGTGCGGTTGCCGCATCCGAAGTAACGGACGCTGTTTGTGAATTAAATACCAATGCAAAGATTGTTAATCTTGAGCCAATGAGCTTGCAGGATGTCTTTGACACTCTGCTATTGGTGGGTAAAGAAACGAATCATATCAATCAATCTGAACATGCGGTGAGTCAACTTAAGCAGCGTGTCGAGTCTGTCAAAACGACGACAAAAACAGAAATTACTAATGAAGATAAACCTGGTGTCATTTTTCTTGAATGGATCGATCCTCCTTTTAATGCGGGGCATTGGACACCTGAATTGATAGAATATGCTGGCGGTGTCGACCTTATTGGCAATAAACATCAACCTTCCTCTCAAATTACCTGGGATAGTATTGTTGAATCCGATCCGGACATTCTCTTTATCGCTTGTTGCGGCTTTGATACAGACAGAAATCTGGAAGACATGAATTTCCTAATAGAAAGGAAAGGATGGACCGAATTAAAAGCCGTCAGGGAAAATAATGTTTTCATCACTGACGGCAATGCTTATTTCAGCCGACCGGGCCCAAGATTGGTCGAAGGGCTGGAATTGATGGCGCATGCCTTTCATCCAACGATACATAAATTACCTGAGAATTTATCGCCGATAATAAAATTTACTGCTAATTAAATTGAGTACAAAAATGAGTAATAGACTGACAAAAATTTACACGAAAACCGGTGACGATGGACAAACCGGCTTGGCAAATGGTGATCGAGTGGATAAATCCGGTTTGCGCGTTGATGTGATGGGCGAGGTCGATGAGCTGAACAGCGTATTGGGTGTATTAGAGGCAGCAGGTATTCCTTCCGATGTGTCCGGCTATTTAAGAAATATTCAACATCGCTTATTTGATATTGGCGGTGAACTGGCTATCCCCGGAAACGCATCGATATCTCCAGAATGTACAGAGCGGCTGGAAGAATTAATTGATGTGTATAACGAAGACTTGCCTCCATTAAAGGAATTTATTTTACCTGGGGGTTCCTTGCCTGCCTCGATATGTCATATGGCAAGAACCGTTTGTCGACGCTGCGAGAGACATATGGTCAAGCTTGGTCAAACTGAATATGTGAACCCGGAGACCTTGCGTTATATTAACCGACTCTCTGATCTATTGTTCGTCATGGCGCGTTCATTAAATCACTTAAAAGACGGCAAAGAGATTTTCTGGGATAGCGAAAGATTGAAAAAATCGGTTTAGTATTTTTTCTTTAATTCCAGTAGCTGTCCTTCGCGTTTCATGTCCAGTTTCCCGAGGAATGACATACCCAGTAAGGTAATAACCGGGAAATCGCCATCATGGACGACACCTTCAACGTTTCTTAACTCAATTTCCCCGATTCTGACTCGCTTCAAATTGACGATATAGATTTTATCTTTGCCGGAAGCGGTATAGCTGATGCCTTCCTCGCCAATTAATTTATAATCAATGCCCAGACGTTTTGCGACGTTACTATTCATCGAAACGGCACTGGCACCGGTGTCGACAACAAACTCAACATTGCCGCCATTTATTGACCCACTAATAGAGTACATACCGCCCGGATCCGGCGCAATCAGGATCGATTTACCTGATGTGGGTTTGGAAAAACGACTGCCGATCTGGGTACCAAGTTTGTAGGTGTCGCGCTTACCATCTATCTCGATGACCGCTTTTTCACTGTCAGATTCAATCAGCAATACCCCCTCTGGGCTGGGTTTGCCTTGCTTTAACACGCGCTGTTTTCCATCTATTGTGACAATGGCCTTATTTTGAAATAAGCCATTGATAGTGATTTTATCCACACTACTCACAATGCTTGAGAATGAGAGAAAGACTGAAAATAGTACGGTTTGGGCGATAAATCCTGGTATCTTATTTGCTTTAATCATTATGTGATGATGATACAAAAAATAATAAAACTACGGGCAGAAAAATGATTGTAATACTGAAACCTGATACTGATAAGACCAGTAATGAGTTCAAGCGTTTCGTCAATCACCTGGAAAATTTGCCTGATATCGCCGTGCGCATGCATGAAGAAATAGGGCAGCAACAGCGTCTGACTGAGTTTTATCTTGTTGGCGATACCATTTCTATAGATCCGGAAGATATTCACAATTTTCCTGTAGTTGAACGAGTATTTCGAGTATCAAGAGAATATCGGGTGCTAGGTCGTCACAATGACGACGTCAGAGAAAACTATTTCGATTATAACGGTGTACGCTTCGGCCAGGATGAATTCCATTTATTTGCCGGACTGTGTGCGGTTGATACCAAACAGCATGCCGAAATCATGATGCGCTCTGTGTCTGAGTTAGGACTCAATTGCACTCGCATGGGGGCTTATAAACCCAGGACCAATCCTTATTCTTTTCAGGGCTATGGTAAAGATTGCCTGCCTTATGTATTTGAACTTGCTGGTAAATATGGCATCAAGGTGATTGCCATGGAGATAACTCATGATGTGCATATTCAGGAAATTGATGATGCGCTGGAAAACGCAGGTAATCCCACCGGCGTCATGCTGCAGATTGGTACACGCAATACGCAGAACTTTGAATTGCTGAAGTCGGTCGGCAGACAAAGACGATTTCCCGTGTTAATTAAACGTGGCTTTGGCATTACGCTCGAAGAATCCTTGAATGCAGCAGAATATCTGGCTAGTGAAGGCAATCATAACGTTGTATTTTGCCTGCGTGGGATGAAGACGAATATGGGTGATCCACATCGTAATCTGGTCGACTTTTCCCATGTGCCGGTGGTAAGACGTCTGACTCACATGCCGGTTTGCGTTGATCCATCGCATTCTGTCGGTTCAAGAGAGCGGGGGCCGGAAGGAATACTGGACGTGATGCATGTCGCGGCGCAGGGCGTACTGGCAGGTGCAAATATGGTGTTAGCGGATTTTCATCCAGCACCCGAAAAAGCATTAGTGGATGGACCACAGGCTTTGGAAATGAATGAGCTGGCATGGTTGATAGAAGATCTGACGATTGCCAGAAACACATTTTTGGAACGCGTCAAGTTAGCAGAAAAATACGATAGTAATTAAGCCTGTATGTGTTGTGATGTTTGTTTGGGAACGGATTCAATATCCCAATGCTCGATTGCCCAACTTAAGACGCTTTCAGGATTGCCTCTCAACATTTGAGGCGGTAAATCCTGACCTAAAAACCTTAAAGCAAATAGTAATATTTCGACAGGACGATGGTTTATTGCAATATCATCTTGATCGGATTTGCTGAGTTTCCTTCCCGTTTTATCAGTCGCAACCGGTATATGAATATATTCTGGCGTCGAGAGAGATAGACACTGCTGCAGATATATTTGCCTTGGTGTTGAATCCAGCAAATCGGCACCGCGTACGATCTCGGTTATGCCATGTCTGACATCGTCAACGACAACGGCTAAATGATAAGCAAACAAGCCATCCGATCGTTTGACAATAAAGTCGCCCACGTCTTGTTCTAAAGACTGTGAGAACAGTTGTTGTACTTTATCCTGAAAGACTATCGGTTCCGGACTGACTTTTAATCGAATTGATGTGTTTTGTTCGTAACGATGCTTTGCCTCGCGACAATAGCCAGGATAAGGCCCAGCGCCTACCTTCTTTCGTGAACATCGACATGCATAGAGCATGTCATCTTCGATAAGCGCATCCAGTGCATGTTGATAATATGCTAAACAATCAGATTGTCGGCTAATATCACTGTCGGATTTGAGTCCAAGCTGTTCCAGTTGAGACAGTATGGTTGTTTCCGCGCCATCTTGAACTCGAGGTGTATCAATGTCCTCTATACGAATTAACCATTGACCTTGATGATGACGTGCTTGAAGGTAGCTGGCTAAGGCAGCGACGATAGAGCCAAAGTGAAGCGGGCCAGTTGGGGATGGTGCAAAACGCCCACGATAACTCATGAGCAAAGTAGTAATTTACAATCGATATGCAGAGGATAGGGTGTTATTAATCTATCTGTCGCGATCCTCTCTGTCGCGATATTGTTTCTTTGCCAATTCGCGTCTTTGCTGCGCTTCCAAACATAGTGTCGCAACCGGTCGGGCTTCTAATCTGCGTATGCCAATTTCTTCGCCGGTTTCCTCACAATAGCCATAGCTACCGTCTTCGACGCGCAATAATGCCGCATTAATTTTCCTTAATAACTTTCGTTCGCGGTCTCTTGTTCTTAACTCAAGCCCAAATTCCTCTTCTTGCGTGGCTCGATCTGAAGGGTCGGCAAAGTTCGATGCATCCTCTTTCATGTGATGAACTGTTCGGTCTACTTCTTTCATTAAATCCATTTTCCAATTAAGCAGAATCTGTTTGAAGTGCTCAAGTTGTTCAGTACTCATATATTCTTCGCCCTTTTTCTCCTGGTAAGGCGCGATGGGTTTTTGTGCATCTTTTTTCGAGGCTTTTTTCTTTATCGTTTTCTTTTTTGGAACTGCTGACATGCTTTTACTTTTTTTCTTGTTAGTTGCGGGTTTAGCCGTTTTCTTTTTCGCGACTTTTTTCTTGGCGACTTTCTTTTTCGTCGTTTTCTTTTTAGTAACTTTTTTCTTGGCGGCTTTCTTTTTAGCCGTTTTCTTTTTCGCGACTTTTTTCTTGGCGACTTTCTTTTTTGCCTTGGTTTTTTTGGGCGCAGCCTTCTTCGCCACTTTTTTCTTGGCTGTTTTCTTTTTCGCTGTTTTTTTCTTGGCAGCCATAGCCTATCTCCGCCCGTCTGAAATGAGGGCGCTATTTATACTACAAAAGCTTTCTTTTAGGCAATTATGATTTACCACCATCCTCACCATGCAGTTGGTTTTGCTCGTAATACATCCTGGTTGCACCTGCAACAGCGACCGGCATGACAAAGAAATTAATCACCGGGATTAAGGTCAATAGCATGGCAGCAAGGCCAAAACCAAAAGCAAGCTGTTTATTGGCGAATAAGGTTCGGCGTTGCTGGCTGAAATGAATACCATGATTTGACATCGGGTATTCCGTGTACTCCAACGTTAACATCCAGGCACTGAATAAGAACCAGACCATTGGTGCGCCAAGCTGAATGCCTGGAATAACGAACAGCAGCAGTAACGGTAATGCACGTACGGCAAAATAGAGAAATTTTTGAAACTCGGTCTTAAACGCCAGCGTTATCTCTTCAAGTAATGTTTTACTGGGTTTATCGATTTCATTGGTTTCTGACAGATGACGTTCGACTGCTTCCGATAAAAAACCATTAAACGGTGCGCCTATAAGATTGGCGACAACAGAGAAGCAGAAGAACACAATGGTCAGCGAAACCAGTACAAACAGAGGCCATATGAGCCATTTTACCCATTCCAACCAGGCCCATTGAGACACCAGATAATTGATCAAATCGTTGATTAAATTGGCGCCATAAGCAATGACAGCGGTAAATAGCAACGAATTAATCAATAACGGGATAAGTACGTAAAGCCTTATGCCTGCTTTGCCGATTAATTTAAAGCCGCCAAGCAGGTATTGAAAGCCAGCTTTGAACTGAGTCATCAGTATTAAGGCAACGTAACGTTGACAGGGGGTTGCCAGTCAGTCTGCATATGCTCTGCAATAACGGTAGTGTAAATGCCACCGCGAACATTGAATTCACCGGTCAAACGCATAAAACGCGGCGCAGTTAACGCTACCAGGTCATCCAGAATCGTATTCGTCACGGCTTCATGGAATGCCCCCAGGTCCCGATAAGCGGCGATGTAAAGTTTTAACGATTTTAATTCCACGCAACGCTCATCAGGAACGTATTCCAACTTTAAAACAGCAAAATCAGGTTGACCGGTTTTAGGACATAAACAGGTGAACTCAGGAATATCTATGCGGATGGTAAAGTCACGTTTTGGACTGGGATTAGGGAAAGTATCCAGGTGATTTTTCGGCTGTTCTGACATGGTTTATCTCGTAAACATAGCTAAATTAAAGACGCACATCATACTGATTTCAGCGTAATTTGTAAGTATGGTTTGCTTACTTTGTTAATAATTATATTTATATATAAATCAATTATTTATTATATTTATTTAATGTTAAATATAGAATATTTTTTTGTTTGGACAGGCATGCATAACTTTAGTATTGTATCGCTCCATGCGTTTATGCAACATAAAACTTTCCGGTTTTAAATCTTTCGTTGATCCGACCAATCTCATCGTCCCAGGAAGCCTGGTAGGCATCGTGGGACCGAATGGATGTGGCAAATCAAATATCATCGATGCCGTCACCTGGGTGATGGGTGAAAGCTCGGCCAAACACCTGCGTGGTGAATCATTAACCGATGTCATATTCAGTGGTTCATCTGCAAGACAACCGGTAGGACAAGCTTCAGTTGAACTGGTATTTGATAACACCGAGAAGAAACTCGGTGGTCAATATGCCAGTTACAATGAAATTTCCATCAAACGGCAAATCAATCGCGATGGCGTCTCAACCTATTCATTAAACGGCACTCGCTGTCGTCGACGAGACATCACTGCCATTTTTCTTGGTACCGGTCTGGGTCCTCGAAGTTATTCCATTATCGAACAAGGCATGATATCCCGCCTGATTGAAGCGAAGCCCGAAGAACTACGTGTCTATATTGAAGAGGCAGCCGGTATTTCAAAATATCGTGAGCGGCGCAGGGAGACGGAAAACCGGATTAAACATACCAAAGAAAATATTGAACGGCTGAATGATATTCGTGATGAGCTGGAGAAACAGCTCAATCATTTGCAACGTCAGGCTAAAGCGGCTGAACGCTATAAGGAATTGAAAAAAGAAGAACGCCAGTTAACCGCTGAATTACTTGCGATTAATTGGCGAGATCTCAATAAGGAAATGACCAGCCTGAAGGAACAGTCCAGAGAAAAAGAAAATACTCTGGAGGCATCGGTCGCCAAAGTCAGAGAATTGGAAGCCGAAATTGAAAAGCAGCGAGAAACATTAAGCGAGGCCAATCAGCTGTTCAACGATCGACAATCGGACTTTTATAAAGTCGGCAGTGATATCTCACAGTATGAGCAACAGTTACAACACACGCGCGAAAAAATTACGGCGATAGAAGAAGAACTACAAAAAGCACAGCACAATTACGAACAGTCTGAACAACAGCACAAACAAGACAAAGCTGATTATGAAAAATTACTGTCCGAGATGAAAACGCTGGAACCCCAGCTTGATGGCTCACGTACCGAGAGTAATCGGGCCTATGAGTTGCTAAATCAATCGGAAGAAGCGATGCAAGTCTGGCAATCTGAATGGGACAGTTTTAATGAATCATTTACTGAATTCAGTCGCCAGGAACAGGTGGATCGAACCCGATTTGAACATCTGCAAACCGGTATCGAGGACCTGAAGGAGAGACGCTACAACCTGCAGTCTGAAAATAACGCTTACCAAAATGATGATAGCAGTGAAAAGATTCCTCAGTTGGAACAGTCACTACGGGAAACTGAGCAACAGCTGCAAGTTATCGAAAACGAATATACAAATAACCAGCAGCAACTGAAAACCTCAC
This sequence comes from Gammaproteobacteria bacterium, assembly GCA_028279365.1. Lineage (GTDB taxonomy): Bacteria > Pseudomonadota > Gammaproteobacteria > Eutrophobiales > Eutrophobiaceae > JANQNX01. Next base: position 261,954 of record JANQNX010000013.1, on the reverse strand, counting down.
GTGAGCAGATCCGTGTACTTTCAGAAAAACTGAACAAGCTTCGACATGATTCGCAATCAATCAAGGGTGAGTTAACATCGTTAGAGACAACACAGCGTTCAATCATTGATGAAGATCAGGAGTTGAGTGCCTGGCTTAGTGCAAATGACATGGAAGACATGAAGCGCTTATCTCAACTGATCACCATTGAAGATGAATGGGCGCATGCACTGGAAACAGTCACGAAGACGCATTTACATGATTTTTGTACTGACGAACTTCAGGTCAAGCTGGAAAAGATGGCAGAGGCGCCAGGTAAGTTTGGTTTAATCTCTACCACTGATAAAAGTATCAATGCCGCGACGAAATCATGGCCAAGATTACTGGATTTCGTGACTTCTGAGGTTTCAATACCATCCTTGTTAAACACTATTTACGTCGCAGATAGCCTAGATAATGCGCTGAAAATGTTACCCGAATTACCTGAGTCGCATAGTATCGTCACCAAGCAAGGCGTCTGGTTAAGTCATCATTGGGCACTGGTGAATCATTCTTCTGCTGCAGTCGATACCGTCATTGCGCGCGAACAGGAGATAAGCTCGCTTAAGTCTCGGATGCAACAATCGGAACAGGAGCTACAGTCGCTTGAACAACAATACCAACAAGCTGAATCCGAGCTTGAAACAATTGAAAAAAATCTGGCCAATAATCAATCGTCTATCTCTTCCAAACAACAGCTAATTACCGAACTCAAAACAGAGCTGGCATCGTTAATTGCTGAAGATGAGCTACGTACGAATCGCAGTCAGCAAATCCTGGACGAATTAGATTCCTTAGATCAGCAGGAACAAAAAGATAAACAGGAGATGGAGACCATCTCGGATCGATTAGGACACGTTGAACAAGACAAGCAGCGTTTCCTGCAACAAAGACAGGAACTGTCGGAGACCAGAGAAAGACATCGTCAATCGCTTGCTGATGCCAAGACACGTTGGCAAAGCACGCACGAGGAAAGTCATGGCATTGCATTACAACTGGAATCGTTTAGTTCGAAAAAAGCGTCTTACGAACAGGCTTTTAAGCGTAATGAATTTCAACTGGAACATTTAAATAAAAGAATATCGGAATTACAGCAGCAATTAAGTTTAACTGAACAGCCTGTCAAAACATTGCAAAAACACATTGAGTCGGCGCTTGAATTGAAGCTGGTTGCGGAAAAAAACCTTGCCGATGCTCGCACCTCTGTTCAGACAATTGAACAGCGAATGCGAGAACTGGAACAACAGCGACAACAGCAGGAGCAGGGGCTGGAAAGTTTACGCGCTTCGCTTGAAAAAGCCCGCATCAATGTAAACAGTTGTCAGGTCAGGTTGGAGACGGTGCTGGAGCAATTAAACGCTCACGAACAAAAGCCGGAAGCGATTCTTGAACAATTGTCAGATGAAGATGCTAATCAGCAGGACTGGAATGAAAAGCTAGAGGCAATTGCGCGTAAGGTTCAGCGCTTAGGTCCTATCAACCTGGCTGCTATCGATGAATATACGCAGAACGCCGAGCGTAAGACCTATCTCGATAGTCAACATAAAGATTTGATCGAAGCATTAACCACGCTGGAAAACGCGATACGCAAGATTGATAAAGAGACTCGTACACGCTTTAAAGAAACCTTTGATGAATTAAATACCAATATCAAAGATATGTTTCCGCGTTTGTTTGGTGGCGGTCACGCTTATCTTGAATTAACCGGGGATGATTTGTTACAGACGGGCGTTGCCATTATGGCCCGACCGCCTGGTAAAAAGAACAGTAATATTCATTTACTGTCCGGTGGTGAAAAGGCGTTAACTGCTGTCGCTCTGGTATTCGCAATATTTAAGTTGAATCCCGCACCTTTTTGTATACTCGACGAAGTGGATGCCCCATTGGACGACACTAATGTCGGACGTTTTAGCCAATTAGTCAAATCGATGTCTGATGAAGTGCAGTTCATTTTCATTACTCACAATAAGATCACAATGGAGATTGCACAACAGTTGATGGGTGTCACCATGCATGAAGCAGGCGTATCACGTCTTGTTTCTGTTGATGTTGACGAAGCTGCAAAGATGGCAGCCACTGCCTGATTAATTACATGTTGCCGTCACTATCTGTTCAGATGTGGCACTCATTACCACAATCCCTAAGGTTCAAACGCTAGTGGACAATCTGCGTATCATTTTGCTCATTATTGGTTGTCTCATCATATTCGGGATTTATTTCTGGGAAGTCTTTCGTAAGCCTGAAACCAAACGCAAAGAAACGATGCTTGACGCAGTTGATGAAATCCCTGACATGCCTGTCTACGGGTTAAGCCCGACAACAAATAATGATACAGAGGCTGCAGCGCGCCTGGCTGATGTTGCCAACCTTATAACAAGGTCTCGTGATGAACTTAAGGAACCGATAGCACCGATTGAGCCCAAACAGACAATGGATTTCTCATCCAGCATGAGTGTCAAAGACTATGAAGCGTCTGTTGAAGATAAGGATGAGTTTGATGTGTTTGCCGCAGTTCAGGATGATTTACAGCAACATGAGACGAGCTCTGTTGATATTCTGACTCACGATGTTTCTTCTGACAGTGGGTCTGAAAACGAGGGTAGGGAAGTGCCAGCTGCAGAAATCGATGATCAAGATTACTCAGATACAGAGACACACAATAACGTTTTAGGAAATGTTAGCGATGATTTAATTGTGCTGTATATCACCAGTCCTGCACAGACGCTTTTTAATGGGTTATCGCTGAGTAAAGCGGCTGACGAGGTGGGAATGGTCTATGGGCATATGAATGTGTTTCATCATTTCGGGCCGGGGAAATTACATTCAGGACAGCCTCTGTTTAGTTTGGCGAATATGTATGAACCGGGTTCGTTTGATCTCGGCCGCATGGCTGATTTAAGAACCAAAGGCATCGTGTTATTTATGTATTCTCCTGCTTCAATTGAGGCCAGCGTTGTATTTGAATTATTTCTTAATACGGCACAACGAATCGCCGAGCTACTAGGTGGTGAAATTCGTAATCAACATAACCAATTGGTGAATCATTCCTATATTAAACAATTAAGGGATAAAGCTGAGCAGCTTTCTTCCATATAAACCGTTTTCACAACATGAATTCCAGCCAGGCTAAACAGCGTATTCTTGAACTGCAAGATCAACTTAACCAATATAATTATCAATATTATGTATTAGATGATCCTGCTATTCCTGATGCTGAGTATGATCGACTGTTTCGGGAACTGTCTGAACTCGAACAAACACATCCTGAATTTCTGGATAGTCATTCACCTACACAACGCGTAGGTTCATCAGCACTGTCTAAATTCGAAGAAATTCGCCATGCATTACCGATGCTATCGTTAGCTAATGCGCTGGACGAAGAGGAAATGCTGGCGTTTGATAAGCGTGTCAGGGAAAAATTGAATTGTGCTTCGATTGTGTATTCTGGTGAAACAAAACTTGACGGACTGGCAGTGAATATTTTATTTGAGCATGGTCAACTGGTACATGCTGCTACGCGCGGTGATGGAGAGACCGGTGAAAACATTACGCAAAATATCAAAACCATTGCATCCATCCCGCTCGTCCTTAAAGGTAATCACATACCGCAGCGAATAGAAGTGCGCGGCGAAGTCTTTATGACACACGAAGGGTTTAAAAAACTTAACCAACAACAATTGGCAAACAATCATAAAACCTTTGCTAACCCAAGAAATGCCGCTGCAGGTAGTCTTCGGCAACTGGATTCAAGGATTACAGCCTCACGTCCGCTGTCGTTCTATAGTTATGGTATTGGTGATTATCAAGGGCAACTCGAATTCAATAGCCATACACAAATCTTGTCTCAGTTGAAACAGTGGCGAATCCCGACCTCGCCAGAATCAAGACAACTACAGGGGCTTGAACAATGCCTCGAATACTTTACTGAGATAGGCAATCGTAGATTAGACCTGGATTATGAGATTGATGGTGTCGTTTTCAAAGTTGACGCTATAGAACAACAACAGCAATTGGGTTTTGTCTCTCGTGCGCCGCGTTGGGCAATCGCTTACAAATATCCCGCGATGGAAGAAATGACGCGTATTGTTGATATTGATGTTCAGGTTGGAAGAACCGGCGCGCTGACACCCGTGGCCAGATTAGAGCCTGTTGTTGTCGGTGGCGTTACCGTTACTAATGCCACTCTGCATAATATGGATGAAATCAATCGCAAGGATATTCGTATTGGCGATTACGTTTTCATAAGGCGAGCGGGAGATGTGATACCTGAAGTAGTCAGGGTGATTCTGGAAAAACGCGGCGAAGTCAGTAAATTCAGCATGCCAGCAAACTGTCCTGTATGTCAGAGCAAAGTGACAAGGCAGGAAGGGGAAGCAGTTTACCGTTGCAGTGGCGGAATTTATTGTTCGGCACAAAGCGTTCAGGCCATCATTCATTTTGCCTCACGTAAGGCACTCAATATCGATGGCCTGGGCGATAAGTTGATTATGCAATTAAAACAAACCGGAATGGTTTCCAATGTTGCAGACTTGTATGAGCTGTCGATTGAAGACTTAAAACGAATGGAGCGAATGGGCGAGAAGTCTGCCAGTAATATCAAAACAGCCATCGATAATAGTCGGCAAACGACATTGGAACGTTTTATTTATAGCCTTGGTATCCGCGAAGTGGGTGAAGCAACCGCCAGAGCGTTAACACAACATTTTAAAGACTGGGATGCTATCGTTTCTGCATCAATGGAACAGTTGGAACAAGTGCCCGATGTCGGTCCAGTAGTGGCGAAAAACATCCATACCTTTTTTCAGCAGGAACACAATAAAGAAGTCATAACACGCTTGAGACAGGCAGGTATACACTGGGATGATGTGCAGACAGAGGCCGATACCACACTTAACGGTAAACGATTTGTCATTACCGGCACCTTATCTTCCATGAGCCGGGACGATGCGAAGCAAAAATTGTTGGCGTTGGGCGCAAAGGTCTCGGGTAGTGTCTCCGGGAATACTGACTACCTGATTTACGGTGATGCGCCCGGAAGTAAATACGATAAAGCAAAAAGCCTTAATATCAGCTTGTTGAATGAAGATGACTTTATGCTAATGCTGAATGAATAAACTGGTTGTTCGGCTTAGACCTCATCTTGCGAAACAACGCAGTTTCTGCCGTTTGTTTTAGCCTGATAAAGCAATTTGTCTGCGCGTTCAAGAAGACTGCAACGGTTAATGTCCTGTTCGAGCTGCTGGGCCACACCGATTGATGCCGTAATTGAAAGCTTTATTTTTTCATATTCGAGTTCCAGTGATTCAATCCGCTGTCGCATGCGTTCTGCCAATAATGTGGCACCGGCAATTTGTGTATTTCGCAATAGAATGCTGAATTCTTCGCCACCGTAGCGGAAGAAGATGTCACTGCGACGCATGCAGTCAGAGATACAGTCGGCAAAGCTTTTTAACACCGCATCGCCGACAAGGTGTCCGTAGTTATCATTGATACCTTTAAAGTGATCGATGTCCAACATCATCAGGCACAGGTTGTTATCATGTCGCTTTGCTAACTCAAACTCCTGTTCAATGGTTCTGTCAAATGCAGCGCGATTATTTATCCCGGTTAATGGATCCATGTAGGCCCTTTCGACTGCCTGTTTGTAGAGCAGGGCGTTACGAAGCGGATAGATTAAAGCTGAGATAAGCTTTTCCAGCTTGATAATATCTTTTTCCTGAAATTTGGTTTTACCGGTGATTTTCAGGTCGCCCAGTTCTTTTCCGAATAGTACCAGGCGGTAATTCAATTCATGTTTTGCCTTTTTACCAATGCTAAATTCTATGCCTTCATCTTTATTGGCATAGACAATATTGTCATGTGGCAGAATAGCAACCAGTTCATCATCAAACAGCTCGATTAATTTTTCTAACTCCAGCGTGCTCTGTAGCACACCCATCACATGAACAGAAATATCACTGACATCAGTCATGTGCTCCGGGTATGCAATAAGCTGCGTATTGGCCTCGCTTTTTTTACTCGACTCGTTGATGTTAGTCACTGTTGCCATGATTGTTTTATCTGCTCAATAAATATTGTTGTTTAACGCAATACTGATGCCAATTTGATAATTAATATAGTTAATTTTAGTTAAAAGCGAATATTATTTTAATAATAATTAACTTTAAATTTTTTTTATAACTAATTGTTTTTATAAAAATTATGCTGCAACATGCCCGTTTTTTTGCTGGTCAATCTGCAATATTGTATTTTTCGCCTGTTTGGAGACATGTGCAACCGGATAATCGGCAGAAAAGTGCAAACCACGACTTTCCCTTCTCTTAAGCGCTGAATTAATGATGAGTTCAGCAACGACCGCCAGGTTCCTGAGTTCGACCAAATCCTTACTGATCCTGAAATTTCCGTAATACTCGGTTATCTCAGACTTTAACAGGCGAATTCGATGCTGTGCGCGCTGCAAGCGTTTGGTTGTCCTGACTATTCCGACGTAATCCCACATGAAACGTCGTATTTCATCCCAATTGTGACTTACCACCACTTCTTCATCTGAATCGGTCACCCGACTTTCATCCCAGGCACGAATATCAGACGGCAAATTAACAGCGGCTAAAGATTGCCGTATTGAATCATATGCGGCATGCGCATAAACAACACACTCGAGTAATGAATTGCTCGCCATTCTATTTGCGCCATGCAGTCCGGAGCAACTTGCCTCGCCAATCGCATACAGTCCGGGGACATCGGTCTGTCCTTCGATATCTATCATAATGCCACCACAGGTATAGTGTGCGGCCGGTACCACCGGAATAGGTGAGCGGCTAATATCGATACCAAACTCCTTACATTTTGCTGAAATTGTTGGGAAGTGCGCATCAATAAATGATTGAGGTTGATGGGTGATATCCAGGTAAACGCAGTCTTCGCCCAGACGTTTCATCTCACTATCAATAGCGCGTGCAACAATATCCCGAGGTGCTAATTCTTCCCTGGCATCGTAACGATGCATAAATCGCTCACCATTGCCTAAAATTAGTTTTGCACCTTCTCCACGTAATGCCTCAGAGATAAGAAATGACTTGGCCTGCGGATGATACAGACAGGTAGGATGGAATTGAATGAACTCCATATTAGCGATACGGCAACCGGCACGGTAGGCCATGGCTATGCCATCACCAGTACAGGCATCCGGATTACTGGTGTAGAGATACGCCTTACCGGCGCCACCGGTTGCCAATACGGTGTTTTTTGCGCAAAACACATGAACGGCCTTTGTCTCTAAATCGAGCACATATGCGCCGATACAGCGTTGGGAAGAAGGTTTACCGATGTTTTGTTTAATTAAATCGACGGCGATGTGATGCTCGAATAATTCGATATTAGGATGGGTAATGACACGCTGTTCCAGCGTCGTTTCGATTTCCCGTCCGGTGGCATCCGCGGCATGAATAATGCGGCGATGACTATGCCCACCTTCCTGATGCAGGTGAAACGGGGAGTTAGGATCCGATTGATTATCGACACGGGTAAAATCCACACCCTGGTCAACCAGCCAATTAATACTCTCTTGTGCCTGCTCAACTACGTGTCGGACGACATCTTCATCACATAGTCCAGCTCCTGCGATTAATGTGTCCTCAACATGCGAATCAATCGAATCGCGCTCGTCGAGCACTGCCGATACACCGCCCTGTGCATACAATGTCGCACTTTCGATCAAGGAATCTTTCGATAGTACGGCAACAGTGGCAATATCGGCCAATTTTAATGCGAGGCTCAGGCCGGCTGCGCCGCTACCAATTATCAATACATCATGTTGTAGTTGGTCATGCATCTGGCTTAAGGTAGTATTGTCGTTTTTTTACCTAAACTGTTGATTATAGATTAATAATGTTTAAGGTTTAGCTGCTCTGCCGCTATATATTTAGGCTGTTTTCAATAAAGATAATAACATAACGAGGTTCGGCCTGATGGCCAAAACAACAACAGACAAAGAATTAATCGAGCGTGTCAAACAAGGTGACAAAGCAGCGTACGACATCCTTGTGCTGAAATATCAGCAACGCATTATTAACCTCGTATCCCGTTTTGTCAGGAACCATAGTGATGCGCTAGATGTCACACAGGAAGCGTTTATCAAGGCTTACCGCGCCTTGCCAAAATTTCGCGGAGATAGTGCTTTTTACACCTGGCTGTATCGAATTGCCGTCAATACGGCGAAAAACTACCTTGCCTCCCAGGCACGTCGCCCGACTGATAATGATTATGATGTATCAGAAATTGAACAAATTGAGGGTGCGGATGCTCTAAAAGAGAAAGCGACACCGGAAAATCTCCTGATGAAGGATGAGTTGCAAGCGACAGTGCTTAAAGCGATTGAAAACCTTCCGGATGATTTGCGGTCAGCGATAATGTTGAGAGAAGTAGAAGGTATGAGTTATGAAGAGATTGCCAGCGTGATGGACTGTCCTATCGGCACAGTTCGATCGCGTATTTTTCGTGCGCGTGAGGCAATCGACAATGAAATGAAACCCCTGTTGGATAATTAAAAAGGCGAAATCTATGAGTGAAAATAATCAAACAATTTCTGCGTTAATGGACGACGAACACGACAGCCTAGCGTTAGATAAATTAATTCAGGATGAAGACATGCAGAATACCTGGTCGCGTTATCACCTGATTGGTGACTGCTTGCGTGATTCGCTAACTGAGCAGGTGGATGTGCGTATGGCTGAGCGGGTGAGTCAGGCGCTTCAGAATGAGCCTACCGTGCTGGCGCCGTCATCGAAATCGTCCTTCAATTTCAAACCGCTGGCCGGTTTTGCCATTGCCGCTTCCGTTGCGATGGTGGCTATATTGGGCATCCAGAACAGCAACAATAATAATGGGAATGTCGGCGTTCCTGCTGCACCGGCCATTGCCAATAATGAAACAGCTATTCCTGCCGAAACTATTGACACATTTCGCTTTGGAGAATCACAAGTATTGCCTGCGTCAATCAAATCTGACACGCCAGCAACTTTATCTAGCCAGCGTATGAATGGCTACCTGGTGAATCATAATGAATATCGAAGTGCATCAGGCATGACGGGTATCCCGCCTTATGTCAGAATTGTCACTATCGAACCTCAGAGCAATCGACAGGAATGACATTACGTTGAAATACGTTTTTAATTTAGCAGTACAACTTTTCATTGTTTTTATTAGCCATTCAGCGTTAGCTGATGATGGTCGCCCTGAACCGCAGGGATTGATCAATGACATGTCCGTGGCGAGTCGCTCACTGAATTACGACGGGGTTTTTATGTATCGTTCCGGCACCCAGGTCGATACCATGAGAATTATTCACAAAGCAGACAAGGAAGGTGTGTCTGAGAAGCTAATCTCATTGACCGGACATGCGCGGGAGGTGGTGAGAAATGAAAAAGAAGTCAAATGCTATTTCCCTGAAGACAAAACGGTTGTCGTCGATGAAAGCCGAACCGGAAAACTGATTTCTTCCTATATTCCGCACCCGATTGAGACAATCTCAGATTTTTATAATTTCTCTGTCGTGGGCGAGGGCCGTATCGCCGGTCTTGATGCCTGGATAGTGAATATTGTACCTAAAGACAGTTTTCGTTATGGCTATCAGTTATGGGTCGACAAAAATTCCAGGTTATTGCTTAAATCAGAACTCAAAAATCAACAAGGAATCACGCTCGAGCAAGTAATGTTTGCACAGCTCGACGTAAAGGACGATATTGATGAGTCACTACTCGAACCAAGCTACCCAGTTAATGACTTTACCTATTTTAATAATATTAATGCTGAAAAAGCTGCACGATCTGATCACATACAATGGCAGGCAACGTGGATGCCAGCCGGTTTTATAATGCGAGATCGTGCCAGTCAATCCATGGTGACCAGTGAAGAACCAGTAGAACATCTGGTCTACACTGATGGTTTGGCGATGGTATCCGTATTTGTTGAAAAAATGCCGGAAAAAAATGCGCCTGAGCCGGGCTCTGTCGAATATGGCGGAGTGAATGCCTATGCTGTACAGTTAGACGGGTATCAGATTACTGCCGTTGGCGAAGTCCCCAAATCAACCGTCAGACAGATGGCTGATTCAGTTCGTTCACAGCCTTAATCTGCGCTGATTAACATCACGTCGTCGTATTTATTTTCAATTATTTACATCTATGGATATGTATAAATTATTTTATCGTAATGTCATTTCGCTTATCAGTTCGTTACTACTGGTACTAGTTAGTTTTCAAGCAACGGCAAGAGATTTGCCCGATTTCACCAAACTGGTGGAATCGAACTCGGCGGCAGTCGTGAATATCAGTACCAGTAACAAGCAATCCCCACACGGTGGCATGCCGCCTGGATTTAATCTGCCCGATATTCCTGAAAACAGCCCGTTTTATGAATTCTTCAAAAAGTATTTCGAAGATTTGCCCAAGGGACAGGGACCTTCACCGGAACGGTCTTCACTGGGTTCGGGTTTTATTATCTCCAAAGATGGTTATGTCATTACTAACCATCATGTCGTCAAGGATTCGGATGAGATTATCGTTCGCTTAAATGACCGTAGAGAGTATGTCGCAGAATTAATAGGTTCAGATGAGCGCAGTGATATTGCTGTGTTAAAAATAGATGCCAGCAATTTGCCGGTGTTAGCTCTCGGCAAAACCTCTGATTTAAAAGTTGGCGAATGGGTGCTGGCGATTGGCTCGCCTTTTGGTTTTGACCATTCGGTAACCGCCGGCATTGTCAGTGCAATAGGCAGAAGTCTTCCCAATGAAAACTATGTCCCGTTTATTCAGACAGATGTTGCGATTAATCCTGGAAACTCAGGCGGTCCTTTGTTTAACCTCGACGGGGAAGTGATCGGTGTCAACTCGCAAATATATAGCCGAACCGGCGGTTTTATGGGCTTGTCATTTGCTGTCCCCGTGGATGTTGTTGAACGTGTTTATCAACAACTCAGAGACAAAGGTCGGGTGACTCGTGGCTGGTTGGGCGTGCTAATACAGGACGTCACCCGAGAGTTAGCCGAATCATTTGATATGGACCATCCTCACGGTGCATTAATAGCCAAAGTATTACCCGATGGGCCTGCCGAGAAGGCCGGTATTGAAGTGGGGGATATTGTGACAAAATTTAACGGTAATAATGTCAACTTTTCCTCAGATTTACCGCCACTGGTGGGCAGTACCGCGATTGACGATGTTGTGCAGGTAGAAGTGATCAGGCGATCAAAGTACAAAACCATTCGGGTTAAAATCTCTGAATTACCGACTGATGAACAAGTCGCTGCGACAAATACCGGTAAAAAACAAGAATCTTCAAATAATCCCCTTAATATGAATGTGTCAGACCTTTCTGATCAACAGCGAGAGGAAATGGGGATCGAGGATCATGGTGTGCTCATTGATGAAGTTGGCTCCGGACCGGCTGAAACCGCCGGCATACGAAGTGGTGATGTGCTGTTATTAATGAACAACACCAAAGTGAAAAATGCAGAACACTTTAGTCAATTAATGACGTCATTACCCAAAGGCAAATCAATTCCTGTTTTAATTCAGCGCCGTGGAGGGCCTATTTTCCTTGCATTGAAGCTGGATGAGTAACAATCATCCCATCCTGACGCTGATTAGCCGTCAGGACTGTCATTTATGCGATGACATGAAGCAACAGCTGAGTCTACTCCAAATAAGGTACCATTTTAGTGTTGAGGTGGTTGATATCGATTCCGATCAATCATTGCTGCAACGTTACGTTGGTGATATACCCGTGTTGCTACATGAAAATAATGAGATATGTCGCCATTTTTTCGATGAGAATAAATTCGACGCCTATTTTAAAAATGGCCAGTTCGATATTCCCCTGCATAACAATTAACGATTTATACCACTGCCGATATCAGATAAGATCGCGCCTTTTGCAGCGTTTAGCCAAGATATTTACGATTCCTACTCATAATGCAGGATTTAATCAGAAATTTTTCCATCATTGCGCATATTGATCATGGCAAGTCGACGTTAGCAGATCGTTTTATTCAGCAGTGCGGTGCTTTAACAGAGCGTGAGATGGCTGAACAAGTGCTTGATTCGATGGATATCGAGCGTGAGCGTGGCATCACCATCAAATCTCAAAGTGTGACGCTTAATTTCAATGCCAAAGACGGCAATATCTACCAGTTAAATATTATTGACACGCCAGGCCATGTTGACTTCAGCTATGAGGTATCGAGATCTTTATCCGCTTGTGAAGGTGCCTTGCTCATTGTCGATGCGGCGCAAGGCGTTGAAGCGCAGAGTGTGGCAAATTGTTTTACCGCTATTTCAAATGACCTCGAAGTATTACCAGTGCTGAATAAAATTGATTTGCCTTCAGCCGAGCCGGACAGAGTCATCAATGAAATCGAGGAAATTATCGGACTGGATGCCGAGCATGCCTTGCGTGTCAGTGCCAAATCTGGCCTGGGTGTCGAAGACCTATTGGAAGAACTGGTAAAAAAAATACCGCCCCCAAATGGTTCGCCGGATAAACAACTCAAAGCTCTGATCATTGATTCGTGGTTTGATAATTATCTTGGCGTGGTATCACTGGTAAGAATTATCGATGGACAGCTTGAGGTCGGAAAGAAGATCAAGATCATGTCGACCGGGCGTGATTTTTTGGTCGACCAGGTTGGTATCTTTACGCCTAAACGCACACCGCAAGAGCAATTAAAAACCGGTGAAGTTGGTTACGTTGTTGCGGGAATTAAAGATATTGATGGCGCGCCTGTCGGTGATACGTTGACGCTAACCGATAGTCCGGCAAAAGAACCCTTACCAGGATTTCAAAAAATAAACCCAAAAGTTTTTTCCGGGCTGTTTCCGGTTGATTCCGGTGATTATGAATCATTTCGTGAGGCATTAGGAAAACTCAGGTTAAATGATGCAGCCTTGCATTATGAACCCGAAACCTCACAAGCACTGGGCTTTGGTTTTCGCTGTGGATTTCTCGGTATGTTGCATATGGAAATCATTCAGGAGCGGCTCGAACGCGAATACAACCTATCACTTATCACCACTGCGCCCACGGTGATATACGAAGTGCTAACGACCAATGATGAGATTATTAGTATCGATAACCCGGCAAAATTACCTGCGCCGAATAAAATTCAGGAGATTCGTGAGCCAATAATCGTTGCCGATATCCTTGTTCCGCAGGATTATCTGGGTAACGTCATCACCCTATGCATTGAAAAGCGTGGCGTGCAGAAGAAACTTCAATATCTTGGAAAACAAATTTCCCTATCTTTCGCGATGCCGATGAGCGAGGTGGTGCTTGATTTTTTTGATCGGCTAAAGTCTGTAAGTCGTGGCTACGCCTCTTTTGATTATAGCTTTAGTCATTTTGAAGCAGCCAAATTGGTCAAACTGGATATATTAATCAATAACGAACGAGTCGATGCCTTATCCTGTATTGCCCATCACGACCTGGCCCAGATCAGAGGGCGTGAATTAACGGAGAAGATTAAGGAATTTATTCCAAGACAAATGTACGAAGTCGCTATTCAGGCTGCCATTGGTTCAAAAATACTTGCCAGACAGACGGTCAAGGCTATGCGCAAAAACGTCACGGCCAAATGTTATGGTGGGGATATTTCAAGAAAAAGAAAATTACTGGAAAAGCAAAAAGCCGGGAAAAAGCGCATGAAACAGTTTGGCTCTGTTGAGATTCCTCAAGAGGCCTTCATGGCTATCTTGCACGTAGGGAAAGATAAATGAATTTTGATTTTTCAGCACTGCTGGTATTTTTAACTTTTTCTAGCGGCATGATTTGGCTATGCCATAGTTTGTTCTTCAAAAAAACCGCAAGTGTCGAGGATATTTCAGAAGCAGACACGACCAACACCGAGCAAGAATTAAAACTTCCACTCGTTGTTGAATATGCAAAATCATTTTTTCCAGTATTTTTGATCGTGTTAATTCTGCGCTCATTTATTGTCGAACCTTTTAAAATACCGTCCGCTTCGATGATGCCGACCTTATTAATTGGCGATTTCATCCTGGTGAACAAATTTGAATATGGCCTGAGATTACCCGTTTTACACACTAAATTTATTGAAAATGAGACGCCTGCACGCGGCGATATTGTGGTTTTTCGTTATCCTGAAGATCCGTCAATTCCCTTTATCAAGCGCATAGTCGGTGTGCCCGGGGATAAGATCGAATACAAGGATAAAATACTTTATGTCAACGGAGAAAGAGTAGAACAAGTCGATAATGGTCGTTATCACGCCCGCGGTGCAGGAATCTCCATGGATGGTATATCATTAAGAAGCGAATTATTGCCCGAAGAGGTAACTCATGACATATTGGTCGACGATGAACGCATGTCCCAAAACGTCACGGCGATTGTACCGGATGGGCATTATTTCGTCTTGGGCGATAACAGAGATAATAGTAAGGATAGTCGGTTTTGGGGGTTCGTACCCGATTCCAACCTGATGGGGAAGGCTTTTATGATTTGGATGAATTGGGATGGAAAGAATAGCGGGATTATTGATTTCGGTAGAATTGGCACTATGCTGCAATGATGGAGACATCTTGAAAGAGAGGAAAATATGAGAAACTTTAGAAAAAAACAAACAGGCATAACTATAATCAGTATCATTATAATGATAGGTATATTTGCTTGCTTTTTAACATTTGGTCTCAGACTATTTCCTTTATATAACGAATATCTTGGTGTGAAAAGTTCAATGGAGTCTGTCTTGAATCAGCCCGCAGAAAAACGAAAAACCATTAAAGATATACGTAAACTATTTCTCAAGAGTGCCGGTTTAAATAGCGTCTATTATTTTAATGGTGACAATGTCAAAGACCATGTAAATTTAAAAAAATCCAAGGATGGCAAAAAGAAGTACCTGCATGTCCAGTATGAGAATTCAAACAAACTGTTCAAGAATATTTTTCTGACGGTAAAGACCGATGAGACCATGGAAATTCCGGGAGGAAAGTAGTAATAACTATACTGCCTCATTACAGTTTTAACAATGAGACACTTCTGCGTCAGGCATTGACGCATCGAAGTATAGGTGATCATAACAACGAACGTCTTGAATACCTTGGTGATGCGATTCTCGGCTACGTGATAGCAGATATTTTATTTTCCCAATTTCCAGATGCCGACGAGGGGCAGTTAAGCCGATTAAGAGCTTCTTTAGTAAAAGGTGAGAAACTTGCTCAGATCGCTAACGAGCAGCAAATTCAGGAATTATTAATTCTAGGTCCCGGTGAACTCAAAAGTGGTGGCTGGCGCAGAAAATCGATCCTGGCTAATACGCTCGAAGCCATCATTGGTGCCGTCTATCTTGATTCTGACATTGCAACATGTCGTGGCTACATTCAAAACCTTTATCAAGAGCACCTGAATTCGCTGACGCTGGCTGATGTAAAAAAAGATGCCAAAACCATGTTACAGGAATTCTTGCAATCAAAACAAAGAGACAAGCCCGTTTATGAATTACTTAGTGAAACGGGTAAATCACACTGTCCTGAATTTAAAGTCGCCTGTTTAATAAAAGACATCGACAAGGAATTCATTGCAACAGGGCAAAGCAAAAAAAATGCAGAGCAGGCGGCAGCGCAACTTGCTCTTGATGCACTTCAATTGCTAAACAGCTGATGGATATTATCCGATGTGGCTACGTCAGTATTGTTGGCAGGCCCAATGTGGGCAAATCCAGCTTATTGAATCAGCTTGTTGATGAAAAAATCAGCATTGTATCTCGCAAACCACAAACAACACGACATCAAATACTTGGGATTAGCAATGAGGCTGGCGTGCAAGCTGTCTACGTTGACACCCCTGGATTACAACTTAACCCTAAACTTGCGTTAAACCGCTTGATGAATAAACAAGTGAGCCAATCAGTTATTGATACAGATATTATCTTGTTTGTTCTCGAAGCAATGCAATGGAATGAATATGATGAAAACGTACTTCGGATAGTGACCCAAGCAAAATCTGATCATATTTATTTTGTTATTAATAAAATAGATAACATAGCAAATAAACAGGCCTTGCTTCCGTTTATTGATTCCATAAAAAACAAACTTAGTGCTAATGGTCTCTTGCCTGTATCAGTCAAGACTGGTGATGGCATGCAGGCGCTAAAAAATACCATTTATCAATCCTTGCCTGAGGGCCCTGCTTTATACCCTGATGATATCGTTACTGATAAGAATGAACGTTTTTTCGCAGCAGAGTTTCTTCGCGAAAAATTAATGAACCGACTCGGCGACGAGTTGCCCTACCGATTAACCATTACTATTGATGAATTCAAACTGGAAAAGGAGATTTATCATATCCATGCGTGTATATGGGTAGAGAAAAATGGGCAGAAATCGATTGTTATCGGTAAAAATGGGGAAGTATTAAAAGCAGCAGGGAAATCTGCACGTTTGGATATGGAAAAGCTGTTTAACAAGAAAGTTAATTTAAAGACCTGGGTAAAAGTAAAACAGAAGTGGACGGATTCACATCAGGCCCTGAAGCTATTTGGCTACGATATCTGACTATGCTGAAAAAAGTTGCATTAACCCAATCATATATCCTTCATCATCGTCAATATTCTGAATCCAGTTTGATTTTAGATGTGTTTTCTCGTGAACACGGCAGGGTTAATCTGATAGCAAAAGGTGCGCGTAAAAATAAAAAGCAACAACATCTTGGATTTAATCTTTATCAACCGTACCTATTGTCATGGACGGCTAAAACCGAGTTGTTTACGCTGACGGATATAGAAATGGATAAAATGTTAATTAGCTTGAGACCACAGCAACTGTTATCTGGCTTTTATATGAATGAACTTGTCATCCATTTACTGCATAAGCATGAAGCACATCCTGAGTTATATGATTCATACCAAGACACCTTGCTTGCCTTAAACGAGAACCAGCAAGAACAGTTGGTGTTACGCTATTTTGAAAAGTCTTTGCTGCAGTCGCTTGGCTATGGGTTGGTATTGGACGTGGATACCTCGTCAGGCGAACCAATAAACCCTGATCAACAGTATTGTTATGAGTACGACAATGGCCCAACAATAAGCACACAGAAAAATAAGAGCCATGCTTCACAGACAATCATGGGTAAAACTCTGCTTGAACTTGAGTCAGAACAATTGCAAGATCCTAAAAATATTAATGAAGCCAAACAACTTCTGAGAAACATACTGTCGAATCATCTCGGAGATAAGAAATTGGCAAGCAGAGAACTCTATGGCGCTTATATAAAAGTCGGCGCCAATCTTTAATCTTTTTACCAATCGTTAATCATAATTGCCATGTTACTAGGTGTGAATATTGATCATGTTGCGACGCTGAGACAGGTACGCGGCACGACTTATCCCGACCCGTTGGAAGCAGCCAGAGTCTCTGCTGAAGCGGGGGCGGATTCAATCACAGTGCATCTAAGAGAAGATAAAAGACATATCCAGCAATTTGATGTTGAAAATATCGCCAATCAATTAAGTATTCCGCTTAATCTTGAAATCGCAGTCACAGATGAGATGATCACATTTGCAGAGCAACTGAAGCCGGATTATTGCTGTTTTGTACCTGAAAAAAGACAGGAGTTAACAACCGAAGGTGGGTTGAATGTCGCTGCAGATATTGAAAATATCAAACAGGCGTGTAAGCGACTAGCTTCGGCAGGCATTCAGGTCTCGTTATTCATAGACGCCGATAAAGAACAGATCGAGGCGGCAAGAATGACTGGCGCGCCTTGTATTGAGATACATACCGGGCATTATGCTGACGCCGAGACTAACGATGAAATCGAATATGAGAAAAACAAAATCATAGAAAGTGTCGCGTTTGCAAAACAACAAGGCCTGCGTGTTCATGCCGGACATGGCCTGACTCTGGATAATGTTACTGATATCGCTGCAATCCCCGGCATAGTCGAGCTCAATATCGGACATAGTATTGTTGCCCGTGCAGTCATGATTGGCCTGGCAGAAGCCGTCAGGGAAATGCGAGAACAAATTACCTCCTCGAATGATTAATACGCATGTCTGAACAGCTTAAACAAACTGCTAAAAGGCGGACTTTCGCCATCATCTCCCATCCTGATGCGGGTAAGACCACGGTCACTGAACAATTATTGCTTTATGGTGGTGCCATACAAATGGCAGGCACGGTAAAAGCAAGAAAATCAACCAGACACGCTACCTCAGACTGGATGCAAATGGAAAAAGAACGAGGCATATCGGTTACCAGTTCTGTTATGCAGTTTGAATATAACGACCATATTGTCAATTTACTCGATACGCCTGGGCACGCTGACTTTTCTGAGGACACTTATCGCACGCTGACAGCGGTTGATTCAGCGATGATGGTTATCGACGTGGCAAAAGGCGTAGAGGAAAGAACCAAAAAGTTAATGGAGGTTTGTCGATTACGAGATACGCCAATCATTACTTTTATCAATAAACTGGACAGGGAGGGTAAAGAACCCATCGACTTGCTTGATGAAATAGAAACCGAACTCGGTATCACTTGTGTGCCTTTCACCTGGCCCATAGGCATGGGTACTCGCCTTAAAGGTATTTATAACTTGATTGATGATTCAATCCGTCTCTATGAAAAAAACAATGAACAATTACATAGCAAGGTTATTCATGGATTGGAAACAGATGAAGCGAAAGCGGCACTGACAGAACAATACGGCACTCTTGTAGAAGAAATCGAATTAATTAAAGGTGTGTATGAAGATTTCGATAAACCATCCTTTTTAAAAAGCCAATTAAGTCCTGTGTTTTTTGGTACGGCCTTGCAAAACTTTGGTGTTGAAGAATTTTTAAACTGCCTGGTCCAATATGCGCCATCACCATTATCTCGTATCACTAAAGAAAGAAGTGTTGAGCCTGATGAGGAAAAACTGAGTGGTTTCGTGTTTAAAATTCAGGCAAACATGGATCCATCCCATCGTGATCGGATTGCCTTTTTCCGAATCTGTTCCGGCAAATATGAGCGCGGCATGAAAATGCGACATGTTCGACTGGGTCGCGATGTGCAAATCTCTAACGCACTAACATTTATGGCTGGAACCAGAGAACAGGCAGAAGATGCCTGGTCTGGAGATGTCATTGGCTTACATAATCATGGGACGATTCAGGTAGGCGATACCTTTACCCAAGGTGAGTCACTAAATTACACGGGTATCCCACATTTTGCGCCGGAATTATTTCGACGCGTGCAACTAAAAGACCCGTTAAAGATGAAAGCCTTGCAAAAAGGCTTGATTCAATTAGGGGAGGAGGGCGCGACACAGGTATTTCGACCCATCAACAGCAATGAATTAATTCTTGGCGCCGTCGGTATATTGCAATTCGATGTGGTTGCCTGGCGGCTGAAGGAAGAATACGGCGTTGAATGTGCTTATGATGCTATACCAGTGATGGCAGCAAGATGGATCGCATGCGATGACGAGAAGCAGTTGGCCGAGTTTAGAAAAAAACAATCCGAGAATATTGCCATTGATGGTGGAGAGCATTTGACCTATCTCGCACCATCAATGGTAAATATGAATTTAACGATAGAGCGTTGGCCGGATATTACTTTTCACGCCACAAGAGAACACTAGTTCAGGGCGTTTCCTGTTTTTCCAGCTCTGGCTGAGTCGGATTCACTTCAGTTTGCGGTTTTGGTTGAGGTGAAGACTCAGGCTCAGATACACTCACAGCAGAGTTTTGATTTTCAACTTGCGAGTTCGATCGACGGGTATTCGGATTGATCTGTGTTATCTCATCATCAGTCTCTACGGTATTCACCTGTTTAAGATCTTTGCTCTCTTGCGGTTCTGCTTTGTTGCCAATTTCAGGTGATCGATTGTTCGATCTGTTATCGACATTCTGAGTTGAGTCAGGCGCAGAGTGTGCTTGTTTGGGTGCTGCTTGGGCTGCATCATTGCTTTTATCCGCAAGCTGCTCTGAATTGGTTTCATTCGAAGATGCGGTTTGTTCAGAAGCTGTTCGGTTGTTGTCCTGGTTTCTTCTACGCCCACCTCGGCGGCCACGGCGAGAACCACTGCGTTTGTTATTATTTTCTGACGTGGCTTCCTTATCCTGGGAAGGTTTGTCATTTTCGTTGCGGGACTGTCGACGGCGTTGCTGACCCGACGAACGATTCCGATTAGATTGACGGTTATTATCCCTGTCATCCGAACGATTATTTCTATTGCGATTACGGTTCCGGTTACGGTTTCGATTATTTTTGCCGTCCTGTCGAGATGACTTCCTGTTTGGGCGCTGCTTTTGCTCGTTTTCTTCTGTATCGGTTTCCTTATCGGGTACACCAAACAAGCTGCCAAACAATCGCGAAATCAGGCCTTTTTGTTTGGCATTTTCATTGAGTTTTGGCACCGGTGAGTCGGGGACAAATTGTTCTACTGCCGGTTTTTGAATTGCAGGGCGTTTCTGCGAAGTCACGACTGAGTCAGTATCCAAGTTTTCTTCAGGTTTAATTTGGTAACTCAATTTCTGATGTTCTTGCTGGTTGGCATCGGACAGGCGAACACGCTGCACTGAATACTGTGGCGTTACCATGGCAGGCTCCGGCAAGATAACGATCTCAACATCATGTCGATGTTGAACTTCACTAATGTTGACACGCTTTTCATTTAGCAAGAACGTCGCTGCCTCAACAGGTAAACGAATGACGACCTTGGCAGTGGAGTCCTTCATGGCTTCCTCTTCGATAATACGAAGCACAGATAGCGCCAGGGATTCAACGTCACGAATCGTTCCCTGACCATCGCAACGAGGGCAAGGAATATGGCTGGACTCACCTAAAGAGGGTCGTAATCGCTGACGAGACATCTCCAATAAACCAAAGCGTGATATTCTGCCAACCTGTACGCGCGCACGATCCATACGCAAATGTTCACGCATTGCATTTTCCACTTCGCGTTGATTGCGGGAGTTGAGCATATCGATAAAATCAATCACGATCAGTCCACCGATATCACGCAGGCGCAGCTGTCGAGCGATTTCTTCCGCTGCCTCGAGATTTGTCGTTAGGGCAGTTTCCTCAATATCACTGCCTGCTGTTGAGCGCGCTGAGTTTATGTCTATCGAAATTAGCGCTTCAGTATGATCAATGATTAAAGCGCCGCCAGAGGGAAGTCTGACTTCTCGTGAAAACGCTGACTCAATCTGGTTTTCAATTTGATAACGGGTAAATAATGGATCGCTATCGCTATAAAGCTTCAATTTCTCGAGGTTATGCGGCATAACCTGGGTCATAAAATCAAAGCTACGCTTGTGTACCTCGGGATTATCAATCCAGATTTCGTTGATATCTTTTCTGAGATAGTCCCTGATGGCTCGAATAATGACTTCACTTTCCTGATAAACCAGAAAAGGTGAGGGGCGTTCTGAGGCAGCCTTAGAGATCGCATCCCAAAGCTGCGTCAAATAGTTTAAATCCCATTGTAATTCTTCGGGCGATTTGCCGACGCCTGCTGTTCTTAAAATCAAGCCCATTCCCTCTGGGATTTCCAGGCTACTCATGGCATCACGGGCTTCATTTCTATCGCTGCCTTCAATTTGACGAGAAACACCACCGGCACGAGGATTGTTAGGCATTAAGACAAGATAACGACCCGCCAGGCTGACGAACGTCGTTAATGCGGCGCCTTTGTTACCACGTTCTTCCTTTTCTACCTGAATGATCAGTTCCTGCCCTTCATCAATAGCATCTTTGATACTGAGTCTGCCACTCCGAGGCTTATCTTTGTCCTCAGGTTTGAAAAGAGTACGGGATATTTCCTTGAATGGGAGAAAACCATGCCTTTCAGAGCCGTAATCAACAAAAGCGGCCTCAAGGCTGGGTTCGATACGGACGACGCGTCCTTTATAGATATTCGATTTTTTTTGTTCTCTTGCTGCGGACTCTATATCCAGATCATAGAGTTTTTGACCATCAACAAGCGCGACACGCACCTCTTCTGGCTGAGTTGCGTTGATCAGCATACGTTTCATTGTAATTATTCCTTAACTGTCCCGCTCAACCGATGTTGCCTCGACTTGTTTCGAGCAATCTGTCAGGAGCGTAGACTTAATTTTTTGCTCATTGGTCAGGTTAGAGCTAAATCATAACCCGGTGTCTGCTACCACTTCGTCTAGTCAGCACACCGCCAGTTTTTATCACGTCTCTAGAATTCTGTAATCCTGAACTATTGGCAATTACCAATAAGAAAAGTCGAATAGTATTTTTCTAGTGATCTTAATTATTGCCAGTCAAAATGAGGCTGGTTTTAAAACGACCATTCTATTCAGAATTCAGGGTCGCTAATATAACAATGTTATGCGGTTGCAGCAATAAAATGAATAAAAAAATTAAAAAATTAGAATGAAAAAAAATCAAGCAAAACAGTTGCTTATAACGTCAGACGTAGAAGGACAGCGAATCGATAATTTTCTGATGCGCCAGCTTGGCCGCGTTCCAAAATCACGCGTTTATCAAATGATACGAAAAGGCGAGGTACGGGTGAACAAGGGACGAGTCAAACAAACCTATAAGCTGTTGGAAGGCGATAGCGTGCGGATTCCGCCGATTTACCTCGAGGAGCGGTCGCAACCAATTATCACCGATGACAAGAAACGACGTATTTTGGAAGCGATTGTTTATGAAGATTCGTCGATGCTAATTATTAACAAGCCTGCTGGATTATCGGTACATAGCGGTTCTAATCAACCAACCGGAGTCATTGAAATATTCAGACAAGCGAGTGATGAATATAAAAAACTGGAGCTGGTCCATCGACTTGACAAGGATACGTCGGGCTGCCTCATGTTGGCAAAAGACAGGAAAAGCCTGAGACATTTGCATCATGCAATACAGCATGATGAGATAAAAAAAACCTACCTTACTCTGCTGGCAGGGAGAATTGATAAAAAAACCACCCGAGTTGATAAACCACTGAGTAAAGAACAAACGAATACTGACAACCAACGCGTCAGTATTAACAACTCGGGTAAAAAGGCAGTCACGGTATTCCATCTACAAAAAAAGTTTGAACACTCAAGCTTAATGGAGGTTGAATTACTGACAGGAAGAACGCATCAAATCCGTGTTCATAGTGCATATCTTGGACACCCGATATTAGGCGATAATAAATACGGTGATAAAGCTTCTAACCAGGCCTTTCGCAAACTGGGCTTGCGGCGCTTGTTTTTACACGCTAGCCAGCTCAATTTTGTTTCTCCTGCAACAGGCAATATACAACACGTCAACGCACCGCTGGATCAACAACTGGAGTTAGTGTTGTCGAAATTAAGTTGAAATAAACGAACTGCAAACGATAAATTTAGTCTTATGCAGTGACAGGCAATGTGTCATACTTTCCAATTATTGTTTTACATCGTGGTTTAGTTATGTCGGAAAATTCACAAAAGGATAGTAACTTTGAGCAATCTCTGGTCAATCAATTGGCCAAAGAAATCCTGCAGGAGCAACGTCGAAGCAGGCGTTGGGGTATCTTTTTTAAGATGTTGTTTGCCCTTTATCTCCTGTCATTCCTGCTGATCTATTTCAGCGGCCAGTCCAGTATGTCGAGCTTTTCTCAAGGTGAACATACTGCTGTCATTGATATCAATGGCGTTATCTCTTCAGAGACCGAAGCCAGGGCAGATTTCGTAGTGGGCGCATTAAGAAATGCGTTTGAAGACGAAAACACCAAAGGCATCGTAATACGTATTAACAGCCCCGGTGGCAGCCCGGTACAGGCCGGTTACATCTATGATGAAATCAGACGACTACGTGGCTTATATCCGGAGATACCGCTTTACGCCGTAATTAGTGATATCTGTGCATCCGGTGGTTACTACATCGCTTCTGCTGCAGATTCAATTTATGCCAATAAAGCCAGTATTGTGGGTTCGATTGGCGTGGTCATGTCTGGTTTTGGTTTTGTCGGTACGCTTGAAAAACTGGGTGTCGAGAGACGACTGTTACATGCTGGAGAAAACAAGGGTTTTCTCGATCCGTTTCAGCCATTGAAGATGGACGAAAAACAGCACATTGAAGAAGTATTGGGTGAAGTACATCAGCAGTTTATTGATGTGGTTAAGGAAGGTCGCGGTGACAGGCTTTCCAATGATGAAAAACTTTTTTCCGGTTTGATTTGGACCGGCGAAGAATCCATCGAGTTGGGCCTGGTTGATGCCTTGGCCAGTACCAGTCAAGTTGCGCGAGATATTATTGGCGCGGAAGATATTGTTGATTTCACCAAACGCGAATCTTATCTGGATCAATTTGCCGAGCAACTGGGTGCAAGTCTGTTAAATGCTATCAGCGGTACACCTGCCTTACGTTAATTAGCGGGTGTATCAGGGTAATGCTATCCCTTCTTGACGCAAGAATTTGCTGCACGCTATCAAAGGTAAACCTATCAGTCCGGTCGGATCATCGGTCTGAATTTGCTCTAACAGCGCAATGCCTGACTCTTCTGACTTGAAACTCCCGGCACATTGGTAGGGCGTTTCTGTTCGCAGGTAGCGGACAATCTCTTCCTCTTGAAGCTGTCTGAACGTCACAGCGCTGTCGACACAGGCTATGTGCTTTTTTTGTGATGAGGAATTAAATACGCAAAGACCGGTATGAAACATTACCGTTTTACCACTCATGTCAGTGAGTTGTTGTTTCGCTCGTTCAAAGTCGCCCGGCTTGCCCAGCAGTCTTCCGTCACAATCCACCGTCTGATCAGAGCCAATAATAATGCTGTCCTCAACCGAAGCAGCAACACTTTTCGCTTTTTCTTCAGCAAGCCTGGTGGCCATGGCCTTTATCGATTCCCCAGAAACGCGTGACTCTTCTGTATTAGGTTGAAGTATTTCAAACGCTATATTGAGTCTCTCAAGCAGGCTTTTTCTAAAAACCGAAGTCGATGCCAGGATAATGTTAATTTTTCTCTCCAAAATGGGTAATTTAGCCAAAAAACAAGTATTTTTATTGATAACTCAATAATTTAGCACTCCCATAGGCATAATATTTTGACACTATGAGGGAGTGCCGATAAAATTCGCCGCCTGATGTCACCAGACTCGTCGCAATTACTGGATCCATTGCGTTTGGCTAATGCCGGCGAGCATCTCAGCGGCACAGTTAATCTGGACATAATGCCACGTGTCAAGGAAAGTCTGTTAACAAATAAAGGCGAATTGCACTTCAGTCTCTCGTTTAGCATTGATGAGGCGATGCACTGCATTATAGATGTCGAAATTGAAACACGGCTATTAATGCGATGCCAGAGATGTCTTGAACCGACAGAAGTGGGTATTAAAAGACATTCGCTGATTGCACTAGTGAATCAGCAGTCTGAAGTCAGTGAGTTGCCGATAAAGTATGAACCACTAGTGCTGGATGAACAGGAAATCACACTACTGGATCTGATTGAAGATGAATTGTTGTTAGCAATGCCGCTCGCACCGCTACATGCGGAAAATGAATGCATTGGGACAGAAAAGATAGAACGTATTAACGCAGACGGACGGCCTAACCCGTTTGCAGTATTAGAGTCATTAAAGAAAAACTAATTGGTGAAATGCTAGGAGATAAATAATCATGGCTGTTCAAAAAACTAAAAAGTCTAGATCAAAACGCGATATGCGACGTTCACATGATGCTTTATCATCTGCAGCATTATCGGTTGAGCCGGAATCTGGTGAGATTCATTTGCGTCATAACATTAGTGCCGATGGCTATTACCGAGGCCGCAAAGTACTTCACGATAAAGAAGATTCAGAATAATTCGATTTCATTACACTCTGTGATCCTCTGCCAGTAACACTATCCTCTGGCAAACTCTATGACTGTTAACATAGCACTTGATGCAATGGGCGGTGACTATGGGCCATCCGAGATCGTTCCTGCTGCCATTGCTTCACTCAGCGCTTACAGTGAGCTTGAATTACTTCTTGTTGGTAAAGAAGAGGCGATTCAGGAAGAACTGGCTAAGCATAATGCCTCGGATAACGAACGTATTCAGGTGGTACACGCTGATGAAGTCGTTGAGATGCATGAACCTCCTTCACAGGCGCTGAGAAACAAAAAGAATTCCTCCATGCGAATTGCCATTGAGCAGGTTCGGGAAGGGCATGCACATGCCTGTGTCAGTGCAGGCAATACCGGTGCATTAATGGCAACTGCCAGATTCGTATTAAAAATGTTGCCAAACATGGATCGACCTGCAATCTGCACAACCTTACCGGGAAAGAATGGACATACTCATGTGCTTGATCTCGGTGCGAATGTTGACTCCAGTTCAGAACAGTTGCTTCAGTTTGCCATCATGGGATCGCAGCTCACCAGCGCGGTTGAGAATAAGGATAATCCTACTGTGGCGTTACTCAACGTTGGTGAAGAAGAGATAAAAGGCAATGATCGAGTTAAACAAGCATCTGTATTACTAGCTGAAAGTAATCTCAATTACATCGGCTTTGTTGAAGGTAACGACCTTTATTCTGGTGACGTCGATGTTATCGTCTGTGATGGCTTTGTCGGCAACATTGCATTGAAAACCAGTGAAGGTTTAGCGGAGTTTATTCAACATACCCTGCGAGATTTATTTACTACCAGTCTTTACGGTAAATTAGCTGGCGCGATTGCGCTGCCAATATTAAAGTCATTGAAACATAAACTGGATCCCAAACAATATAACGGTGCGTCTTTGCTGGGCTTACGTGGCATCGTCATTAAATCGCATGGCAGTGCTGACCGCGTATCGTTTGCTACGGCCATAAAAGAAGCCATGATAGAAGTCGAAAAAAATGTGCCGGACAGAATTAGCGCTAATCTTGACCTGCTTCAACTTGAGAATTGATTAAATAATGTATTCGATCATATCAGGTACTGGCTCTTATCTTCCCGAAGGCATCCTTTCAAATGCAGACCTCGAAAAAAAGGTCGACACTAGCGATGAATGGATTCGATCTCGTACTGGCATAGAGAAAAGACATATTGCAGCCGATGATGAGACGACTTGCGACCTGGCTGAAAAGGCAGCGCTAGCCGCTATCGAAGCTGCAAGTATCAATCACTCCGATATCGATATGATTGTGGTGGCGACAACCACGCCCGATTTGATTTTCCCGAGCACCGCCTGTCTATTGCAGCAGCGCCTGGATATACATAATTGCCCGGCATTTGATGTACAAGCCGTGTGCACCGGCTTTATCTATGCGATGAGTATCGTCGATCAATATATTCGAACCGGAGCGGCAAAATGTGTGTTGGTAGTTGGTGCAGAAACGATGACCCGATTACTGGATTGGAATGATCGCGCGACATGCGTTTTATTTGGTGATGGAGCAGGTGCCGTAATTATTAAAGCCAGTGAGACGCCTGGCATCTTATCATCACACATCCATGCCGATGGAGATTATCAGGCTTTGTTAAATGTACCGGCAGGCATCTCTTCCAACCCGGCATTATTACAATCGGGCGAAGCAATGCTACAAATGCAGGGTAATGAAGTATTCAAGATTGCGGTAAACACCCTGGGCAGAATAGTCGACGAAACACTGGCCGCCAATTCAATGGAAAAATCTGATATCGACTGGCTGGTACCACACCAGGCTAACATCAGGATTATTTCTGCTACGGCAAAGAAACTCGATATGCCAATGGAACGCGTGGTTATGACTGTTGCACAACATGGAAATACCTCTGCAGCATCGGTGCCGTTGGCGCTTGATGTTGCTGTCAGAGATGGCCGGATTAAGCGAGGCGAAACCTTATTGTTAGAAGCATTTGGTGGTGGATTTACCTGGGGCTCTGTACTGCTTAAATTCTAGATGATTAATATGACTAATAATGCTTACGCCACTGTTTTCCCCGGGCAAGGTTCACAATCAATAGGCATGATGAATGAACTGGCTGAATCCTATCCGCAGGTAAAAGCCTGTTGTGACGAAGCATCCTCGGTATTGAATTATGACTTATGGGATATTGTCTGTAATGGCCCTGAAGAAAAGCTTAACAGTACTGAAATCACCCAGCCAGCATTACTGGTGGCAGGTGTTGCTACCTGGAATATTTGGTCTGAAAAAGCATTAAATAAACCTGCGTTATTGGCAGGACACAGTCTGGGTGAATACACGGCATTGGTTAACGCTGGCGTGATGACATTTAGCGATGCAGTCGCGTTGGTTGCTGAACGTGGCAGATGTATGCAACAGGCAGTTAAGGCCGGGGAAGGTGCCATGGCGGCAATTCTTGGTCTGGATGATGAACAAATTGTGAGCCTATGTGATGACATTTCGGGAGAACAACTTGTCTCGGCAGCCAATTATAATTCCCCAGGACAAGTCGTGATCGCCGGTAATCGAGAAGCGATAGACAAGGCTATTGAAGCAGCAAAAGCGGCAGGGGCAAAACGTGCAATATTATTACCCGTCAGCGTGCCTTCACATTGTATGCTGATGAAACCGGCAGCAGAAAAGTTTGCCGAATCATTAAATCAAGTTAGCTTTAATGATGCTGAAATTCCCATCGTTCAGAACGTAGACGCAGTCGCCAGAACATCTGCAACAGAAATTAAACCGTATTTACTGGAACAACTCTATAAACCTGTGCTTTGGGTAGAGGTCATAAGAAGCATACAAAACAATGCGATCACGACTATCGTTGAGTGCGGCCCGGGTAAAGTATTGACGGGGTTAAACAAGCGTATAGACCGCTCACTCGAGTTACATTGCATACATGATCAAGCATCATTAACTAAAGCCCTGGAGAGAGACTAGCGCTGATGACAAATCAATTCGAAAATAAAACAGTATTGGTAACCGGCGCCAGCCGGGGCATTGGCAAAGCCATCGCTGAGTTATTTGTTGCGAAAGGTGCCTACGTGATTGGCACTGCCACCTCGGATTCAGGGGCAGAAAAATTGTCTGAATCTTATGCCGATAACGGTATCGGTTTGCCACTGAATTTATCTTCCCAGGAATCGATGAGTGAATTTTCGGACAAACTAGCTGACTCGCCTAACGTCGATATTTTAATCAATAATGCTGGCATCACCCGGGATAACCTGTTGATGCGCATGAAAGATGAAGAGTGGGACGATGTGATCACAACCAACCTGTCTGGTGTATTTAAGCTCACGCGACTGTGCTTGCGTAATATGATGAAGGCGCGGTATGGCAGAATTATCAATATTACCTCCGTAGTCGGGCTATCCGGTAATCCCGGACAAACCAATTATGCAGCGACCAAGGCTGGCGTGATTGGTTTTACCAAATCATTAGCACGAGAAGTGGGTACGCGCGGTATTACCGTCAATGCTGTCGCACCCGGCTTCATCGAGACCGACATGACGGATGAATTATCTGATGAGATTAAAGCGAACCTGTTAAAACAAATTGTATTAGGACGCCTTGGCCAAGCTTCAGAAATAGCAACAACGGTCAGTTTTTTGGCCTCTGATGAAGCAGCCTATATTACAGGTCAAACCATCAGCGTAAATGGCGGAATGTACATGAGTTAGACCTATATTTTACATTATATATTGATCTTAAGTTATTGATTATATTTATATTAGTTAATTATAAATATTCTAAGTTGCAAGAAGATTTGATTTCACTAAACTTAGCACACGCAAAATTGGCCTATGTGCCGTCTAGGGAGGATTTATAAACCATGAGTAGTGTTGAAGAACGCGTAAAGAAAATTGTTGTAGAGCAGTTAGGTGTTAAAGAAGAAGAGGTAACTAACGAAGCATCTTTCGTTGATGACCTGGGTGCTGACTCCCTCGATACTGTCGAGTTGGTGATGGCATTGGAAGAAGAATTCAAGACCGAAATTCCCGACGAGGAAGCTGAAAATATTACAACAGTTAACCAAGCTGTTGACTACATCAACGCACATCTTGAATAAGTAATACTGAACGGACACATAAGCCGCGCTAAAACTTTTTGGCGCGGCTTTTTTTATTACATTGATTCAATCCCGGACTGATTTTAAAGGTAAGCAATAGTGACCAAACGTCGTGTAGTAGTAACAGGTTTAGGTATGGTGACGCCAGTGGGCAATACCGTTGTTGAAACCTGGTCAAACATTTTAGCTGGTACAAGTGGTATTGGCTTGATCGAGCATTTCGATACCACCGAATTTAGCGTCAAGATTGGCGGTTCAATTAAAGACCTGCCGCTTGAAGACTATATTCCAAAGAAAGAACAGAAAAAAATGGACCCGTTTATCCACTATGGTCTGACTGCCGGCATACAGGCAGTGCAAGATTCCGGCATTGAAGTCACTGATGAAAATGCAGCGAGAATAGGTGTCGCCATTGGCTCAGGCATAGGTGGTCTACCAGGCATTGAGAAAGGTACAAAATTATTTGCACGCGGTGGCCCGAGAAAGATTTCACCTTTTTATGTGCCTAGTAACATCATCAACATGATATCCGGCCATTTATCTATCATTTACGGATTCAAAGGACCGAACTTTGCCATTGTCACCGCCTGTACTACCGGTACGCATAATATCGGTGATGCGGCCAGACTAATTGAATATGGTGATGCCGACGTCATGATTGCTGGCGGCGCGGAAATGGCATCGTCAGAAACTGGTATGGCCGGTTTTGCATCCGCCAGAGCCTTGTCTACCCGTAATGACGAACCGGAACGTGCAAGCCGTCCCTGGGATTTGGATCGTGATGGTTTTGTACTGAGCGACGGTGCTGGTGTGATGGTACTGGAAGAATACGAACATGCAAAAAAACGCGGTGCCAATATCTATGCCGAACTGTCTGGTTATGGCATGAGCGGTGATGCCTATCATATGACCGCACCGTCAGAGGGTGGCGAGGGCGCTGCAGCCTGTATGGAAAACGCGCTCCGTAATGGAAACATTGATAAAGCTGAGGTCGATTACATTAATGCACACGGTACCTCGACACCAGCTGGCGATATTGCAGAAACGGTCGCAGTAAAATCCGTATTTAATGAACACGCTGGTTCACTTGCCGTTAGTTCGACCAAATCAATGATTGGTCATTTGCTGGGCGCTGCCGGCGGTGTCGAGGCAATATTCTCTGTGTTAGCGATACGCGATCAGGTCGCGCCACCAACCATTAATCTTGATAATCCGGATCCTGAATGTGACCTGGATTATGTACCGCATCAAGCCCGAGAGATGAAGATTAACGTGGCATTGTCTAATTCCTTTGGTTTTGGTGGTACTAACGGCACGCTCATCTTCAGGAAGCCGGAGTAACGACTCCATAAGCTGTATGGACAATACAGTCCTTATCAACGGAAAGCCTGCTACATCCATTCCAATACAGGACAGAGGTCTGAATTACGGCGATGGTCTATTTGAAACCGTCGCCGTTCATCAAGGCACATTACTATGTTGGCCCCAACATCAACAGCGTTTACTGGCAGGTTGTAAAACACTCAATATTCCACCGCCTGACATTGGCTTGCTTGAAAAAGAAGCCAACTCATTGGCATGTAACAACGATAAGGCCGTCATTAAAATCATCATAACTCGAGGGCAGGGTGGAAGAGGTTACGCCATTGCCGAAGACATGAGCCCGACGCGCATAGTGAGCTTGCATTTATGGCCTGATTATCCAGCAACATTATTTGAATCCGGTGTTAATGTTAGGGTGTGTCGGTTTCGCTATGGGCACCAACCATTATTAGCAGGTATTAAACATTTAAATCGACTCGAACAAGTTATGGCGCGAGCAGAGTGGCAAGATGCTGGTATTCATGAGGGATTGGTAATGGATATCTCTGATAATGTCATAGAAGGGACAATGAGCAATATGTTTATGGTCAAGCATGAAACACTATATACACCATCATTAACGCAATGCGGTATTAAAGGTACGATCAGACAACTAATCCTGGAATATGCTGCCGCTAACGACATTAAAACAAAAGAAACTGACCTATCATTGCAAGATATCCAGACTGCTGATGAAGTCTTTTTATGCAATAGCATTATCGGTATCTGGCCAATCTCTCGACTGGAGGATAAAACCTTCAATCCTGGATCTATGACTCAAACCCTTCATTCATCACTGATAAATGATCATTATATCTGTCCGCTATGAGATTTAGCTTAACAAAGTGGATACTGGGGGTTATCGGTTTATTGCTTATAGCTACAGTTGTGATAATCAACTTCATCTGGCAGGACTATCAATCATTTATCGATAAAAAAAATACGCTTGCCAAACCGATCATTATCGAAATTCTGTCGGGCATGAATTTTCAACAGTTAACTGAAACGCTAGTAGTAAAGGATATTATCGATAAGCCTTACTATTTCAAATGGCTGGCCAGACAATCAAACAAGGCGACGCAGATTAAAACTGGTGAGTTTGAAATTGTATCCGGGTTAACGCCGATTGAAATTCTGGACACCTTTGTCTCAGGCAAGGTCGTGCAATATTCACTGACGCTGGTTGAGGGTTGGCAGTTTTCTCAGGCGCTGGACTTGATTGAGCAAAGCCCGCATCTGGAAAAAACGCTGAACTATGCAAACCGTGATGAAATCATGCTGCAACTGGGGTTACCCAAACCTCACCCGGAAGGGTTATTTTTCCCCGATACTTATCATTTCCCTAAAGGCACCACCGATCGCGAGTTTCTGATCAGGGCTTATGACCGGATGGATAAGGTATTACAGGAAGAATGGTTGGGTAGAGCTGAAAGTTTACCTTATCAACGACCTTATCAAGCACTGACCATGGCATCAATCATTGAAAAGGAAACAGGCCTTGCCAGTGAACGCGAGGAAATAGCCGGTGTCTTTGTCAGGCGCTTGATCAAAGGCATGCGTTTACAAACCGATCCCACGGTGATCTATGCGTTGGGCAAACAGTTTGATGGCAACATCAGGAAAAAAGATTTAAGTGTTGACTCACCCTACAACACCTATCGAAATCATGGCTTGCCACCAACACCGATCTCGCTGGTAGGTAGGGCAGCGATTCACGCCGCATTACATCCAGCAGATGGCAAATCATTGTATTTTGTTGCCAAGGGTGATGGATCGCATCAGTTTTCTGATACGCTA
The DNA here is from genome assembly GCA_028279365.1 of Gammaproteobacteria bacterium. GTDB lineage: Bacteria > Pseudomonadota > Gammaproteobacteria > Eutrophobiales > Eutrophobiaceae > JANQNX01. Next base: position 228,850 of record JANQNX010000013.1, on the reverse strand, counting down.
GCCGAACATAATCAGGCAGTCGCAACCTACCAACTGAAAAAAAAACGATGACAAGCAACGGTTATTTTCTCACGCTTGAAGGCATAGAAGGGGCAGGGAAGAGTACCCTGATCGACTATATTGCCAACCAGGCCAGGCTGGCAGGAAAGCAGGTTGTGACGACCCGAGAACCTGGAGGCACCAGCATCGGGGAACAAATCCGTTCGATATTGTTAAACACTGAAAACGCATCGCTTTCAGACAACACAGAGCTATTATTAATGTTTGCCGCGCGGGCGCAGCACATTGATGAAATTATTCAGCCAGCGTTGAATGCTGGCAAACTGGTTATTTGCGATCGTTTTACTGATGCCAGTTTTGCTTACCAGGGTGGCGGTAGAGGTATTGATGAGAAGCGCATTCAGGTACTTGAAGACTGGACCCAGCAAGGTCTGCAACCTGATTTGACCTTATTATTTGATCTGGATGTTGAGATTGGTCTGAGACGCGCCGGGAATCGCAGTCAGGCCGATCGATTTGAACAGGAAAAAGTCGATTTCTTTGAACGCGTAAGACAGTGTTACCTGAATCGTGCTGAGCGTTATTCTGATAGATATCAGATTATTCATTCTGCTCGTCCGTTGGACGATGTAAAACAACAGCTGAATTCAATCTTATCCAATAAAGGTCTATGCTGAGTCCCTATCCTTGGCAAAGTGCTGAATGGCAACGACTCACTAATCTGGTATCAAGCCAGCGTTTGCCTCATGCCTTACTGCTAGACGGGGTAGAAGGCATCGGTCTGGAACATTTCGCCCGCAGTGCTGCCATGAAACTACTTTGTCTCGATACTCAGCCCGATGGCAGTGCCTGTGGCCTTTGTCAAAGCTGTCAATTGTTTGCTGCTGGAAACCACCCCGATTTCAGTGAAGTCACGCCGGAGGAAACCGGAAAACAAATAAAAATCGATCAAATCAGGGAAGTCATCGATTATGTCTCGCTAAAAAGCTTTACCAATAAAGTTAAGATTGTCGTTATCACACCAGCCGATGCAATGAATCGCGCCACTGCCAACGCCTTGCTAAAAACATTGGAAGAGCCACCCGAGCAAGCCATGATGATATTGCTCAGTCATTATGCGGAACGCCTGCCGATAACGATTCGCAGTCGCTGTCAGCATATCTCATTTAGTCCGGCCTCGGTTGACACAAGTCTTGCCTGGATAAAACAACAACATGGTGATATTGATGCAGAATTGATGCTACACCTGAGTCAAGGTGGTCCGCTACTGATTGAAAATATGCTGGAGCAGGATGTTCACTCGCAACGTAAACGCATATTGAAGGACTTAACCATGATGCAAGACAAAGCTATCGATGCGGTACAGTTGGCTAGTGAGTGGCAGGGAATAGGCTGTCAGGAGATACTGCGTTGGCTGATGCGTTTTGTCCAGGATATGGTCACGCTAAAATTAGCCCAACGTAACGAGAATCTACCTATTATTAATATTGATTTGAAAGCTGAACTTCTCAGTCTTGCCCAGGTTTCAGAACTCAAGTTACTAATGCGAAATTACGATTATTTAATGCTTAAATATCAGCAAGCTAACGCACCAATGAACTACAATTTATTAAGTATTCTTGAAGAGATAGTGGTTAACTGGAATAATCCTGAATTACAGATTGCTTAAGGGGAATAGTAATGGCTGCAGGCCGTGATCCGAGACAGGGTATCCTGTCGCTGACAATTCGCGATAAAAGTGCGCTATATGCTTCTTATATGCCATTTATCAAAAATGGCGGACTGTTTATTCCTACCGCGAAAGCATACAAACTAGGCGACGAAGTATTTATGTTGCTGACCTTAACGGACAGTAAAGATAAATTGCCGGTTGCTGGAAAAGTCGTCTGGATAACGCCCAAAGGTGCGCAGGGTAATAAAACAGCCGGAATCGGCGTCCAGTTTAGCGAATTGGATAAGGGCGCGACCAAAAGCAAGATCGAAACCCAGCTCGCTGGAGCGTTAAAATCGGATCGTCCTACTCACACCATGTGAGTTGTCATTTCTGTAACATATTTTCTGTATTGTCATGCTGGTTGATTCCCACTGCCATATTCCGTTGCTGAGCGACTCAATCAGCGTCGACACCATCCTCAACGATGCCAAAGATAACGGCATTGAACACATGCTCTGCGTGGCCATCGATATAGAAGGCTCACCGGAAATTATCCAGTTAGCTTCTGAACATAGTGAAGTCTCTGCATCAGTGGGTATCCATCCAAACACTGAGTTAATCCAGGACTTTGATGACAATGAATTAGAGGAGTTAGCCAACCACGAACAAGTTGTCGCGATAGGTGAGACCGGTCTGGATTATTTTCGCAGCGAAGGGGATCTCGAGTGGCAGCGCGAGCGTTTTCGCCGGCATATTGCTATCGCCAAAAACCTCAATAAACCGCTGATTATCCATACCCGTGATGCAAAACAGGACACGATTAAAGTCCTACAAGAAGAGAGGGCGGAAAAAGTCGGTGGTGTCATGCACTGCTTCGTCGAAGATTGGGAAACGGCGCAAGCGGCAATGGACCTGAATTTCTATATTTCATTTTCAGGCATTGTCACCTTTAAGAATGCCAAAGACCTGCAGGCAGTCGCAAAACAGGTGCCACTTGATGCGATGCTAGTTGAGACTGATTCGCCTTATCTCGCTCCGGTACCTTTTAGGGGTAAGACCAATCAGCCCGCTTACGTACGTCATGTGGCCGAATTTATCGCTGAATTAAAACAAGTCGAGTTTACCGAAGTCGCCCAAAAAACCACAAGCAATTACTATAATAAATTTAATTAAATCAAATAATTGAATTAATTACTTCAAGTCCTTTATTGATAGTTTTCTGACTGGTATAGAAGTGCGGTGAGAGCCGTATTCCATTCTTTCGATTTGCACAAATCACGTTATTTTTCATTAGCTTACGATATATTTCGGCATTGTCATGACCGTCTATGATAAACGTGACAATCCCTCCACGGGTGCTGTCTTTGTTCGGTGTGATTAACTTAAAGTCGGGTTTATTTTCAGTATAATCAATAATATAGGCCGTATTTCTATTGATTAATTTAGCGATATTATCAATGCCTATTTCTTCGATTAAGGACAAGCTGGCAGACAAGGCAAAGATGCCAAGCATATTGGGACTGCCGCATTCAAAGCGTTTAGCTGACTTGGCCGGCTGCCAATCTTTTACATTATAGTTACCGGCATCTTCTATCATATGCCAGCCATATTGATGTAGTTGAAGCTGATGACGGATCTCCGAGGCACAATAGAAGAGGGCAATCCCCTCGGGCCCTAATAACCATTTATGCGCATCGGCCATGATGAAATGCGCGCCGATTTCTTGCACATCCATCGGTAAAATGCCTAAACTCTGAATCGCATCGACACAAAACAAAATATCGTTTTGCTGACAATACTCACCAATCATTTTCAGATTCAGGCGTCTACCCGAGCCATATTGGACTGAACTCACTGTAATGAGACGTGTATCAACATCACAGGCCTCAATCAGGCGTTGTTCAGCATTTTCCATGTCTGAAATATCGATTTCCCGGAATTCAACGCCTTTACTTTCCTGCGCCAACCAGGGAATACGGTTTGAAGGGAATTCTTCATTAGTACTGACAATATTATCGTCAGTTTGCCAACTAATACCTTCAGCGACGACTGACAATGCCTCTGAAGTATTTTTTAACAGACCGATATCATCGACTGACGGGGCATTGATCAGGCGCTTTAATTGATTGCGTAGTTCCGCTTCTTTCTCCAGCCAGCTTAAATACGCTTTGGCACCAAAGCGTTGATTTTCTGTTGCGAATTCCTTAACGGCATTCGCCGTCCTTTGCGGCCAGGGTGAGACCGCAGCATGGTTGAGATAAATGACTTCCTCATCAAGCTTGAATTCGTTATCGATTAGATTTTGTATTTCCATGCTGTATTTTCGTAGAAGGCTTGGGGTATATTAGTGCTATGCGTTTGAATTTGTATCCTTACTATATTTTTGCTCTTGCTATGGCGTTGTCTAATGTTCATGCGATTGAGTTTACTCAATGTATTGACAGTAATGGTAACAGACATATTTCGAACCTGAACCCTGAAACTCTGGACAAAGATTGTCAGCCAGTGAAGGACTACCATGACATGTTACTGCACCAGGACTACCAAAATCTTGATCAACAAATTGCGAATTATGCTCAGGCCGCTGAGGAAGAAGCTGAAAACGACGAGTCTTTGGTTGCAAGAGCACAAGACAGTATCAAAAACCTGTTGCCACCATCCATTAATGATTTACTCGACCCTGACAAAGCACTAGAGCAACTGTTAGAAAATACCCGCGAACAACCACAAAACAGTGCCACGAAGTTGTTCAAAGCGCGTTCAGACGCCGTTGAAAAAGTAATGGAAACAGAGAAGTATCCAAACCCTGATACATAAAGGCAATACATATAACTGCGCATAATGCATATTATGTTAAATTACTGAGCGCGTTTCTAGAACTACTGATTGTCATTAAATTTCCAAGTTACTGTCAAAATATTGAATCTGAATTGCCCTAGTACGTCTTTAAGTCCAAACCGACGCTACTCATTTATTAAATATCCTTAAAATCTTGTATTGATCGTTCAGGTTTTGTTGAACTGAATAAAGTAAGTAATGAAAAAAACAATATATTCCTGATATATGTTTTTATTATTCAGGTTCCCTTCCCTGGAGTTATATTCAGCAAGTCCAAGACACTTAAAGAACTTAATTAATGTTTTTTCCGAATCCAATCGGTTTTAAAGCTGCATTCTGGACATCAAAATGAACGGTCATTATTCTAGAGCCTGAATATAGCCCGATTGGAACACCATGGATAATCAGCTTGATTCATCGAGTGAAAAATCAAAAGGAAATGAAGGTGAAAATGCCCCTTCGTTCATACAAGAGCTGTTATTCAATGTCATTGGTTTGGTATCTGTTTTAGTCTTGGCCTTAATTCTTCTACTTACTTGGCAAGGTATTCAATCCACAAAAAATAAACACCGCAATGACGTCCATCAAGCTCTTGACCGTGCTACAGAGCGGCTGCGTATTCTATTGCGAGCAGCAGAAATGACCGCAGAGTCAGCAGAGCGGGCTGCACGAGCAACATCACTAACAAGTCACAATTTAAGAACTGTTATAGAGCAGTCATTGTCAGCTTTTGAGCAGCGTCCAGAGCTAAGTTACCTCGGTATTGTTTTACCTAACACGGGTGAATATATCAATCTCGAACGAAGAGCCAATGGCGACATATTATTATGGTCATTACCTGGTAAACGTGTAGACGATCCAATGACCAGAAATTTCCTGTTAACGGATGATGGTTTCGTTCTTAACGAAGAAGCGCTTAGTGATGGTTATGATGCTCGAAAGCGACCTTTTTACCAGGCAGCTCTCACTGCTCCAGCCAAAGGTATTTGGATGTCAGCCTATCAATGGATTGTTCACTTCGATACAGGCAATTCACCTCCTCTTTGGGGTATCAGTTATATGAAACCTTTACGCAGTTCTGATGGACAATTGCTAGGCGTTTTGGATGCTGATTTGGATTTACCCGCTTTAAACAGGTTTTTATATTCATTAGAAGCTGAATACAAATCCAAATTTCAGATTATTGAACTTGGTGAGATTCCAAAAAAGATAGCTGGTTCAGGGGTGAATCGTGAGCCAATATCATTGCCCGAGTCGATAAATTCAATCATTAACTTCGAAGGTAAGCTATATGAAAAGTGGAGTATTGAAAATGGCCAACAGCAATGGGTAGTTTCCAATCGCCTCTCTCTGCCGGGGGGAATCACTTGGCTGATTGTCGCATCACTGGATGCTGATTTTATTGAAAAGCCATTACGTAATTATCTCTACATTATCGTTCTTATAGCAGTATTAATAGGCATCAGCCTTGTTTTTATACTAAAACGAATTGCACGCCGGTTTGGAATGCCACTAGCTGAGCTCGAACAACGCGTTCTTGATCTGCTGCAATATGATGAGCTTCTGCCAGACAAAGCCAAGAAAAGTTCTATCGTAGACAGCTTTCGTGAAACCCATTTATTAGGAAGAGCGGTTGATCGTATGGCTATAGTTGTAAAAGATGTTTTGGATACAAAAGAAAGAGAAAGCGCTTCTCTCGCGTTAAAGGGAGCTATTTTTGATTCTTCCACCACAGCCATTTTGAGTCTTGATGAGTATTTGAATGTCCTTGAATGTAACAATGCTTGTGTGCGTCTATTTGGCTTACCTCGTGAAGAGATTATCAATAGAGATATCCAAACGATAGTTATTGCAGCGAAAGACAACTTAAACTGGCCAGAGCTTCTGAATAAAATTGGTAATGCTTTTTACACTCTCAATGGTGAACATGGACCATTTGATGCGGAAGTACGTATAGCTAAATTTAAACGTCAAAACCGGCAAATTTTTACTATTTTTATCAATGACATTTCTGAACGCAAACAAGTTGAGGAGCAGTTCCGATACCTTGCATCGCATGATGGGTTGACAGGATTACCCAATCGTTATCTGATACGTGATCGTATCGAACAAGCTATCACCCACGCTCGCCGTTCTCAACGATATATAGCAGTGCTTTATTTGGATCTTGATCGATTCAAGGTAATTAATGACGGCTATGGTCATAATTTTGGTGATGCAGCACTGGTACAGATAGCAGAACGCCTCTGTGGATTAGTACGCGAGAGTGATACGGTGTCCAGGCAAGGCGGTGACGAATTTCTAATTTTGCTCACTGAATTACAACAGCCTGAGGAAGCATATAGAGTCGCTGAAAATATTTGTCGCGCACTAGATACTTCTTTAAATGTTGAAAATCGTAAGGTTTACATATCTGGTAGCGCAGGCATCAGCGTATTTCCCACTGATGGTGATACAGCCGACTTGCTTATCGAAAATGCCGATATGGCAATGTACAAAGCGAAAGATGCTGGTCGAAATACAGTGCAATACTTCACACATAAGATGAGCGAAGAAACACTGCTAAATATCGAGCTTGAAAACCGATTAAGAACAGCAATAGAAACCAATCAACTACACTTGGTTTATCAGCCAAAGTATTCTACAAATACAGGAGAGATTAAAGGTTGTGAGGCACTTGTACGTTGGCAAGATCCAGAACATGGAGCAATATCTCCGCTGACATTTATCCCTATTGCGGAAGATTCAGGCCTGATCGAAGCTTTAGGTCAGTGGGTTTTAGCCGAAGCATGTCTGCAAGCCAAAAATTGGTTTGATAAAGAAATATTTCCATTTCGTGTATCAGTTAACGTTTCAGCGTCCCAATTTTTAAGACAAAATTTGGTAAAATTGACATTCAAGACACTTGAAGAAACGGGATTATCGCCTAACAACCTAGAGTTGGAATTGACAGAAAGCTTACTTGCACACGATGTCAAAAAAGTCACAGAGATAGTAGGACAATTAAGAGCAGCTGGTATTAAACTCTCGATCGATGACTTTGGCACGGGCTATTCAAGTCTCAGCTACCTAAAGCGTTTTCCTATCGACACACTAAAAATCGATCAGTCTTTTGTACGTGATATGCTAACGGACTCTGAGGATGCAGCAATTGTCATTGCAGTCATTGCCCTGGCACACAACCTGGGATTCGAGGTGCTTGCCGAGGGTGTCGAGACAAAAGAACAATACGATATATTATGTGAGCATTATTGTGATGATGTTCAGGGATATTATTTTAGTAAACCAATCTCGGCATCCGACTTTGAGGCAATGCTCAGCAATAAAAATTCTGAGTAAACATTTGACTCTATTCTCATTATTTAGCCAGATGTTTGATAAAACTTAAACCACGGTCTTGTATTAAGGAATATTAACCATGAAAAAAATCATTAAGCTACTCATAGTCATCACCATTGTTGTCATCGGCGGACTGTTTGCCGTCATCCTGACCACTGATATTAATCAATACAAAGACCAGATCGTTAAACTTGTGGAAGATAATACCGGTCGTGCCTTTGCCATTGATGGCGAGTTAAAGTTGGCGCCTTCCTTAATTCCAACCGTGACAGTTGAAAACGTCAGTTTTGGTAATGCCCATTGGGCCAAGCAGCCGGAAATGCTCAAAGTCGGTTTATTCGAAGCACGCGTCGCCCTGCTCCCTTTACTGAGCAAAAATATTGAAATTAAACGATTAGTATTAAACGACGCGAGCATCTTGCTCGAAAAAAATAAAGCGGGTGATGCAAACTGGGCGTTAGCTGCTACTGAGCAACAAGCCGAAAAAGACACCCAGCCATCCACAGAATCAGGCGCGCTACCTGCGCTAAATATTAACCAGGTGAGTATTAATAATGCCAGTCTGGTTTACACCGATGCGGTGAGTGGTAAATCTGAAAAGATTATTATCAACGCATTTACCGTTGAAACCGACAGCCTGGATAAACCGTTGGAAATTGCGCTGGATGCAGTTTACAACGAAATTGATTTATCAATGGAAGCATCAACCGGTTCTATCAATGCATTGACCAATAACAGCCCATTTTCGTTTGATATCAGTTCTGAAGTTGGCAATATCGAACTCACCGCTGTCGGGCTGATCGATAAACCGACTGATGCGAAAGGCGTGGATGTGACAGTCTCACTGCAAATGGATTCGCTTAAGGATTTATCCGCATTCACTGAACAGGAAATACCGGATGTCGGTCCTATTGCCATCACTGGCAGCCTAGCCGATGACAAGCAGGCCTATCTGATTAAAGCCTTAACAGTTAGCGTTGATGACATTACCTTAAATGCGAACGGCAAAATCAGCGATCCGACCAATGCCAAGGGCATTGAAATTAATTTCGACTTCAACGTCGACAAACTTTCGAAGCTAAACAAACTGGCCGGTAGTGAATTACCTGAGATGGGGCCATTGGCAGTCAATGGCACAATAAAAGACAGTGACGGTGGTTACGCACTTAACCCGTTTAAATTACAGTTTGCAGAAACGGATATCGCTGGTAACGCTGCGGTCAATCTCTCTGGTGAGCGCCCTGCCCTGAATGCGTCGTTCAAATCAAATTTAATCGATTTAACACCATTTATTTCCGAAGAGGAAAAAGCACCGGCTAAAGGCGATAAGGTGTTTTCTTCAGATCCCTTACCGCTCGAAGGGTTAAAGGCAGCAAATGTCGCACTTGAACTGGCAGCAATGAAGATAAAAACCAATTCACACGATCTGACTAATGTTGACGTCGGTTTGAAACTGAATAATGGCAATCTGGCTATTTCAAAACTCAATGCGGACATACTAGGCGGTAAATTAAACGGTAACCTATCACTCTCTCCGCAAGGTAAGTCCGCCAAGCTCGATACTAAGCTTGATCTAAGTAATCTCCAGCTTAGCCAATTACCAGATTTGAAAGACAAGATTAGCGGTGCCGCAACATCCATTACTATTAATGGCAAAGGTAGTGGTGAGAGCGTGGCCGCGATCATGGCCGGTTTAAACGGAAAATTACTGGTCGAAACCGGGTCCGGCAAGATCAGCAGTGGCGCGTTAAAAGTCGCCAGCGCCGATGTCTTAGCTAAAACCCTTTCCTTGTTAAGAACTGGTGAGAAACGGGATGGTTCTATACTCGAGTGTGCCGTCGTCAACTTTGCCATTAATGACGGTATGGCAACCGCAGATCAGGGTATTGCCATCATGACAAATGAACTAAATGTACTGGGTAGCGGCACGGTAAACCTGAAAACCGAGGAGCTGGATATTGGTATTACACCCAAGGCCAGAAAAGGTGTCGGTATCAGCGTAGGACAGCTGGCAGAATTGGTGCGTCTGGGCGGCACGCTCGCCAATCCCAAACCGAAAACCGATACCAAAGCCGCATTAACGGCAGGCTTATCTGCCGGGGCGGCAGTAGCCACTGGCGGACTGTCATTGCTGGCGCAAGGTTTACTGGACAAATCGGGCAGTAATAAAAATTCCTGTGATGTCGCGCTCGGTAAAGCGCCAAGCAAGACTGCGACTAAACAAGAAGCGCCGACAGAAAGCAAAAATCCGGTAGAAAAAACCACCAAGTCAGTGAAAGATGCTGCCGGCGCAGTCGGTGAAAAATTGAAAGGACTTTTTAATTAATATCAATAGTTTATATACTATACTTAACGTTAATTCCAATTTTTTGAATGGCTTTAGATAGCATCTCGAACCAGTCTTCCGGCAGCGGAGCAAGCAGTGTTGCCTCCGCTTGCTGTGAAGGACGAGCAATGCCATAAAGCATCACGCCCTCAATCGGTATGGCACGTGATTTGACAGCTTTTAATAAATGTAAATACGCCTCGATTTCTTTGCTGGCGGGCACCTGTTTTTTGTATTTCAGAAAGCAGCTCTGTATCCAGGTAGGACAACATTCAGCCGATTGCTTGAGTCTTTTTAAAGTGCTGATATTGGAACCCCGAGTATTGTTAATCAATGCGATACCGAGCGGAGTGGCACTGTCTACCTTAAACCAGACTTCACCATTGGCACTAGCGAGCGTTGCCAGCCCCTTTTGTACTTGTGTATGCCCCACTCTGCTGCCGTTGGTAATCAATACCAGCTTTATCTCATTTAATAAACCGTACTCTGATAGTATTAGCGTGATCAGTTTGGTCACATCATAAAACTCCGAACTGGTGGTCGGCTCTCCGTTACCGGATATGGCAATATCCTTGATCACGCGATGTTCATCTGCGACCTGTTCACGGTCATAAAAATCGCCATGCACGACATGTCCGAGGAATTGTCTGAGCTCGGTGCCTAATTGTTCCAGATTCACCATTGGCGCACTGCCACGTGTTAAATCAGGCACCTGACAATAAATACAACGCCAATTACAGGCATTATTGGTATTTAAATTGATCCCGATGGAAAGTCCGCCAGCGCGCCTGGACAAAACAGGATAGACATAAGTTAGACCGGCCTTGTCCCGGCTATGATCATCAGTAGTCAGCATTTGATTGCTATTTTATTGAAAATAAAAAGAAAATGGGAAATTTCGGGTGAAAATGTTCTATACGATTTTGATAAGTGGCGTTATTTGATAGTTATCATAAGAAACATAGCTATAATCTCACATTGGCCTGAGAAAAAACTAGAATAATATGGAAGAAAAACAGCATTTTGTCGTGGGGCTTGGGGCCTCTGCTGGTGGTCTTGAAGCGTTGGAAGCTTTTTTCAGTAATATGCCGGTTGATTCAGGTATGTCTTTCGTGGTGATTCAGCATTTAGCGCCCGATTTTAAAAGCCTGATGGACGAACTACTCGGGCGTCATACGACCATGCCCATCTATAAAGCCGAAAACGGTATGTACGTTGAGCCGGATTCTATTTATCTTATCCCCCCCAAGAAAGAGATGGTCATCAAGGACAACCGGTTGCTATTACGCGACCGGGGGCCTTCAGGCAGTTTGAACCTGCCTATCGATTTGTTTTTCCATAGTCTGGCCGACCAGGTCAAAGAAAAAGCCATCGGCATTATTTTCTCGGGTACCGGCAATGATGGCACCAAAGGCATCACCGCAATACACGAACATGGTGGCATGGTCATGTGTCAATCGCCTGAGTCTGCCAGTTTTGACGGTATGCCAAACAGCACCATTAATACCGGACTGGTCGACGTCATCGTCAATCCTAATGAAATGCCAGACATGCTGTTTGAATACACCAAACATTCAGACACGTTCTTCGAATCGCGTTTCATGAGCAACCCTGACACCGAGCACGATATCTATTCCGCTATCTTTGGCAAATTGAAAGATGCCTATGGTGTCGACTTCCAATTTTATAAACCCAGCACCATAGGCCGACGTATAGAGCGAAGAATGACTTTGCATCGTTCCAATACGGTTGAGGAATATATCGAACTGTTGGCAAATGAGAAAAGCAACGAGCTGGAATTACTCTATCGGGATTTATTGATCGGCGTCACGCAATTCTTTCGCGACGAGGAAATCTGGCAGTATTGTGAAAAAAGCATTATCCCGAGTATCTGTGAACGCGTCAGTAACGATAACGAATTACGTTTTTGGGTACCGGGCTGCGCAACGGGCGAAGAAGCTTACAGTCTGGCAATCTTGGTCCATGAATGGTTGACAGCAAATGGTAAACCGCAAAACGTGCGTATTTTTGCAACGGATTTACATAAAGGTTCGCTATCTGTTGCCGGTAAAGGCGTCTATCCCCAGTCGGCCCTGGCTTCGATGAGCGAAGAGCGACGTTCACGTTATTTCAGTCAAGTGGATGATGACTATTACGAAGTGGCGAAAGATATCCGTTCAATGGTGGTCTTTGCTTATCACAATATTTTAAAAGATCCGCCGTTCACCAAACTGGATTTTGTCAGCTGCCGAAATTTACTGATTTACTTGCTGCCCGAAGCACAAAAACGCGTATTGGGCCTGTTTCACTTTGCCATGCGTTTAAACGGTGTGTTGATGTTAGGGCCGAGTGAGTCATTGGGTGAAATTAAAACGGAATTTGAAGAACTCAATCGGCGTTTCAAGATTTATATCAAAAAACGCGATATTAAATTACCCTTTAATTTTAAAGGGTTTAGTAGTTCAAAGTCCCCCGAAACATCAGGCGGCATCCCGTTAAAACAACCCATGCTAAGACGTGGGGCGGTCGGTGGTCGTGATATTAACTTGATTCGTGCGTACGACGTACTGTTGCAGGAATATGTTCCCCCCAGTCTATTAATCGAGAACAATGGCTCCCTGGCGCATACCTTTGGCACAGCAACAGAGTATCTTCGTCCACCTACCGGTGCATCCAGTTTGAATATTCTTGATTTGATTCATCCGGATTTGCGCACTGCAGTCTCGACGGCCATGCAACGGACCAATCATGAACCCAAACCCATCAGCTATGGCGGCTTAAAAGTTAATATTAGTCAGGACGAAGTACGTATTGTCAGAATAACCATTCGACCCTTATCAGAATATAAACCCTCTGACTATTTATTGATTAATATCGAAGACACCGAGGCATCCGCGCCGGTCAGAACAGCGCCTTCTGACGATGTCGTTATTCATACCGAAACAGAGGCACAAGAATCGATCTCCAGTGAACACATCCGTCAACTGGAACAGGAGCTGGGTTACACCAAAGAGAATTTACAAGCCACGGTCGAGGAACTGGAAACCAGCAACGAGGAGCTGCAAGCTACTAATGAAGAGTTAATGGCATCAAACGAGGAGCTACAAAGCACCAATGAAGAATTGCACTCCGTTAATGAAGAACTGTATACGGTTAACAGAGAATACGAGGAAAAAATTACCGAGTTAACGCAGTTAACCGATGACATGGATAACCTGCTGGCGAGTACCGATATTGGGACGATTTTTCTTGATGCCAACCTTAAGATCAGAAAATTTACACCGGCGGCGGCAAGACAGTTTAGTTTGTTAACACAGGATATTGGCAGACCGATTACCCATCTAAACAGAAATATTGATTTCGATAATTTCGAGACTGAACTCGAAAAGGTATTGGAAACCGACATGGCGAAAAGCTTTGAGGTGAAAAACAACGATAACCACTGGTTTCTAATGAGTCTTAACCCTTATCGCAACGATAAAAATGTCACCACCGGCGTTGTTATTACCTTTGTTCAAATTACCTTATTAATTGAGGCCTCAAAAGAAATCACAAAACGCAATCAGGATCTGCAATCCTATGCCTATGCGATATCACACGATTTAAGTGAACCGGTCAGGGTCATGCAAAATTTCAGCGAACTGCTTATTGAGGACTTGGGCAAGCAAAAAGACGAGGTAATTCAAAGCCATATCACTGAAATTCGCAGCGCATCATCCCGTTTAAAGCAAATGCTCGACGGTACGCTGCAGTTTTCTCGCGTCATGACCCAGGGTGAGCGCTTCAAGGAAGCTTCGTTAATGGATTGCCTGGAAGATGCCAAGAACATCTTAAAGACTGAAATAAAAGACTCTGACACAGTGATATTGTGTGACCAGCTTCCCCCTATTCAATGCGATCATTTTCAAATTTCCAGAGTCTTTAAAGAACTGATTGATAATTCGATCAAATATCATCGTCATGGCATCAGTCCGGAAATTATCATCGCTTGCGAGAAAAATGAATCAGAATGTATTTTAACGCTGAGTAATAATGGACATCAGATTCAGGAACATCTTCACGACAAAATTTTTCAAATATTCTTTTCAGAGCAGGTCAATAACAGTGAAAAAGGCGTCGGCATCGGTTTATCTGTCGCGAAAAGAATCATAGAACGCCATAACGGCTCGATTGTTTCAAAACAAGCTAACAACGGGGCCTGCTTTCAACTTAACTTGCCTATTGTACAAAGCTAATTTTTGAAGGCGCTAATGTAAAGGGATGACGCTGCTTCGTTGACTGCTCTTGCCGATCTGTTTTTTTAACAAATACTCACTCAGCTCGTCCTCGCTTATCGGGGTACTAAAGTAAAAACCCTGCATGAGATTGCATCCAATTTTGTTAAGTTGAGTTAATTGCTCCTTGGTCTCAACCCCTTCAGCAATGATATCCAGACCCAGCGAATTAGCGATCGACATCATGGCATCAACCAGCGTCGATGATTTTTTATTATCCGATAAATTATCGACAAATGATTTGTCAATTTTTATACAGTGAAACGGATAGTCATTTAAACAACTCAATGCGGAATAACCGGTACCAAAATCATCAAGCGTTAAACGTATGCCCATTTGATTAAATTGATGCAGCAGTTTTTCTGCCAACGCAGGGTTCTGCATAATGCTGCTCTCGGTTAATTCAAGCTCAAGTTTATTGGCTGGCAGGCCTGAGTCAACCAGCGACTTTTCAACCACGGCGATTAAACTGGTTGAAGTAAACTCTTTTGGCGTAATGTTGACGGCGATCCGACCAAACTCAAGCCCCCTGTCTATTAAGGATTTGCCGACCTTGCAAGCTTGTGACAGCACCCATTCTGTCAGATGAGAAGATAAATGCGCATTCTCCATACGCTGGATAAAATCGTCTGGTCCGACGATACCCCTGCTCGGGTGCATCCAGCGAGTCAGTACCTCGACGCCTTCTATACGATTTGTCGTCGCATCGATTTGTGGTTGAAAATGTAATTGAAACTCATTTTTCTCTATCGCCATGCTTAATTCATTTTCCATAATGATATTCAGGTTTTGGGCAATTGAATGCTCGGCAGAGAAAAACGTATAGCAGTTGCGACCGCGTTTTTTCGATTCATACATGGCATAGTCGGCTTTTTTGATCAGTTCGTCACAATCATAATCTGATTTATCAAACAGACATGCGCCAGCAGACGCACTGACTATTAACGGGTGTTCGATCAGGTCATGGATGGGCTGACTAAAACCGTCAATTATCTTTTTAATGACGTTGGTCGCATCGGCCTTACAGGTGATGTCTTCCAGGATAATAATAAATTCATCGCCACTGTATCGACACACGGTATCCTGTTCGCGTACGGTCAATCTTAAACGCTTTGCGACTTCAATGAGTACCTCATCACCGACGTGATGACCGTAATCGTCATTAATTATTTTAAAGCGATCAACATCGATAAATACCAGTGCGCCCATCCAGCCATTACGTTTAATACGTGCCATGGCCGTTTCCAGACGATCTTCCAGTAAGTAACGATTAGGCAGGTTGGTTAAAGAATCATGATGCGCGAGATGCTGAAGCTCTTCTTTGGTTTCATGTAACGAATTTTCAACCAGCTTCTGGGCTGATATATCAATAATCGACACGATAGAAAATTGAAAATGACCGTTTTCAATAATCGGTTTGCCTAGAAACAGGGTGTTTAACTTGCCGCCAAAACGCATCTTAAAGGTGAGTTCGCAATGCGCGCTGTTGCCGTCCTCCAGCTCTGCCAGGTAATTATTAAACCGGCGCCGATCCACAGGCATAATCGATGTCGTGAGTGGCTTATTTACCAGCTGCGTCATATCCAGCGAGAATAACGCCTGGGCTGAATAATTCGCATGTAAGATACCGCCGGAGGAATTGATGCAAACCGTTGGAACCGGTGAATGTTCAAACAGCTGGGATTCGTTTTCAAATCGATCTTCTTTCACTAGATACATGACTGAGTTTTATTTTTTGTTTTTATTTTATTTATCTTCATTCGCATGTATTCAAAAAAGCAAATTACAAGCCAATCGGGTTAAGTTACTGATTATTAATTAATTTTTGAATTCGGCCTCAATAAACAAATGAGATTACAAGAATGAGTGTCAATTTTTTTACATGTATGTCGTACATAAGTGCCAAATTTTGGAAGTTTGCTACTGCTTATTCAGTTTAACCTGGCCTTAAATCTTCTCTACCTACAGGGATATGCATCGCCGCAATTTGTTGATCACTCACTGGCTCCACCTTGCCGCCCAGATATTGATGTAAGAACAATTCAGCCACCGAGCAAAATGCAATCCGGTTTTCCTGTCGCGTCAGATTATGACCTTCATTAGGAAAAGTGATGTGAATCAACGGTGAATTTTTGTCTCGTTGGCGAAGCTTATTGACAAAGACATCAACCATATTTTTCCCGACTCTCGGATCATGTTGTCCATCGACGATCAATAACGGCGTTTGAATTTTGTTGGTTTGGTTAACGGGAGATTGCACCTCGAGTCGCGCTCTGCCCTCTTCTGTTTCAGGGTTTCCAACGCGTTGATAGAACAATTCACGTTGTGACTGCCATTGTGGTGGAATGGATTCAATCATGTTGAGCAAATCAGTCGGACCAAATAAATCAATCGCACATTGAAACTGTTCAGGGTGATATGTTGCCAGCATGATCGCAGCATAGCCTCCATAACTGGTGCCCATTAAACCAATACGTTGTTGATCAATAGCATGATGTTTGCACAAATCCAGCGTGACATCATAGATATCAGCCAGCATATCAGCACCCCATTGTTGATTACCGGCATTGATAAAGTCTTTACCAAACCCGGTCGAACCTCTGAAGTTAACGCTAAGCACAGCATAACCCCGATTAGCCAGCCACTGATGCCAGGGCTGATACCCCCATTTATCGCGACTCCAGGGTCCACCATGAATCAGTACTACCAGCGGAATACTCTCCTTCGGTTCATGGGGCAAGGTGAAATAACTCAAGACAGGACGTGCATCGGTCGATGCTGGCGTAATCAAATATTGCATTTTGTTAAGCGGCAGATCGTCAAACTCGGGAATATTGGAGAATAGTTTTGTCGCATGCCTACTTTCGCGTTGATAAAGATAATAACAATTGGGTTCCGTGTCGTTGGCAAAGCCTACAATCCACTGACGGTTGTCAGCTGTCCTGTTGCTGATAGATAAATCACCCGGGTTAGTCATGTTCAATACATTGAAGTCATCCTTGTAAGCAGTGCTAATGGTTTGCCATTGCTTGCGACTGTAATTGGTCGCCACGGCGTCCGCTTGATTTGTCACAGGATCAATCAATACATCATCGATATCGGCCTGCTCATCGCTTACCAATACCTCGCTGGAATTTGTGTCCAGCTGTAGCATTGATAGCACGCTGGTATCGTGGTCACGCGTATCTTTTAAATAAATGCGTTTATTTTTTGTGTCAAAACTTACCGGTATCGTCGTCTGCGCATTGTCTTTATCGACACTCAATACTGTTTTTTCAGGTTTGTTATTGATAAATTGCACATAGGCACAGCCGCCGTCTGCTGTATCTTGCACACCCAGACTCAGTTCTAAACCTGCCGCGAGAAAACCACTAAACTGATTGTTTTCATAAATTAAGCGGGTTTCATCGCTTGTGATATTGACCTGATAGATATCATGCCAACGCGGCTCACGGTGATTGCTGCCAACGAGAATCGTATTCACTGATTCATAAGACTGATTTAATAAATGCAAACGACCGGGATAATCGAACATGAGCTCCTTTTGGACTTGACTGATAATGTCCAGGGAAAATAAACGCGTTTTTGCCTCGTTCATCGACGGTTCTGAAATCAACAGGTACTCTGAACTTGTAGCCCATTGGAAATGAAGCGAGGGTACCGGAGAGGTATAAACAGTTTTGGCATCCTTTACTGAATCACCTGTATTGATTATGCATATTGATGCCTGGTTTTCTTGATAATGAAGATACGCGATAAACTGACCGTCAGGACTGATTAAAGGGAATGCATATTTGGGTCTGGCGAAAAACTGTGCCCGGCTAATGATCATAATCCTGCGTTATTTCCATAAAAGGATAAACAATACCCATAACGATGAGCGGAATTTACAGTAACTTTGCCGAACTGGCAGACAGTCTACAAGAAAATACTGATTATCGGATAGTTGCCAGATCAAAGCAGACCCGGTTTGCTATTGTCGCGCCGCATGCTGGACGTATTGAACATGGCACCAGCCAGGTTGCCGACGCCATTGCCGCCGACAATCATGCCTGTTATCTGTTTGAAGGACTGCAACCCTTGAGTCACGATCTGCATATATCCAGCAATGCCTTTGATGAGCCTCAATCAGTCAGCCTGATAAATAACGTGGATATCGTCATTACCATTCATGGCGCTTATGGAAAAACACCATATGTTTATTTTGGTGGATTACATGAACCATTAAAGCAGGCGTTAATTGATCAATTAGTCCAGGCAGGATTCCCGGCCGAACACGATCCCAGCCCTACCCGACAAGGTAAAAAACCGACCAATATCTGTAACCGTGGGAAATCTGGAAAAGGTGTACAAATAGAAATGACGCAGGGCTTTCGCAAAAGCTTATTTAATAAACCTGACTACAATGAAACACGCTGGTTACCCAATGAAAGGTTCCATCAATTTGTTAACACTGTCAGAGAAACTTTGAATACTGAAACGTTTTAAGATGGTGCCCGGGGCCGGAATCGAACCGGCACGAGGTTTCCCTCGAGGGATTTTAAGTCCCTTGCGTCTACCAATTCCGCCACCCGGGCCAGACACATTTTTTCTTATTGTTGGAGGCTGAGCCCGGAATCGAACCGAGGTCCACGGCTTTGCAGGCCGCTGCATAACCACTCTGCCACTCAGCCAGAGATCACTATTCCAAAACACATACTGCTATTAGCTTCTCGAAAAACCACTCTCGAGTTTATGTTACCGATAAACGCTATTTCGCATTCATGTTGCGCCAATCAGCCAATGGCTTGTCGCCTTTAAAACAAAAACCTGATGGTTAAATGTCGTTGAGGATACAACGTGACAACAAAGCTCGAGCTCTTTAAGGCGCGCTATATTACCTTATTTGCCCATGTTTTGTAACACTAATTTAATTCGCTTAACTAACTGAAATATAAAAGATTAATTTATTATTTTTTGCATGAAAAAACTGATGTTCGCAAACTAAATGAACCGTTTTAATAATATTTAGGACGCCAGATTCCCAAAACAATATTAAGCAGGCTTAAACCTAATATCGTCCACCAGGATAACCATTCATTTTGAACCAGGGTAGTTAATTCACTAAGCTGAATCTGCGTCACATCGATTTGTTCCAACATTTTTATCGCCGCCTTTGCTGGCGCGTCGATACTTCTTAATGTCTCCTCAAAAATCAGAATCCCTGTTGCCGCCTTAATCCACGCCCAAACGGCATTATGAAACGGGCTATGCACTGCCATCGAAAAAATACCGCTAAACAGTGTGACTGCCATGGACGGCACAATCAGCCAGGCAGAGATATTTGCCAGGCTGGTTCTGAATGATAGATAACTCTCGACTGAGTGCACATCAGATTGGCTGTATATGACGATCATATAAGCTGCCAGACCGCCGCTTAAGCCTATGGCGCCAACAATATGCAGCATCTTTAAGCCTCGTTTCAGGTGCTTTACGTGCATACGCTATATCGCGTAGGAAAAAATGAGGAAAATTGGAGCGGGAAACCGGGTTCGAACCGGCGACCTATACCTTGGCAAGGTATCGCTCTACCAACTGAGCTATTCCCGCATGAGAAGGTCGCATATTGTAGTCGCGAGCTATGCGGTGTCAACCACATAATTATTCATTCAATTCCGGCCATGCAATCATAAGATATTGAAACATAGAGATTAATGTCAATATTGCGGCAAGATAGAGTAACGCCAGTCCGATGTTGAAGATAGGAAGGTTCCACAGCGGCTCTTTAAATATCAGAAATCCCAATGCCACCATTTGCGAGATGGTTTTTACCTTCCCAAGCACCGATACCGCGACTTTTTTCCTGGAACCGATTTCCGCCATCCATTCGCGCAAAGCGGAGACGGTAATTTCCCGACCAATAATAACTGCGGCTGGTAATGCCATTAGCACGTCAGGACGTTGCTGAACCACTAGCACAAGTGCGACCGCGACCATTAATTTATCCGCCACCGGATCCAGAAATGCGCCCAGCGAGGAAGTCTGATTCAGTTTCCTGGCAAGATAGCCATCGAGCATATCGGTAATAGCGGCTACTACAAAAATGATGCACGCCACTTCATTACTCCAGCTAAAGGGCAGGTAAAACACCAGTACGAATACCGGGATCAATACAATACGCAACAAGGTAAGCTGATTAGGGATTGTCATTAGCTGGTATGAAATGTGTCATAAATTTTTTCCGCAAGGCTTTTACTAATACCCGGCACCATTGCAATATCCTCAACCCCGGCTTTGGCGACACCCTGTACCCCACCAAAATGTCGAATCAGGTTCTGTCGACGTTTGTTACCTATGCCCTCAATGTCTTCCAGTTTTGAGCGCTTTCGACTGTTAGTTCTCCGTTGACGATGCGCAGTGATCGCAAACCGATGCGCTTCATCGCGAATATGTTGAATCAAATGTAGTGCTGGCGATGCGCTATCACAGCTTATTGTTCTGTTTTCCAGTGCAAGAATCAAATTCTCCAGTCCGGCTTTTCTGATCGGGCCTTTTGCGACACCCAGGATCGGGATATGAGTCAGTTGCAATTCAGCCAATGCCTCCTTTGCTACGCCTACCTGACCTTTACCACCATCAATTAAAATCAAATCGGGCAAGGTGGCAGATTCTTTTACCAGGCGAGTATACCGACGATGGATAACCTGTTGCATCGCTGCATAATCATCACCGGCTTTGACATCATTAATATTAAACTGACGATATTCTGAATTGAGCGGTCCCTCTTGTCCAAATACCACACAGGAACCAACCGTCGCCTCACCTTGCGTATGACTGATGTCAAAACATTCCATTCGTTCAATAGCTTCGTCAAATTCAAGCAACTGTTGCAGGGCATCAAAACGCTGCAGCTGACTCTTTTTACTGGCTAATTTTTGACTTAGTGCGATTTGCGCATTGTCTTTGGCCATCGCAATCCATTTCGCCCGCTCTCCCCTTACCTGATGTTTCAGCTTCACCTTGCGACCCTGCTGTTCGCTTAATATGGATTCCATCGCTGCACTGTCTTCTATCGAATCTGACAATAATATTTCATGTGCAATCTGCTGTCGTGGATTACCCAGATAATGTTGGCCGATGAATGCACGCAACAAATCACTCTCGGTTAATTCTTCAGCGTAGTGAGGGAAAAAATTACGACTACCCAGGTGCAGGCCGGTTCGGATTATCATCAAATTAATACAGGCTTGATGATTGATCATAACGCAGCTGATGATATCCAGATCACCGACCTCAGCACTGATATGTTGTTTCTCCTGCACCTGCCTCAACGAACGAATCTGATCGCGAAGCCTTGCGGCTTGTTCAAAATCCAGTGCATCAGATGCACGTTGCATCGGTTCAGTCAATGCGGTAATCACCTCTTCATTCTTACCTTCAAGAAATAAAGCGGCATGTTTAATATCCTGCTGGTAATCTTCCTGTGAAATCAGTCCTACACAAGGCGCAGAACAACGTTTTATTTGATATTGCAGACACGGCCGGGAACGATTAGCAAACACACTGTCTTCACAAGAACGAATTAAAAATAGTTTCTGTATCAGATTCAGCGTTCTTTTAACCGAACCAGCGCTGGGGTAAGGCCCAAAGTATCGGCCTTTTCCTTTTTGCGCACCGCGATGATAGCGAAAATGCGGGTAATCATGTTGATTCGATAAAAAGATATAAGGGTAACTCTTATCATCCCGAAACAGGATGTTATAACGTGGCTTGTGTTTTTTAATCAGGTTGCTTTCGAGTATCAGCGCCTCATTCTCTGTATGGGTAACGGTAACTTCAATATTCTCAATTTGCTTCACCATGACTCGAGTCTTTGGCGACCCATCCTGACTGCGATTAAAATAACTGCTTACCCGTTTCTTCAGGTTTTTCGCTTTCCCGGCGTAAATCACCTTGCCTGCCTGATCCTGCATACAATACACACCAGGTCTTTCGGTCAGGTTCTTCAGGAAACTCTGATGATCAAACGCCATGCTATTAGTTCGATAGTTGTTTTCTGATAGTTGCAAAAATATCACGAAACATCGCTTCAGTTAGACGACGAGTTTGGGTGTTATATCGGCTGCAGTGATAAGAGTCGATCAGGGTTTTGCCATCAGCCACTGAATATTGCTTGCCATGCACAAATTTATAATCGGCCTGTTTTAATCCTAACGCCTTTATCACCGCTTTATGTGACACCTGCCCAAGACAAAGAATGATGGCAGATTGATGTAGTTGTTGTAGCTCAGCCTGTAAATAATGATTGCAGGTATTAATCTCAGCAGCGGTAGGTTTATTCTGCGGCGGCAAACATTTAACGGCATTGGTAATACGGCATTGTTTAAGTGTTAAACCGTCACTAAGAGAGACTGAGTCTGACTTATTACTGAAACCATATTCATTCAGGACTTTATACAACAGGATACCAGCATGATCGCCGGTAAATGGTCGACCGGTGGCATTTGCGCCGTGCATACCAGGTGCCAGACCAACAATTAATAAGCGCGGACGTTTAGCTCCAAACGCAGGAACAGGACGCGAATGATAATCAGGATATTGCTCAGCAACGGTATCGAGAAACTGACTGAGCCTGGAACAATCACGACAATCCGGGTTGAAAACTACTGCAGCATTTTTCATGCAGCAATTTTACGTCACCCGGATAAATTTGTCGGCAACAAAGATTAAGAGGCTTTTTTGAGTAGATTTATCGCATCCGTTCGAATGATTTCAGGTTTGCCAAAATGATAGCCTTGCGCATAATCGATACCAATGGATCGTATCTTTTCTAAAATAGCTTCATCTTCGACAAATTCTGCCACCGTCTTCAAGCCCATCAGTTTACCTACATTGTGGATCGATTCGACCATCGCATGATCAATCGGATCAGACAAGATATCCCTGACGAACATACCGTCTATTTTCAGATAATCAACGGGCAGGGTTTTCAAATAACCAAACGATGATAAACCACTGCCAAAGTCATCCAGGCTAAACTTACACCCCAATTCTTTTAACTCATTAAAGAAATTTTTCGCCTGGGCAATATCAGCAATAGCGGCAGTCTCTGTAATTTCAAAACACAGCTTTTCCGGAGCAACAATATTCTGTTCCAGTCGATGTTTAAGCTTGTTTAAAAATTCATTATTGTTAATCGATACACCCGATAAATTAATCGCGACATGCCCCAATTCTTCATCGACCTCTGTCATCCATTGCAATGTATTTGCTATCACCCATTCATCTATTGCTGTTATCAGGCTATATCTTTCAGCCGCAGGGATAAATGCACCCGGCGGGATAATCCCGCCTTCATCATCGAGCATCCTGACAAACATTTCATAACGCGAAAGTTCATCTGCTTCGGGGTCAACCGGAACGATAGCCTGTCTTGCCAAACAAAAACGGCCTTCATCAATCGCAGCTTGAATTTTGGTGGCCCACTCCATTTGTCCCCAGCGGTTCTTTAAGCCGTCATCATCGTTTTTATGAACATGCACCCGGTTTCTTCCCGCGTCTTTGGCTGCATAACACGCGGCATCGGCCATACTCATGATCTCGCTGGCATTATCAAATAGACCATTTATCTCAACCAGACCAATGCTGACCCCTACGGAAAAGTTTCTCTCACACCAAAGAAAACGAAATTCCTCAATACTCTCTCTTAGTTTATTGGCGATGACATAACCTTTATCTGCCGAACAGTTATTCAACAAGACACCGAATTCATCGCCGCCTAGTCGTGCCAAAGTATCTCCGGCGCGAAGCTTATCCTTGAAGGTTGAACTAATCTGTTTTAATAGTTCATCTCCGGCATTATGCCCGCAAGTGTCATTCACTATTTTGAATTGATCCAGATCCAGGTAACAAAGCACGTGTTGCTCGTCATTCGCTTTGGAACGTCGATTAAATTCGATCAGTCTGTTTTCAAATTCCCTGCGGTTTAACAAACCGGTTAACTCATCATGGGTGGCGCGATGGGTTAATAAGCGCTCAAGCTCCCTGGATTTCGAAATATCCTGTATCACCAGGATAGTACCAACCACTTCTTTTTCCCTGTTATGAATCAGCGAGCTGGTGATATTGACGGACAGCCTCTCTCCATCAGGACGAAGCAACGTCAGTTGATTATCTCTCTTGATCTGCTGTTGCTGATCTCGATATTCGAGCAAGTCGAGCTTGTGCGGGCTCTCATCCTCTTCAAATAACTCCAGACACTGATTAATGTCTTTACCCATACATGCTTCCAGCGATAGACAAAGGATGTCTGATGCAATTTGATTAAAATATTTGATTTTGTTTTCTTTGTCAGTAGTGATGACGCCCTCGCCTATTGATGCAAGCGTAGTCAGCGCCAGTTCTTTCTCCATATAAAGTTGTTCCTCCGCATTTCTTTGCGAAGTCACATCACGAATGACGGCGGTATAAGATTCACTATGATGATCACTACCGCGATATGGTCGATATTCAAGGATAGTGTTTTCACCCGCTTCATTCTGTTTATGGAATTCAATTCTGCCTTGCATTGAAAAGGACATGTCTTGCTTGTAATGTTCATTGGCAGGTATCTTTGGATAAAAACCCGACTCAACAAACAGGGAACGAACCGGCTTACCCAGTACCCTGACAGACTCGATTTGTAACAGGTTTTCTGCACCCGGGTTGAAACTTGTAATGACGCCGGCATCGTTAAACGTAATAATACCTTCACGAATATCTCTGACAATCTGACGCGTTTTACGCGTCATAATTTCAAGCGCTTCCATGACTTTATTGTAGCTGTAGGCAATTTGTCCCACTTCTGTAAAAGGCTCAACTGGCGCACGCATTGAAAGGTCTTTGGTTTGTATTTGTTTATGCATGACCTCAGTTAATTCATACAAGGGAGTGCCTTCACCATGCTCGGAAATATTTAAACCGGTAAATTCGTCTTCTTCGCTGACGCGGAGTGGATAAAACCGATCAATATTTTTAAGTAGAAAATAGGTGATGCCAAAACTCCATAAACCACAAAGCACAGCGCCTTTAAATTGTACTAACAACTGCTCAGTACGAGTTAAGCCTGTGCCAAGCAGCGATAGGTCACCAAACAAGGCAACAGCCAGCGTACCCCAAATGCCTGCAACAAGATGTACCGGGATGGCACCGATTGCATCATCTATCTTAAGTTTTTGTAGAACACTGTTGGATAACAACATCAGAAATGCGCCGACTGACGCAATAATAGCAGCACTGATCGTATCCACCGCATGACAGTTT
Organism: Gammaproteobacteria bacterium; assembly: GCA_028279365.1. Taxonomy (GTDB): domain Bacteria; phylum Pseudomonadota; class Gammaproteobacteria; order Eutrophobiales; family Eutrophobiaceae; genus JANQNX01. The sequence goes on along the minus strand of JANQNX010000013.1, from coordinate 203,139 downwards.
GCAGTCACGGCAACCATTCCTGCCAGACTGCCATTAATTGGTAAAATGGCCTTTTCTGCTTTTTGGGAGAATCTATCCTGCAACAGGAAAGTTACTGCCATACCAATTGCAGCAGCGAGTATGGTATTGGCAACAATGACCGGAATAGTATTGTTAATTTCCAGTGTGCTACCACCGTTAAACCCTACCCAACCGACAACAAACAATAACAAGCCCAACATCGCGAGCGGGAGATTTGACGCAGTGAGTTTATTGACCTCGCCATTACTAAAGCGTCCAATTCTGGGGCCTATAACTAATATCGCCGCTAGCGCAATCCAGCCACCACTGCTATGCACCACGGTTGAGCCAGCGAAATCTACAAAGCCTTGTTGTTCAAGAAATGTTGCTTCACCTGTGAACAGACCACCCCAGGCCCAATGTCCAAATACTGGATAGATTAAAACGGTAATGATGACCGTGATCAGGACATACGCATGAAATTTAACTCTTTCAGAAATAGCGCCGGAAACAATGGTAGCGGCAGTCGCACAGAACATGGCCTGAAAAATAAAAAAAGCCGCCAGCCAGGCATCGTCTACCGTCATTGACGGGGCAAAATGAGTCATTCCTATCCAACCTGTATCAGAATAACCGAACATCAGGCCAAAACCGAATAACCAAAAGAAGCAGATGCATACCGCGAAATCGATGGAGTTCTTCAACGCAACATTGATTGAATTTTTTGTCCTGGTCACGCCACTCTCGACACACAGAAAACCACCCTGCATGGCTACGACAAACACAGCTGAAATCAGTACCCAAATAATATCCAGACTTTCTTTATCCATCATTTCACTCAAACTCAAAGCTCGTTTTTATATCGGCAAGAAACAGTATGTCTTAAGACAATTTCTGAGATTTTTGCGTTTAGGTATTGGTAAATCAGCGTAATAGAGCAATAATTATCAAAAAATAAATGTGATTCGATTCATAAGGAAATGGCGTGAATACACAAATAATAATAAGCGCGCTGATGGGAACAGAACCATGCCTCTTAACGCAGAAACAATAACGAATAAGCAACAAGACGAAAGCGTGATTCGAGCGTTGCGTGAGGCAACAGCAACTATCCATCAACGCCTACATCAACACCCCATCACCACACACTTAACCAAGCCATCATTACAACTAAAACACTATCAATTATTTTTACAGGCGTTTGAATGCTTTCATGAAGTCGTCGAAAATCAAATCGCGTCATTGCCCAGCTTATATTCTCCGGTGTCGAGAAGCCTGTTATTGAAGAACGATTTAAACAGCCTGAACATCACTAGTCGTATCCCTATACGACCTGAACTCTGTCTCGATAACAGCGAGGATGATTTTCTTGGGCTGATGTACGTCGTTGAAGGCGCTTCGCTAGGTGGACAGGTGATGGCAAAAAATGTGTATCAAACACTCGGCTTTACCGCCTCGCACGGTGCATCATTTTTGAATGGCAAGGCTGAACAGACTAGTTTCGACTGGAAACATTTTTTGATCATGTTAGAGCAGCACGCTTCTGATAGTGAACAATGCACAAAAGCAGCGCTTGCAAGCTTTACCAGTCTTGAAAACTGGCTTTGGCAAATCTATAAACATACTACCAAGTAAAGTAATGCTGAATAAAACAAATCAAAGGGATTCGCAATGAAGGGACAAAAGGCGCTTGATGAAAAACAGTTAAAAAAAGCCATTGATGGCTGTGATAATGAACCGATTCATATTCCCGGCTCGATTCAGCCGCACGGTTACTTGCTGGTGTTAAATGATAACTTTGACATTGTTAAAGTCAGCGAAAACTTTATTGAGTTAGTTGGTAATAGCCTGACTGATACGATTGGACACAACCTCGTAGATTATATTACTGAAGATAAACTTTCCAAATTAAGAGAAATCATCTCCAGCGGCATATTGAATCCAATCCGCTACACCACAGTATCATTCTATCTGAATAACATTGAATACAATTTTGATGCGGTTCTGCATTATTCCGATGACGTCATCATCCTTGAGCTGGAAAGACATGAACACGACAGAAGCGTTCAAATAAATAACGATCTTTACCAGCAAGTCATGCATTTCTCTGTTGAATTGCAACGAGTGCATGAACAGGGAATCTTGTTTGACTTCGTCGTTGATCAGATTCAGAAATTGACTGGCTTTGCCAGAGTGAAACTATATAAGTTTGATGAAAACTGGAATGGCAAGGTTGTCGCAGAGAAGCGCGAGATGTACATGTCTTCCTATATTAACTTGCATTTCCCTGCCTCAGACATTCCAAAACAGGCGCGGGCATTATATGCAAGAAACTATCTACGACTAATCCCGGATGTAAATTTTAACCCTGTTCCTATCTTGCCGGATGATAAGCATAGTGATGGCATGCCGATAGATTTAAGTTACTCGTGCTTACGCAGCGTTTCACCCGTGCACATGGAATATTTGCGTAACATGGGCGTCAAGGCCTCCATGTCGATATCGGTGATACAAAATAATCGCTTATGGGGACTGATCGCCTGTCATCATAATAAACCTTTTTACGTACCCTATCCTCTACGCATGACAGCAGAGCTAATGGCACATACGTTCTCTGCGTATTTATCCAATGTGATACGTTCAAGAGAAGAAATGTCCAACGAACAAAAACGCGCAGGCTTGCGTGAATTGAATGTCGCGTTTAGCTCTGATCAAAATTTGATTGATACATTAAAACATAAACAGCATTTACTGTTAGAAGCGGTTGACGCAGACGGTGTCATCATCAGTTTGAATGGCAAGGTTGTCGTATTTGGTTTAACGCCTGAGGTTTCATTTGCAACAAAGCTGATAAACTGGATAGAAGACAATCACGAAGGTGATTGCTTTGTTACGGAATCAATCGGTCGAGATGTCGGTTTTGAGATGGATGAACAAACAGCAGCCGGTGGCGTGATGGCAATTCCGATCAGTTCAGCAATGATGGATTATCTTATCTGGTTTCGACAGGAAAAAGTGGAGGATGTCGAATGGGCCGGGCGCCCTGAAAAGAGCGTACGTAAAACTGATGTGGGTTACCATTTAACCCCGCGCGCCTCATTTCAACGCTGGCAAGAAAACATAAGCGGTTACGCGAGAAAATGGTCTGAAGCAGACGTTGGTATAGCGAGATCCATTACCCGATTAATGCTAAATAAAAAATACCGGGATTCAATCAATCAGGCTGATTATGATTTGCAGTTTATCCTGAATAATTCAAGGGCCTATATTTATATCCTTGATAGAAACGGCAAAATTGCCAAGATAAATGAAGCTGCCATGCATGAGTTTTGTTTCGATAATGACCAGGTCATTGGTGAACATTATAAAGATGTGTTTAACGAAGAAATGGCAACACTAATCGCAGAGCATCAGCGACAGGTATTAGAGACTCAGCAATCGGTCACGATGAAACGTGACTTCACAATTTACAGCAAAGACTATCACCTTATTTCCGTTGAGTTTCCGCTATACGATATTGATGATGAGATCTATGCCTTTTGCAATATCTCAACCGATATTTCAGAACTGCATCAAACCCAACAGGAACTGGAAAGATCGAATAAAGAATTAGAACGCATGGCTTATATTGCCTCGCATGACTTACAAGAACCAATCCGCATGATTTCCAGCTTCATGAAATTATTACAGGAAGAACACAGCGACAAACTGGATGATGAAGCCAAGGATTACATCGACTTTGCCATTTTATCCGCTGACAGAATGAAAGCATTGGTCTTGGATTTGTTGCATTACTCAAGATTGAACAACGTTGAAGAACACCCCGAACCGATTGATACGGCAAAAGAACTGAACGATACGCTGAAACAGTTTAAGTTGTCTGAAAAGTATAAAGACGCAAATATTATTGTTAAAACTGATATACCTGAAGTAAAAATCAAGCCTGAGCATTTCTCGTGCCTTATGCAGAACTTAATCGGCAATGGGTTAAAGTATCAATCCAAAGACGCTTCCCCGGAAATAATTATCGACTGTGAAGAACAAGATAGGGGCTGGCTATTTTCGGTAGCGGATAATGGTATTGGTATTGCCCCTGAAAATCAGGAGAAAGTATTCCTGATCTTTAAACGACTACATAACAGGGACGAATATGAAGGTACCGGTATTGGTCTCGCTCTCTGCGCAAGAATTGTAGAACGCTACCATGGGAATATCTGGGTCGAGTCCGAACCAGGCAAAGGCAGTAAATTCTTTTTCCTAATTCCAAAAGACACAAAAAAATAACCTATCAGAGAATTGGCGGAGAGGGTGCCCCGGATAATTATATGAACCCACAATTTGTTGGCTTACATGCCCATTAATGAATTTAGTTATAATTTTATCTTAGTAATAAAAGAAAATCTTTGGAAATGGACAATCTTATTTTACCAATATTTACATTATTTATTGGTTGGTTACTAAGCGAAAGTAGTCAGTATTTCCGCCGCGGAGATGCTCGGAAACAAGTAATTAGGCGTGCGCTTTCTGACTTATTAGAAATACGACATAGGGTCATGGGCGTACAATTTATACTTAATGAAATAGAACAACGTATAGAGTTACCAAAAACCGCTCTTATCCAATTACGCACATGTCTTCCTGATTCGCTTAAAGTAGACACCAAATTAAGTGATAGATTTAATGCTGCGCTTGATGAACTTTCGTCATATGATCCTTTTTTAGCTTATCGCCTTCGTGCAAAAGATATAATTGGGTTTATAGATAAATTTATGCGTCTTTATTCATCCACAACAGAATCAGATACGGCAGAACTCATCTACGATGCGCATGAACAGCTTGAAAATATGTTATTGCCTCACCTGGACGAAATAATTAAAGACACAGCTTGGTGTATAGGATTTAGTAAAATAGACTGGTTTCGAGCTACAAGCCATTTAAAAAACTCAGAAAATCCTAATGAAGAAGTAAAAAAAATGATGGATGATTTTATTGAAAGACTGAAACCGACTAAAGAAACAATGAATTAATTTAGCTAATCTACCTACAAGGAGTTATTTAGGGTGTCCATTCTTATTGCTACTAGAGGGCCTAAAAATGGCATTTGTAATATTTGTGGTGAAACTGGCCCTTTAACTGAAGATCATACTCCTCCAAAAGGCTGTATCAAAGTATCCCAAGTAGAACTACATCATATTCTTGAACATTTAAATAAAAGCAAGCCTTCTATAAAAGGAAGGTATTCACAAAATGGAATTAAATATAGAACTTTATGTCGTCGTTGTAACAGTGAATTGCTTGGAGGGAAATACGACCAGGAATTTATTAATTTTGTAAATAAAATAGGAATGTATTTAAAAACTGAGCTTTATATTCCTTCTCCTTTATCCATAAAAACAAAGCCACAAAAAATTATGAGATCTTTATTAGGTCATATTGCTGCCCAAGGTGTAGATAGATATTTAAAAGGCAAAATCACTGAGCCTTTAAAAGATTACATGCAAGATTCTAGCTTAGCTTTACCAGAATCATTGAATATATATTTTTGGCCTTACCCATATAAACATCACGTTATGGCCAGAGATTGTGCTTACACTGATCTAACAATACGCGAACCAGTAGCTTTGTGGTTTCTTAAATTTTTTCCGGTTGCATTCATGGTTACTATAGATGAGCCAGATGAATACAACTTTAAGATAGGTTGTTTATCAACGTATCGAGAGTTGGAAATAGAACAAGAAGTTGAAGTAAATATTGATTTTAGCAATATCCCTCATCCCTTCTGGCCAGAAGCACCAACAAAAACATCTATCGTTATATATGGCCAAGAAGCAATTGTTTCTTTCGACCTGAAAAAAATTCAACAGATATAATTATAAAAAGCTCTAAAGCGCACACTTAGAAAGCTTTTTATATCATTTATTTATATATCAATTAGATATATTAAAATAATGGCGGAGAGGGTGGGATTTGAACCCACGAAGGGCTATTCACCCTTGCCGGTTTTCAAGACCGGTGCATTCAACCACTCTGCCACCTCTCCGAAACAACTGCATTTTATCTAATGGAACATCAACTTAAAGCGACGCTGTCGCTTTGCATTCAACCATTGACTCGGCACATCCTGTGCCTCGGTGCTGCGCACCACTCTCGCTTCGCTCAAGTGTCCAAATTCGTTCCCGACGAATTTGTCTGCCACCTCTCCGAAACAACTAAGGAGCGAGAGAATACATCATCAAGACCAGAGGGAAAAGCCTGATTATTTGTTGAAATTAATGAAAAATTCATGAAACAAAACTTGAATTCTTACGCTCAAAGCATTACATAGTAGTTATTATTTCAAAAAGAGGTGATTTAGATGAGTCAAACTCCTTACGCTGTTGCCCAAACGAATGAATCGGCGCTGGCAACAAATAAAGTACTGAAAAACACATATTTATTGTTATCAGCCACACTGTTTTTTAGCGCGTTGATGTCTGCTGTCGCAGTGGCGACCAACGCATCATTTATGTCGGCGCTGGTATGTAATATTGTTGCGATAGGCCTGGTTTGGTTTGTAATACCAAAATACAGAAATTCTGTCGCCGCCCTGCCCCTGACCTTTGTTTTTGTCGGACTACTGGGATATGGATTAGGCCCTATGCTGAATCACTACATGGCTGCTTATTCCAACGGTTCGCAGCTGATTGGAACAGCACTAGGCGGAACCGGTGTCATATTTCTGGGACTGTCAGGTTATGTGCTGACCACCCGCAAGGATTTCTCATTTCTCGGCGGTTTTCTGATTGTCGGGTTTATGGTGGGCCTTGGCGCCATGCTGCTCAACCTGTTTCTGCAAATCCCGGCCATTCAGCTGGCTATCAGTTCAATCATGGTATTGATCATGAGTGGTTTCATTCTATATGACACCAGTCGCATCATTCACGGCGGAGAGAGAAACTACGTCATGGCGACGATTTCTCTATATTTAAATATCGTCATCCTGTTTCAACATTTGCTGCATTTACTTGCCGCTTTCTCTGGCGACGATTAACGGAGCGTCCAGACAATCTTCAAAAACCCGGCAACAGCCGGGTTTTTTATTTTTAATTGCGATATGTGTTGAGTTTTACATCATGATGGCCAAAAAATAGTGTCATATAAAACCAGAATCTCAACGTAGCATATCTGTTGCGATTTACGCCAATCTTGTTGTTAACTCTATTGATTAAGTACATTTCAAACCGTTAGCTATGAATTACAAAGCTAATCGTGATAGCATCTTGAACGCTAAAAATAGAACAAAATTCAATTAATTCCACAGTAATAGAGGGGGTATTCGATGAAGATCGGGGTGCCTAAGGAAACGTATAGTGGCGAAAAACGCGTCGCCACCACACCTGAAGTCATCAAATGGCTACAGAAACTCGGTTATGACGTTGCGGTTGAATCCGGCGCGGGCATAGCTGCCAATTTCAATGATGATGTTTACAGCGAAGCTGGTGCCGAAGTCATTTCAGATACGAAAGCACTTTGGGATGCCTCTGACATTATATTTAAAGTCAGGGCACCGGATGATAGCGAAGTGGAATTATTACGAGAAGGTCAGACCCTGATCAGTTTTATTTGGCCTGCTCAAAACGAAGAGTTAATGAATAAACTCTCTTCGAAAAAGGTGAACATCCTGGCGATGGACAGCGTGCCGCGTATTTCACGAGCGCAAAAAATGGATGCGCTCAGCTCCATGGCCAATATCGCCGGTTATCGTGCAGTCATTGAAGCATCGCATCATTTCGGCCGTTTCTTTACCGGTCAAATCACAGCGGCAGGCAAAGTGCCTCCGGCTAAAGTCCTGATTATTGGTGCTGGCGTTGCCGGATTGGCAGCAATTGGCGCTGCCAATAGTCTTGGTGCCATTGTTCGCTCATTTGATACCCGTCCTGAAGTAAAAGAACAGGTCGAAAGTATGGGCGCTGATTTCCTCATGCTCGACTTTGAAGAAGATGGTAGTGGCGAAGGCGGTTATGCCAAGACCATGAGTGACGAATTTATCGCAGCAGAAATGGCGCTGTTTGCAGAACAGGCACAGGAAGTCGACATTATTATCACCACTGCATTGATCCCAGGTAAGCCTGCGCCCAAGCTAATCAGTGAAGAGATGGTCAAATCAATGAAAAACGGTAGTGTCATTGTTGATTTAGCGGCAGAGCAAGGTGGTAACTGTGAAATGACGGTGCCACATGAAGTGAATGTGACTGACAATGGTGTGATTGTCATTGGTTATACCGATCTCCCAAGCCGTTTACCGACGCAGTCCAGCCAACTCTATGCAACCAACCTGCGTCATTTAATTACCGATATGACACCTGAAAAAGATGGCGAGATGATCATCGACTTTGAAGACGAAGCAATACGCGGTGCAACTGTTGTAAAAGAAGGCGAAATTACCTGGCCACCTCCGGCGCCAAAACTCTCAGCTGCACCAGCCGCGGCTCCGAAACAGGAAATCGCTGTTGAAAAGCCTGAACCGAAAAAATCCAGCGGCATCACTCAACTGATTGCCATGGCAGTTGGCGCGGTTGCATTATTTGGATTAGGTACCGTTGCCCCACCCTCGTTTATGAATCACTTCACTGTATTCGTATTAGCCTGTTTCGTTGGCTATATGGTGATCTGGAATGTAACTGCTTCCCTGCACACACCGCTAATGAGTGTGACCAACGCAGTAAGCAGTATTATTATCATTGGTGCCCTGATACAAATCTCATCATCCGGTTTTTTCCTGGTGCTGCTGGCTTCGATAGGCGTACTCATTACCAGCATTAACATCGCTGGCGGCTTTGCCGTAACCCAGCGTATGTTACAAATGTTCAGGAAATAAGGGGGATATTATGTCTGAGGGTTTAGTTACAGTTTCCTATATCGCCGCTACCATCCTGTTCATACTGACTCTTGGCGGCCTGAGTAATCAGGAAACCGCTCGCCGAGGTAATATCTTCGGTATTATCGGCATGACCATTGCCATCCTGGCTACTATTTTTGGACCTAGAGTTGACGGCGCGTTAAGTTACATCTTGATTGTGCTGATGATGGGCATCGGTGGTGCTATTGGTGTCACGTTGGCCAGGAAAGTCGAGATGACGCAAATGCCGGAGCTGGTTGCTATCTTGCACAGCCTGGTAGGTCTTGCTGCCGTGTTAGTTGGCTATGTTAATTTCATGGATACCACGATCACTTTCCCGACACACGTCGAAAAAGTCATCCACGAAATAGAAATCTATGTTGGAATATTAATTGGCGCGATCACCTTCTCCGGTTCAATCATCGCCTTTGGCAAATTAAGTGGCAAGATTGGTGGTAACCCTTTGTTACTACCAGCACGTCACTGGTTAAACCTCGGTTTATTACTTATTACGATTTGGCTGGGTTCATGGTTTATTAGTGCCGCCGAAGCCGGTAGCGCAGTCGCTTTTATTCCGTTAATGCTGATGACGATCATTGCTCTGGCCTTTGGTGTGCATATGGTCATGGCAATCGGTGGTGCCGATATGCCGGTCGTGGTATCTATGCTAAACAGTTATTCAGGCTGGGCCGCTTCAGCGACAGGCTTCATGTTATCGAACGATCTTCTTATCGTTGTTGGCGCATTAGTCGGCAGTAGTGGTGCTATCTTGAGTTACATTATGTGTCGCGCGATGAACCGTAATTTCATTTCGGTGATTGCCGGTGGTTTTGGTACCACAACAGGTGGCGGTTCCAGTAGCGATGAAGAGCAAGGTGAAGTCGTTGCCATTGAAACCGAGGAAGTGGCTGCCCTGTTGTCTGACGCAAAGGAAGTCATGATCATCCCCGGCTATGGCATGGCGGTTGCGCAGGCGCAACATACCGTTAACGAAATCACAAAGGTATTACGTGATAAAAAAGTCAATGTGCGCTTCGGCATACACCCTGTTGCCGGTCGTATGCCGGGGCATATGAACGTTCTGTTAGCTGAAGCAAAAGTCCCTTATGACATCGTGTTTGAAATGGAAGAAATTAATGAAGACTTCCCCGATGTTGATGTGTCTGTGATCATTGGTGCAAATGATATAGTTAACCCGTCAGCACTAGACGATCCAAATAGTCCAATCGCCGGCATGCCGGTACTGGAATGCTGGAAAGGCAATACAACCATCGTGTTAAAACGCGGTATGGCAACCGGTTATGCTGGCGTACAAAATCCGCTTTTCTTTAAAGAAAACACACGCATGTATTTTGGTGATGCCAAAGAAAGCCTGGATGCGGTGTTAAAAGCCTTACAGTCCTAATTCAAACATCGCGCCCCTAAAATCATTTCCCGGGGCGCGAACTTTATCATCTGGAGAGATCATGGATAACAAAATTGTTTTAATCATTCTTGCTGTGTTGCTTGCACCCGTTGCCGTGTTTTTAAAGAAAGGTGCGGGTAAAGATCTGATTATTAATATCGTGTTATGTTTTTTACTCTACTTCCCGGCAATGATTCATGCACTGTGGATCGTGACCAAATAATACTGTTGACTCAACTTATATAGACATTACCTTTCATCAGGCACCTTGCCGTTCTAATCATGCTGGCCTGTTTGACTATCCATTGCTGATTATTTTTTTGCACCTCAGCACTAGTCTCGAATAGCCCTGCTGTGTGGCCAATACGAATCGCCTTGTTATCCGATGTTGATATGCATGAATGTACTAGCGTGCCTTCTATATTTGCCGCAACGGCCAGCGCTATGGCGCCGGTACCGGTAAATGCGTGATGTAATTTACCCATCGAAAAGATACGCGCATAGATATCGATTTCATTTTGTTTAATCAGGGTACTTTCTGAATTTGTGTAGTCACGTGGCTTTGCTACATAAGCTAACTTCGGCGTACCTGGTCTGTTTGCCGCTTCGTCTAATGATTCAGTCAAGCCCATTTTTACTGAGGCTGCGCAACGTATTTTCTCTACCCACGCGAGCAATTCACTATTGTTATTTATGGCCTCAACGGATTCTTCATCACTCAAATCTAAACTATCCTCATGAATAAACACAGTTGCATTTCCTGCATACAGCAATGTTGCGATTATGCTTTCGCCATCAATCTCAATTGTGTCGATGACATTACCGGTAGGTAATACTGTACCGTCTTCCCTGCCCGGTTTAATAAAGTCGATTTGAATTGGCGCACCGGTTCCGCTAACGCCGGCTATTGATTGGTGCCCTGCTGTAACGACATTGCCTTGTTCATCAACTGGCACATTAACAACAATACGTTGCCCCAGGTTTTCCTGCCATACACGCACAGCGGTAATTGGTGAAGTTACGTTTTCAACCAAGCCTTGCTCTATCGCAAACACACCAACAGCAGACGTCAGGTTACCGCAATTACCGGAATAATCGATCACGGGTTCTTTAATTGCGACGTGACCAAATAAATAATCAACATCACAATCTTCGCGGCTGGATTTATCAGTAATAACAATCTTGCTGGTACTGGAGGTAGCACCGCCCAGACCATCAATTTGTTTGCCATAAGGATCAGGGCTGCCGATGATTTTTAATAATACTTGATCGCGCGCTTTATGTTCGGTTGGCAAATCCTGTTTTAAAAAGAACACGCCTTTACTGGTACCGCCGCGCATTAAGCAAGCCGGAATGGACTGCATCGTTTAATTCATCTGATTGATGTTAGTTACCAATATGAGTTTGGTTATTCATATAAGGACGTAAGGCTTCCGGGATAACAATACTGCCGTCCTGTTGCTGGTAGTTTTCCATAACAGCAATTAATGTTCGACCAACAGCCAGTCCTGAACCATTCAAGGTATGTAACAATTCAGTTTTATTGGTATCAGGATTGCGCCAACGTGCTTTCATTCTGCGCGCCTGAAAGTCTTCGAAATTACTGCAAGACGAGATCTCACGATACTTTTGCTGCCCGGGTAACCAGACTTCAATGTCATAAGTCTTGGCTGCAGAAAAACCTAAATCGCCGCCACAAAGGGTAACGACACGATAAGGGAGTTCGAGTTTTTGTAAGATTTGTTCTGCATGACCGGTGAGTTCTTCCAACACGTCATAAGAAACGTCGGGCTTTACCATTTGTACCATCTCGACTTTTTCAAACTGATGTTGACGAATCATCCCACGCGTATCTTTGCCATAAGAGCCTGCCTCACTTCTAAAACAGGGAGAATGACAAACAAATTTCAATGGCAGGTCTTCATGATTCACAATTTCATCGCGAACAATGTTGGTCACCGGTACCTCGGCGGTCGGGATTAAATAAAAACCGTGTTCTCTGATATGAAACAAATCTTCTTCAAACTTGGGTAACTGACCTGTGCCTTTGCAACTATCAGCGTTAACCAGATAAGGCACGTTGATTTCCTGATAACCATGTTCAAGGCTATGCGTATCCAGCATAAATTGAATCAGCGCACGATGCAGTCTGGCGATATCCGCATGCATCACAACAAAGCGTGAACTGGTAATCTTTGTCGCTGTTTCAAAATCGATCAGCTTTAGCTGTTCACCCAATTCAACATGATCTTTCGCTTCGAAATCAAATTCTCTGGGTTCGCCCCAGCGGCGTACTTCCTGGTTGTCATCCTCCGTTGCACCTGCAGGAACGGATTCATGTGGAATATTGGGAATACCGGACAGTAGTTCATTGAGTTTAGTCTGGATCTGTTCCAGTTTCTCGGCACTGACATCAAGCTGCGATTTAATGGATGCCACTTCATCCATCACCGATTGTGCATCTTGACCACTCGCTTTCAGTTTACCGATCTCTTTTGATCTGCTGTTTCTTAAGGACTGTAATTCTTCCGTATTCATTTGAATCTGCTTGCGATCACGCTCAAGCTCAGCGAGCGTCGTTGTATCAAGCTGCATACCACGTTTGCTTAATGCATCAGCGACAGCATCCAATTCATTACGAATCAATTGTGGGTCTAACATAATTTAGTAAATTCCAGAATAACGATTAAAGACTGGTTTGGCGCGCCAACATCATGCCGCACCAGCAAACAAACAAACATAATAAAACAGAGACAATGATATTCAATCCAGCTTTAAGCATATCACCAGACTCAAACAAACTTATGGTTTCAAAAGAAAAGGTTGAAAACGTCGTAAACGCCCCTAATAAACCAACCACCATAAAACTTCGCCACTCTTGCGATATGACAGCACGCTCGATCATCAACACATAAATAACGCCAATTAGCAAAGAGCCCATGACATTGACTGTCAGGGTGCCATAAGGAAAACCCTTGCCGGCTAATGAATGGGTCACGTTCGAACACCAAAATCGGAGCAACGCGCCCAGTGCGCCCCCGGCAGCAATGGATAAGAGTTGTAACATGTTAGTTTTTTGATTGTTTGGCTTTTTTATCCAGTTCTCTTAACGCGGCAAGCTTTTCTGCAATCTTGATCTCTAGACCTCGATTAACCGGCTGATAATACTCTTTTGCCTGCATATCGTCAGGGAAATAGTGTTCCCCTGCGGCATAACCATGAGCCTCATTATGCGCATAGCGATAATCTTTGCCGTAATCCAGCGATTTCATTAAACCAGTAGGCGCATTGCGCAGATGCAACGGCACTTCTTTGGAACCCGATTGTTTTGCATCCTGCATGGCGGTTTTATAAGCGGTATACACTGCATTGCTTTTTGCCGCACAGGCAAGATAGACAATCGCCTGGGCAATAGCTAATTCACCTTCTGGTGATCCCAGGCGTTCCTGCGTCTCCCATGCGTCCAATGCTAATCGAATACCACGCGGATCCGCATTACCAATATCCTCTGATGCCATACGCACCATACGCCTGGCAATATAAAACGGGTCGCAGCCACCATCTATCATTCGGGTAAACCAATAAAGTGCCGCATCGGGATTGGAACCACGCACAGATTTATGCAACGCCGATATCTGATCATAAAATGCTTCGCCGCCTTTATCGAAACGCCGTAATGAGCCATCCTTTAATACCTCGTCAATTAAATCAGCCGTGATTTCTCCATCAGTCGCCAGATCGGATGCGATCTCAAGAAAATTCAATGCCCGTCTGGCATCACCATCGGCAACACTTGCTAACCTGGCTAATACTTCATCAGTAGTTGTAATCGCAAGATGACCGAGACCGTTTTCCTTATCATTGACGGCCTGCTTAAGAATTGTCAGCAACTCATCTTCAGTGAGTGATTTTAATACATAGACACGAACGCGCGAGAGCAAGGCATTGTTTAACTCAAACGAGGGGTTTTCCGTTGTTGCACCGATAAATGTCACCGTTCCATCTTCAACAAAAGGTAAAAACGCATCCTGTTGAGATTTATTAAAGCGGTGAACCTCATCAACAAATAACACCGTGTCTTTTTGATAAACTTCACGATATTGTTTTGCCTGTTCAATGGCAGCACGTATATCTTTTACTCCACTCAATACCGCTGAAACAGTCAGAAATTGTGCATCACAGGAATGGGTAATTAATTTAGCCAGAGTGGTTTTACCGGTGCCGGGTGGTCCCCAAAACACCATTGAGTGTAACCGCCCCTGCTCTATGGCTTTTCTTAGTGGTTTATCTTCTGAAAGAATGTGTGTTTGTCCAAAGTAGGCGTTGATCGAATCAGGTCGCATTCGATCGGCTAATGGATGGTAATCATTAGTATCGGCCATTACTCACTACTCTAGTGGAGCTGTTACCTCGTTTAGACGTTCGTCTATCACATCAACATCATCAGGAATACTTAAGGTAAATAACTCAGCATCCAGCTTACTGTTCTTACTGACATCACTAAAATCAATACGAGTCGTTTGTCCCAGATTATCGGCAATGATCATCATACCCAGGCTATTCTTGTTAAAACCAATACGTATTGATTCATACTGCGCTTCTAAATCACGTGGCGTTAACTCAATCCAGTCAAAGCCTTCAATCTTACCCAGATCAACCTGCACAAAGTGTTTTTCAAGCTTGGAGTCTCCCAGAATAATTGCTGCCGGTGTTTTTTCCAGACTATCGCCCATGGCCCGGATCGTAATCTGTTCCAGATCCTGATCAAATATCCACAGTACTTCGCCATCAGAGATAATCTTCTGCATGTAAGGTGTTTGATATGCCCAATGAAACTGGCCCGGTTGTTTTAAATACAGTGTACCCGTGGTTTTTTCCAGTTCACTGCCGTCTTCATCTAACAATGTCTGGGTAAAGTTTGATTCCAGGGTATCCAATTCCTCAAGAAAAGCCTTGAGCGGATCAGCACGCTCTGCTGCGTATGCATGAGTTAGCAGCAGCAATCCGGACAATATGATTGTTAACAATTTGTTCATGACATTAATCTATCGGCGGTGGTGGAGCCGCATGTATCTCACGGCTGCCATTTGATTCCAATGGGCCAACCAGACCACTTTTTTCCATTTCTTCAACAATTCGTGCTGCACGGTTATAGCCGACTTTCAAACGGCGCTGAATATAGGAAATCGATGCTTTTCTGGTTTCCGTTACGATGCGCACTGCCTCATCATACAGCGGGTCCATTTCCTCACTCGGTGCATCAATGCCCGGTACGGCTTCTGCTCCGCCGTCAGCAGGTCCACGTAAAATATCATCGATATAATCCGGTTCGCTACAGTGTGCCTTAAGATTATCGACCACGTTATGCACCTCACCATCTGAAACAAACGCACCATGTACACGCTCAGGGATACTGGTACCCGGTGGAAGAAATAGCATA
The DNA here is from genome assembly GCA_028279365.1 of Gammaproteobacteria bacterium. GTDB lineage: Bacteria > Pseudomonadota > Gammaproteobacteria > Eutrophobiales > Eutrophobiaceae > JANQNX01. The sequence continues at coordinate 187,416 of JANQNX010000013.1, read as the reverse complement.
TCACCATGACCTAACAGATGCTCAGCACCCATCTGATCAAGAATCGTACGTGAATCGACCTTTGATGATACCTGGAACGCTATTCGACTGGGTACGTTGGCTTTAATCAAGCCGGTAATGACATCAACCGACGGGCGCTGAGTCGCAAGAATCAGATGCACGCCTGCTGCTCTCGCCTTTTGGGCAAGACGGGCAATTAATTCTTCCACCTTTTTACCGACGGTCATCATCATGTCCGCCAATTCATCAATAATCACGATGATGAATGGCAGTTTGTCCAGCGTCGGTACCACATCATCTTCGCTAATCGGTTTATAAAACGGATCGGGAATAGGCTCACCTTTTTGAATCGCGTCCTGCACTTTCTTGTTATAGCCGGCAATATTCCTGACACCTAGCGCTGCCATTAATTTATAGCGCCTCTCCATCTCCGCCACACACCAGCGCAATGCATTCGCCGCTTCTTTCATATCGGTCACGACCGGCGCCAATAAGTTTGGAATGCCTTCATAAACCGATAATTCCAGCATCTTGGGATCAATCATGATCAGTCGAACATCCGATGCCGGGGCTTTGTATAACAAGCTTAGGATCATGGCATTTAACGCAACCGATTTACCTGAACCGGTGGTACCGGCGACGAGTAAATGCGGCATCTTGCCCAAGTCCGCCACGATGGGTTTACCGCTGATATCTTTACCTAGTGCAATCACCATTGGTGATTTCAAAGTCTCGTACTGACTCGAATTCAAAATCTCTCCCAATGTCACCAATTCCCGGTTTTCATTAGGTATCTCCAGACCGATATAAGGTTTGCCGGGAATCACATCGACAACCCTGACGCTGACCACCGATAAAGAGCGCGCCAGGTCTTTGGAGAGATTACTAATTTGACTACCTTTTACGCCTGGGGCGGGATCTAGTTCAAACCGGGTAATCACCGGCCCCGGATGCACGGCGACGACTTCAACCGTGACACCAAAATCTTTGAGTTTGAGTTCAACCTGTCGTGACATTGCTTCCAATGCCTCTTTGGAATACCCACCTTTAGCCGGTGGTGGTTCATCCAGCAAGTTTAATGGTGGCAGGATGCTGTCGGCCGGTAATTCAAACAGGCTTTCCTGTTTTTCCTTAACTGCACGAATACTCGGTTCGGCATCAGGTAATTTAGGTTTAATCACCGGAGGGGTTCGCTGTTCCTCTATTTCCTGATCGCGTTTTAATACATGCTCGCGATCTTTTCTGGCTTTGCGTCCTTGTGCGTTCTCTCTGAATGAACTGATTAACTGTCGGGCATTGGCAATACTGGTCAGGGTTAGCTGGCCGGTACGGTCCATTACACTGATCCAGGATAAGCCGGTATAAAGTGTGATACCGATTAAAAACAACGACAGCATTAACAAGGTGCTGCCAGTATTACCCGTCATATCCAATAGTATGCTGCCTATGGCATTACCTAAAATCCCCCCGGCACCGCGAACTTCGTGTGGTAGTGCACTGCCCGCATGGAAATGCATCCAGGCAATGGCACAACCACCAATCAAACCGGTAATAACACCAATACCTCTTAGAGAAAACAACAATTGATTGAACGGCTGATTGGCCTTCCGGGTAATAAATAAGCGCCAGCCGCTGACGATGAAAATAATAGGAATGACATAACCAAAATAACCAAATAAATATAGCAACACATCAGCCACCCAGGCACCAATAGTACCGGCACTGTTATGGATTTCAGATGTCGTCGTCGAGCGCGAAAATCCGGGATCATCCGGGTGATAAGTAAATAACGCAATCAACAGATACAGCGCGGCAATAAACAGTGCAAAGATACTGACCTCGCGAATATTCTTCATCACGTGATCGGTAATCGGTTTACCTTGTTTCTGTTTGCGTGAGGCTTGGGTCACATTAAATCTTTTTCTAGAAAATTGATGTAATTATATGTTTATTAAGGAACTATTAAAATAGTGAAATTGGATTATTTCGCAAAAAAACGGGCTTGATTGTTTTTGCTGTCACTACTGCTTTAACGTACCATAGCGCACGTTTAGTCAGGCACAACATCCGTCAATAGTATCATTTCACCGGGTTTTTCCGGTACGAAAAAACACTGTTTTATGACGAAATTACAATAACTATTTTTATTGGAGTCATTACGTATGAGCGAAGTTCGGCATTGTAAATTACTCATATTGGGTTCTGGCCCAGCAGGTTATACGGCGGCACTCTATGCTGCCAGGGCAAACCTGTCACCGGTGTTAATCACCGGTCTGCAACAAGGTGGTCAATTGACCACTACCACCGATGTAGATAACTGGCCGGGAGACGAAGAAGGCTTGCAGGGACCGGATTTGATGATCCGAATGTTAAAGCACGTGGAGCGTTTTGATACCGAAGTGGTATTCGACCATATTCACACCGCAGAACTTAATGAAAGACCATTCAGACTGAGTGGTGATGCCGGCACTTATACTTGCGATGCCTTGATTATTGCTACCGGTGCCTCGGCAAAGTACCTCGGCTTACCTTCTGAGGAAGCCTTTCAAGGCAAAGGTGTGTCGGCTTGTGCGACCTGTGACGGTTTCTTCTATCGTGGTGCCGATGTCGCCGTTATCGGCGGTGGTAATACGGCCGTTGAGGAAGCGCTGTATCTTTCCAATATCGCTGCCAATGTGACAGTCGTGCATCGGCGCGACAGCTTTCGTTCAGAGAAGATATTGTCAGACCGTTTATTGGAAAAAGCTAATACTGGCAACGTCAATATTCAATGGGACCATGTGTTGGATGAAGTGTTGGGTGATGACAGTGGCGTAACAGGAATCAGAATTAAACACGCCAAAACAAATGAAACGAAAAATCTGGATCTGAAAGGTGTATTTATTGCGATAGGTCATCAACCTAATACCCAGTTATTTAAAGACCAGCTGGATATGAAAAATGATTACATAACCGTCAAGAGTGGCCTGAATGGTCAGGCGACTTCTACCAGCATTCCCGGCGTATTTGCTGCGGGTGATGTCGCCGATCATGTCTATCGTCAGGCCATTACCTCTGCCGGTAGTGGTTGTATGGCAGCGCTGGACGCCGAAGCCTATCTAGATAATCTCTAATCACTGGCATGCAGGCAATTTTGTTACACCAGTGTGGAGAACCCGAACGACTTGTGCTTGAAGACGTAAGCACACCCGAAATCAAGACCGACACCGAAGTCAAAATACGTATCAAGGCTGCGAGTGTGAACCCGCTGGATACTAAGCTTCGTGCCGGACTCTACCCTATTGATCAATTCCCGACGATCCTCGGTTGCGATGCGGCTGGTATCATTGAAGCAGTTGGCAGTGACGTTTCCGGGTTTAAACCGGGAGATGAAGTTTATTATTTTTACGGCGGTATAGGTGGGAAGCAAGGTAACTATGCGGAATATAACGTCATCGATGAAAAACATGTCGCTACAAAACCGGCAAACATCAGTTTTGATGAAGCCGCCGCTCTGCCTCTCGTCATCTTAACTGCATGGGAAGCCTTATTTGATCGCTGCAAGCTAAGCGAAGGACAAACCGTATTTATCAATGCCGGTGCCGGTGGCGTCGGTCATGTTGCGATTCAATTGGCAAAGCAGGCAAAGGCAACAGTCATTACCACTGTGAGTCATTCAGATAAAGCCGAGTTTGTTAAATCAATAGGCGCTGATTTTGTTATCAATTACCAGACTGACAATGTGTTAGATGCAGTAATGGAATACACGCAGGGACAAGGCGTTGATATTGCGATGGACAATGTCGGTGGTAAACAAACCGAACAACTATTTCCACTGGTAAAATTTTACGGTGATGTCGTGAGCTTATTATTACCTGCCAGCGATCTGGACTGGGCTATTGCCAGACAACGTAATTTACGCTTTAGCCTCGAAGTCATGCTGACACCATTGTTATTCAATATTGAAACTGCGCTACAGCATCAAACGTCTATCCTGAATCAGGCAAGGACATTGATTGAACTACGAAAACTTCGCACTCGTATTAGCCAACGTTTTTCATTAACTGAAATCGCTGAAGCGCATCGATCTCTTGAGAAAGGCCATACCCTCGGCAAGTTAATTCTGAATCTATAATTGAGAACAGTGATAAAGAAACTTGCTAAACGCATGTTGTTTTCGGTCATATTCATTGTTGTTTCTGTCTGGTTATCTTTATCGCTGTTGATTTATGTCTTTCAACCTAACTTTATTTATTATCCCCATCCTGATGTATTAGCAACGCCGGCAACAGTCGGTTTGCAATACGACGATATAAACTTAACAACCTCGGATGGCGTCAAGCTTAATGGGTGGTGGATTCCCGCTTCGAGTAGCCATGAAGATACCTATACCTTGTTATTTTTTCACGGCAATGCAGGCAATATCTCCCACCGTTTAGACAGTATTCAGCTATTCCACAAACTGGGTCTGTCAGTATTTATCATTGATTACCGTGGCTACGGCAATAGTGAAGGAAACATCAGCGAGTCAGGCACGTATCAGGATGCGCTAGCGGCCTGGCAATATTTAACCGAAGAGCAAAGCATACCGGCAAACAGGATTATTATCTTTGGCCGTTCACTGGGCGGTGCTGTCGCCAGTTGGTTGGCAACCCAAACCTCCCCTGCTGCAATTATCCTCGAGTCTACCTTTACCTCCATTGCTGACATTGGTAAACATTACTACCCGTATTTACCAACACAACTACTGGCTCGTATTCGTTACCCATCGATTGAGCGCGTAATACAATTTAATTCACCCACGTTATTTATTCATAGCAAATCTGATGACATCATTCCATTTAAGCATGGTCAGCAATTATTTGAGGCAGCAAAGCAACCAAAATTCTTTCTGGAGATTATTGGTGATCACAACACCGGTTTTGCTACCAGTGGGCCTCGCTATACTGATGGCATTGAAACGTTTATTAAACAAATAAACAGCCCATGAAATTTTTGCCTTTAATCGAAAAAGCGGGAAACAAATTACCTGACCCGACCACACTGTTCGTGTTAGGCACGATCATTGTTTTCATAATGTCATTATGTGTTGCTAACTCAGGCTGGACAGTGAGTCATCCGAATGGTGATCAGATCCAGGCATTTAACCTGATGTCATCGGAAGGCACATGGTGGCTGTTATCGAGCATGGTGACTAATTTTGTTAATTTTCCGCCCTTAGGTATCGTATTAGTCGGCATGCTCGGCATTGGTCTCGCCGAGAAAACCGGTTTTTTACCTGGCTTGTTACAGTACATTATTACCCGTGTGCCCGGTTCATTATTGACTCCTGCCACTCTGTTATTAGGCATCTTATCCTCGATTGCATTAGATGCCGGTTACGTGGTGTTAGTACCGATCGCTGCAGCCTTATACCACTCAGCAGGGCGTTCGCCCTTACTTGGCATCGCTGTTTCATTTGCCGGCGTGTCAGCCGGATTTAGTGCGAATTTTTTTATTACTGCACTGGACCCCTTATTAGCAGGCTTTACTCAGGCCGGTGCACAGATTATTGATGCAGATTATCAGGTTGCCGTTACCGGTAACTGGTGGTTTATGATTGTATCCACGTTGTTATTAACACTGGTTGGCTGGCTGGTAACGGAACGGATTGTCACTGGCAATATCGCTACTGTCGATATTCAGCAGACTCAGCAGAGCCGGGCATTTGTCTCGAATAAGCAAGCATTGGCACTACGCTATGCGTTTATCAGTATTGCAATACTACTGACGGTATTCATCGGCGCGACGGTGTTCGAAGGCGCTCCGCTTTATGGCTCAGGTAAACGCTTTGATCGCTGGATAGAAGTGACGGTGCCGCTGTTATTTATCTTGTTTTTCATTCCGGGTTTAATATTCGGGATAGTCAGCGGATCAATAAAAAGTGACAGAGATTTAGCCGAAATGCTCGGACAAGTCATGGCCAGACTCGGGCCTTACATCGTACTGGCATTTTTTGCCGCGCAGTTTATTGCTGCTTTTAGTCAGTCAGGTTTAGGACAGATGATAGCCATCGCAGGCGGACAATTTTTACGCAGCCTTAATGTGGCTGATTCAATGTTACTCAGCAGTTTTATTGTCATGGTCGTCATGATAAACCTGTTGGTCGGTTCAGCCTCTGCCAAGTATGCGTTTTTTGCCCCGGTGTTTGTGCCAATGTTGATGCAGGTCAATATCAGTCCAGAATTAACACAGGCTGCCTATCGCGTCGGCGACTCGGTCAGTAATGTCATCACACCCATGAATCCTTATATGATCATCATCATCATGGAAGTCAGGAAATACGTACGCGGTTCCGGTTTAGGGACGGTGGTAGCAATGATGCTGCCCTATACGCTCGCATTTTTTATCGCCTGGTTATTACTGCTAGTAATTTGGCTACAAACCGGCCTGCCACTGGGCCCGGGTGGGCAATTACATTATGAATACTGATGTCGTGGGATGTATTTATGCTATTATCCGCGCTTTTTTAACGGGCCATCACACAAATGTCTGACGAACGCATCTATAAAATTATCTTTCAAAATCAGGGCAATGTTTACGAGATCTATGCCCGGAATGTATTTCATGGCGATATGTTTGGCTTTATCGAGGTCGAGCAACTGATTTTTGGTGAGCGCAGCAGTGTCGTTGTGGATCCCAGTGAAGAAAATTTGAAGACTGAGTTTAAAGACGTCGAACGTAGTTATATACCCATGCATTCGATCATTCGTATAGATGAAGTTAAAAAAGAAGGCACGGCAAAAATGACCGAAGCTAAACCGGGAGACAACATCACCCCATTCCCGGTCTATACCAAAACCACTGGCGAACAAACTCCTGACTAAGAACAAATTCTGGTATCTGGCTGCATAAATCGAACTGCAGCGTTATTTGTCGGTCTTAAGCGTATACTCCAGTTAGAAGTCAGTATGCGCATCGTTGTCAATTTATTAGTCTTATCAACTCTGTTATCTGGCTGTTCATTACCTGGAACGGTTAGCAGAAACGCTAGCGATGCTGCTATAACTGAATGCATTGATTTGATGGCCCAAGTCAATCAGCGTATCGATGATGCCAAGGTAAATGATGCGCAACATGCGCGAATTAATAGCTTTCCTTATCTGCGAGTCAATCGATTTTTATCTGAATTCCGTCTCCAGTCATTCAATCCTGATGCGTTTCACTTCTGGCTGGATCAGATGCAATCGCTGACGCTTGCCGACTGGCAGATTGAATTAGCTAATCTGGATATCACAAACCGCCAATTTATCTACGATAACTATCCAGCGATCAATAATAAACAAGCGCTACTGTCCAGCCTGGATCAATGCAGTCACACATTGCGTCTGTCCGACTTCCACGATAATGCAAACAAAGCGCGTCTGATTGACCTGGCTGTGGTGCCTGATTCCTATAATACCTGGCAACGTGCCATTGGCTTATACCCGCTGACAGCATGGTTTTTCCGAGCAGGTATTTATGACTGGCATCAAGAAACACAAACCGTATTTAATCAAGCTCTGTCAGAACTTCCTGTTAAAGGCACGCTTCAACGATATTTTTACAAGATTAATAACAATTCCAATACAGATGTTGCCGGTATTCTCAAACACTCAAACCATAACCCGCTATCTATTCCGCTACCCTCTGAAAAACAATTGGAGCAACTGTTTGACTACTTTGCCCCTGTGTTTGAAATCGATAGCGTTGATAACAATGATAAAATTGGTCGTATAAAACTCACACAAGACGCAACGCCGCTTGTCGACACATCTATTGCCCAGGTTTATCGACATGTATCGCGTACACATCTCAACAAGCAAACATTGCTGCAGCTGAATTACACCATCTGGTTTCCGGCCCGTCCGAAAACGTCGAACTGGGATCTATTAGGTGGACAGATTGATGGTATTACCTGGCGGGTTACGCTATCAACTGATGGTCGCCCACTGGTTTTCGATACAATGCATAATTGCGGCTGTTATCATTTATTCTTCCCGACACAATTTGTCGAACAAAAAAATCAATCACTGTCTTTATCTGAGCCTGCATTCATTCCGCAGTCATTACACTGGTCAGATGAAAAACGCGTAGTCGTGCGCATTGCTTCCGGCAACCATTATATTCAGCGAGTGTCTCTTGAAGATAAAGCGGAAGTCACAGGTAATCATGCCTATCAGTTACAAGAACTCGACACATTACGTTCCCTACCTGTCAATCAGCAACAACATCAAAGTTTATACGATGAATCAGGTATCATCAGGAGCAGTTTACGTGGCGAACGTTATTTATTCTGGCCGATGGGTATTACTGAGCCGGGGGCAATGCGACAATGGGGTACTCACGCGACGGCGTTCACTGGCAAGCGGCATTTTGACGATGCACGTTTATTGGAAAGATATTTCATCATCAAAGCAGAAATTCAATAATGTCTAATCGCCTAACTCGACTTTTGTTAGCGTTGTTTATTAAGCTGATTGCATTTTCTGTGAATGCAGCGGAATTAAATAGCATTGATGTCGCCGAAACTGACGGCAATTACTCAATTAAAATCGTTGCCACACTGGATGCCGATTGGCGGACAATCAAAAACATCATAGTCGATTATGAAAACTTACCAACGATTAATCCTTATCTTCTTGAGAGCAAGATTATTGATGACGATGCAAAAGACAAGGTAACTGTTTCAATGCTGACCAAGGCCTGTGTATTGATTATTTGTTACCGTATCAGACACGTTCAAACATTTTCGGAAATGACAGACTCTATAATTGAAGCTGTTGTTATTCCAGAACAGAGCGATTTATTATCCGGCTGGACCCGATGGGAAATACAAGCTGATAATAGTGAAGGTCAGGAAAAAACCAATATTGTCATGCAGGCTGAAATTGCGCCTGATTTTTTCATTTTCCCTATCATTGGTCCGTATCAAATGAAAAAGATGGTAGTAAGGATTACTAGCGAGACCATACATAATCTGGAGAAAAAGGCGGCGCTGTTAGATAGATAAAGCGCTAAATCATCTCCTCTCAGGTCCACGTAAACTCAACAAAGCTGTTGCCTGAGCTAGTCCTCCAAGCTTAATTTCAGCATAGCTGATTAGCCTCATAAATTATATTTATTACAAATACTTAGACTAAATTAAATCATTTGCTTGTATTTTTCTAGACGATCAGTCTATTATTTGCAAATGGAACAACTTAATACTATAAAACCCAAGCGAGGACGTCCTCGACTCGACTCGAAGCATAGTGAAGAAACCAAACGAAGAATTATTTGGGCGGGGGTTGAAATCATTACTGAAAAAGGGGCAACCGCCACTGGCATTGATCAAATTTTGAAAAAGATTGATATCCCCAAAGGAAGTTTTTATCACTACTTTAAAAGTAAAGATGATTATTTGATCGAGGTCATTCAACAATACAACAGTTATTTTATTCACAAACTGTGCAAATACTTTAACGACCAAACAGTATCCCCAGTTACCCGAATTGTTAACTTCACAGAAGACGCCAAAAATGGGATCAAAAAATTTCAATTCAAGCGTGGTTGTTTGGTTGGAAACATGGGTCAGGAAAGCAGCCTGCTGAATGAAGCATTAATCATAAAAATAGAAGAATCATTCCGCAATTGGGAAGACTTGCTGGAAAAATGCTTATTAGACGCCAAAAAAGAAAAACAAATTAAGCCCGATATTGATTGCGCTACCACTGCAAAATACTTTTGGATTGGATGGGAGGGCGCAGTGCTTAGAGCCAGATTACATAAAAGTTTGGAACCTGTGGATATATTTACAGAGAAATTTTTACATGACCTGAAAATTTGAGGAGAGTCCCCATGTTAGTTAGTCATCATAATATACTTAGAGTATTTGTTATCACCTTGCTAGCAATGGCAGCAATTCCTGCTCACGCATCAAAATATGCTTGCTCAATTGATGCCGTTCTGGATTTAAACAGGATTGGACACTATAAAGACCATGGCTGGAGTGCAAATTATTTGAACCGAAAATTCTTTCTAGATCGTGATACAGGTAAAGTTGTCGGCACCACTGCTTTAAAAGCAAGGCTGACAAACTTCAGCAAGGTAGTGACGCCTATCGTGTTAACCAACGATTATGAAGATTACTCATATAAAGTGATCAGTGTTTTTGAGGAAAACGGACAATTTGCCTCATTAAGAATTGCTGAAAATATCGATAAGAAAGAAAAACCCTATGCTTATCAAACCGCTGTTGGCATGTTACTGACTGGTGTTTGTGTCGATGAGAAAACATAAAGATAAAAACAGCTAGCATCAATTATTTGGAGGAATAATCAGCCTGATATATCGATACTATTTCTTTTTCTAATTAATTTTTCAGTAATTGTCATAAAAAAAAGACATATTTTTAACATTTACTTCAGATAATCTGACAATTATTTTCACTGTCATTATGTCCATTGCTGTTATGAAACTGAAAAGTTATAGCACTACAAGTCTCATTTTGGGCCTGTTATTTGTGACGAATATACAGGCCGCAACCATCAATTTTGAAGATCAATTTACACAAGGTGATGGTCTGCTTAATCCGGGCGACATCATCACAGGCATGACACTGTTTGGCGCAACTTTTAATGTCGTCAATCAAGGCAATGCCGGTAATAGAAATAATGGCGCTAATCCCGGTTTCAACCTTCCTATTGGCGGCGCCAGTGGTAGCCGCGAGTTAATGTTATTCAATGCCAATTGTGGCATTAGTGCTTATCCAAATTGCTCAGGTCAGGACCCGGATCTCTCCTTGCCTGGAGCTGGCAATATTCTAATCATCAGTGAAGATAACAATAGTAACGATCCGGATGATTCGCGTTTTGGCGGTGACATTATTATCGACTTTACTGAAGGTGCGACTTACGTAGAATCAATTTTTCTCGATGTTGAAGATGGCAGATTTGGCGATAATTTTGTTAATGCCTATTATGAAGGCAATTTGCTGGCGTCGATTATTATAAGCAGCCAAAACGGCGGTATTGCTAATGCATCTTTCGCTGGTCTTGGATTAATCGATCAGCTCATCGTTAATTTTCAAGGCAGTGGAGCAATCGTTGAATTTAACTATTCACCAGTGCCAATACCCGCTGCAATCTGGCTTTTTGCTTCCTGTTTACTTGGCCTGGCATTCCAGTCTCGTTCAAGTTTAATAAGTATAAATTGAAATTTTCTTTTCCGTTATTCCAACAACGCCTGTATATGTGACACAACGGCGTTGGCGTTACCCTTCAGGTTATAACCGCCTTCAAGGATAGAAAGTAGTCTTCCATTACAATATTGATTCGCAATGGCTTTAACAATGCGTGTTAGTGTCTTGAAGCCCTCATCGTCGACCAGATAACAACCCAACAAATCATTAATACGACTATCAAACCCGGCTGATACCATCACAAAGTCAGGTTTAAATGTCTCTGCAGCGGGTAACAGGACGCGTTCAAATGCGGTAATGATATCCTTGTTGTTAGCACCGCAAGGAAGGTGCACATTGATATTATAACCCTCACCTTTCCCTGCACCCCGCCTTTTCGGATCGCCGGTTCCAGGATAAGCATAGTGATCATGTGTCGAAAAAAACAAGACTGATGGATCGTCGTAAAACATCGCCTCGGTGGCATTACCATGATGATAATCCCAATCGACAATCAGTATTTTTTTAAAGCCATATTTTTGCTGCGCATAACGGGCAGCCACAGCAATATTATTAAAATAACAAAAGCCCTCTTCTTTCCCGGTATTCAATGCATGATGCCCCGGCGGGCGCGAGGCACTGAACACATATTCTACCTGCTTGTTGGATATCGCATCGACACCTGCCAGTGCTGCAGCGACGCCGGCACTTGCCACTAAAAATGCTCGTGGTGTATTTTCCCTAATCGACTCAATATGTTGTTTGCTATGCACGGTTTCAAGCCAGTTATTCGGCGCTATATTTAGCGCTAACATGAAAAGTCTGTTGGTTATTTCCAAGGCATCAATTGCTGACACGATTGCCTGATAGCGTGCTGGCGACTCTGGATGGTCTGGCGAGATGTGATGTTGCAAGAATACCTTATCCATCACCAGGCCCACCTTTGCTTCAGTATCTTTTGCCAAACACCATTTTGACGCACCAAGCAGCATGGTTGCTGCCAAACCAGAAGAGATAAATTGTCTACGCTGCATAATGTCTTGGTCGTAAATGTGCCAATTCTGTTAGATAATCATTATTTTACTGACAAGTCATCGGTTTAGTCACATGGCTTGCTATAATCAAAATCATGAATAAATCGATTGTATTATCATCAATCTTATTATTATTGCCCATCAGCGTATATGCTGACTGGCAAGTTATTACGCATACTGACACCAATACCAATACCGCGACCCAGGTTGCATATACGGATAATGATCAAGGTTACAGCTTGGAAATATATCGTGACAGCGTCAACGCGGTACGCGCACGTTTTTCAATTAATCGTGCGCTTGATAAATTAGTCAATAAACACTGCCCGACGTTTCAGGTCGACAATCGATTACTGGACAATCGCTCTATCAATGACGCAGTTTGCATTACCGACCTCGCCTGGAGCGAATTCGTACTCGGTTACGTTATCGATAACTCAGTCAGTTCGGCAAAACTTAATGCACTCGTCAACGGCAGCACCATTACTTTCCGTTTCATGCTCGAGAGTGGCACTTATGAGGAGACCAATTTTTCTCTGTCAGGTTCGAAACGCGCTACCTTAACGGTACTGGGTGGCAGTGTTGTTATCTCTCCGTAAAGTTTGTGTAGGTAGTTCCAATGCCCAGCTGGCGTATTATCGATAAGCTAAGTGCTGTCACAGAATTACAATGGCAAACGCTTGAAACACATAACAACCCATTTTTATCTTACCCATTCCTGAACAACCTTGAACGATTTGATTGCTTAAAGAATCAATATTGGCAACCCGCTCACATCGTGATCGAGCAAGATGATGTATTGCAAGGTGCCATGCCACTTTATGTCAAACAGGATTCTTATGGCGAATTCGTTTTTGATTGGGCCTGGGCCGATGCCTACCAACGTGCCGGACGAAACTACTACCCGAAACTGGTCTCTGCTATTCCATTTAGCCCGGTAGCCGGCACGCGTATGCTGGTTAATACCGAGGTCGACAAAAATCAGGTAGCAAAAACATTACTCTCTGCCTGTGAACAAATACTGGAAGCGAATCAATTTTCCTCGTTACATATTTTATTCCCGGATAAAACTGAATTACCTATCTACGAGAAATTCAACGGGCTACAACGAATCACCTGTCAGTATCATTGGTTTAATCGCGATTACCGTGATTTTCAGGATTTCCTTGACAGTTTAAGTTCAAAAAAACGTAAAAAAATAGCGCGTGAACGGCGTTCAATCTCAGAGGCAGGTATCGAGATAGAATGTCTACAAGGCAAGCAAATTACTGAACAGCATTGGCATCAATTTTACCAGTTCTACTGTTCAACATTTTATAAGAAATGGGGTGAGCCCAGATTAACGCTGGATTTCTTTATCGCATTGGGAGAAGCATTACCCGAGCAAACGCTGCTGTTCCTGGCTCGACAACATGATGACTTTATTGCCGGTGCGTTTGTAATGAAAGACGATACAACGCTCTATGGAAGACATTGGGGATGTCATGGACATGTGCCTAATTTGCATTTTGAATTGTGCTACTATCAAACCATAGAGTTTGTCATAGAACAGGGAATGCAAAAACTGGATGCAGGTGTTCAAGGAGAACATAAATTGGCGCGGGGTTTTCACCCGATGGCAATGAGTTCCGCGCATTGGATCAGGGAAACCGGATTCAGGGACGCCATCAAGGATTATTTGGATAGAGAAACCAGTATGATGAAAGAACATATTGCCGAACAGGAAACTCACCTGCCCTACAAGGCCTGTGTAAACTGATAGCGCATGACCTACGGCAATTACAAAGAGGGCACAAATAAACTCTACTGGGTTAAACGCAACTGTCTTGCGGAGAATTTTCCTGATCCAAGCGAAGCCTTGCGTGATCCCGATGGGCTGCTGGCTATTGGCGGCGACCTGACTACGCATCGATTACTTGACGCCTATTTGCGAGGAATTTTCCCCTGGTTCAATGAAGGTCAGCCGGTACTCTGGTGGACCCCCGATCCACGTTGTGTACTCGAACCATCCGAGCTCAAGGTATCGAGAAGCCTGCGTAAACGCATCCGCAAACAGGAATACCACATCACTTACAACCAGGCATTTGATGCCGTACTTGAAGGCTGTGCGGCGTCCAGGAAAGGCGTCGATGATACCTGGATCACAAAAGACATTAAGCTAGCCTATTTTAGCCTGTTCCAGTTAGGCTATGCGCATTCGGTTGAATGTTGGCATGAAGATAAACTGGTCGGTGGACTCTACGGTATTGCGATGGGAAAAGTATTTTATGGCGAATCCATGTTTAGTAATCGGACCGATGCTTCCAAGGTCGCGCTGGTGGATCTAACCCATCGCCTTCTGCAAAGGGATTTTAGATTAATCGACTGCCAGGTTTACTCACGACATTTACAGATGCTCGGTGCCAAACCGATGAAGCGCGAAATGTTTATTCAATTGTTAAATGAATATGCCAACATGGAAAAGATAGAATCCTGGCAATGACGTTATTGGCAATGATTTTATATGGACAATCAATCGCATAAACTGCAGTTCTTTGTTACCGCGCCACACCATTGCAATTATCTCGATGATAAAGAAGCCACCAGCCTGTTTGCCGACCCGGTTTTCCCTAAAGACAAACACATCTATTCACTATTAGTCGAACATGGTTTTCGTCGCAGCGGCGAACATCTGTATAAACCCTATTGCAGTAAATGTACGGAGTGTGTACCGATCCGTATCCCTGTCACTGATTTCGTTACGCGACGGCAACATAAAAGAAACCTGAAATTAAATTCAGATTTGCAGGTAACACCGCATGCTGCAGAATTTAATCCAAAACACTTTGCCTTGTATGAAAAATATCTTGCCGCAAGACACAAGGATGGCGGCATGGATAATCCGACAGAGGATAATTACCGGGATTTTCTGTGGTCAGAATGGTCCGACACCGTGCTATACGAATTTAAATTGGAACAACAGCTCATTGCCGTCACGGTTGTGGATCAACTTGAACAAGGCAACTCAGCTGTTTATTCATTCTTCGACCCGGAGTTTTCGCGTCGCTCGCCGGGCAAATTCTGCATCCTTGATTTGATACAACGAACCCGCCAACAACAACTCCCCTACCTCTATCTCGGCTACTGGATAGCAGGCTGCAATAAGATGAAATATAAAATTGACTATCAACCAACAGAATGTCTGATTAACGGCGAATGGAAAAAAATCAAACCGTTATCGCTGAATTGACTTTGCAGGCAGCGAAAAATTAGTGCAATATTCGCACTTTTTTAACGCACAGAGGAATTCATGGCGAAAGAAGATCAAATCGAAATGGAAGGAACGGTTGTCGAGACCTTACCTAATACCATGTTTCGAGTCGAACTCGAAAATGGACACGTCATAACTGCTCATATTTCCGGAAAAATGCGTAAGCACTATATTCGTATCCTTACCGGTGACAAAGTCACGGTAGAAATGACGCCTTATGATTTAACCAAGGGTCGAATTACATTTCGAGCCAGATAGCACGCCAGACCACCCATCACCTTAAAGTGATCGCGCCAGTTCCAGGTCTTCCTCAGTATCAATTCCAATACCACCTGATTCACTAGCAATATCGACAAATATTTGCTCACCGTGATGCAAGACACGAAGCTGTTCCAATGCTTCGGACAATTCCAGTGAACAAGCCGGCAGCTGACTAAACTCGGCCAAATAACCGGCACGATAAGCATATAAACCCAGATGACGAAACACTTCGGATGGTAGCCTCTGATCACGCGACGCGGGTATCGCAGCACGACTAAAATACAATGCCATTCCTTGCTGATCTCTTACCACCTTAACAATATTCGGATTCTGATAATCTTCGCTGGTTAAGATCGGTTCACATAACGTGGCAACACTGGCAGCAGCATGATCACGCAACCCGCTTGCGACCTGCTCAATTAATCTGGCCGGCAAACCAAACTCATCGCCCTGCACATTTACCACGATCTCATTACTATCCAGCTCTAATTTCGTAACGGCTTCTGCCAGGCGATCGGTTCCGGACTCATGCTGATCAGACGTCATGATGGCGTTACCGCCAAACTTCTTTACAGCGTTAGCTACCCTCTCATCATCGGTAGCAATACATACCTCTTTTGCAGACGTCTTCACTGATGCTTCATATACATGTTGCAACAGTGGCTTGCCGTTTATTTCCAGTAATGGCTTACCCGGCAACCGCGTCGAGGCATAACGCGCAGGAATAATAATCGTGTATGACACGGTGTGGTTATTTGAGTTTTTCGATTTCTTCTTCAGAGACTTGCCTGGCTTCATCTTCTAACATAACCGGTATGCCTTCCCGTATCGGGTAAGCAAGATGGGCCGATTTGGATATCAGCTCCTGATTTTTTTTGTCATAGATTAACGGCCCTTTGGTGACCGGACAAACCAGTATCTCAAGTAGTTTCTTGTCCATTAACAACTTCCCTCATCAAATTATCAAGTCTAATGGTAAATGCCTCTGGCAAATTGGCTTTAATCGGTAAATACCAGTGATTCTTCCAATCGCGTTCAACAGCATAGTTAAAACATTTAACTGCATCTTTTTCCGTCATAATCACAGCTGCCCCATCATTAAATGTGACGTCTTCAATCTGGAAAACATAATGATCGGCAAACTCATGCAACTCAAGCTGCAGCTGTTGTTGACGCAAATAGGCAAAGAACCGATCCGGGTTAGCAATCGCGGCCACAGCGTGTACCCGCTGCCCGGCCAATTCAGATATATCGAGCGTTTTATCATTATCCGCCAGCGAGACCAAATCTCCGTGGCTATATTCCATCTTATACTCATGGCGCATGGCTTTATATTTACTGACCACCATATCCACATCTTTCAACCGTCCCAGCGGTTCCCTTAAGGGACCGGCTGGCAAGCAACGCTGGTTGCCAAATCGACGCAGCCCATCAATCATGGCTATCTCAATATCTCTATCTAAGGCGTAATGTTGTAAGCCATCGTCGCAAATAATCAAATTACATTTGTAATGCGAAATCAGCTCCTCCGCAGCGCGATAGCGTTTTGTTGCGATTGCTACCGGGCTTAAAGTATTTCTGGCCAATAACACCGGTTCATCACCTACCAATTCCGGATTGCTGTCCGGCCTCACTTGTTGCGGTTTGGATGACGCTTGCCCCCCATAACCACGACTAATAATCCCGGGCTTTAGTCCTTTTTGGCGAAAATAGTCCACCAGCCACAGCACCAATGGTGTTTTACCGGTTCCGCCTACCGTGATATTCCCAACCACAATCACCGGCGCATCAACCTGATTCATCGTTAACATACCAGATTGATAGCAAAACCGCCGAATAATGATGAACAAGGCATATAACCAACCGATAGGTGCTAACAACAAAGCTAGTGGATGGGATGAATACCAAATTTTTTCTATAGATTTACTCGACAATCGCATCGTCAAAAAGCAAAGACGGTTTATTCTTCCTGTATTTCCTGAGTGGCAAAGGTAATGCGCACTAAGCCAAGCTGTCTGGCTGCATCCATCACCTTAACCACTGATTGGTGACTGGCATCGGCGTCGGCACTGATGATAATTGGCGGTTCATTCAAACCTACCAGCGCCTCGGAAAGTGCATTTTTTATGGTCTCCATTTGTGCGTTAACCAGGGCATTATCATTGATATAAACATTGCCTTGCGCGTCCAGACCCACGTTGACCGCGTCCGGTTTTGCCTCCGTCACTTCTTTTGATGAAGACGGTAAGGTAATGTTGATTTCTGAATTATGTTCAAACGTAGTGGACACCATAAAGAAGATTAACAATAGAAAAACCACATCTATTAGCGGTGTAATATCCAGGTTCACTGGTTCGGGCTTTTCCTTTCTGAAATTCATTTGGTTTCCTGTTCAGTAGAAATTTCTGATTCCCGCTGGCCATGCATGACCTCAACCATCTTTAATGCTTCCTGTTCCATGGTAATGGTTAACTCATCAACCCTGCCTGAAAAATAGCGGTGAAACATCAAGCTCGGAATAGCGACAGACAAGCCGGCCGCTGTCGTAATCAGCGCTTCGGAGATGCCTTCTGATAATACACTGGGATCGCCGACTCCCTGTGCAGTGATGACAGTAAAGACCTTAATCATGCCAATCACCGTACCCAACAGCCCCAGCAGCGGCGTAATCGATGCAATGGTACCCAAGGTATTCAGGAAACGATCCAGTTCATGCGCAACATGTCGCCCCACTTCCTCGATACTTTCTTTCATGACTTCACGAGAGTGATGACGATTAACGAGTCCAGCGGCCAGGACCATACCTAAAGGCGAACTTTTGCGCAGATCCTGAATACGCTTTTGATCCAGATGACCGACTTTTTGCCACTGCCAAACCTTGGATACCAGGTTTTTAGGCACGATCTTGTTAATTCGTAATGACCAGAAACGCTCGGCAATAATCGCGGTTGAGATGACCGAACATAAAATAATCGGCCACATCAACAATCCGCCAGCTTTAATTAATTCAAGCACAAATTCAGCTCCAGTTATTATTTTAGTATTGATACGTTTCATGCCAGAAAGAACGCTGTTGCTGACGTGCTTCCGATAAAAGCATCCCATTCTTGCTGAACAATAACGTAATTGCACCGGATTGATAGCTCGTTCGGGTATCAATCCCCCTGATATTGTAACGCGTTAGTATATCCTGTTTCGGGAAACCGAAGCGATTCTTGTAACCTGCGGCAATAAATGCGTACTCCGGAGAAACGGCGTCGATAAATGCCCCACTCGAGGAGGTACGACTGCCATGATGTGGCACAATCAGTACATTAGCAGACAACGCGTCTGCCCTTGTTTCGACCAGCGCCTGCTCTACCCGCTTTTCTATATCACCAGTCAATAATATTGAGCCATATCGACTGCTGACCTTGAGCACGCATGAACCATTATTTCCCTTATCCATCAGCGTTGATGGATGCAGTATGTCAAACTTAACCCCATCCCATTGCCATTGTTGGCCACTGATACAGCGTTGTGTTTTATGTAGAGGCAATTTTTCAGGGGCACTGGTCAGTATTTGCCGGACTTCAATTTGACGCAATACGGCATCGGCGCCACCGATGTGGTCGTTATCACCATGGCTGATGATCAAGCTAGCGAGCTCATCAATGCCGCTATGTCGTAAGTACGGCAGCACGACCGCATCCCCGGTATTGAAGCGCGGCGAGAATTTTGCCCCTGTATCGTAAAGCAGCGCATGAGAATGCGTCTGAATGACAATCGCCAGCCCCTGCCCCACATCGAGTAATGTCATCTGAAATTCATCTTTATCCGGTCTGGATAACAATGGAAAAAATATTGGCAGTAAAAAAACGACACCAAGATGACGTGCCGGTAAGCCTCGCGGCATTAGCAATATGAGGATACCGATTATTGCCAGAATAAAACTCAGTTTGTCAGGCGTTGCAATGGTAACGTTGGTCATCGGTAGCGAGCTTATGATGTCCAGCAACTGCCAATACAGGGCAGCCAGCTTATCAATTAACTGAAATAATAAACCGGAAACAGCAGGCGTAAACACTATTGATAAGGTTGCCAATAAACATAACGGCACAATAACAAGGCCAATCAGCGGTATGGCGATGGCATTTGCCAACACACTGTACAGCGGGAACTGGTTAAACCAGATAATCAGTAACGGTATCAAGGCAAGACTCAAAGTGCCCTGAACAATCATGGCGCTATAAATGCGATTGACTTTATAGTGGCTCCGATAAACGCACACATAAAAAATAAAACACACTGCGCTAAATGACAGCCAGAAATCTGTTGCCAGGATGGCAAAAGGATCAACAACCAATACAAGGAGTGCTGCCAAGGATAATGCGTTAATCGGTTTAATCGGTCTGCTGACAGCTATAGCGATCAAAAAAACGCCAATCATAATCAAAGCTCGTTGTGTCGGTAGAGTAAAACCGGCCAGTAATGCATAACATACCGCCGCAATAAACGCAGCTATTGAACCGACTACACGCGAAGAACAAATACCCGTTAAAAAATGAAATTGGCGCCAGATAAACTGAGCAAGTAAAAACACCATACCCGCGACCAAACCAAGATGCAGTCCGGAAATGGCAATAAGATGACTGGTACCGGTATGCATCAGCAGGCGAGTTTCATCTTGAATCATCAAATAACGCTCACCCAGGGATAAGGCCAGTATCAAACCATGGTGACTGATTGCTTTATGTTGTTGAATCGCCAGCGCGAGTCTGGCACGCAGTTGTTCAATATAATGACCGCTGGAACCAAGCAATATTGCCGTTTTGTTGTCCTTGATATAGCCTGTTGCCCGTATACCCTGCCGCAACAGCCACAGTTCATAATCAAACCCACCCGGATTCATAAATCCATAGGGTCGTTTGAGCTTCACATTGAATTGCCAGCGTTGTCCGGGCTTGATATTTGTCCTGGACTCATACCAGCTCAACCTTACCAATAGTGTTAACTGCCTTTTCATCCCGAATTCATCAATGTAATGCTGTATTTCGAAGCGAAATCGCTTATGCCGTGAATAATCCTCAGGCAAAGAAACAACGATGCCCTCTACCCGTATGGTTTTTTGTTCGAGCTTTGCCGGTAATGATGTCGATAACGAATAATTCGCAATAAACAGGCTCCAGCTGAACCCAATCAGGAACATGCCAATAACGTTAAGCTGCTTTAAGCAAAAACAAATAACTATCAGTGGAAATAGCGAAAGGAGATAGAACAGTGATGGCAATGAGGAGAATTGGAATAATACGTAAACTCCTGCGGCAAATGCTAGCGTCCGTGCAAGCATGAAAATTAGCACTCCATTGCAAAATAGTTTGGCTATAATAGCGCGCTTTTTATTTCACCAATAATAATTAATGAGCTTACGCAACCTCTTAAAGCGCCACCTGCCTAATCGGGAATCCCTGGAAAAACACGGCAGCGTTAATTTTTTATCGGAGCATCTACACGATCCGAATATCTGGCATATTCATCGTCGATCTTCCGCCGGTGGTGCTGCTATCGGCATGTTTTGCGCTTTCATCCCGCTACCCCTGCAAACCCTTTGCTCTGCAGCGCTGGCGATAGTATTCCGGGTTAATTTACCGATTGCCGTAGTCTGCTCATTTATCAGTAATCCAATCACGATTCCGCCAATGTTTTACTATGCGCATAAGCTAGGCGCGATGATAATCGGCGACAAGCACAGTCATGTGGAGTTTGAATTTACATTGGAATGGTTTGGCAGCACATTCCTTGACATCTGGCAGCCGCTGTTAGTGGGATGCTTTACCCTGGCAACGCTGAGCGCAATTATTACCTACTTTGGTATCCGCCTGATCTGGCGGATCAGTTCCGGCAATAGATGGGAGGCAAGACGGAAATCCAGAGATAATTAATGAGCGTCCTTCAATACTCCATCAGTTAATTCCAATATACGGTTAGCTCGTCTGGCCAATTCGAGATTGTGCGTTACCATAATCAGGCTGGTACCCAAACTCTGGTTCAGCTCAAGTATCATATCGAATACATTTTCGGCCGTTTTTTCATCCAGGTTACCGGTCGGTTCATCCGCCAATATACAGCTGGGTTCCGTCACCAGCGCTCTGGCTATCGCTGCTCGTTGACGCTCACCACCGGACAATTCACCGGGTTTATGTTTTGCGCGATCGGCCAGCCCGACTCGTTCTAATAGGGACAATGCTTTCTGAAATGAAACATTGTTTTTTTCGCGCCTGACTAATAATGGCATCGCCACATTCTCCAGCGCAGTAAACTCGGGAAGTAAATGGTGAAACTGATAGACAAAACCCAGATGGCGATTACGTACATTACCGCGTTGTTCATCATCGAGCGAATGAATCGCGGTACCGTTGATCAACACTTCACCAGTATCAGGAATATCCAAACCACCGAGTAGATGTAGCAAGGTACTCTTACCCGATCCGGATGCCCCGATGATAGCGACACTCTGGTTTGCTGCAATGCTGATATCAACCGACTTCAATACCTCTACATTGAGTTCACCTTCGCGGTAACTTTTGCCTAAATCACTTGCCTGAAGCACAGGACTACTCATAGCGCAGTGCCTCTGCCGGTTGCGTGCGTGCGGCCCGCAGCGCTGGATAGATTGTGGCTAACAAACAGAGTATGAAGGCGATAACACTTATTGTAATCACGTCTTGCCAATGCATATCGGAAGGCAGATCGCTGATGTAATAAACGTCGGGGGACAAAAACTTTTGCCCCAACATGGATTCAATCGCGGGTACCAGAGTCTCTACGTTTAAAGCAAGCCAGACCCCACCAATGACACCCAGAGAAATACCCACCACCCCGATAATCGTGCCCTGGATCATGAAGATTTTTAGTATGCTGCCGGGACTGGCACCTAATGTTCTTAACACGGCAATATCCGACTGCTTATCCGAGACCATCATCACCAGCGTTGAAATAATATTAAACGCAGCGACAGCCACGATTAATGTCAAAATCACAAACATAACGGTTTTTTCGGTTTTTAACGCGCGAAAGAAATTGGCGTGCCGCTGGGTCCAATCGATGACCCAGTAATTACCAGGCAGTTGCGACACCACTTCACGACTGACTTTGGGTGCAGCCAGGATATCATTAGTTTTCAAACGTAGTCCGCTTGGGCTCTCCTTGCGAAATAATCGCAGTCCGTCGTCCATATGAATCAAAGCCAGGGCACTATCGAATTCATGCATGCCTACTTCGAATATACCGATGACGGTGAATCTTTTCAGCCTGGGTAAGATACCTGCTGGCGTCACATTGGCCTGTGGTGCAATTAAGGTTACTTTATCGCCCGGACCCACACCTAAACTGCGTGCCAGTTCTTTACCCAATACGATATTGAATTCACCTGCTGTCAACCCTGCTAACTCGCCAGCGATCATTTTTTCGGTTACCACTGCCACCTTGGGCTCTTCCGCCGGCAAGATGCCACGAATAATCGTACCGTTAACTTTTTTATTATTAACCAGCATCCCCTCTGCCTGAAAATAAGGGGCGACACCAATTATTTCCGGGTGTCGGCTGACATCATCGGCAACCGGCTGCCAGTTTTTTAAGGCATTGCCTTCGGCAATCACAGTGGCATGTGAAGCCATGCCCAGGATTCGCTCCTTTAATTCCTTTTCAAACCCATTCATCACCGAGAGTACCGTAATCAATGCCATGACCCCCAAACCGACACCTAACATTGAGGTCAACGATATAAAGGAAATGAAATGATTGCGCCGACGAGCGCGCACATAGCGCAGGCCGATTAGGGTTTCAAATGAGTTCATCATGGGCAGGCATTATAGGCAGGTTACGTCAGACATCATAATCGCAATGCCATAAAAGCCTTAGTGGTCATAATTGACATCATTAAAGTCTCTGCAGTTACGGACGCTAAAGCTTTAGAGGCACCAATCGGAGAAAAATAATGACGAAAGTGAATTCGGTCAAACTGCTATTGGTTGAAGATAGTGAATTTGACATTAAATTAATGGAAGTATTACTTGGCAAAGCAGTCAATCTTAATTACGAACTGGAAGTCGCAACAACGCTCAAGCAAGCCAGACATAAACTCGAGAAATCAAACTATGATCTCGTGGTGCTAGATATTGCTCTTCCTGATGGCGATGGCATGGAACTGATGCAGGAAATCTCATCTATTGATTCAACCCTTCCGGTCGTGATCCTCAGCGGTGATGAATCTGAAGTCACCGCATTAAAAGCGATTCGTCTTGGTGCACATGATTATCTTAATAAATTGAACACTAGTCATTGGCAAATACTGCGCTCATTAAACTATGCGATTGAGCGTAAAAAACATATTCAGGAACTGGTCTACCTGTCTCGACATGACTTACTGACGGGCTTACCTAATCGTTTATTACTATCTGACAGAATTAATCGCTGCATTACCCGAACCAGGCGTAACAACAAGGACTTTGCGCTGATGTACCTTGATCTGGATCATTTCAAACCTGTTAACGATGAATATGGTCATGAGATGGGAGACCGGGTGTTGTGTGAGGTCAGTGAACGCTTAGCTTCGTGTATCCGTGACTCAGACACGGTCGCACGTATAGGCGGTGATGAGTTTGCCGTTGTTATTGAAGAACTGAAGTCTGCCTGGAATGCAGAGATCGTTGCTAACAAGATTATCAAATCAATTTCAGAGCCAATCAGAATTGAAGAAACAACCGCCAAACTTGGCGTCAGTATTGGCATTGCCATCTACCCTTCGGATGGCTCAAACGTCGATGAATTGATGAGTCGGGCGGACTCAGCCATGTATGAAGCGAAACGTGCCGGCAAGAGTACCTATCGTTTCCACAGACAGAGTGATTACGGATTGCTCGATATGGAACAAATTAATCAGAGCGCTTGATTAGCCAAACTATGTAGCAACGCTGCTAGATTATTCGATATTGCATCAGTGCGTTAACATACGCACCCATGAAACTGCTTGCCATTGAAACTGCTACCGAGTGTTGTTCTGCCGCATTGCAAATCGATACAGACTGTATTCAACAACTGGAAATCGCGCCAAGAAAACACACGCAATTGATCCTGCCGATGGTAGATAATCTGTTGGCCCAGGCAGGCTGTTCAATCAGCGAACTGGATGGAATTGCGTTTGGTCAGGGACCGGGGGCCTTTACCGGACTACGTGTCGCTATCGGCGTCGTACAAGGCCTGGCATTTCCGTACGATATTCCAGTCATCCCTGTTTCCAGTCTGGCCGCGCTGGCACAACAATTTGCTGCCGAGCATCCTAATGTTGCGGTAGCAATCGATGCACGCATGGGGGAAGTCTATTGGGGTTTATTTGAATCGACTCCAACGACGATGTCAGGGCTGAATGAAGAACGCGTTTGTAAACCTGAGGATATTGATGCCCCTGCTGACAGAGAATGGTTTGCCGCAGGCACTGGCTGGGGAAGTTACCAGCAACCGCTGGTCGCTAAATTTTCAGCAACGATTACCGATACCAATCCACAATGCTATCCGACGGCAGAATCCGTAGCCGCCTTGGCAATACCAGAACTGGATGCAGGAAACACCATTAAAGTTATCGACGCACGGCCGTGCTACCTAAGAAATAATGTAGTAAATAACTAATTTTATCAAATACTTATTATATTAACTTAATTTAAATTATTGATTTAGATAAATCACATCAGAGCGTATTTCACCAGCATTATTTAGTCGGAGTCTACGATAGCCGGGCGGTTTCGTGTCGACAGCAAACTCATCGTTTTCCGGCGTAAACTGCAGGCAGGTTGAAGGCGTGCCCATCATTTTGACCTGCTTCCACTTGCGCTCGAATTGTTGGTGTATGTGTCCCCAAATCACTCCTTTTACCTGTGGATGGCGATCGATAATCGCGAGAAACGCCTCGCGATTGGTGAGTATCATCTGATCCATCCAGCGACTATTGATGGGCACAGGGTGATGATGCAAGGCGATCAGCGTATTTTTATCGGTATTTTGCTCCAGGCTATCTCGTAAAAAATCGAGCTGTTGACTGCTCAATTCACCCTTGTGTTCGTTTTTCAAGCGTGTATCGAGCAGCATTATTTGCCAGCTATCGGTAAGGATACGCTTGTCAATGCAATACCCATGTTGGGAGAGAATCGCGTCCATCAGCTCCGGTTCATCATGATTGCCGGGGAGAAAATAAATAGGCCAGGATAATTGTTCGAGGTGTCCTGCTAATTTCTCATAAGCCGTTTCAGTCGGTTCATGCACGCAGTCCCCGGTTAATAACACCAGGTCGACATCGTCTTCATTGGCTTTCATATAGGCGATAACCCGCTCAAGACTGGCTGAAGTATCGAAATCATCGAATGATTCGGCCTCATTATCGAGAATATGGGTATCAGTAATTTGGATGACGCAGACGTCTTGTTGTGACATACAAAAAAATCTTGCTCTGGTTTAACGAAGATGCGTTATACACTATTCGTGAATTATTACGAGAATGTCGATGACCCGCAAAAGCCTGAACCTGGACGACAAAGTGTATGACTACCTGCTGTCGGTCTCCTTATCTGAACATGACGTACTGCGTCAATGCCGCGAAGAAACTGCCTCGCACCCGCTAGCGCGGATGCAAATTGCACCAGAACAGGGTCAGTTCATGGCTTTTTTGGTGAAAGCATTAAATGTCCAAAATATTATCGAAATCGGTGTATTCACTGGTTACAGTAGTCTGGCGATGGCACTGGCATTGCCCGAAGACGGCCAAATCATTGCTTGCGATCATAATGAGCAGACATCCTCTCTGGCACGGTCTTATTGGCAACAAGCAGATATCGGGCACAAGATTGAACTACGACTGGCTCCAGCATTGGAAACCCTGGAGGCATTATCCAAAGAACATTTAGAGAACAATTTTGACTTTGCCTTTATCGATGCGCATAAACCTGAATATATTGATTACTATGAGAAACTGTTGCCGTTGATCCGGACAGGCGGAGTAATTGCCGTGGATAATGTACTTTGGTCAGGTCTACCCGCCGATCCATCGGTCAATGATGAAGATACCATTGCTATTCGTCAGTTTAACGCCCATTTAAAAAATGACGACCGCGTCATGATGACCCTATTGCCATTGGCAGATGGTATAACATTAATATTAAAAAAATAATATTTATCAATAAATTAAAATTATTATTTAATGCTAATTATTGATAAATTTCAGCCTGGCTTTTGAAAAAACTGCTCGATACTTTCCAACTCATGCACGACCGGCATCGGTGGTAAGGACTTCAATAAACGACGACCATAGGTCTTTTTTACTATACGTTTATCACAAATCGTACAAACACCCCGATCATTCACATCGCGAATTAGACGTCCAACTCCTTGTTTCAAACTAATCGCCGCCTGGGGAACCTGATGTTCCATGAATGGATTACCGCCTTGTTTACTCATGTAATTCAATCTGGCCTGTAGCACCGGGTCATCCGGGCTGGCAAAAGGTAATTTATCAATGATGACCGATGACAAGGCCTCGCCTTTGACATCAACCCCTTCCCAAAAACTGCTGGTACCGAGTAGTACGGCATGCTGCGTCTGTCGAAACTGATTAAGTAATTCCGATCTTGGCCCATCACCTTGAACCAATATAGGGAACTCAATCAGGCTTCTTAGCTTGGGCGTAGCTCTGTTTAATGCTGCATGACTGGTGAACAGTATAAAAGTATGCCCCTCACTAAGACGGATTAATTCACAAGTCCGTTCGATGAATGCAGTAAAGAAATCAGGATGATTTGGTTCCGGCAGATCCAGCGGAAGATACAAACGCGTTTGCTGCTGATAATTAAACGGACTGTCCCAGACTCGATTATCACAATCTTCCAGCCCTAGCTGCTTATCAAAATGACTAAAATCCTGATTCACCGCGAGACTGGCAGAGGTGAAGATATTACTCGAATTGTAACTGCGTAAATGTTGCTGAAATGTCTGTGCGATATTGATCGGAGTTTGATTTAGAAAAAAGTGTAATCCACGAACTTCCACCCAGCGGATATGTTCTTCTTTATCTGTCTCGATATAGCCTTCCAGAAAATCATAAAATACCTTTAATCGCTCAAAGCAGTTCTCTAATAGTTTTCCGCGTTCAGTAACAGCATTCAACATATCCAGAAGTGTCTGCATAATCTGAAAATAAGCAGCCATTTCCTTTGATAAGTCGCTATTTGCCCACATTTCCTGCCAATTAATGCGTCGATCCTGACGACCAAATAATAATCGAATATCGCGCACTTGCTTTTCATAGTGGGTCAATACCTCATTTAATTCGGGCATATCCCCAGCCTCTTCCCTGTCAGCTATCTTCACATCCGTCGCCAGTTCTAATAACTGCCGACTACTAATGGTCCGGCTGAAATAAGTCGATGCTAATTCCGGTAATTGATGGGCTTCATCAAAGATAATGCAGTCCGCCAACGGCAATACCTCACCAAATCCACTCTCGCGCAGGCCCATATCAGCTAACAATAAGTGATGGTTAGTGATAACCAGATCGGCTTCCATTGCTGCTTTTCTATTTTTGAATACAAAACAGGATTCATAATCCGGACAGGACTGACCCAAACAGTTTTCTGTCGTAGAGGTAATCATGCCTCTGATCGAAGTATTCTCTTCTATCATGCTTAGCTCATTAATATCGCCCGTTCTTGTCTGAGTTGACCAGTTAACTACCTCATGTAAATCGGTCATTTGCTGATAAGTCAGATTACCTGAGTCATGAATCGCAGTGTTCATACGATTGAGACACAGGTAGTTGGCACGTCCTTTTAAAACGCTTGAAGTAACGGGCAAGTTCAATGTGTCGAGCACGACCGGTAAATCTTTTTGCTTTAATTGATCCTGTAAGTGTCGGGTACCGGTAGAGACGATTGTTTTTTTGTTGGAGAGTAATGCCGGCACCAGGTAGGCCATGGTTTTGCCAGTGCCAGTACCGGCCTCGCAAATCAGATCCTTGCCTTCAGCAATCGCAGTCGCAATTGAGTTCGCCATCTCTTCCTGTTCGGCGCGATATTGAAAGCCCTCGATCATATTCGACAGTGCACCGTCCTCGGCGAAGACATCAGAGACCGTTTTCATGATTAACTATTATCAGGAAGGTTGATTTGACCAGGTTTGAGCAGCCAGCCGACCGTCCCGTTGAGTCCATATTAATTCACCGATCAGCTTAAATTTGGCTATAGTCATGGCGCCTTTTTTACTGACGCTCTGTTTTTCGCCTAACTGCTCAAGAAAGGTATCACGCTGCACCAGGTAGATTTCCTGAGGCATGAATTCATCATCCATAATCACTAATACGACAGCATCCCACTCCTGCTCAAGCTTTAATTGCCCAATACGCTGGCCTTTCAGTTTTTCATCAAATATGGCCCTGCCCTTAATCAGCACACGTAACTGTTTGTTGTCATAGTCCAGATATGCATCATGGGCGTCGTCCTTTTCGGCCGGCGTCATTTCCAGCAAAGAGATTGCATCATGCAAGGCAATTTCCGGTGTCACCGCCAACGTTTTACCGGTGGTCTTACGATACTCACTGGCAATACGCCGTGTCTCCTTGATTAAGGTGTCGACAGAATAAATACTCATTTATAAGTCCATTTATCGATATAAGCACGCATAAGATTAGTTATTAACCAAAGTAAAGCTCATGACGTCTTCAATCCTTTCTTTATTCATTAAAACCATTAACAAACGATCCAGCCCGACAGCCACGCCCGAACAAATTGGCAAACCTGAATCCAGTGCCGACAGGAAATATTCATCTATCGGTAACAAATCAGCATGATTCTTTTCTCGCAAATTTAAATCACGAGTAAAACGCTCACGTTGTTCATCAACATCAGTCAGCTCATTGTAACCATTAGCGATTTCTAATCCATTCACAAACAATTCAAATCGCTCAGCGATAGCATAGTCATCGTGTCTGATACTCGCCAAAGCCGCCATCTCAGCCGGATAATCATAAATAATAAGGTTTTTTGCCGCATTAATCTGCTTAATCACCACGCTTGAGAACAAAAAATCGAGTAATTGATTTTTATCTAAATTTTCGCTTGCCAGACCAAATTTCGACGCCCGGCTGCGCAATGCAGGTAAATCGCCATCATGCGGATTAATACGTAGCACCTGATCAAATGCTTCAGCGTAGCTCAGTTTAACTGGCACCGTTAAACCGAGTACCTGCATAAGCGCGATGACATCATCCATCAGCTCGTGATAGTTCATATTGAGTCGATACCATTCCAGCATGCTGAATTCTGTTGCATGGTGTCGGCCCTGCTCCTCATCCCGAAATACATGGGCAATCTGATAAATAGAACCGCAAC
Organism: Gammaproteobacteria bacterium; assembly: GCA_028279365.1. Taxonomy (GTDB): domain Bacteria; phylum Pseudomonadota; class Gammaproteobacteria; order Eutrophobiales; family Eutrophobiaceae; genus JANQNX01. Next base: position 157,308 of record JANQNX010000013.1, on the reverse strand, counting down.
CCGCCGCTAACAGGCGTTTCATGCAAAATTCAGGAGAGGTTTGCAGGTACAGGTCTGAAGTATAATTTCGGCTGTTAGCTTTTACTGATTCGATATAGGGATCGCTGATTCCTGAATGACTGAGTATCGGTGTATCGACTTCCAGAACAGCATTTGCCGACATATATTCCCGAATCGTTTTGTATAATTCAGCGCGTTTTATTAGCGTCGCAAAATCGGCAGTGGGTTTCCAGTCTGTGGTTTCGCCCATAAATTAGAGTGTTGAATGATTATTAAGGACGATTGTCCAGACCTGTAATCGTTTCCACCCAATCAGCTTCAAACAACAATACGGTCACTGACACAGTCATCTAGTCCTTGGCTCGGCTTACATACTCACCCGTTCGTGTATCTATTTTTAATAGTTCACCGTTCTCGATAAACAATGGAACCTTAACTACAGCACCGGTCTCTAATGTGGCCGGTTTTGAACCACCTTGTGCCGTGTCGCCACGCACACCAGGATCGGTATCGGTGATTTCCAGAACAACGAAATTTGGCGCAGCGACAGATAAGGGAGCGTTATTCCATAAGGTCACCAGACACATCTCCTCGCCCTTTATCCACTGTTTTGCGTCTGCCACAGCGTTTTCGTCAGCAGCGAATTGTTCGAATGAATTCTGATCCATGAAATACCACATATCACCATCGTTATAGAGATATTGCATTTCCAGTTCAATGACATCTGCACCAGGCAATGACTCACCGGACTTATAGGTTTTCTCCATGACTCGACCGGTCTTCAGGTTTCTTAATTTCACCCGATTGAATGCCTGGCCTTTGCCGGGCTTAACAAATTCATTTTCTATGATCGAGCAGGGATCGGAGTCCAGCATAACCTTCAATCCCAATTTGAATTCATTGGTGCTATATGTCGCCATTCGTTTATGTTTCCAATATAGTTATTCAAAAACGAACGTATCATACATGGAACCGATTGATTAATGCAGTCTCTTTCCTGGCAAGAGCAATTGGCTCAGGCAATCCGACAACCCGAAGCCTTGTTGAATTATATTGGACTGGAGGCATCCGCCATTGGCTATAGTGCATCAGGCCTAATGCAATTTCCATTGCGTATTCCCCACGTGTTTGCTGACCGCATGCAACGCAGCGATCCTGATGACCCGTTATTACGACAGGTATTTCCTTATCAGGCAGAAGATAATGAACAACCGGGGTTTATTCATGACCCATTATCAGAGGTGCAACGCCAGACAACGCCGGGATTAATCCAGAAATATCAGGGGCGTGTGTTGTCCATTGCGACTGGTGCCTGCGCGATTCATTGCCGTTATTGCTTTCGACGGCATTATCCCTATTCAGAGGCGAGTTCGAGCAAGGCTCATTGGCAAAAGAGCCTGGAACACATTCGACAAGACAAATCCATCAGCGAAGTCATTTTAAGCGGTGGGGATCCGTTAACGCTGAGTGACGCCCAACTTTTGCAACGTTGCGAATCTCTGGCACAACTCAAACATATCAAACGTATCCGTTTTCACACCCGGGTACCCGTGGTGCTGCCCGCACGCCTGTCTCGGGCTCTTGTTACCAACCTGGCCGCTCTTAACAAAACCCTCATCATAGTGCTACATATTAATCATGCCAATGAAATCGATCAGGCTGTATCAGACAGTATTTCATTGTTGAGAGAACATGACATACTTGTCCTAAATCAGTCAGTATTATTGCGTGGGGTCAATGATGATGCGACCACACTGATTTCATTATCAGAAAAGCTGGTCGCTAACCAGGTGACACCTTATTATTTGCACTTGCTCGATCCGGTTGCCGGCGCAGCACATTTTGATGTACTAATAGAAAAAGCAGAATCCATCATGCAAATCATGCGTGACAGCGTCTCAGGTTATCTATTACCCAGGTTAGTGAAAGAAATACCCGAGTTATCGGCGAAACAATCGATTAATTACTAAAGTAGTAGACAACACCGCCGATATAACTAGTAAGAGTAGATTCTCCCCCCTTCCCCAATATGAAGCTACTCTTCCTTTTCAGGTTGGAGCAGTCAGCTGCTCCAGCCTTTCTTATTTACAACTTTACAACGCCAATATTGCTTTAGATAATAACTACAGGCCTAAGCTGTTGTCCATAACTGTCTCAGCACGAATCAAGTATCGTTTTTTCATTGCTTATTATGATATTTTTTTAATTTACCTGTCTCTTATGATCTAAATCAAACCAGGCCTTAAGCGCGATAGTTATAGTTTTTACAGTTTCCAGATTTTTAACTTTTTTATGCAATATTGTTGCAACAATCACATTGCAGAATAAATCCCTTTTTTAACGATGAGTAAACCTATGCCTAAGATTAAACCGATGATCACTAACCGATGTTTTGATGAGATGACTATCGGTGATACTGCAAATATTGAACGCAGACTGACGCAACAGGATATTGAACTATTCGCTGTCATGAGTGGTGATGTCAATCCTGCTCATATGGACACTGACTATGCAAAAGACAGTATATTCCATGAAGTCATCGCGCATGGCCTCTGGGGTGGCTCACTGATATCAACCGTGCTCGGCACATTATTACCCGGCCCAGGCACGATCTACCTGAGCCAGTCATTGCATTTTAAACGCCCTGTCGTACTTGGCGATGTATTGACCGTGACGGTAACCGTTAAAGAAAAATATGCCGATAGCAAAAAGGTGTTGTTTGATTGTCAGTGTACCAACCAGGAAGAAAAAGTCGTTATTGCCGGCGAGGCAGAAGTGCTGGCACCAACTGTAAAAATAGAGCGGCCGCGGGCACATCTACCTGATGTTCGCCTGGCCGGTAGAGGTCGCTTGCAGGAGATGTTTGATGCAGCCGACGTGCTGGATCCATTACTAGTCGCCGTCGTACATCCCTGTAGTGAATATGCATTACGTGGTGCAGTTGAAGCATCGGAAGCCGGATTAATCGATCCGATCCTGATAGGCCCGAAAGACAAAATTTCCGAAACGGCTGAAAAGCATGAACTGGATATCAGTGAATATCGTCTGGTCGATGTAGAGCATAGCCATCTTGCTGCGGAAACGGCGATTGAACTTGCCCGTACAAATCAAGTGCGTGCACTAATGAAAGGCAGCCTGGATACTAATGAATTGGTCCGTGCGGTAGTCCATAAAGAAAAAGGCATTCGTACCGATCATCGCTTGAGTCATGTCTATGCGTTTGACGTACCGACTTATCCACGGCCATTATTAGTCACTGATGCGGCAATTAATATCCAACCCGATATCGAACAGATGCGCGATATTGTTCAGAATGCAATCCACCTCGCACATGCGTTAAATATTGACACACCCAAGGTCGCATTGCTGTCTGCCGTAGAGAAAGTCAATCACAACATCCCATCCACAATCATGGCGGCAGCATTATGTAAGATGGCTGACCGAGGGCAAATTTCCGGTGGCAAACTTGACGGACCACTCGCATTTGATAATGCCGTTTCCACCAGATCAAAAGAAACCAAAGGCATCGTTTCCTCGGTGGCTGGTCAGGCGGATATCCTGGTAGCACCGGATTTGGAAGCCGCCAATATCCTGGCCAAACAATTAATTTACTTAGCCGATGCCAAAGGAGCTGGCGTAGTCATGGGCGCGCGAGTCCCGATTATTCTTACCAGTCGTTCTGATTCAGTTGTGGAACGCATGGCTTCCTGTTCGTTAGCAATCTTACTGGAGCATTTTCGAAGTGGGAATGCAAAATGAAACGACGCATTTTAGTGATCAATACTGGCTCCTCCAGTATTAAATTTCGTGTTTATCAGCTTGAAAACAATACACTGATAGACCAACAGCGCGGACAAATTGAAAAGATCGGTTTGCAACCGACTTTCATCTCAAGCAACGGTGATGGTAAGGAAACCATTAAACTCGACAGTCACTATGACCACCATGCCTCGCTGCGTTTTTTGCTGGACCACCTCTCCCAACATTTTAGTGATGATCAAAACCTGAGTATTGGTCATCGCGTTGTGCATGGTGGCAATAAGTTTACCGCCCCGCTCTTGATCAACCCGGACAACCTGGTCGAGTTAAAGCAACTGGAACCGCTAGCACCTTATCATCAACCCTATAATATTGCCGGCATAGAATCTGTCATGGCAATCGATGAAAATATTAAACAAGTTGCCTGTTTTGATACCGCTTTTCATGCTCAGCATAAAAAGCCGGTTAACCAGTTTGCCTTACCAGAGGAATATTATACGGAGGGCATACGCCGCTATGGCTTTCACGGTTTGTCATATGAATACATCGCTTTGCAACTCAATGAAAGTTTTTCTTGTGAATCCGATGAGAAAATATTGGTCGCACACCTGGGTAACGGTTCAAGCCTGTGCGCGATGATCAACGGACAGAGCATTGATAGCAGCATGGGATTCAGCCCCATCGAGGGACTGATGATGGGCACTCGCTGCGGTGCAATTGATGCTGGCGTGCTACTTTATTTATTGCAACAAAAAAGCCTATCCAGCGAACAACTGGCAAAATTACTCTATTGTGAATCAGGGCTGCTCGGCGTATCAGGCATCAGCAACAATATGCAACAATTACTGGATAGCCCGGATAGAAGTGCGGCTGAAGCCATCAATCTTTATATCTATCGATTCGTTAAGGAGGCAGGCAGCATGGTCAACATGCTAAAAGGATTGGACCGATTGGTATTTAGCGGAGGGATCGGTGAGAATTGTGCTGAAATAAGGAAACGTATTTGTACCGAACTGGCCTGGCTAGGCATCGCCGTTTCTGATCGAAGTAATAATCAGCATCATCACACGATTTCCAGAAACGATAGCCAGGTTGAGGTTAACGTCATTCCGACAGATGAAGAATTCATTATCGCAACACACTTACTTAAACTTTTACATTAACCAACCCTAACTTTTATTACTTATGTCTAAATTTACGATGGAAAACAAAAAAGGCCTGATTATCGGTATTGCTAACGACCAATCCCTGGCTTATGGCTGTGCCCGCGCCTTGTCTGAACTTGATGCGTCTTTAGCGATTACCTACCTGAATGATAAGGCCAAACCTCATGTAGAGCCACTCACAGAAGGACTGAACACCGATATCTTTTTACCTTGTAACGTCTGTGATGCCGAGCAGATCGACGCATTATTTGATGCTATTGAGCAGCAGTGGGGGCGGCTCGATTTCCTGATTCATTCAATTGCCTTTGCGCCACTTAACGATCTGCATGGCCGATTAACCGATGCATCGCGTGAAGGCTTTCTGCAGGCAATGGAAATATCCTGCTATTCGCTAATTGATTTAGCCTCGAGAGCAGAACCGCTGATGAGTTCGGGCGGTAGTATACTTACCATGACTTATCTCGGCGCCGAACGTGCCGTTGCAAACTATAATTTAATGGGCCCGGTGAAATCTGGATTGGAAAGCAGCGTCAGATACCTGGCCAGAGAATTAGGCGGTAAAAGCATACGTGTTAATGCCATCTCTGCCGGTCCTGTTGCTACCCGGGCGGCATCGGGCCTGGCGGAATTTAATCAATTACTGGAATTAGCAATAGAAAAAGCACCGTTAAAAAAATCGCTCGATATTGATGACATTGGATCACTGGCAGCATTCCTGGCGTCTGATAAGGCAGCTGCCATCACCGGCGAAACCCATTACGTGGACTGCGGCTATCACGCCGTAGACTAATTATAAACCGTCTGCATTAAGCTGCAGTTCGGGATAAAAATACTTCGGGTGGAATCGAGGCGATAGCCTCAAATGCCGGTTTCGCGAAATAATAGCCTTGAAATAATTCAATGCCCTCGTCTTTCAGGACTTCAAGTTCTTCATAACATTCAATTCCTTCAGCAATGACTCTGATATTCAGATCGTTACAAAACGTCATGATGCCTTTTACAATCGCCAACCGGTTTTTATCGAGATGAATGTTTCTGACCAGTGCCAAATCGAGTTTAATAAAGTCCGTTTGTATATCTGCCAGTAAATTCAAACCGGAAAATCCCGCGCCAAAATCATCAATTGCTGTCACGAAACCCAAAGACTTATAGTGATCAACAATCTCCTTCAATTTACCCGTGTTTTTAATTTTCTCGCTTTCGGTAATTTCAAACATGATTTTGTTGATCGGAAACTGATATTTTTTTGCCGCGACTATCGTTGTCCTGATGCAAGACTCCGATTGATAAATGGCATTAGGCATGAAGTTGATACTGACATAGCTGTCTATATTCAAACGTGAGGCGAAATCAATTGCAGTAACTCGGCAGGTCTGATCAAACTTATATAAATTGTCATTGTTGACTTGCTCAAATATGGTACTGGCCGGTTCCTGATTAGTCCCACGCACCAGGGCTTCCTGTGCAAATACCTGTTGTGTTATGACGTTAACAATTGGTTGAAAAGCCATCGAAATGGAAAACCCTAATGGCTCGGCATTTCTACAACTATTACAACTAGGCACTTGAAGCTGACTTAGATTATTCACGCTAGGCTTTCCTGTCTTTTAGCATTGTTCTGTTGTTTCAGGTTATCGTGTCATTTTCATAATTCTTTAGACTAATTTCTGAAAAATCTGATTTTTTGTAGTGATTTGAGCCTGATAGAAAGCGACCAGTGAGAACTGGATAAACGATTCACCGGCCTGGTTACGAAAAGGAAAAGTTTTGCGTTACCTAAATATTACGAACGGAAGTGATATTGCCAGCGTCCGTGAAGCAATAGCCTGGGTCAGGCCAGCATCGGCATGACGCAGTTCCTGCCACGTTCTTTCGCTTCATAAAGAAAGTCATCCGCCTGTTTTAACCAGGCATCGATATCTTTTTTAATATCGAACTCAGCCACACCGGCGCTGATGGTCAATTTAATGTCGTTATGGAATATCCTGTCCACGACTTGTTGTCGTAGGTCCTCGGCAAAAGAAATCGCACCATGTTTTTCGGCATCACCTAGCAATATCAAAAATTCTTCACCACCGGCGCGATACACCATATCAATTTTTCTAAGGCGACTCTTAATTAATTCGGTCAATTCGACCAGAACACGATCACCGACATCATGTCCATAGTTATCGTTAATCGCCTTAAAATGATCAAGGTCAACGGCAACGATACTGCTCTGACCATAGCCTCTCCTGACTCTCTCAGCGGCACTTTCAAACGACTCTTTCATAAACCGTCGATTGTTTGCACCAGTCAGGGGATCCAGTAAAGCCAGATTAATCAGGTTTTTTTGCTGTTCTATCTGGATCAATATCATCACCGAGGCGGCAATATTGACCAGTATCATGGTAATAACAAAGCGCAAGGTAATATCAAATCCCAATGCATAATAACTGGTAATACTCATTGTGACGATATAAAACCAGGTCATGAATGCAGCATGTTTTCTTGGCAATGAAAAATGACAGACAAACAGTAACGGGTATGACCAATAGCTGATAAAAACACCAAAGCTAAACAGACCATAATTCATGTAGATAAAATAAATTGCATAAGAGAGATAAGGCGAAAAAACGAAACGTGCCCTGTTGTAATAACTAACCGCGTCGATGCAATTAATAATAAAGAAGAGAAAAATCAGGCAGACGTGTAAATAATGCTGCTCGTAAGCATGAATAATAAGAAACGGGACAACCAGTCCGGCACACAAAAAGTGCATGAAACACCGTATTTTATGACGGTATTCTTCTGAAATATCGACCGCATAAACCTGCGCCAGGTCGTTTTCACCCTTCATACCAGCTGCTTTGTCCCCCAATTGCGTTTGTTTCTATTGAAGCAAAACGCAACAAAATACGCTCTTTAACATCTCCAATTTACACCTTTTATAGAAGATAGCTATGGGAAAATTTCCTGTTTTTTTTACCGAAATTACCTATTGCTAAGCCAGATAGTTTGATAGGGAGAAAGCGTAAAATCAACCTCCTGATCGGTTAAACACTGGCCGCTGATAAGATCTCTCCAGCTATCGGTAACAGTCAGGTTGATATCCGCCAGTAAAATGGTCTGAGGCTGATCGGTAATATTACTGATCGAAAAAATGCTTTGATCACGAGTACGGTTTTGCCGCCAGAAAGCGACGATCTCATCACCCAGATGCAATGTGAATTGCGTAGCGTTGGGATGAAAAGCCGGATGTTGTTTACGAATACCTATTAGTCTTTTCAATTCCAGTAACACACTTCGGTGATGGGTCTCTCCAGCTAGCAATTGTTCAAGCTCTGCCACATCCCAGTTATGCCGATTTATCGAACGGTTATTATTAGTATGCTTAAATTTCTCGTAGCTGTTTTCAGTCGCAATCAAGCTGTGAATATAAAATGCAGGGATACCCTCCAGCGCAAGCATGATGGTATGCGCGCAAAGAAATCGTTGTAGCTGCCATTCATCCGGACCACTGGCAATCGAACCCTTAAACGCGTCATACAGGGAAATATTGATCTCATAAGGCTTGTTACCACCATCGAGCGCCCGCCATGAGATTTGCCCTCCAAACGACTCCATCGTTGCAACCAGGTCATTAATTTCGTCTTCACTCAACAAGCCTTCCACCGGTCGTAAGCCGATGCCGTCATGTGAAGCAATAAAATTCAGATAGGTCGTGCCCATCATTGCCGGTGGCATACTCATTAGCCAGTTTTTTAAATAACGACTGCTACCCGTCAGCAACGTATTGACGAGTAACGGTGGTAATGGAAAGTTATAAATGACATGGGCTTCGTTGGCGTTACCAAAATACGCCAGATTTTCACGATTAGGGATATTCGTTTCCGTAATAATAATCGCGTCGTGGGTATGGTGTTCAATCAATGTGCGTAGCAAACGCACAATTTCATGGGTCTGCGGCAAGTTAATACAACTGCTACCCGGTTGTTTCCATAAGAAAGCGATGGCATCCAGCCGGAATACCCTCACGCCCCTCTCAAGATATAAACGAATGATATTAACAAACTCCAATAGCACATCCGGGTTGGAAAAATTGAGATCAGGTTGGTCATGGCTGAATGTACACCAAACATGTTTATTGCCTTCAGGGGTCGGCACCTCTCGCAATAACGGGCTGGTCCGCGGGCGCACCACCGCTGTTAAATCTTCATCCGGATCAGCAACAAAAAAGTAATCCTTACCGGGTTTCTCACTCGCCTTAAACTGTTCAAACCAGCGACTTCTACCGGAACAATGATTAATCACTAAATCAGACATCAATTTATAATCGTCAGCAATCTTGATCACATCGCTCCAGCCACCATAGGCGTCATTCACCTGGGTGTAATCAAGCACGGCAAAACCGTCATCAGAACTAAATGGAAAGAAAGGCAAAATATGCACAATACTGATGACATCTTTTAAATGTTTATTCAGAAATTGATGCAGGGTCTGCAGCGGCACTTCGTCTTTCGAAAAAAAGCTGTTGCCATAAGTGATCACTGCCACATCCGATTCATCCCAGTGGTTCTTATGCTGTTCCGGCGCAGTTAAATCCGGAGACAGATTAATCGCTTGCAGCAGTGAATTAGCCACGCTTTCAGAATCTACATGCGGGTAGATCTGTTCGACGTGATTGATGACACGTGATTTTAGTTCTTCGATATGAGTTTTATCATCCATCAGCGTTTCTGGAATTCATCATGATCGGCAGCAACCGCAGACAGAAAGTCCTCGGCCAATGTTGGAAGTGCGCTATTGACTCGTGTCCAACTGGAAATGAATGGAGTTTCCATCGGGTTATCAAGAAAATGCATACCGGCTTTCATAATGTTCTCAGCAAACAGCTCGACTGCCTGTTCTTCTTCATGAATATCCAGCTTTAAGCCATTCATTTCCGCATCGTTGTTATAAGTCTCGATAAAATCCAGTGCGATCCGATAATAGGTCGCCTTAATGGTGCGGAATTGTTCATTGCTAAACACCAGTCCGGTAGTCGCCAGCTTTCTGAATATGGCCTTACTTATATCGATCGACATCTTGGACAGTCCCTGATCATCATTATCCGCAGATAAGTCCTGATGTTTATGGTCATATTGATCAGCAATGTCGACCTGACATAAGCGATTGGTCGAGTAATTGCGTTTCATTTCAGATAACACCCCAATCTCCAGCCCCCAGTCACTGGGAATACGGATGTCATTAATCACATCGGTGCGCATGGAAAATTCCCCCGCCAATGAATAGCGATAACTATCAAGATACTCAATAAAACTATCAGTCGGGAACACCTTCTTTAAGGCCCTCAATAACGGTGTCACCAGTAATCGACAGACACGGCCATTAATTGATCCGCCAGCTATCCTGGCGTAATAGCCTTTGCAAAACTGATAATTAAAATTCGGATTGGCTACCGGGTAGATCAATCGCGCTAACAGATCACGTTTATAGGTCGTAATATCACAATCATGCAACGCGACTGATTTACTTTTCCCTGAGGCATTAACATAACCCAGGCAGTACCAGACATTGCGCCCCTTACCCAGTTGTTTTGGTTCCAAATCGTGTTGTTTCAGGCGCTGATCGATTTGTTGCAGACGCGGGCCGTCATTCCAGAGCACGACGTGTTGTTGCGGTAAGCGTGAGAAAAATTCCAGCGCGTGTTCATATTCCTGTTTCGTTGCCCGATCCAAACCAATGACGATCTCGGATAAGTAAGGCACTTTGCAAAGTTCATCAACAATATTACTCAGTGCCGGCCCTTCCAGTTCAGAATAGAGACAGGGTAATACCAATGACATGGGTCGTACACGGGAAAAGCGAACAAGTTCCTGTTCCAGATCCTCAATCGAACGATCGGTCAGGTTATGTAAGGTGGTAATTACACCATTTTGATAAAAATCAGCCATACCTTAATCCTGTTTATACCCCTTGTAAAAGACTCATAATGCTATCATTCCAACCAGCAGGACCGAAATCCTGTGTAACAATCGCATCCTGTCTCGATAACTCAGGTAAATCATGCACCGGCGAACGCACGACGATGGCAATGTCTGCAGCTTCCAGCATGGGCACATCATTGTGGCTATCACCCAGGGCAATCATCGTCACCTCCGCATCAAAAACATCAGTGTAGTATCGACGTAGCCAACAAAGTGCCTGACCTTTATCCACCATGCCTGACACCGACAAGAAACGCCCGCCTTGCGTAACGGTTAAATCCAGTCGTGCTAATTGTTGTTTAAATAAATCCAGTTTTGCTTCATCAGCTTGCCATAGTAACGGTTCGGTAAAGTCTCTGGCGAGTGCCGCTTTTGCCTGATGTTGTTCAAGACCTGTGTATTCAATTAATTGCTCCACCGTCATGTCATTAAAACCGATATAGTCCTGGTTATTTTGTTGTCTGTATGATCGGAGTTTATCCAGGATCGTTTTACGTTCGATCCCAAACGCAATTAATTCATTTTGTGTATCGTCGGGTAAATAAATCCCGGCACCGTTTTCTACCACAAAAGGAAAGGAATTATTCAGCGCTTCTCTCAAGGATTTAATTTCGCTGGCGGTTTTACTGCTGTTTAAGATCAGTGGAATTTGTCGCTGTTTAATCAGCGCTAATGCAGGCAATGCTGCATCGTATTGATAGCTGTAATGATCGAGTAAGGTACCGTCCAGGTCGGTAATGATAACAGGGTTCGATAGCGCCACTTGGCTTAAGAGTGAATTCAAAAAAGTACGATACTATGCCGATACTGCTTCAATACGACTGACCTTTCGATAACCGTTGGGAAGCATATTACCTCGCCGTCCTCGCTCTCCGATGTAATATTCCTGTCTGTCCGTCGGCATAGTCATGTGTTTTTTTCCGGAATAAATGACCAGCTTATCAGTCTCAGCCATTGCAGTTAATGCCACCACATATTCTTCGCGGGTCTTCAATTTTGCCGACGGTATTTGAATGATCTTTAGCCCTTTTCCTTTTGAAAGCACAGTCAATTCAGTAATTGGAAACATCAACATACGACCAATATTACTTACCGCTGCCACCCAATCCAGTTCTGGATCGTTGACCCTGGACGGTGCCAGGACGTTACATCCGGCAGTCACAGAAATTACCGCCTTTCCATTTCTGTTCTTGGTATACACATCTTCCAGTTTTAACATGAAACCGTATCCGGCCTCGGTACCGACTAAATACAATGAATCTGGATCGCCAGCCATCACACCTTCAAACGTTACCCCGTCGGGTGGCGTCAATCTGGCCGATACTGGTTCACCTAAACTTCGTGCAGAAGGTAAGGAATGTGCGGGTAAGGAATAGCAGCGCCCACTTGAGTCAAGGAAGACGGCTTGTTGATTGCTCCTGCCGAGACTTGCCTGTTTAAAACTATCACCGCTTTTATAGTTTAATGACAGTGGATCAACTTCATGCCCTTTCGCAGCGCGTACCCAACCTTTATCTGACAAAACAATCGTTATCGGCTCGGTCGGAATCAAGCTGTTTTCATCGATCGCCTTTGCTTCTTCTACCTGCTTTATCGGTGATTGTCGTTTATCGCCATATTCTTTGGCATCGGCCTGAATTTCCTTTTTTACCAAGGTCTTTAAACGCTGTTGTGAACCCAGGGTGGTATTTAACTGTTTGCTTTCTGCATTCAATTCATCCAATTCGCCTTTAATCTTGATTTCTTCCAGCTTTGCCAATTTGCGTAACCGAAGATCAAGAATGGCATCAGCCTGAATATCGCTTAATTTGAAACGTTTCATCAACACGTCTTTGGGTTTGTCCTCCTCGCGAATAATCTGAATCACCTCATCGATATTCAAATAGGCGATCATCAGACCTTCAAGCACATGAATTTGTGCGAGCACTTTATCGAGTCGATGTTGCAAGCGGCGACACACTGTCTCGGTCCGATACTCAAGCCATTGTTTGAGTATCGTGCGAAGATTCATCACCTGCGGACGACCATTCAGACCAATAATATTCATATTGACGCGATAGCTGCGTTCCAAATCCGTCGTCGCAAATAAATGCAGCATCAATTGTTGCAGGTCTACCCTGTTAGAACGCGGTATCAACACCAAACGGGTTGGGTTTTCATGATCGGACTCATCGCGTAAGTCATCCAACATCGGTAATTTTTTTGCCTGCATCTGGGCAGCAATCTGTTCAAGGACTTTGCTACCTGAACTTTGGTATGGCAATGCCGTGACAATAATATTCCCGTCTTCCTTTTCCCAGGTTGCGCGCATACGAATCGAACCGTTTCCGGTTTCATACATCTCATGGATCGCTTTTTTGTCGGTAATAATTTCAGCATTGGTGGGAAAATCGGGTGCCTTGATGTGTTCACACAATTCAGCCACGGTACTCTTCGGCGCTTCAAGTAAGCGAATACAGGCGCTGGCAACTTCTGTCAGGTTATGCGGCGGAATATCAGTCGCCATACCAACCGCAATGCCAGTAGTGCCGTTCAGTAATAAGTTTGGCAACCTTGCCGGTAATAGTTTTGGTTCCTCCAATGTGCCGTCAAAGTTAGGCACCCAGTCAACCGTTCCTTGATTTGCTTCGCTAAGTAATAGATCCGAATAGGCGGTAAGTTTTGACTCGGTGTAACGCATAGCGGCAAACGATTTGGGATCATCCATTGACCCCCAGTTACCTTGTCCATCTATCAACGGGTAACGATAAGAAAAATCCTGAGCCATCAATACCATCGCTTCATAACAGGCCGAATCACCATGCGGATGAAATTTACCAATCACGTCACCCACCGTGCGGGCTGACTTTTTATACTTGGCGCTGGCTTTCAGACCCAGTTCCGACATGGCATAAATAATCCGTCGCTGAACCGGTTTCAATCCGTCACCGATATGCGGCAAAGCACGGTCCAAAATCACATACATCGAATAGTCGAGATAGGCTTTTTCGGTGTAGTCCTGTAAGGGTCGTTGTTCGTTTTGCTCGAAATTAAAACTCAGCGAATCAGGCATAATTTATCTCTATATTACAGTAAATAAATCTTATAAATATTTGAATTAATAAATTTTATATCAATAATTAAAGTGAATTATAAATTTCATTTTAACGTCATTGAGTGTTCATAATTCATGGTCATAGTGTCATTTTTTTGAATGAGGAAATCATCGTGACGCTCAATTCAATCGAACACTTCCTGCTCATATCCGAACTCTATCTGAAGATGTCTGAACGACAGCGCTGCGCCGAAAACCTGGAAGAGCTGAGCAAGTTAATGTTCAAGTCCGCGCCCAATGATTTATATTCATCGGTTGATAGCAACATGACAATCAGGAAAACACATCAATTTGCTAGTTAAGCATCGCCTTGTCGCCGTTCTGCTCTAACCATGATTTTCTGTCAGTGGCGCGTTTCTTAGCCAGCAACATATCCATCGTTTTGATCGCCTGCTTTTCGTTGGGCAAGGTCAGTTGCACCAGTCTTCGGGTGTCGGTGGCCATAGTGGTCTCTCGTAACTGGATCGGGTTCATCTCGCCCAAACCTTTGAAACGTTGTACTGATATGTTGCCGCGTTTCTTTTCTGCAGCAATTTGATCCAGTATCCCCTGCTTTTCTGCATCATCCAGCGCGTAGTAAATATCCTTGGCCACATCGATTCGGTATAGCGGCGGCATGGCGACATAAACATGGCCATTTTCTACCAGCGTGCGGAAGTGCTTTAAAAACAGAGCACACAGTAAGGTCGCAATATGTGCCCCGTCAGAATCGGCATCGGCAAGTATGCATATCTTGCCGTAACGAAGACCGGATAAATCATCAGAGCCCGGATCGACACCGATGGCAACCGCAATATCATGCACTTCTTTTGATGACAGTACTTCAGAAGAATCGACTTCCCAGGTGTTGAGAATCTTACCGCGCAGCGGCATCACGGCCTGAAATTCCCTATCCCGTGCCTGTTTGGCTGAACCACCGGCAGAATCCCCTTCGACCAGAAACAATTCCGAAATACCAATATCCTGCAATGCGCAATCGGCTAACTTGCCCGGTAATGCAGGCCCTCCGTTGACCTTTTTTCTGACTATCTTCTTACTGGACTTAAGTCGTTTTTGGGCAGCGAGCACCACCAATTCGGCAATGCGTTCTCCCATTTCAACATGTTGATGCAGCCATTGGCTGAATGCATCCTTGATCACACCAGCAACAAACACAGTACATTCTCTGGAAGAGAGTCTTTCTTTAGTTTGTCCAGCGAATTGCGGTTCATCCATCTTCACTGAAAGTAAATAGCAGCATTGTTCCCAGACATCATCAGCCGTTAACTTTACGCCACGCGGTAATAAATTACGCGACTCGCAAAAATCACGAATCGCATCCAGTAAGCCCTGACGCAAGCCATTAACGTGCGTACCGCCTTGTGTAGTCGGAACAAGATTGACATAACTTTCAGTCACCATCTCGGCCGGCTCCAGTAACCAATGCACTGCCCAATCAACGGCCTCATGTTCGCCTTGCATCGAACCAAGAAAAGGTTCGGGTGGTAATAATTCGACATTGGTTAACGTCTCTGCCAGATAAGTATTAAAGCCATCCGCATAATGCCATTCCGTTTTTTTCTTGGTGTTCTCATCATATAAGCGAATAGTCAGGCCCGGACACAATACCGCCTTGGCACGCATAAGGTGAGTAAGCTTGGCCAGGGCATATTTAATTGAATCAAAGTATTTCGCATCTGGCCAGAATCGAATGCTGGTGCCAGTATTTTTCTTACCCACCTCACCAGTGACTTTTAATGCGGTCTTTTTATCGCCATTTGCAAACGACATGCTGTATTGTTTACCGCCGCGCTTCACCAATACCTCAAGCTTTTTTGACAAGGCATTGACGACAGAAACACCGACACCATGCAGTCCACCGGAAAATTTATAATTTTTATTGGAAAATTTGCCGCCGGCATGAAGTCGGGTCAATATGACCTCAACCCCGGGAATTTTCTCTCCCGGATGATTATCGACCGGCATACCCCGGCCATCATCCGAGACCGTCACCGAACCATCTTTATGTAAGGTCACATCAATTTTTGATGCATGACCGGAAATAGCCTCATCGACACTGTTATCCAGTACTTCCTGAACTAAATGATTCGGCCGTGTGGTATCGGTATACATACCCGGCCGTTTTCTGACCGGCTCCAGACCGGTTAAGACTTCGATGTCAGAGGCATCGTATTTTGCTGACAAGGCCAACTCTCGTTAAGGGTTAAATGCCGGTAGCATACCGTATGTGAAAACTACAATATAGAGGCTCTTTTGAAAAAAAGACCGCTATATCTATTGATTATTAGTCGAGATCGGACACCAATGAATCGCGGATATGTTGGGGTACCGGGGCAACAGCAAATGAATAGGCATCATGATCGATACCTGCGGATAAAACGGCGCCAGATTTCAGTAAGTCAATCATGCCGACACTGAGTTCAAACCGGAGAAAATGCACGGATGAAGTTTTGGTCTCATTGTCGCGTTCCAGGTCTTCATCAGCAATGGGGAAAACCTTGTCATGTCCCTCAACTTTGACCCAAACTTTATCCTCGATACCTATCATTTTGCTTAACGCGACTCGACGTTCTTCTTCAACCGGAAATTCGATCATGAATGTCGCCTTCCAGTTGCTGCCATCCGGTATCAATGGGTTGTAGGCTTCCAGTTCCTCCTCAATACCATCTGCTTCGAAGATTCGTTCGGTTCGCAATATCTCCTGAATTTGATATTGCATAACCATACGATCCTCAAAATAAAGACTGGCATTCGGACCAATTGCCAAACGACGATCTTTTTTATGCGCCATCACTTCTGCACGAAAATCGTTTCTGATTTCTGCGTATTTCTCGAGCGTATACAAATCTTCGCGTTTCAGTTTTTCCATCGTTAAATCCCGTAAGCTAATTTTAATAACGTGAATGGACTCTCGGCATGTAATTCGGTTTCATCTTGCATACCATTAGCTATTTGATGTCCAGCCATTGGACAATCACTAATATAATGTTCAATGTCAGCTTGTTTGATTTTGTTCGTCACCGGACGGCAGATCTTCATCGAAATGTCATGGTATTCGCTTTTCACTGCATAAGTACCATCATGACCCGAGCAACGCTCAATCACGGTAATTTCCGTATCGGGAATCAGCTGCAGGACTTCTCGCGTCTTCATGCCAATATTCTGCACGCGTTGATGACAGGGTACATGATAGGCCACCTTACCTAGCTTGGATTTGAATTCAGTTTTCAGCTTATTGGCCTTGTGTCGTAGCATTAAGTATTCGAACGGATCAAAAAACGCCTTTTGCACTTTTTGGACTTTTTCATCTTCCGGAAATAACAGGGGTATTTCCTGCTTGAACATCAATACGCAGGAAGGTATCGGCGCGATAATATCCCAGCCGTCGTCAACTACCTGGGACAGTTGTTCAATATTGAAATTTTTCAGTTGTTCGACCGTTTCCAGATCGCCCAACTCCATTTTAGGCATGCCACAACATTTTTCTTGTTTAACCAGCTTCACCTGAATGTTGTTATGAGTCAGCAAAGAAACAAGGTCCTCTACCACATCCGGCTCGTTACGATTACCATAGCAAGTCACAAATAATGCCACCTTACCTGTGGTTGTATCGGTTGATTCGGTTTCCATTACTGAATTCGTCTCGAAGCGTTTACGAAAGACATTGCTATGAAACTCAGGTAGCGTCGCATCGGCATGAATACCAAAACCTGAATCGAGTATTTTTCTGACTGCAGGTAGTTTGTTAGCTGCATTGACGGCCTGTGATACGACCGGTATGCCTGCTAATGAACCGAGTTTGTCAGTCGAAGTAAGAATTTTATCGCGGGTTTTGACGTTTCCGTTTTTAAACTTTTGCGCCTTTCCTCTTAGCATTAAGTGTGGGAAGTCGACATTCCACTCATGCGGCGGTACATAAGGGCATTTAGTCATGTAACAAAGATCGCACAGGTAACAATGATCAACCACATCCCAGTAATCGTCTTTGGCTACGCCATCAACCTCCATCGTGTCTGACTCATCCACCAGATCAAACAGCGTTGGAAACGCATGACACAGACTGACACAGCGCCTGCAACCGTGACAAATGTCATACACTCTTTCGAGTTCAGCAAACAGCGATGATTCGTTATAAAAATTATCAGATTGCCAATCGATTGGATGCCGTGTGGGCGCATCCAGACTCCCTTCACGTCTTTCAGTCATAACAGGATAGATTTATTATTTTGAAATACTGACGTCTGAAAAAAATAAGCCGGGACAATCCCGGCCTATTAAAACGTAGCTACTAGCAATTATGCTGCTAGCGAATCTAATGCTTTTTGGAACCGGTTTGCATGAGAACGTTCGGCTTTGGCCAGCGTCTCAAACCAGTCAGCAATTTCATCAAAGCCCTCGTCGCGAGCAGTCTTTGCCATGCCCGGATACATATCGGTATATTCGTGGGTTTCACCTGCAATGGCAGCTTTTAAGTTAAGGTCGGTAGTGCCAATCGGCTCACCGGTGGCAGGATCGCCGACAGCTTCCAGATACTCTAAATGACCATGCGCGTGGCCTGTCTCTCCTTCAGCCGTTGAACGAAATACTGCAGACACATCGTTATAACCTTCAACATCGGCTTTTTGCGCAAAATACAGGTAACGACGATTCGCCTGTGACTCACCCGCAAATGCTGCTTTCAAGTTTTCTTCTGTTTGTGAACCTTTCAAATCCATAGTGTTCTCCTCTTGTCTAAATTTCTGTTGAGTCCATATTTAGACTCAGTCTAAACTGAATGAAAGCGTAGCCCAGCGCCGTAAAGCTGTCAACGCACAATCATTCTCTGAATGCTTATTGCTGGCCAATTTTGTTGGGCTGGTATTGCATCAAGCTAATGCTAATATAAGCGGCTTTGCAATTGTTACGCAGACAACCACTAATATCCAGAATACTCAGAGGCAGTAATGGCAAAAAAAACCGACAGCTTAAATTTTGAGAAAACACTGACAGAGTTGGAACAACTGGTGGAAACCATGGAAGCAGGCGAACTGTCATTAGAAGAGTCGTTGAAATCGTTTGAACGTGGTATCGAATTAACCAAGGCGTGTCAGCAGGCATTGGCAGCTGCAGAACAAAAAGTACAAATTCTGATCGAGAAGAACGGCAAGGCCGAACTTCAGGATTTTGATGAAACCGATTAACGCATAATACATACAACAATTCATGACGGAACATTCATCCCGACTCCGGATATATCAGGAGTCTGTAGAACAAGCCCTTGACCATTGGCTACCTTCAGCATCCATCGAACCTACGATCCTGCATGAAGCGATGCGTTACTCGGTGCTTGGTGATGGTAAACGCATTCGGCCTATTTTGCTTTATGCCACCGGTGAGGCATTTGGCGTTGACCTTAAAGCATTGGATGGCCCTGCCTGCGCAGTGGAAATGATTCATGCCTATTCCTTAATTCATGACGATCTACCGGCGATGGATGATGATGATCTGCGTCGAGGCAGACCCACCTGCCATAAGGCCTATGATGATGCGACCGCTATTTTGGCAGGTGATGCATTGCAAGCACTGGCGTTTCATATCCTTGCCGAGGATGAAAATATCAAGGTTAATGATACGCAACGTATTTCGATGATTAACACCCTGGCAAAAGCCAGTGGTTCTCGCGGTATGGCAGGAGGGCAAGCCATCGATTTAGCATCAGTTGGCAAATCACTGGACATATCTGCACTGGAAACCATGCATAGTCATAAAACCGGCGCCTTGATCCTGGCCAGTGCTGAACTGGGAGCACTATGCGTCGACGAAGTAGAAACGGAACAATTTGACAGAATATCCAATTACGCCAGATGTATCGGGCTGGCCTTTCAAATTAAAGACGACATCCTGGATATTGAGAGCGACACAGAAACCCTGGGTAAACCGCAGGGCTCCGACGTAGCCAATAATAAACCGACCTACCCTAATCTGTTGGGTCTGCAGGGGGCAAAAGATGCTGCTGACAAACTTTATAATGAAGCGATTGAAAGCCTGGACAATTTTGGCCAAAGTGCTGACATGCTGCGTTTTATCGCCGATTATATCGTTAATCGAAACAAGTAATTCGCTTATTAGTACATGAATTAAGGTGAAATGCAGATTAAAGCGTGTAAGATCCGACTAAAATATCGACACAAAATGCCTTTGCACTATCGTTTTTTAAATCAGTAACTATTATGAATCAGCCAGCACCCATTTCTAACGAGATACCTGATATTCAAAGTTCTCAGGATACTCGCCATATTGCCATCGACAAGGTTGGGATCAAAGACATCAAACATCCTGTCGTGGTGAGCGACCGCTCAGGACGAGAGCAACACACCGTCGCAAATTTCAATATGTACGTTAACCTACCTGATAAGTACAAAGGCACGCACATGTCACGCTTTGTCGAGATATTGAATCACCATGAATATGAAATCACGGTGCAGTCATTCAAGCGCATGATTGAAGAGATGACGGAACTGTTGAATGCAGAATCAGGCAATATTGAGATGCACTTTCCTTATTTCGTTAATAAAGCCGCACCGATCTCCGGCGTGAAAAGCCTGATGGATTACGAAGTCACTTTCATTGGCCAGATTACTGATGGCAAACCTGAAGTACTGGTAAAAGTTCTGGTGCCCGTGACTTCGCTTTGCCCCTGCTCTAAAAACATTTCGGATTACGGCGCGCATAATCAGCGTTCACATATCACTGTCTGTGTAAAAATGCAGGATTTTATCTGGATAGAAGAGCTGATAGATATCGTTGAAAAGGTTGCATCCTGTGAATTATACGGCCTGTTAAAACGACCGGATGAGAAATACGTGACTGAAAAGGCCTACGATAATCCTAAATTCGTTGAAGACATCGTGCGCGACGTCGCGGTGAAATTTAATGAAGATGAACGCATCTCTGCCTATACCGTTGAATCCGAGAACTTCGAGTCTATTCATAATCACTCAGCCTATGCCATGCTGAGCCATGATAAGGAAAACCAACCGGCTTAATCCTTTAACCAAGCCGAAAGGTGTCAAAATTTCTCCCCGGGACGGCAATTTTAAAGTCAAAAACCGGTCTTTACCTCGCTTAGTCCCGAAACTCTCCGTGATTGATAAAAATAAGTCTTTGAAATCAATAAAGATTTATTTTGGCATGAGACATGCATTTATTTTAAGCACTATATCTCCTCCCCCTTGTATATAGTGGGTGCATAACGAATGCACCCTTTTTTTTGCCCGCAGCTGAACTTTGTCTTTTAATTCAAGTCATTAATTACTCATATGAAAACTAAATTCCTCCTCGTTTTCTGTTTTTTGTTTAGTAGTACAGTTTCAGGAGATGCCATCTCGATGCGCGATTACATCAAACTGAGAGATGGCATGACTGAGGCGCAAGTTCTTCATCTACTGGGGCGTTTTGATCACGAGACCGTCCGTAATGACGGGTTTAATGGCATTATTCAACGTACCTGGTTTTATATTCCGGATCCGAAGAGTTCACAAAAGTGGATAACTGAACTGCTTTTTAATAACCGGGGAAGATTAATTCGACGCGATCGCTATCGCGTTAATCAACGTCCTTAGCCTGATTCCAGAGCTGTTCCATTTGCTCCAGGCTAGCTTGTTCCAGCGTTAGCTGTTGTTTTTTTAATTCATCCTCAATGAAATGGAAACGCCGGATAAATTTTTCATTGGTTTTTCTCAAGGTAAATTCGGGATCCATATTGAGTTGCCTGGCCAGGTTAATACAACAAAACATCACATCACCGAGTTCCTCCATGACATGCTCAACTTGATGCTGTTCTGTGATACTTTCTTTTAATTCTTGCAACTCTTCCTCAAGTTTTTCGATAATCGCTCCTGGTTCAGACCAGTCAAAACCCACCCCGGCCGCACGTTTTTGCAACTTCTTGGCACGCGTCATGGCTGGCAGAAAAGCACTGATATCATCCAGGTAATGTTCATGCTCGCCTTTTACTGCATTACGTTCCTGGTGCTTGGTTTTTCTCCACTGCAATTTCACCGCTTCACTACTCTCAAGCTTCGCATCTGAAAACACATGGGGATGCCGACGGGTCAGCTTGTTAGTTAAATTAGTCACCACATCAGAAAAATTAAACGCGCCCTCTTCATCCGCTATTTCAGAATAAAAAACAATATGGAATAACAAATCCCCCAGTTCATCTTTCAGATCATCAAGTGCATGACGCTCAATGGCGTCGATCACTTCATAGGTTTCCTCCAGGGTATAGGACTTGATCGATGCAATCGTTTGCTCACGATCCCAAGGGCAACCGGATACCGGATCGCGTAACGACTTCATTATGTTTAATAAGTGTTCGATGTCTTGCATGAATTCCTTGATTTTAATAATTTTTTCAATAAAACTCTGTTGCGAATTAATTCACCGTATCAGGATACAGTGACTAAACGACGTAATAAATAAACGATCATGACACCGCTTATCTTACGATTAGATATATCAGGTTCTCCAGTCAGATGGATTCCATGGCAGGATGCGGTCAATTTGTATAGCCGAGACATGGTCGCCTGGACTGCAGGTGACAGCGTGTTTACCTTTTACGGCGGAATATCGCGTCTGACCGGCATGCGTTCCAGCGTTGATATCAATTCCATTATTGCTGTTCGTCGCTCTAAGCAATCAAAATATATTCAACGCTCGGTTCCGCCGTTGACAAACCGTGAACTGTTCTTTCGCGACGCTTACCTATGCATGTATTGCGGTAACAAATTTAACGACGTCCTGTTAACCCGTGATCATGTGATTCCTATTTCCAAGGGCGGCAAGGATCGCTGGTCAAATGTGGTCACTGCCTGCAAGCACTGCAATACGCGTAAAGGCAGCCGCAGACCGGAAGATGCCAACATGCCGTTGTTGGCAATCCCCTACGTACCAAATTGGGCCGAATACCTTGCTTTGTCAAACAGACGCATCCTGGCAGACCAAATGGAATTCCTGAAAAATCAATTTTCCGGAAGACCGATGCCGTTTACTGACGATCAACAAAACTAATCTCTTTAATTAAAGACGCTGAGTCTCAGCGCAAGCATTACTATGGATAAAAACCATGCCGCGTGATCGCTTTTCAGCCAGCCATCGTTTACAACAAGTACAGGATCCTATTATCCCTATCGTCGCTGACATGATTAGTCACAATCCGGGCACCATCTCCCTCGGACAAGGCGTGGTCAATTACCCCCCGCCTAAATCAGTAATGCACAAGACCAGGCAGTTTGGGCGGGAACTTGATAAACACCTCTACAGTGAAGTTGGTGGAACTCGTGAATTACGCCAGACAATAAAGTCAAAGCTGTCACAGGAAAACAACATTATCGTAAACGATATCGACCAGATCATGGTGACGGCCGGTTCTAACATGGCTTTTCTTAATGCCATTATGGCGATTAGCGAACCCGGGGATGAGATCATTTTACTGAGGCCGTTTTATTTTAACCATGACATGGCTATTTCAATGCTGGGTTGTAACACAATAGCCGTCGATTGTGATGAAAATTATCAGCCAGATTTGGCTGCGCTACGACAGGCAATATCAAACAGAACGCGCGCAATCGTAACGGTATCTCCGAACAATCCTACCGGCGCAGTTTATGATGAGTCAATCTTACGAGACATCAACACACTTTGTCTGGACAAAGGCTTATTCCATATTACTGACGAAGCGTATGAATATTTTACCTATGATGGCAGCGAGCACTTTTCTCCCGCCAGTATCAGCGGTTCCGAGGACCATACTATTTCTCTGTTTTAATTGTCCAAGGCTTATGGATTTGCCAGCTGGCGAATTGGTTATATGGTATTTCCGGAAAAATTGTCCAAGACCTTAAGAAAAATACAGGATACCAATTTAATCTGTCCTACTCGTATTGCCCAGGAAGCGGCCATCGAGGCGATTAAAACCGGTCAAGATTATACTAATGGCCATTTAGTCGAAATCAAACACACTCGCGAAACCCTGTATGATGCCTTATCCAGTATTAGCGCTATTTGCAAAACGCCCAGGACGAGAGGCGCTTTCTATTTTCTGATACAGTTAAAAACTGAACTTACGGCGCTGGAACTTGTTGAACAACTAATAGTTGATTATAAAGTTGCCATCATTCCGGGAGGAACATTCGGGATGACTAAAGAATGCTGCGCACGCATAGCTTATGCCGCGCTGGACCAAAGCACAGCTAAAGTGGCTATTGACCGACTTATCTCAGGATTGATTAACATCACTAAATAATAAAATACGTTGAGGAATGATTAATGAAATTATTATCCACACTCTCGATTGGACTGATGCTATTGTCATCACAAGCCAATGCTGTCGATATTGCTGGTAATTATGCTGTTTGGGGCGCAGGCAAGAAATCCTGCTATGGGTTTAAAAAGTCTTACGAAGCGGAAGATATCGACAACTACAAGTCCTACATGAAAGGCTTTATGACCGCCTATAACATTTTTACCGAAAAAACCTACAACATATCGGCAAGAATGAATGAAAAAGAGATCCTCGAATGGCTATATGCACATTGCGAGGATAATCCGATGTCGTCGTTTGAAGCAGCATTAACTAACTTCACCTTTGATCATTATGACAGCCGTATGAAATCCTCTAATAGCGGAACCGGCAGGTAAGCCTATGACTGCTATGGCTTTCCGCCGGGTTCCATTTAGCCAAATAGGTCAAATTTCGTCGGATAAAAATTGATAATCACTTTGAAATACGTCATCATACTAGAACCATAACTGGAGAACTGAGGGAAAACCTCAGCATACGTTTAACGGGAGAACAAACTATGCAATCTAATATTATTAAAGTTTCTGTACTTGCACTTTCTTTGGGAATGCTTGGCGGTTGTGCAGATATGGCACAAGTTGAAGAAGCAAAAGCGGCAGCTGCTGCTGCAATGGATAAAGCTAATGAAGCTTACAACCTTGCACAAGTTGCTAATACCACTGCTTCTGAAGCCGCTTATGGCGCACAACAGGCACAGTCTACTGCTGAAGCAGCACTCGAGTGCTGTAATGCAAACTCAAGCAAGCTTGATCGTATGTTCCAAAAAGCGATGATGAAATAAGATCTAGTTTAGCTAAGTTATTAAAAAGCCCTGATAATTAGATTATCAGGGCTTTTTTTTGACCTTTAACTAGAAAGACTGTCTCTCGTCGATATTTGAATCCAGCCTTAACTGAAGGTTTTTTTGCTGGGCCTGAATCAATTCTGCAGACAACTTATCCTCGACTTTCGCCTGCATCATTTTGGGTAAAAACATGCCGATTTCAATCGGAAGACCATTAGGGTTGTTAATTGCCTCATAAGCCACGGCCCAGTCGATCTCGTAATCACGCTCATTCGCAAGCTGAACAATCAGACTAACGATACTGGTCAGGTTATTTTCAAACTTATCGGCATCTTCCTCGAGAAACGGGTGCGCCTCAAGGTAAATCACATCATTTTTAATGCCTATCTTATAGGGTTGGTTAATAATTTTAACCGGTGTTTTTATCGCAACTTTGGAAAATAAGGCCTCAATATCTTCCGGATAGAGACGGATACAGCCATGACTGACACGCATGCCGACACCATAGGGCTTGTTGGTACCGTGAATCAAATAATCGCGTCTACCTAAACGCATGGCGTAGTCGCCTAATGGATTATCCGGACCTGCCTCAACAATCTTCGGTAAGGGGTCGCCGGCCTCTTCATGTTCTTTACGAATCGATTCCGGTGGATACCAGTTTGGGAATTTCTTTTTTTCTACAATACGGGTTGAGATATAAGGCGTATTCCAACCCTCTCGGCCCACACCCAGCGGATACGTGACGACCTCTTGAGGCTGTCCTTGTTTCCTGGGTAAATAATAATATAAACGCATTTCCGGGACGTTCATGACAATTCCGGTTCGCGGCGCATGCGGTAAAATAAAATGCGATGGCAGTACAATTTTTTCACCATCTTTCGGCAACCAGGTATCCACGTCAGGATTGACCAACTTCATGTCGTGATAGCCAAATCCATGTCGACGCCCGACATCGAGCAAGGTCTCTCGCTCATCCGCCTTAATATGCGTCACTTCGCCAATCAACATGCCATCTGGGTCATCAAGTCGATACACATTAGCCAGCGCCTGACCTGAGGCCAGCACAGCGAGGATAATAATGAGAGTAAATTGTTTCAGAAACATATTGTTGTAGATTAATCTTAATTTACATTAATCAGTGTCTAATAATCATCAAAATCACGCAAGTCATCGTAGTTGAAATGTGAACCAGATAATGAATTATGGGATTACCGTCGCGGTTCGTCCTTCTCCAATGCGGAGTAAGCTTGGTAGTAAAATCAGGGTAAATATGGTACTGACCATCATGCCTCCGACAATAACGCCGGCGAGACCGCGGTACAGCTCAGTCCCTGCGCCAGGAATCAATAACAAGGGCAACATACCAAAAATGCTGGTCAGCGTGCTCATGAAGATAGGTCTTAACCGTAACATCACAGCATCCTCGACCGCTGCCTTACGTGGTTTGCCTGCACGTTCGGATGCCCTCGCCTGATACACCAACAGGATGGCATTATTGACCACCAAACCTAACAAAATCACAAACCCAATCATCGTTAATAGATCCATCGGCTGAAAACTTACCAGGTTGAGCACATACAGTGATAGCACCCCACCGAAAGTCGCGAGCGGGATAGAAAGCAACACCAACAGACTATCTAGAAACGAACGAAACATTGCGCTCATTAATAGATACAGGATCGTGATTGCGAGTAAAAAGCTGCCGCCCATATTAGCTAAAGCAGTGGTTAATTTATCCGCGGTGCCACCGTATTGGATAAACCCGTCCTCAGGCAAGTTTTCCAGTATTTTAGGCTCTATATCGGTCTTGATGATTTGCATTGCCTCTTCCAGTGACACATCGGCTGGCGGCGTCACTTCTAGTGTCACCGTTCTGCGTCGATTAATCCGTCGAATCTGTTCCGGGCCTGCCGTTCGCTTGATATCAACCAATTCGCTCAACGGAAGAATGCCGCTTTCTGATGTCATCACAGGCACCGCCGCTAATTCCTCCGGCGTTGCCCAATCTGTTGAGCGCAGAATGATATCCAGCGTCTCTTCGCCATTAAAATAATCGCCCACGTAACGCCCATCGCCGAGAGTTTGTGACAGTGCTGCGATAACAGATCGGTCCCAACCTGCTTCAGCGATACGCCGTTCATTCGGGATCAGTCTCAATTCGGGCTGCGCCAATTGCAGTCCTGGTCGTGGACGCGTGCTGGGGTAAAGCTGACTGACTGCAATGTAGGCTTGTAAGGCACTATCCATCAAAGCGTTCAGGTTTTTGGATTGAATATTAATATCAATCGTTCGACCCGCACCAAACCCTCTGAACAAGGATGCCTGCTTGGCAAAGGCAATCGAATCGGGAAAGCCCTGAACCACTGAGTTAATCAGCGGCACCAGTTCAGCGATGTCTTCATCATAACGCGCGCGTGCGCCCATAAATACACCTCTGGAAAATGCAACAAAGAAGTAATGTTTCACTTCCGGTTGCTTGGTACCGTCCATGTGCGGTTGCATCCTTGAGGCAACAATCTCACCCATCTCACGTTCCAGTGTTTCTATATTCACACCGGGCGGTGGCAGGATAAACGCAAAGGCCAAGTTTTGATTACCGTCAGGCAGGTAATCAGCTTTGGGTTTAAGCAGAAACATGATCAACAATGGAATAGATATTAATACCGCTATCCAAAGTAGCCTGCGCCACGAACTATCAGTCAGCCGCATGATTGCTTTACCCATGATCGCCCAAAGAGTGTGATACGGATCAGTAAACTTCCGATTGGATAAAAACAGTCTTGCAGCTGTCGGCACGACCGTAATCGCTGTCAGGAACGATAAAGTAATCGCTGCGGTGATGGTAATGGCTAAATCGGAAAATAATTGCCCGACTTCATCGCCCAAAAACACCACCGGTAAAAATATTGCAATTGTGGTCGCTGTTGAAGCAAGTAACGCACCCCAGACCTGACTGGTACCCAAGGTCGATGCCTTGTCCGGCGATTCTCCTTTTTCTCTTAACCTGACAATATTTTCCAACACGACAATTGACGCATCCAATACCATGCCGACGGCAAACGCCAAACCGGCCAGCGAAATGATATTCAAGGTCCTGCCGGTCAAATCCATAATGCTGAAACTGGCAATCAAACAAATCGGTATCGATACGGCCACTGTCAGCGTTGCTGGAAACTTGAGTAAAAATAGAAATAACACGACCACCGCCAGGACAATCCCTAGACCCAGGTTATTCCTGAGCATCAGGATCGAGCGATTGATATAAACCGTCTCGTCATACACCTGTTCCATTGACAGGTTGGCACGTTTCAATGGTCCCTCATTAAGCTCTTGCACCGCCTGCTTCAAACCATTCATCACTTGTAAAACGTTTACCCCGGTCTCACGCTGTGCATTAATCGCAATCGATAACGAGCCTTTTGTCAGGACAAAACTTTGCTTGTCAGAGAGACGTTCCTCAATAACCGCGACATCACGCAGATAAACCGGCTTACCATCACGCCACTCAAGAATCATTTCACCCAGATTCTCTGCTTCATACTTGCCGGCAAAACGAATACTGTACTCACGTTTTCCAACTTCGTTAAAACCACCCGAGACATCTTTGCTGGTTCCGGCAAGACGCATCACATTATCCAGCTGGACCCCGAGACTGGCTGCACGGTAAGGATCGAAGGTAATACGCAGCTCTCTGTCACTGCCACCAAATATTTCTGCTCTGGCGACACCGGGCACGCGTTCAAACCGTGATTGCACGACTTCTTCGACAAAGTCCTTATAACTTTCAATTGGCTTTGAATTGTTGTCTTTAGTTTTAATAATGAACCAGGCAATCGCCCTGGCATCCTGACCCACGGTGCTAATTGAAGGTTCGTCTGCATCATCAGGATAATCCGACACCTGGTTTAAACGATTCATGACTTCAACCAAGGCACGTCGCATGTCCATATCAACGGCAAAGGTTAGATTAATCTGCGCCGTGCCCTCATTTGCCTCCGCTCGAATTTCAGTCAAGCCGGGCAAGCCACGTAACACATCTTCCTGTGGTTCAACGATTTCCGCTTCCACTTCATATGGCGCAGCGGCACGCCAGGTCGTAGTGATGGTTATCTCAGGTTCTTCAAGTTCAGGGGTTAATTGAATAGGCAGACGTGAAAGACTGATGCTACCGAAAATAACGATTAACAATACCGCAACCAGTAATGCAACCGGGTTGCCAAGACAAGCACGAGTAATATCCACTAACTATCCAGACTGTTGGTCACTTGAACTGATTGTCCCGGACGTAAACGCTCATTGCCTCGAATCACTATTTGATCCCCGATTGATACATTGCCAGATACTTCAATATAACTGGCATCGGCGATACCTGTTGTTACCGGAATCAACTCCGCCACATTGTCTTTATTGATTCGATAGATCATGGTGCCGGTTTGTCTGATTACTAATGCATCGCGAGGCACCGCAACGACGGAGCGTTCCGGCTCAATCGGTGTGGCCAGTCTGACGGCAGTACCCACGTGCCAATCTGACTGTTCAAAACCCACCCTGATTTCATATAACCTCGATTGACTGTCTCCGACCGGGATCACGGCTCTGACTGTGCCATTAGTATTGGAATCAGGCCCCTGAATAACTAATGTGTCGTTTGGTTTGATGTTGTTATAAGCCTCACGACTGATATAAGCCTGAATTTCAAGTGTATCAACATCAATCAATCTGACGATTTCGTCATTTTGCTCGACTCTTTCACCTGGCGATTTGATCCTTTCGGATATCACACCCGAAAAGGGAGCCTTGATCACGGTGCGTGCCAAATCATCCCTGGCCGAAGCCAGCTTAGCTCTAATCAGGCGGATTCGAGCCAGACCCTCATCACGATTGGCTTCTGTTTCATCAAGCAGGTTTTTTGCGGCATTATTTTTTTTTGAAAGGCTGGCAAGTCGGCTGGCTTCTGTTTTATAAAACTCAACCATTGTCTCTATCGGCTTAATCTCGGCCTGTATCTCACTTAAGGCTAGCTGGTATAAGGTATCTTCAATCCTGGCAATGACATCGCCTTTTTCTACCTGGTCACCAATCTCAAGTATCATCTCCAGCCGGCCTTCTGCCTCAGCTGATATTTTTGAATCATAACGACCTATGACAGTACCTGTCACCCAGGCATAAGGCGCAATAGAACGATTAACGGCAGGCACCGTACTAACCACCGCAGGCGGACCACCTCCCGCATAAAGAGGCAAACAGATAAGACTAATTAATAAAAAGATGTAGCCGCGTCGTTGTCGAAACATACTTTACTCTATCGTTAAACACAGTTAGTGTCGTGTTGTTATTTTTTATGCCAGCTATTATAAGTTTAATAGACCCGCAATGAAGCATTTCATTCCCTCTTTTTTATTACTGATTCTTCCGCTAACGTTAAATGCAACGGAATCCATCGCCTACTCGTTAAAGCTGACACAACAGCAGCTCAGCAATTATAAAAATCGGAATATAACACTTAATGGCATACTCAAGCTTTATGGTGAAACCGAAGCCAATCAACCATTGATGGAATTTTCCGGGCTTGCATGGGGACAGGATGACTCGATCCTTTATGCACTGTCAGACCGCGGTTATATCGTGCATTTAGAACCGGTTTTTGAAGATGACCAGCTGACTGACGTCCTATTGCATGGCAAGTATTCATTAATGGATGATTCAGGAAAAGCGCTCAAAGAAACATTGGCTGACAGCGAGGGGCTTGCACTGATCAATGCTAATAATGGCATAGATAACGATACTGAGCTTGTGATTTGTTTTGAACGTTCGCCTCGTATTGGACGTTATGACGTATATGGCAAATGGATCGCGGACATAACAATCAATAACACACTGGCAAACATCTCTCATTACGAACATGTCAACAAGTCATTGGAGGCAATTACAGAGCATCCGCAATTCCAATTTATTTCTGCCAGCGAGAGACCGCTCAAACAAACCAGCAATAACTTATTTGCACATGATAAAATAAATGCGTCAGAGTGGGAGTTTGAAACCAGCAATAAAGATTATGGTTCGCTAGTAGGACTGACCACACTGCCTGACGGTAACATCATCGCACTGGAGCGTATCTTTCAAAACATTTTTACCGGTGTAACCAGTGTCATACATTCGATTGAATTCGATGATAACGATATCGTGCAAACGCAATTAATTTCATTAAAACCGGCCGATGGCGTTTTCAATGATAATTTTGAAGCCATTAGCTGGCATCGGGATAATCGGTTTTTTATGATAAGCGATGATAACGATAATTTATTGCAACGAAGCATACTGATTTATTTCTCTATTCCAAGTCTTGATAACACATGAACAAATATAGCTTACTCATCATCTTACTTTTTTTTCTATCCGCCTGTGCCCGCCTCAGTCCGGAGGTCATACAAGCCGGCGGCAACGATTATAATGTCGCCATACAAAGCACCAACAACGAACAACTGCTGTTGAATTTGATTCGACTGAAATATCGCGACACGCCTTTTTTTCTGCAGGTAAACAGTGTGTCGTCTCAATTTAGATTATTTTCTGAGGCCGGCATCAATGCGAATTTTCAGGAACAGCAAATACCGGAGAGTGTGGGTTTATCCGGCGGGTTTAATTTTACCGAACAGCCGACGGTCACATATTTACCATTGCACGGTAATGACTTTATTCAACAATTATTAGCGCCTATTTCTTTAGAGAATATTATTTTACTGGCGAATTCCGGCTGGAGTATTGAGAGAATATTGCGGCTAACGGTAAAAAGCATGAACGGTATTCCCAATGCGCCGACGGCGTCTGGGCCAACGCCATCAAAAGCGCCAACATTTAAAACCTTTCATGAAGCGGTCAACCTGTTACGTCGACTGCAAAGCCAGGCTAAGATTCAGTTCGCCTATACTGCTGATGACAATAAAAAAACCGCAAATCTACTCTTTTCACACAGCAAAGACTCGGACATCAAGGCATTACAACGATTATTACATCTGGATGAAGCTGACAGTTATCCGTTGTTAGTTCAAGCTGGCAACAGCGACCGAACCAGCATTAGTCTATCGACACGATCACTATTGGGTGTGATGTATTACTTATCTCACGCCACTGATGTGCCTGATGCAGATAAAACATCAGGAAAAGTCACCATCACTACCAATGAGGCAGGCCAGGAATTTGACTGGGCGACATTAACCGCAGGCTTATTTCAGATTAAGTCCAGCACCAACCCATCACAGCAAGATGTGGCTATCGGCACCAACTACCGTGGCAGTTGGTTTTATATTGATGATAGTGATCTGGAAAGTAAAACAACGTTTAGTTTGTTAACGCAATTGTTTTCGTTACAGTCCGGTGATGCCGAGGGTATTACGCCAGTCCTGACATTACCTGTTGGAAACTAACTAAACTTCTTTCAAACGCGGCATCAATTCAACCAGATTACAAGGTCGCGTGCGATAATCGAGTTGATGGGAAATCAATTCATCCCATGCAGTCTTACACGCCCCCATCGAACCCGGTAACGCAAACACAAATGTCCCGTTCGCAACACCGGCGATGGTTCGGGACTGTATGGTAGAGGTTTTAATCTGGTCGTAAGAAATCGAACGAAATGTCTCACCAAACCCTTCAATCACTTTATCAAATAAAACACTGACTGCCTCAGGTGTGCCATCACGCCCAGTAATACCCGTGCCGCCGGTGGTTAGCACAGCCTGCACTTCCGGATCAGCAATCCAGTTAGAGACAACGGCACGGATTTGATAAATATCATCCGGTACGATTCGTTTTTCGTAACAATGATGCCCCGCTGCTACCAGGCGTTCCTGCAAACATTTACCTGATTTATCCGTTTCTTCGGTTCGGCTGTCTGATACCGTCAGCACAGTGATATTTAAAGGTATAAGCTCTCTGTCAGAATTATTGCTCATAGGCTAAGTTAACGATGAATATTGACGCATCATACCTTTTTCAGATGGGTGAATACACTCTGCAACCATTAGCGAATATAATTTCATTATGAGCAGTTCAGAACTCAAAAGCATGCGACTGGATAAATGGCTATGGTGCGCCCGCTTTTTCAAAACCCGTGCTTTGGCCACAGCGGCAATTAAAGGCAATAAAATCAAAGTGGATGGTGATCAGGTGAAACCAGCGAGAACGATTCAGCCTGGCAATCACGTCATCATAAAAAAACCGCCGTATGAATATCAAATCGAAATACTGAAACTGATTCCGAATCGCGTGTCTGCAACCTTGGCTGCAGAGTGTTATGCAGAAACCAATGAGAGCATTGAGAAACGCGACCTATTGAACCAACAATTAAAAGCCGAATCAGCGGCGTTTCCAAGAACACGCGGTCGCCCCACCAAACGCGACAGACGACATATCATTCGCTTTGTCAGACAATCTACTGAAGAAACTGAAAAGTAGAATTGGTTATAATTTTACTAACGGGTCAAAACGGACATAATTAATACAATGAATTTCTGGAAGAGTTTTTACTACGTATATTTTGTTT
This sequence comes from Gammaproteobacteria bacterium, assembly GCA_028279365.1. Classification (GTDB taxonomy): domain Bacteria; phylum Pseudomonadota; class Gammaproteobacteria; order Eutrophobiales; family Eutrophobiaceae; genus JANQNX01. The sequence goes on along the minus strand of JANQNX010000013.1, from coordinate 123,652 downwards.
CTTTTGTATTGGTTTTAATTAAATCCATAATGGCTATGAATCTTTCTTCAATATTTGGAGTATTGTTTTTTAGTGGTTTTGCATTAATTGCATTGAGGGGATTAATTTATCAAAAAGCATATATAAACCAAGGGTTCTGGAAAGGTTTTTTTGCATTTCAAATAATACTAATGGTTCTATCAATAATCTTATTAATAACCTTAAGTATTCTGAATGAGCAATTTGCAGGCGTTTTTATAATTATTATTTGTCCCAGCTGTATTTGGTACATATTGGTATGCATATGAATATAAATCTATTTGGGAAAAACCAGAAAGCTAATGTTCGCTTCTGGCCGAAAGCAGATTTCCCATCAAACCTGAACAAACCCCTCTCTTTTATCAATAAAGTAGTAATACATCCCCAACGTAATCCCCCGCACCAAAATAAAAATGGTAAAAGCAAGCCATAACCCATGATTGCCCAGATCCTGAAACAGGTACCAAAGCGGTAAAAAGAAAACGAATGTGCATGCCAACATGGAATTACGCATTTCTGCGCCACGCGTTGCGCCGATAAACACACCATCTAAAAGAAAACACCAGATAGATACTAATGGCATTGCAATCATCCATGGCAAATAAGTTGTTGCGGTTTCTCCGACTATGGGTAGATCCGTCATCATGGAAATTAACCACTCTCCTGCTAACCAATAAAACCCCGTAAACGCCGTGCCAAATACCAGCGACCATTTCAAAGCAAGGTGAACGGACAAGTTAAAGATGGCTTTATTTCGCGAGCCGACGGCCTTGCCTACCAATGCTTCTGCCGCATGATTAAACCCGTCCAATGCCAACGCCATCAGTAAATAGAATTTCATCAGTATGGAATTCGCTGCCAGAATGAGATCGCCATGTCTTGCCCCTTCCCGGGTAAAGAACGCAAACACCAGAATCAAACAAATAGTACGGATAAAAATATCGTTATTTAACGATAAAAAGCGTTTGAGTTTTTCAACATGAATAATCTGGTCGAATAACCAATGCCCCGGATGCTTTCGTAGTTCTTTCCTGACAAACCAAAGGCCAATGAGCACTCCCGTGTATTGTGCGATGACAGTTGCCAGCGCAACGCCTCTGACATCCATCTCCAGACCGACCACGAATACAATATCGAGAACAATGTTGATGCTGTTGACGATGATGGCCAGTTTCAACGTGGATATCGCATTTTGCATCCCTAATAAAAAACCATTGATTGAAAATAATGCGATTAATGCTGGTGCGCCCCAGATCATCCAATGGCAATAGATAGCCGCGTAATATTTGACCTCATCACTACCGTCCAGTAGGTAGAGACCAGTTCGAATAATGGGTAATTGGAAAAGCAGTATCAGCATGGCCAATCCGAAACCAATTAATAATGATTGGCCCAGCGTCGTTCGCATGGCATTGGCATCTTTCTGTCCGTGTATCTGGGCGATGAAGCCGGTCGTGCCCATGCGTAAAAAGCCCATGCCCCAATACAGAAAATCAAACACCACCGAACCGATTGCTACACCACCCAAATAGACCGCGCTATCCAGATGGCCAACCACAGCCGTGTCAACCAGCCCCAGTAATGCCACGCTGACATTACTGATAATCATCGGCCCTGCCAGTAACCAAAACTCCCGGCTTGCCAGTTTTTGATCCATGTTGCTAGCGGTTAAGTCTTTATCGGTGCTTGCCAGTGGCCTTCAAAGAAATTATGCGCCAGTTCATTGCGACTTCTTGCAGCATATTCTCTTTCTTTCATCTCGCCTTGAATTTGTGATTCTGCCAATTGATAACCGACTGTGATCATTGCCATCGGCGTATATTGATCCGGAATCTCAAATATCTCACGAGCTTTATCTGCATCAAAGCCACCCATTTGATGCGTCATTAAATTCATCGCTGCCGCTTGCAAACACAGGTTTTCACTAGCGGCACCGGTATCGTATTCGCCCCATCGATTGGCATCTCCCGTCTTCGACAAGATCGTATCGGCACATGCAAGCAGCAATACCGGAGCAGACTGCGCCCAGCCCTGATTACCCGGCGCAAGACAGTCAAAGGCTTTTTGCCAGGCAGCGTCATTCGTTGCTTTATCAAATATAAGAAAGCGCCAGGGTTGATCGCCATAACAAGACGGCGCCCAACGAGCCGCTTCCAATAAGGTAATGATCTGTTCCCGGCTTACTGGTTTATCGGCATCATAGGCACGCCCACTCCATCGCTTACCAAGCAATTCATTAATCGGTGCTTGTGTATCAATATTTTTATCAAACATGTGTGATTAAACTCCGCATTTGCTACGCTAGTGATTATTTGAAGATATATCTGAATAACATGTCTGCCATAGAAACATATCAAAAACTGTTTGCCAACATTGAGTCCGTCATGCAGGGACAATCGCAGGCAATCCGAAAATTACTCGCCGCTTTTTTCAGTGATGGTCATGTATTACTGGAAGATGTGCCAGGCACGGGTAAAACCACACTGGCAAAAGCATTAGCAAAATCCATTAATGCCGATTTTCAGCGCATTCAATTTACGCCGGATTTATTACCCACCGACATCCTTGGTGTGTCGATATTTAACCAGAAACATCAGGAATTTGAATTTCACCCCGGTCCGGTCTTCAGCAACATCTTGCTTGCCGATGAAATCAATCGCGCATCACCCAGAACGCAATCCGCGTTACTCGAAGCCATGGGAGAAAAACAGGTCAGCATAGAGCGACATATCCATCCCTTGGATGAACTGTTTTTTGTCATTGCCACGCAGAACCCAGTTGAGTATCACGGCACCTATCCTTTACCCGAGGCACAGATGGATCGATTCAGCCTGCGGTTTAGTCTCGGTTACGTCGAGGAGCAAGAAGAGATCGCAATTTTGGAACAGCAAAATAAACGACACCCATTAGATAACCTCGCCGCCTGTGTTGATAAACAGGATATTAAACAGCTAAAACAAAAAATAGCAGATGTCAGTGTCAGTGAGGAAATCAAACAGTATCTTGTCGCCATTGTTCGCGCGACCCGACAAGCGGAAGGGATTATGAATGGCGCCAGCCCACGTGCGTCACTGACATTAATCAAGACATCACAGGCCTTAGCCTTTTTCGATGAACTTGATTTTGTTACGCCAGATCATATTCAGGAACTGGCGATTGATGTGATTGCACATCGTATCCTGCAGGATTCGACCAGCCAATTCTCCGGCAATTCTGCCGAACAACTCATGCAGCAAATTCTGGATACTATACCCCCGCCGGTTTAATCCACCATGCTGCGTCGGTTTTTATATTACAACTTCAGACTGCTTTACCGCATTAGCCACTCAGTCAGGCAGCGTTTTACCGCCAATGGCATGCTCATATTAATGGTCATGCCTATCGCAGGTATCTTTGGCCTGGACACACGTTCCACGCTGTCTTTTCAAATATTTGCTGTTACTTTGCTGTTGCTTTTAACTGCAAGCAGCTTTGCATTTTTCTATAAAGGAAAATTCACTATTAAAAGGTATTTACCAGATACGGCGACTGCCGGCGTTCCTTTTCAATATCGTTGTCAGATAAAAAACCTCAAGACGCAAACGCAAAAAGAATTATTATTGGCAGATGAATTACATACTGCCTTTCCCTCATTTGAGAGTCTCTTTTCAAGCTCCGATCCATTAGATAAAAAAAGAAACTGGTTTGATCGAACCATCGGCTATCCTAGGATGGTATCACTGGTTCAGAAAAAGCGCGGCGGCACCATTCCTGCAGTCAAGGTTGACCACATAAGAGGTCAGTCAGAGCTGGCCGTCGATTTAACATTAACGCCGTTACGCAGGGGATATATTTCATTCGATAAAACGCGGGTAATCCAATCTGATCCATTGGGCTTGCATCAAGTGCAAACCAACATAGAAAACAAACAGAAACTGCTGATCCTGCCAACATTATTTAAAACACCAGCAGTACAGCTTGAAGGGCATCGCAAGTATCAAGCCGGGGGAATGAATAAAAGTAATTTAACCGGAGATTCCCAGGAGTTCGTTTCACTAAGGGATTATCGGCCAGGTGATCCGCTCAAGGCGATTCACTGGCGTAGCTATGCCAAATTGGGCGAGCCGGTTGTAAAAGAATATCAGGACGAATATTTTGTACGATATGGCTTGATACTGGATACGTTCAAAGACAACTCGATAACGGAGGAAAGTTTCGAAACGGCGATATCCATTGCCGCGTCTTTCATGGCGAACCAACACAAGCAGGATGTGTTACTCGATTTAATGTTTATTGAAGATCAGGCCTATCGAATAACGGCAGGTCACGGTCAGTATAACGTTCGTTATTTGCTGGAAATACTGGCGTGCATCACGCCGGCGGAAATCAACAAGCTTACTGAACTGGAAGGATTACTGCATAAGCACATTAAGGAGTGCTGTGGCTTTATTGTGGTTTTACTATCACTTGATAAAGAACGACTGGCTTTACTCGATCTACTTGAAAAATACCGCATACCGACAATGGCGCTGGCTGTTGGTGACGATATCAATAAGCTAACACAGCAATTCACTTGCGTTGACATCCATCCCATCAGAAATGATCGGGTTCAGCAAGACTTGCTACAAATATCATCATGACCCCATTATCTACTAGCAAAGCCGTCAGACGATTATCGCCTGCTCCGCCCTTACTGATACTGGCATGTCTGTTGATTTGGGGTTGGCGAACAGACTTTATGCTATTTGCCATTGTGATGGGCGTCCTGCTGGAGTTGCCTTACCTGATCAAATGGCGGATTACCTTTAGTGATAAAGACATCAATCAAATCGTCGACTTGAGTGGCCTGTTATTTTTTATTGCTACGATTTATTTGTTTGTAAACTATGGTGCACAAGGAATTTATAAAGTTCTCGAAATCACACCGTTCACATTATTCCTGATACTACTCACACAGCGTTTTAGCGTTAGCAATGCCATTAAAACATCGGCCTTATTCGTCAGTATACGCAAGCTTGGCAAGGATGCGGGCGATGACTTGCTATACGATGTTGATATCAGTCTACCTTATGTTTTTATCTGTTTAATCTCTGCCAGTGCCATACCTAACCTAAGCCGCGTTTTTTTCGTATTAATTGCCATTATTACAGTCTGGTTAATGTGGTCGTTAAGACCAAAGCATTTCCCTATTTACCGGTGGCTTTTACCAATGCTATTTGTGATTAGCAGTGCTTATCTACTGCAAAATGGTATTCAGCAGCTGCATCGGTCAACAGAAAATCTGTTAATGACCCTGCTTGATCAATATGGTTGGCGCAGTCGAAACCCTGAAAAATTTATGACGGCCATCGGTTCGGTCGGGCGCTTGAAGTTATCTGATCGCGTCATATTGCGTATTAAGGCAGACGAATCGCCAACGCAACCTATCTATTTACAAGAAACGACATACAGCCATTATGACTACGGTATCTGGCGTAATGACCGAATTGAATACGATGTCATTCCGAAACAACCTAATAAAAACAACTGGCAGCTGTATGACGGCCTTGTTGACAAAGGACAGATGCGATTTGCCATGTTTCTTGATGAACAATCCACGATCTTGCCATCGTTGACCACGGTTAACTCATTAAGCGGCAAAGATCTGTTACAGGTTGAAACCAATATCTATGGCACAATAAGAATTGATGCACGTGCTGGCTGGATCAACTACAACATGGGCTATGCCTCAAGAAAGTCATTAGATATCTTGCCTGACAACGATGACCTAATCATTCCGGAAAACTTGCAAGCCGATTTCAAACGTGTTGCCAGTGAGTTAGAGCTTTACCAACATACTCCGCAAGATGTTATTGCTATCGTTAAACGTTTTTTCGCTGAAAATTTTTATTATTCGATCAGCCAGAATCAGCGCTATGTAAAAGGTGGTTATTTAAACCGTTTTTTATTCGATCATCGCCAAGGCCACTGCGAATATTTTGCAACAGCTACAGCTTTACTATTGCGTGAGGCCGGTATTCCAACTCGATATACTATTGGTTTTTCTGCCGATGAATATAGTCCCTGGCAAAAATCCATCATTGTTCGCGCGCGCCATGCACATTCCTGGGTTCAGTACTACCTGGATGGAGAATGGCACCTGCTCGACACCACACCCGCTAACTGGGCTCCACTTGAAGCTGAAGATCGTACTTTCCTGGAACCCATCATGGATATTTTCTCGTGGCTGCGATACATCGCTACCAGTGAAGATACAGAAGGAAGCACAGAGGCGGATAATTCGCTGGTATGGTTATTAATTCCTCTGTTGCTATACCTTGGTTGGCGTTTTTACAAAAAGCCGCGTGTGGAAAAAGAAAGTAATGCGAATAAAAACCGAGACACAAACAATGTCAATGGTGCAGACTCGCCAGCATTTGCCTTAATCCATAAATTGGAACAACAAACCGATAAACGTAAACAAGGGGAAACACTGTTAAACTGGTTACGCCGAACTGTCGCCAAGGATAATATCAATGACCACCTGGAAATTATTCAACTACACTATCGCTATCGCTTTAGCCTGCGTGGTGATAAACCTTTCGAGAAGCAAGTACTGGCAACTAAAGTAAAGCGTCTGTTGCAATAACATTTATGCAAAAACGTAAAGCTTGTCGTCTTCGACTTTATGCTTGACGGTGTTTAGCGGACGATTCCCTTTTGCAATACATTCGCCACTATCAAGACTAAATTGCCATTCATGTTTTGGACAAGTTAGTATTTTATCTTGCAGAGACAACATCGGAATATTGGTGACCTGATGCGGACAGCGACTATCAAATACTTTTATTGAGTCACCCTGTTTATTGACAAAACAAGCCCGGCTTGCATAGTCAAACCGTGTTACGCCCTCAGACAAATCTGATAGTTTCGTAATAAAATGCCAGTCCGGCGTCGCTCCGATACTGTCTGTATTGAATTCCGGTATATCCATCTCCAGAATAATATCTATCGCCCAGACTATTTTGCTGAAACCCAGGCTTGGCAAACAAACAAGTAGCGCATCAAGAATTTCATCTGCGCTATTGCCCTCGCGCATTGCCCTGACTAAATATTGTTTAAATCCCTTTTCAGTCTGGGCGTCAACTTTGGTAACCACTGAAAGTAAGGAACGCGTCTTGTTATCAAGGTGTTCACCGGCTTTTTTCAGGAAGGTAAAATATGGCCCAATCGCTTCTTTTCTGACCTTCAGTAAATAATCCAGTGCCTCACTCATAAATTTCCTCGTGATAAGTTTGTTGTCTTGGTTGCATTTTGATTTCCATCGAACTGAGTGCGCCCGACAAAATGTCATTAATCGATATGGCATCCCGCAAACTGTGATAGTTATTGTGAATAAACATCAGGTTGATAGTCGGGTCTTGTAAATTAGAAACGTTGCGGGAATCCTGCTCAAACAACAAGCTCGATTGTTTCACTCTTTGATAAGGAAAACTGATCAATGTCTCGCCGGCTTTTCGTGCTTCCTTGTTGGTACAGATATTACTGTTTCGGTGTTGAAAACAACGCACAATGACATTCATGATTAGATCGCCATTTTCGGCATTGACGGTTCGAAAACGCAGATCGGCAAATTCAAGTGACTTTGTTGTATTGACTCCAAACAGTGCAAAATAATCGGCAACAACGAACGTAACAATCAAAATAAATATAATGCCAACTGGAATAAGTAGTTTTTTTATGTTCATTAATTAATCACGACGCATTCGATCACTTACTGAAATAGGCGTAGGGTATTTCAACACAATAATATAAGAAGAGACAATAAATGTAATTAAGGTGGCCAGCTGGATTAAATAAGACGTCGTTGCATTAATAAACCCCGATTCCAGCGCCAATACGGCGATCAGAAGAGAAAACTCACTAATCTGTCCCAACCTGAAGCCGGTTTCAATTGAAATATGTTTTTTCTCCCCCCTGTTTTGTAACAGTAACGCGATCACTATCGGCTTTAAAATAAGTGCTGATAAAGCCAACACTATCGCCGGCACAAAAATCTCATCAATAATAGACAAATTAAAACCGGCCCCTAATGAGAAAAAGAAAATGATCAGGAAAAAATCTCGCAACGGTTTCAGGCGCTCGGTAATAAATAAAGCGATAGGACTGGATGCCAACGTCACGCCGGCAACAAATGCGCCGATCTCATGTGACAGCCCCACGTAATGCGCCAGTTCGGCAATACCCAAACACCATGCAATCGCCAGTAAAAAAATATATTCGTGTATTTGATCAAAGCGCTGGATTAGTTTAATTAAAATATAACGCTCAATGAGATAGGTAATCAGGCCTAAAAGAGGTAGGTATAACAACTGACTGACAATACTTAACAGCATATTGCCGCCCTTACCGTAACCCTGTAGTAATAATAAAATGACAATCGCAATCAAATCCTGCAATAACAGCACACTGATAATGATCTGCCCGGTATGCTTATGATGCAAGGTCGTCGTCGGCAGTAGTTTTAATCCGATAATGGTGCTGGAAAACATCATTACCGCGCCAACCAACATGGCTTGCAACACTGAATAACCAAATAAATAACCGACACCAAACCCTACTAGTAAAAACAAGGCTGAACTCATCAGCGTAACAAACAAGGCCTCCCCTAACATTTTCCATAATTGTTGGGGTAACAGATCAAGGCCGAGTAAATACAATAAAAAGATAATACCGATATTAGAGATATCGCTGATCAGCTCAGCGTCGTTAATTAAACCCAGCCCTGATGGACCCAATAACAGGCCAAGGATTATGTAGGCCACGATCATCGCCTGTCGTGCATACAGTGCAGCGGTCGCGAACAAGGCAGCGCCAGTAAAAATCAAAAATATGGAAAACTCTATTGAGGCTTCTTCCATTATTGTTTTAGCGTTTGTAATGTTTGATTATGTCCCACTTTTTATCCATACGTTTTAATGATATCGGCATACGTGTTTTCAACTCCTGAGCAAACAAAGAGATACGTAACTCTTCCATCATCCAGCGATATTCCATGACAGGCAAAAGGAACTGTCCTGTTTCGTAGGCATTATCTACTAATTGTCTAATCCGCTGCCAGTGCTCACTGATGAGTACGATATTTTTTTTGTCTTTATCAATATTAAATTCCAGCTTATCAAGACGCTTCAGGATCGCTGCCAGATAGCGTGGATAGTGAGATAAGTCCTCATACTGAGTATCTTCAACAAAACCGTTAAAAATCAAATATTCAAGTTGATCAGTAATGTCATCGATCGTTAATCGAAAATGTACCTGTGAATAATCGGCTAACCTAACATTGATTTGTCGGTTTAAATCCAGGATTCCTCTTAATAACTTGCTCAGACTCTCCGCATTAGTCAGTAAAAACGAACTATCCTGCGAAAGACTGGATAGAAACTGCTCCTGTTTGCGTAATGGTGTTGCTTGATAAAGAAATGTTTTATCGATTACCTGATTCACAAAGCTGTCTAACAAATCATCTTTCGTTCCTATAGCACTGTACATAATGCATAGTTGATCCCAGCCACTAATGTTCTTTCTCAGATAACGCAGTTCTTTTTCCAGTTTTTTCTTAAACAATGCACGTAAGCCGTGTTTAAAATAACTTTCTGCCGTTTCCAGGCTATCAAATGCGTGTCGATATATTTTGCCCTGTTCTTCAATCAACGCTGGATAAAGCGTAATGCTATTATTGCCAGAGATAACCGATTCCGTGACCGGGATATCACCAAAATCCCACTCAGTTATTTCTTTCTGTTCTGTACTGTCATCAACCAGGCGGTCAATCGCTTTTTCCGTTTGCGCAGCCAAACGCTCACGCAAGGTATCAAGATTATCACCGGAGGTAATATATTCCTGTTCGTGGTCATAAACATGAAAGCTGATGGTTAGATGCTCAGGCAAAGAAGTCGTTGACCAATCCTGTGGCTTGATATCAATACCTCTTGTTCGAAAAAGATAATTGGCCAGATTACTTTTTAGTGGCACATCATAATTATTAAGATTGTTTAAACATTCATCAGCGGTATCAGGAATGGGCACCAATTGTTTTCTGATCGGTTTTGGTAAGGACTTTAACAAACAAGTGATCTTTTCTGCCAGCAAGCCCGGCACAAGATAATCAAATTGTTCGTTTTCAAGCTGATTTAACAATTCCAGCGGCACATCAATATTCAATCCATCATGCTTTTCACCGGGCAAGAATTTATACTCAACCGGAAAACGAATCTTGTTACAATATATTTCGTCGGGATAATCACTTTGTTCAACAGACGAGGCTTCACTGAGCAAATCATTCTCAGTTAAATAACATTGTTGTAAGATCTCCTGGCTGGCTTGCTTAAGCCATAAACTAAAACTTTGACCGTCATAAACCTGTTCAGGAATCACCTTTAAATAAAAAGCATACACGCTGTCTTCATCAAGGATATCGGGACGTCGCGTTTTTATTTCCATCTCACGAACTGCATTTATGAGACGATTGTTTTCATTCACAAAATGCGCTCGTGAATCAAATTCACCATCAATCAATGCGTATCTGATAAAGATTGAACGAGACTGAGCAGGATCGATATTGCCATAGTTAACTTTTCGATTGGCTCTTAATGTCATACCGAACAAGCTGGTTGTTTCCATCGCGATCACGCGTGCACTTTTCTGTTCCCACTTTGCGTCCGAATAATTAAATTTCAGCAGATGTTTCGCTGTACTGATTACCCATAGCGGGTCCACCGTTGCCACCTGTCTTGCATAAAGGCGAGACGTCTCAACCAGTTCTGCGGCAACTACCCATTTGGGTTTTGACTGAAATAAACAGGATGCAGGAAAAATATTAAACTTGATATTTCTGGCGCCGGTATATTCATGTTGATCGGATAAAAATGCGACATGGCTAGGCATCCCGGTTAACATCGCGCAATGGATATTTTGATAGTTTGCGGCCTCACTATTCAGGCTTAGCTTCATTTCAATGCAGATATGTTTTAACTGTCGATAGATATTTTGCCATTCCTGCATTCGCAGATAAGACAGAAAGTTCTGTTTGCATAATTTCCTTAGCTTCTTTTGCGAAAGTTGTTTTGCTTTCGTTTGATAAAACTGCCAGACGTTGATAAACCATAAAAAATCAGACTTTTCATCAGCAAAGGCCTGATGGGCTTTATCCGCCTTTGCCGGGGTGTCCATGGGTCTCTCACGCGCGTCCTGAATACTCAAGGCACTGATAATGATTAAAATTTCATGTAAACAATAAAACTCATTCGCCGCCAGTAATATCCTTGCATAACGTGGTTCTATTGGCAGACGCGCCATGCGTTTTCCAATGCCGGTTAATTTTTCCTTTTCATCCAGTGCGTTAATTTCTTTTAACAAACGAATCCCATCGTTAACCAGTTTGGTATCAGGCGGTTCAAGAAATGGAAAGTCTTGAATATCTCCCAGCTTTAACGATTTCATTTGCAACACCACTGAAGCCAGATTGGTTCGTAAAATTTCTGGCTGGGTATATTCAGGTCGGGATAAAAAGTCCTCTTCACTGTACAAGCGAATACAAATACCATCGCTGGTTCGGCCACAGCGTCCTTTGCGCTGATTCGCCGCAGCCTGAGAGATCTTTTCAATAGGCAAGCGCTGCACCTTGCTTCGGTAGCTATAACGACTAATTCGGGCAAAACCGGCATCGATGACATAACGGATCCCGGGAATCGTTAACGATGTCTCGGCGACATTGGTAGCCAATACGATATGTCTGCGCTGATGCGGAGAAAATATCTTATTCTGACGGGCCGAACTCAAGCGCGAATATAGAGGTAATACGTCAGTATCAGGTAGATGTCGCTTTTGCAGAAACGTATCGATTTGATGTATCTCACCCTCGCCTTCAAGAAATACCAGAATATCGCCGCGGTCATACGTGGACAGTTCATTGATCGCATCCAGGATAGTATCTTCTCGTTCAGCGTCTTCATCCTCATTGGGTTGATAAATCACATCGACCGGATAGGTCCTGCCTGATACCTCAATAATCGGTGCCTGATCGAAATGTTGGGAAAAACGTTCCACATCAATTGTTGCCGAGGTAATGATTACTTTTAAATCATGACGCTTGACTAGCAATTGCTTAAGGAAGCCAAGAATAAAATCAATATTGAGACTGCGCTCATGCGCCTCATCGATGATTAAACAATCATATTGATTAAGAAAACGATCGTGTTGCATCTCAGCCAGCAACACACCGTCAGTCATGATCTTTATCAAGGTATCTTTCGCAGTGAGATCGTGGTGACGGATTTTGTACGCGACTTTATCACCCAGCTCGGTGTGCATCTCATCTGCAATGCGTTTTGCGACACTTCTCGCAGCTAATCTTCTTGGCTGGGTATGGCCAATGATGCCTTCTATGCCAAGCCCTGACGTAAGACAATATTGCGGAAGCTGGGTCGTCTTGCCAGAACCTGTCTCACCACAAACCACCAACACCTGATGCTTCTGCAAGTACTGTTTGATCTCATCAAACCGCTGAAAAATGGGTAGTGACTGATCAACATTCAGCTCAGGCACACTTTGCAAACGCTGCGATTTTTCATCAATCGAGCGCGCGATGTCTTCTGCAAGCAGCGCTAATTTTTCAGGCTCACTGTCGTCAATCTGCTTAAAGCGCCGAAGTAAACGATGATAGTCACTTTTTCTGACCTGACTTAAGCGCTGTTTGAGTTGTTTTTGTGCGCCAGTAGTGACGAGTTTTGTAGTCAAACTAACAGCACCTTATGCTGGGCTCGAATCGCCAAACAAACACGAATTTCTGTTCATGAATCAAGATGTTATTTAAAATATATTGATAGACTGTTAGGATAATCATACCTAATATATTAAGCGTCTTTTAGTATTTAACGCAGCTGGATATTGATTAAATATTAATAATAAAATCAAATAACTATGTTTTTTTTCTCAACATTGACTCACGGAGATTTCATGGCCCATGGCGCTTGAATTTGAACTTGCCGGCTCACAAATCGACGGAGCAAGAGACTATCAGGAAGACGCATTTTTAATCACGAACCTAACAGACGCGAACGGTAAACCGAGCGCACTGGTTGTGGTAGCCGATGGCATGGGTGGTCATGCCGCTGGTAATGTCGCCAGTAACATGGCCGTGCAAGCCTTTAACAAACACGTATCCGCTAATTATCCCACTGATGCCGTTGCAGAAATCCTCGAACAATCCGTAATTAAAGCAAATAATTCTATTACTGAAACCGTGGCAGAAACGCCTGCTTTGCAGGGCATGGGCTGCACCATGGTCGCCGCAATTCTTGAAGACGGAAAAATAACCTGGGCCAGTGTTGGGGACAGTCATCTTTACTTGGTAAGGAATAAAGAATTAACCAAAAAGAATGCAGACCATAGCTATGGCGGCTTTCTTGATCGCATGGAGGCGGAAGGTACCCCCGTTGAACCTGAGCCGGGCCTGTCACGGAATATGTTAATGAGTGCGATTACCGGTGATGACATCAATGAAATTGATGTCAACAGCGAGCCATTTGAACTGGAGGCAGGTGATCGAATTATTATCTGCAGTGATGGTCTGGATACACTCAGTTCAGGCAAGATAATTCAGTATTCCGAGTGGTCTGACTCACCGAAAGAATGTGCAGACGCCCTGATGCAGGCGGTCGAAGATGCCAATATGCCGAGGCAGGACAATACCACTGCGGTCGTGGTTAATGTCAAAGAAGCTGCTGAAACAGTCGCTGCCGCTGCACCGGAAGCAGCCCCGGCTAGCGAAGAACCGACGACTGAAGATTTGGGCGACACCACGGCGGAATTATCGGTCGAGGATGCACAAGCACCGGTTGAACCAGCCACAGAACCCGCAACTCAACCTAGCGAATCCTTCGAACAAGCGGAACAACAGGCCAAGAGTAAATCCGGCTTGATGATAGGTATTGCTGCAGCAGTGATTATTGCTATCGGTGCCGGTGTCTTTCTGAGTATGGGTGAAAAATCGGCAAGCAGTCCAGAACCGGCATTAGTCGATGATAGTGTTGGCTCAGAAACACTGGTAGCTGAAAGCGAAGAAGATACCGGTACTGCGATAGCTGATGATCCGGAAGAGGTGATCGAAAAAGCTACTGAAGAGCAAGTCGCCTCGGCAGCAACAGAAACACCTAGTCCAACTCCTGTTGCGGAACCGCCGAAAGAAAAATCGGCGGTTAGCTCAGCCAGCGGCAACATTATTCAGGACAGTCTCTCATCAGGGGGCGATGCGCCAAAAATGGTCGTAATTCCGGCAGGAAAGTTTTTGATGGGCAGCTCCGGTTCCCGTTATTCAGAAGAAACGCCACGCCGCGAAGTAACAGTTGAAAAATTTGCTGTCAGTCAGTATGAAATTAGTTTCACCGAGTATGACAAATTTGCAGAGGCGACCGGACGGAAGAAACCAGACTCACTGTATATGGATAAGAACACACATCCGGTCATCTTTGTCAGCTGGGATGATGCCTACTACTACACCAAGTGGTTATCCGAACAAACCGGACAAAAATACCGTCTGCCAAGTGAAGCCGAATGGGAATACATGGCCTCCAGCGGTAAAAAAACACCGTTCTGGTGGGGCTTTGATGAAGAACCGAACAAGGCACACTGCTTTGGCTGCGGTACCGGCCTCGATCCGAGAAAACCGACCAAGATCGGCAGCTTTGATCCCAATCCGTTTAACGTTTATGACACGGCAGGCAACGTATCAGAATGGGTACATGATTGTTGGCATGACAATTACAAAAAAGCACCGAAATATGCAGAGGTTTGGGAAGGTGGAGACTGTGCCTATCGCGTAACTCGCGGCGGTGCTTACAGTACGCCGCCACAATCGATACGCAGTCAGAAGCGTGACAAGTTTAAATCTGATCAGGCTTACGACCACATTGGTATTCGAGTCGTCAGAGAAATTCGTTAATCATCTTTATTATCGCTGTGTCCTAGTGACATTTCAGGTTCAATCCTGTCTCTGATCAATTGTTTCAATTCTTTAGAATCAGGAAAACGCCCGGTATCTGCCCGTGCAAAGACTAAATTACCGTCTAGCCAAACACTAAACTCCCCGCCAGATGCTGGCACCAATGCAAGCTCCCCGAGCTTGTCGCCAAAGGTCATGAGTAATTCCTGGGATAACCAGCTGGCTCTCAGAATAAAACGGCACTGGGTACAGTAGCGAATTTCTACCCGTGGAGAGAATTGTTTTGCAACCATTTGCAATATTTCCTATCTATAGTAGTAAGACGTTTTTTGGAGAGATTCATGAGTATAAAAGCTGCATTCATTATGCTTACCTCCCTGTTAATGATACCGACATTTGCTTTGGCCGATGCCAGAATCATCATTAATACGCCGAATTATGTGCGTAACAATGGCTCCTCAACTTACTACCCAGGTAGAGATTATGCCAGGAGACATAATTTTGCTAACCCCTATCAGGCAAGAAACCCATACTTAAACCGCACATTTTCTTATGACAGGCTGCGTCAATCACGTTTGAACAATAATCAACTCATTAGTAATGATCGCTTTAATTCTTTACAAAGACATCGCTACGGCTATCAACGAAGACCTATTATAAACAATAATCAGCGTTTCCAGCGTCGTTCCAGAGCATTTTCAAATGGTTATCAACGAGGCTATCGTGATGCCAAAAGACGCTATTACGGTTATCGATAAGATGTTAATTTACGTCGTATTGATATAGCTGCGTTTTAAGTTTTAACAAAAGTAACAACCCGGGGATTGAGGCAACAAACGTCACTAAAAAGAAGAGTGTCCAACCAACTATCGCCACCAGTTCACCTGACGGTGGCCCGACAAATACGCGGCCTATTGCCGATAAGGCAGACAATAATGCAAACTGCGTTGCGGTATATTTGTGATTACAAAGTGCCATTAACAAGGCGACAAATGCAGCCGTCCCCATCCCACCCGACAAATTCTCCAAACCAATGACTAGCATCATACCCACATAGCTTTTACCGACGATGGATAACAACATAAAACCGAGATTGGTGATAGCTTGTAACAAACCAAACCACAACAACGATTGAAACAGACCAATCTTTAACATTAAACCGCCACCAACAAAAATACCGAATAAAGTTGCAAACAAACCAAAACCTTTATTCACAACGCCGACCTCGGAGGTAGAAAAATCCAGCGACTGGATTAAAAAAGCCGTGGTAAGTGTACCAGCAAAGGCATCACCCAATTTATACAGGACAATCAGCACCAATAGCGCTATCGCTTCAGGTCGTTTAATAAATTCGACAAAAGGTTCGACAACCGCAGCCCGAAGTGAAGCAGGTACAGATTCCTCTTGCGGCTGATAGCAAAACAATGATGTCAACATACCTACCATCATCAGTCCGCCCATAATCAAGTAGGCAGACTTCCAGCCATAAAAATCGGCGACGATTAGCGCGCCGGCACCTGATAACAACATGGCAAGCCGATAGCCTGCGACCGACACTGCCGCACCCAGACCTCTTTCATTAGCAGGTAAGATATCAGTTCGATAGGCATCAAACGCGATATCCTGCGAAGCAGAAAAAAAAGCGATAAAAAAGGCGACTATCCCCATTATTTTCAGATGGCTGTCTGGTGTTAACAGTGCCATCGAACAAATGGAGATTAATAGAGCAATTTGAGTCAACAGCATCCAACTACGACGTCGACCTAATTTGCCGGGCACAAACCTGTCCATAAGCGGCGCCCAGATAAATTTCAGGGTATAGGGTAAGCCCGCGAGTGAAAACCAGCCTATTGCTCGAATATCCACATCGACATCTGCTAACCACGCCTGCAAGGTGCCACCACTCAAAGCCAACGGTAATCCGGAAGAAAACCCTAATAATAGGATTGCCAACAGTCTTGGGTTCCTGGCTTGATACAGAATCTCGACCAATGTTATGCGTTCATTCATTGTGTATGGGTGTCATTATTGTTATGTAAGGCTATCATAAGTCATGGCGATGGAAATCGAACGTAAATTTCTGCTGACTAACGATGATTGGCGACAAGACATCGAAAAAAGTATTGATATGATTCAAGGCTATCTCGGTGGAAATGACAAAAGCTCAATTCGGATTCGTATTGACGACGAATCGGCTAATCTAAATATAAAAGGAAAAACCATTGGTATACAGCGTAAGGAATTTGACTACCCGATTCCATTGGACGAAGCTCGCGAATTAATGCAACTATGCGATCAACCACTGATTGAAAAGACTCGTCATATCGTCAGACATGGCGAGCATATCTGGGAAATCGATGAGTTTGAGTCAGAAAATAAAGGTCTCATCGTCGCCGAGGTCGAATTGAACAACGCCGAAGAAGCACTGGCATTACCAGACTGGATAGGCGATGAAGTCACAAATGACGTTCGTTACTACAATATTTGCCTGGTAAATAAGCCTTATTCAAAATGGTGATATGGTTTTACGTCGCAATCCATGCAGCTTATTGATAATATTCATCTTTTACGCATTGTTATAAATCGACTTTCAGCATGACAACAATACAACATACGCAACCTGTTCTCATTGATAAGTTCAACCGGGTTGTTGATTACATTCGCATTTCAGTCACTGACCGTTGCGACTTTCGTTGTGTCTACTGCATGGATGATGAAATGCAGTTTGTACCCAGAGCACAATTGCTGACATTAGAAGAAATCTCAACTATCGCCCGCGCATTTACCGAACTGGGTGTAAAAAAAATCAGAATCACTGGCGGAGAACCCTTGGTCAGACGCAATATTATTAAACTTTTCGAAGACCTAGGCTCTCTGCCCGGCTTATACGAATTAGTGACGACCACTAATGGCTCGCAACTAGTTAAATTGGCGCAACCCTTAAAAGACGCCGGGGTAAAACGCATCAACATCAGTCTTGATTCGCTTGATGTCGATAAATTTAAGCGCATAACCCGCGTCGGTGATTTAAATCAGGTACTGGCGGGTATCGAAACCGCGAGAGAAGTGGGCTTTGAAAAAATAAAGCTTAACGCTGTTATCCTGAAAAACCGTAACGATGATGAAATCATTGATTTGGTTAACTATGCCAGCGAACGTGGTATGGATATCAGTTTTATTGAAGAGATGCCATTAGGCGTGATTGGCGATCATGACCGCGCCGAAGCCTACTATTCCAGCGATGAAATTAAACGCGATCTGGAACAGGAATTTAAATTAATACCAACTACAGAAACAACTGGCGGACCGTCAAAATATTTTAAAATCGCCGAGACCGGTACGCGCGTCGGTTTTATCTCACCGCATAGCCATAATTTCTGCGACCAGTGCAATCGGGTTCGGTTAACTTGTGAAGGACGTTTATTACTATGCCTCGGTCAGGAACACTCAGTTGATTTACGCAAGGTCATCCGGGCACATCCCGGTAATGATGAAAAACTGAAACAGGCGATTAAAGATTCAATGCTCATTAAACCCAAAGGCCATGATTTCAACCTCAAGGAACAGCCCATCATATTTCGTCATATGAACGTAACCGGGGGATAACGATGTCCTCGCATTATCGCCCGGAAATGAGTCAGGCCGGGCTGGATCCGACTTGTGCTGTCGAAGCCGTCGATGAATACCAAAACACACGTGAATTACACATAGCAGAAGAACGTCCGCTAACGCTATATATCGATAGCTATGAAATTGTCACATTAATGACCCTGGGTACCCAGCCTGAATTATTAGCATTGGGATACATTAAAAATCAGGGCTTGGTATCTGACATCAAAGAAATTAAATCCGTACAGGTCGATTGGGAAGTGAACGCTGTTGCCATCACGACTTTCTCTGATCGCGATGACTGGAAAGATCGTCTCGGCCCACGCATTGTCACCACTGGCTGCGGTCAGGGAACTGTATTTGGCGATGTAATGGAACACCTGGATCAGGTCGAAATTAAACCGTTAAAAATCAAGCAATCCGATTTATATAGTTTATTAAAGAACCTGAACGTCTATAACGATGTGTATAAAAACGCTGGTGCCGTTCACGGCTGTGCATTATGTCGACATACGGAGCCGATGATCTTTATTGAGGATGTCGGCCGACATAATGCGGTAGACGCAATTGCCGGCAAGATGTGGCTGGAAGATATCGACGGCCACGACAAAATCTTTTATACCACTGGACGCCTGACCTCCGAAATGGTCATCAAAGTTGCGCAGATGGGAATCCCTACCCTGTTATCACGTTCAGGAATTACCCAAATGGGCTTAAACCTAGCAAGAGATATGAATATTACCTTATTGTCTCGCGCTAAAAGTAAACACTTTTTAATCTATAACGGCGCAGATCATCTTGAATTTGATACGGCGCTCCCACCAAAACGTGACATCGCCAACGTAAAAAAGGAACACTAATCCAGAGAAATATCCCCCTCAATATCCAGTTCTAACGATACATCAGCCATGGTCAAGCTGACCTTGACCGGTAATGTCTCGGAGCCCGTTAAATCACCTGCCTCGATGGCCTTGTTAATCGCACTGGTAATTTCGCGTTGTGAAGTGACACCTACTTTTTTCAAAAATTTACGTATTTCCATATTAAAGTTATCTTCATTCATGCTATGGCTCCATTTAATGTAAAATCGGAATACTTTTATTTTACGGTTTCATTAATAAAAAAGCATTTATGAGTATCAATAAACAATCCATTACCGGACTAATTCTTGCGGGTGGCCAGGCAAGGCGAATGGGCGGAGATGATAAAGGTTTGGTTGAACTTAACGGCAAACCAATGATTGCCTATAGTGTCGCCGCCCTCTCTTCACAGGTCGCACATATTATTATTAACGCCAATCGTAATACTGATACTTACCTGCAGTATAGCGCTGATGTCATTTCTGATGAGTTAGCGGGTTATTGTGGGCCGTTAGCGGGTTTCGCTACCGCGCTGAAGTTTATTGATACCGAGTTCATGGCAACGGTACCTTGCGACTCGCCTTTCCTGCCTGACAATCTTATCGAAAGACTAAGCCAACCCTTTAAGGAAAACGATACAGAGATTAGCGTCGCACATAATGGTGAACGCATACAGCCAGTGTTTAGCCTGATGAAAAAGTCGCTTTATGACTCGCTCGATGAATACCTGACTAGTGGAGAGAGAAAAATTGATCGCTGGTTTGAACAACATAATATGAAATTGGTCGATTTCTCTGATTCACCCGAAACATTTTATAACATCAACACGCCTGAAGACTTGCAACAAGCTACAAACAAACTATGACTGTCAGTATTAAAACCGATGTGCCGATATTGGGGTTTGCTGCCTACAGCGGAACCGGCAAGACAACACTGCTGGTCAGTATTATTCCTCTGTTAAAAAGCAAGGGAATCAGGGTCGGCGTGATAAAGCATGCGCATCACACATTTGAAATCGATCAGCCCGGTAAAGACAGTTACGAAATTCGAAAAGCCGGTGCCGATCAAATGTTAATTGGCTCAAAAAAACGCTGGGCATTAATGGTTGAACAAGAACAGGATAATCCCATTGATCGTTTACAGGAATACCTGTCATACATTGATCAATCCAAGTTGGATTTAATACTGGTAGAAGGCTTTAAGCCGGAGGCAATTCCAAAGATTGAGTTACATCGCCCAAGTTTAAACACCCCGTTAATATGCAGGGATGATGACAGCATCATAGCCATTGCAACTGATGCAAGCATTAATGACGATCACAATTTGCCGGTACTTGATCTCAATGACCATGCCGCCATTGCAAACTATATTGAGCATTATATTAATGAGATATAAATCATGAACGAAAAAACGATTAATAAAGACATCAGCTGCAAAGATGACTTTGACCCGGCATCAATTACGCCTGACAAGGCCTTAGCGCATATCTTTTCTGCTATTACAGCAGTGTCTGAAACCGAGTCATTACCCATTCGCGAGGCGTTAGGTCGCGTGTTAGCGAACAATATCCATTCTGATATCAATGTACCCTCTGGAAGAAATTCAGCAATGGATGGCTATGCGATCAATGCCAATGATTTACCCAAGACTGGTACAAAAACCTTATCGCTAATCGGCAGCAGCTTTGCCGGCATTCCGTTTAGCGGTTCACTGGAATCAGGCCAATGCGTTCGCATTATGACTGGTGCCATCATGCCGGAAGGCACAGACACGGTTATCATACAAGAGGATGTAGAAGTCAATGGATCAGAAATTCTGATCGATGGTGAGACAAAAGCCCGCAGTAATGTACGCGAGGCAGGCGAAGATTTAGCCATTGGTGATCTGGTCCTGGAAAAAGGCATGAAGCTCTCCCCTGCTGATATTGGTTTGTTAGCATCATTAGGCATTGCCAAGGTTGATGTTACACGCAAATTAAAAGTCGCGTTTTTTTCAACCGGGGATGAATTGCGTTCCATTGGGGAAGAACTGGAAGACGGCATGATCTATGACAGCAATCGCTACACCCTCTATGGCATGCTGTCGCGACTAGGCGTCGAGATCATCGATATGGGCGTGGTTAAAGATGATAAAGAACTCATGAACCAGGCGTTTCTGGAAGCCAAAGGCAAGGTCGATGTATTATTAACCTCAGGTGGTGTCTCGGTAGGCGAAGCCGATTTCGTTAAAGAAACCCTGTTAAACCATGGCGAAGTCAATTTCTGGAAGGTCGCAATGAAACCCGGGCGACCTTTGACATTTGGTAAATTAGCTACGACTTATTTTTTTGGCTTACCGGGCAACCCGGTATCAGTCATGGTAACGTTTTATCAATTCGTCCAACCCGCACTGAAAAAATTGATGGGAGAAAACACATTGCTCCCTGTTATGGTAAAGGTTCCGTGTGTATCAAAGCTGCGAAAACGACCCGGCCGCGTTGAATACCAACGTGGAATACTGGAACATGATGATTCAGGCAAGTTAGTCGTGCGTAAAACCGGCGCACAGGGCTCGGGTATTTTACGTTCTATGGCTGATGCAAATTGTTTTATCGTATTGCCGTTGGATAATGAAGGAGTTAAGCCTGAGGAAATGGTTGATGTGCAGCCCTTTTATGGAGTGCTGTAATGCACTTTACTTTACGAACTTATGATTTTTTTTAAATAAACGGAGTTACATCCTGAATTCAAACCTTAAGGAGGCACTCATGAACGATGAACAATTAATCAAAGACACCATACAACACTATATTAATGGGGCGATTTCAGGGAATGGTGAAGAAATGAAAGCAACTTTCCATGAAAGCGCCGCTGTGCATGGTTATATCGGAGGAGATCTTTTTTCTGCCCCGGTACAAGCATTATTTGACTGGAATACGGAGAATGGTGCAGCCAGCGAATTGAAGGCTGAAATCACTCACATCGACATTGTGGGCACCGTTGCGACGGCAAGACTCGAACTCGATAACTGGACAGGTAATAAATTCACTGATCTGTTTGCACTACTCAAAATGGATGGCGAATGGAAAGTCATGTGTAAAGTATTTCATACGCATTCATAACCTTGTCGTATCAGTTTTTAAAAACCATCTAATCGAATATAAAAATTATATTATAAAACAATAATTTATAATTTTTTATTAATGTAGATTAGACATTTTATTTTGACTGCATCATAATATTTTTTATGATGCAACCAGTCACAGATAGCGGCGTTAAAATTAAGCGCATTACCATCCTTAATTCCAAAGGTGGCTGCGGTAAATCGATCATTTCAACCAACCTCGCCAGTATCTTTGCCGCCAATAATCTGCGCACGACGTTGATCGATTACGATGCGCAAGGTACTGCTATTCGCTGGCTGAAAAAGAGACCCGAACAGTTCCCCGCGATTCATGGTATTGATGCCTCTAAAGTGAATCAAAGTGTGACGAGAAGCTTTCAGATGCGTGTCCCAGCGGGTACCGATCGCATGGTGATTGATACACCGGCCGGTGTCAGGGGATTCGAACTTAATGATTTCATCAGCAATACCGATTACATCATTATTCCTGTACTGCCCTCGGACAGTGATATCCACGCTTCAGCGCAATTCATTGCCGATTTGTTACTAACGGCTAAAGTACGCTCCTACGATATCAAAGTCGGTATCGTTGCTAACCGCGTCAGAAAGAATACGAAAATTCTGACTCCCTTTAACAACTTTCTCGAAACATTGAATTTTCCGTTGGTTACTACATTAAGAGATACACAAAACTATGTCACCGCTGCCAGTCAGGGAATCGGTATGCATGAGATCTATCCGCCATCACTCGTCAAAAAAGACGTGGCTGATTGGGATGCGATCATTCAATTTATTGAAGATGGAATGACCTTGCATGACCACAAAGAATTGCCGCAACCGCTGTTAACTGATGTGCCTGTTAATCTCGCTAACCAATAATTGACTAAACGGTAGTGCGCAAGTGAATGCCGGTGAAACGGCATTCAACACATGAAAGGATTTACCATCCCCTTCAAATTTGAAGTCCATTTCCAGGGATTTTGATTTGGTATTGATTAATTGCGCACGAATACCCGGTTTCCCCCATTGAGTAAAATCTTCATAGCGAATCTCTTTCAATAAGCTACCGGCCAGATCGATTAATTTTTTTCTGGAGTATTTCTGTATTTCTTCAAATGCAAGTGCACGAAAGCCAAAACTATTGGTAAAAAACAAGCCCGCATCAATACCGATAATACCGATCAATTCTTTAAAATTAAATTTATCCAGGCCAATGTAGTTTTCACGCCAAAAAGCCGGAATTGCCGTCGGGCCAATCTTGGTTTTGTTTTCTGCTGTCACAGTAAAATGAACGCCGAGAAACGGGTTTCGTAGATTCGGCACCGGATAGACGTTGGTTTTCAGTTTTATTCCTGATTCATTAGCGTAAAGATATAAGCCTTTAAAAGGCAAAATTTTATAATCTGCTGAGAACCCATAGTCTTTAGCAATCTTGTCAGCATACAGACCAGCTGCGTTGATCACATATCCTGGTGTGTATTCGCCATTACTGGTGATAACAGTATCGCCCGAGCGCGACAGATAGGCCGAGGCATTTTTTATCTCTACGCCTTGCTCAATAATTTTATTTTGAATTGAGCTTACTACCTCAACAGGGTTCACGGTCGCCGTATTAGGTGACCACAGCGCTTTTTGATGGGTAAAGACATTCGGCTCGATCTCAACAGCAGCATCAGCCGAAATCATTTCCAATTGAACCCCGTTTACCTGCCCTCTTCGATACAATTCCTCCAGTCCTTTGACTTCCTCGTCACTGCGCGCGACGACTAACTTACCGCATTGATTCAAGGTTAAATTATTTTCTATACAGTATTGTCGCCAGGCGATATTGCCGTCGCGACAAAGCTTCGCTTTTAACGAATCGGCCGTGTAATAAAATCCCGCATGTAACACGCCACTATTTCTGCCACTGCCGTGCAATCCCGGCTGTGTTTCTTTTTCAATAACGGTAATAGACGCATCAGGAAAATGCCGTTTGAGTTCATAAGCGATAGTCAGGCCGACGATACCCGCACCGATGATTAAATAATCAGGGTTTAAACTAGACATCGAATATATGTTTTAAAAACCGGCAGTATTCTTTTCCACCCAACGACTGCCGCGGGTTGTTTCTTCTTTCTTCCAGAACGGCGCAGTAGACTTCAATTCTTCCATAATCATACGGCAGCTTTCAAAGGCCTCTTTACGATGCGCAGACCAGGTAGCAACCAGCACAATATCATCGCTGATTTCAATTTTACCAATACGATGCAGGATCAATACATCCAGTAGCTGCCATTTCTGTATCGCATCGTTCGCTATCTTCGTTAAGTGCTTTTCTGTCATCTCTGGATAATGTTCCAGCGTCATGCCAGTGACGGTTTTGTCTTCACTAAAATCGCGCATGGAACCAACAAAGCTGGCAGTTGCACCGTACTGACCGCTTATATCCAGACTATTCAGATAAGTATTAATTTCGTCATAGGCATGGAACGGTTGTTCACGGATCT
Source organism: Gammaproteobacteria bacterium (assembly GCA_028279365.1). GTDB lineage: Bacteria > Pseudomonadota > Gammaproteobacteria > Eutrophobiales > Eutrophobiaceae > JANQNX01. The sequence goes on along the minus strand of JANQNX010000013.1, from coordinate 98,618 downwards.
CGATTAACACGCTAGCCTCCTGTTACCGGAGGGAAAAACGCGACTTCATCACCGGGTTGCAACTGGTAATCCGGTTTGACGTATTCCGCATTCACCGCCATCATCACTGTATCGAATTCGACATTTTTTTGTGTGACCAGTGATTGCCACAGATCATTGACGGACAGATTATCTTCAACATCAACTTGCGTAGATGCCTCACCCATCAACTCACGTAAACTGGCAAAATATTTAATATTAATTTGCATTTAATACTCTTCTGTTCCACTGATAACCGGATTTAAGTAATATGATGCATTATACCAAACAGACAATAATGATATGTCGAAATTAACCCATTTTAATGAGCAAGGCGCCGTCCATATGGTTGACGTCGGCAGTAAAGCCATAACCCATCGCGTCGCCGTCGCTAGCGGCAAGATAGCCATGCAGCCTGAAACACTGGCTTTAATACAATCCGGCGATAACAAAAAAGGCGATGTACTCGGCATTGCTCGAACCGCTGGCATCATGGCATCAAAAAAAACGGCAGATTTGGTACCACTCTGCCATCCGTTAAGTTTAACTCACGCTGATATTGAGCTGAATATCGATGAGGCTAGTTCATCTATCACCTGTATTGCCAAAACCGAAACCGATGGCAAAACCGGTGTTGAAATGGAGGCGTTAACGGCTGTACAAATCACACTACTGACAATTTACGACATGTGTAAAGCCGTCGATCGAGGCATGACTATGTCGGAAATAAAATTACTTGAAAAATCTGGCGGAAAATCCGGAGACTGGAAAGAATAATCGAGCATTTGGTTCAATCGATGATTGATAACTCAACCACTTAGAATCGTTTGTCGTTATAACTTTCTATAAAAGAATCTAGTTTAGTCAATTTTATCTTCAATTAACTTATCAATATTCTCAGACACCTTGGAATGAAACTTATCATTGTTATGTTGAAATAATTCAATATCGAGTTGAATCGGTGACGCGATAAATTGTTTGATAATATCGCATGCTTCTCCTTTGTATTCTTCCCAGGTAATTTTTTTACCTGACATGAATTCTCTTTCTTTATACAGTGCGATTGTTTTATTTTTAAATTGATTATATGGCGCAATTAAACCATATAAATCAGCAGCTCTAACAACCATATCATTATTAGACTGACATAATGCATCCATTCGAGTGGCGAGAATCGCTTGCGAGACTGCTGCTATATGTTTTTCTGACTCATCAGCATCTAACAGAATTGTCTCTGCCAGAAACGCAGAATATGATTCTTTATCTTTGAAGCCCTTGTTTTTATGATCTTCTATATATCCCGCATCATGAAAAAGAATAGCATGCGTGATTATTTTTTTATCGTAGCTAATATTTTGTGTATTACATTGTTTTAGAATGACTTCAGCATAATCTAAAACATCATTAATATGGCTGAAGTTATGATAATGTAATTTATCGCTGTATAAATTACGCGCGCTACAGTATATACCATCACTATTTTTTAAATTCATCTTGTGCTAGAACAAACCAGGAAATAATCTGGTTGGTGTACTGCTCCCCGTAAATTTCTATGAATTTTTTTGTGTGATCACTATTTAAATCTCTAAATGCCGCTAATCGTTTTTCAATATAATCTTTTGTTAGAGGAATACCACATTTTTTAGTAATACAAAATTTCCAATCTTCATAATTTCGTGGAATGTAGTCCAGGTTAGAGTCAGACATTTAACCTCCTCATAATCAATTGTTTCTTCTACTCCCGCAACTAATGTCTTTAAACATAAAATTTGTAATGTTATAACATAACATTACTCTCCGCAAATGAGCCAGACTTTGCAATATTATATTTAATTTCAATGAGATACATACTGATTCGCATCATTAAAATTTAATAACGAATTAAAAAATGGCAGTGACATGTTTAGCAAAAGAGAGAAGGAAATTTTCAAAATTAGAGAAGCTTTAAGCTTCGACAATAAAATGAAAAAACTGTTGTCACAAGAAACTAAATATCCAATTGCTCAGGCAATAATTCTAGCTTAGCGTATTTTTCCCAAACCCTGGCATTGACGAAAAGATCATACAAATCGCCATCGATGTGGTTGTTCTCTTTCATGCGCTGCATAATTTCCAGGCTCTGGGAAATTTTCATCGGGTCTTTGTAAGGCCGCTCTTTTGAAGTCAATGCTTCAAAAATATCTGCAATCGCCATCATTCTTGCGGGGATAGACATCTGATCTCGAGTTAAGCCTCTAGGAAAACCGGTGCCATCCATTTTCTCGTGATGACCACCGGCATACTCTGGTACCCTTTGTAATTTGCGTGGAAATGGCAAAGACTCCAACATATCGATGGTTACTGCCATATGATTATTAATTTGATCTCGCTCTTCTTCAGAAAGCGTTCCTCTCTCAATTAACAGAAAACCTAATTCTTGTGGGGTGAGTAAATGATGGGAATTACCGTCGGAGTCTATCCAGGTTTGGGCTGCAATCCTGGTTAAACGTTGCTTGCTTTCATTAGAAATAAATTCACCGCCCTTATTAGATTGAACCACAAACTCTAAGTCGTCTTTTAGCTGCTGTTTGCGTTTTTCCAACTCGATCGAATCAAATTCGATTGCTTGACTTAATGCCTGCTCAAAAGTCTGTTTTTCCATGGAGAGCATAGCCGCTTCAAAGCGAGTCTTTATATTCTCTATACCATCTTGCATTAAATGCAGCTTAGTGGATTTGTCCAATACCGAATCCGGTGTCGCCAGCTTTCCGCAATCATGCAACCAGGCAGCGACTTTTAATTCATACCAGTCGTCTTCATCGAGATTGAAGTCTTTAAACTTATCCTGGTTTTCACAGGCAGCTTGAGCAATCAACTCCATCAAGAGAGGTATACGCTGACAATGAGCAGAAGTATGCGATGACTTAGCATCAATGGCTTGGGCAATACACTGTATAAACGCATCCAACAGATTTTTTAAATCTTTCACCAACAATTGGTTATTGAGTGCAATCGCCGCGTACCCTGCCAAGCCTGTTACCAAATCAATCGCCTCATTCGAGAAAGCAATCACATTGCCTGCTGCATCTTGGGCATTAATTAACTGCAGAACCCCTATCACGTCCTGCTCATGATTAAGTAATGGCACCGTTAAAAAAGATTGGGAGTGGTAGTTGGCTTTTTCATCGAAGCTACGAGTACCAGAAAAATCAAAGTCATCTGCATTGTAGGCGTCCTCAATACCAATCACTTTTTTAGTTAAGGCCGCATAAGTGACTACATTGTTGTGGTTCTCATTGCCATTTTCATCATAAAGAGGAATAGGCGGAAATGTTTGGTTTTCATCATCGCCATTTCTAAAGATACTGTAGTAGGTATTGAGTGTGTTGTTAGCCAACACGGCAAAGCTTAGTTCCGGCCCGTTGTTTTTAGAATCATGAGGGGGGTGTTTGAGTAAGTAGACAGTGCCACCATCGGCATTACTGAATTTTTGTGATTCTTCCAGAATTCTTTCAACCAGTTTCCCCGTATTCGTCTCCGCTGACAGCTCTAATAATAAATCTGTGTTGGTGAAAGAGAGCGCCGGCTTAAACTGATCTTGCGTATCTGTCTTAAGAGGGCTTGTCGCAGTTCGAGTCAATGTCATATCAGTTATCCAGATGAAAGATACTGATAGTATAATGTCTGTAAAAGTTGATACAAAATGCCCGGCACTATCAGATTAACCATCATTTGAAGTCAGGCAAGTGTCTGCTTAGCAAGTTCGAACAGATTATGTACCATTTTGTCGTCTTCTATTTTTCGTGAGATTGTGTTTTATTCGATCTCTAATAACTTTATTTTTTACAATTTAATAACTTATTTTATATGATGGTTTAGTGTAACAAGATGGAGTAAATATGTGTATCTGCTCATTTTCGTTAGCTATCCATACCTTATACAGTAATATGCGTTTTCATCATTGCGGAACGCCCACGAACGCTGAGTAGCAAATGCCGCAGTATAGTTAGATGGGGAAACTCAACCAGCATACCAATCACCAGCGCGGCATAGATGAGAGGTTGATCTGGTAATGCAGCCATGGTCACGGCAAGCATTAATGGTGCATTGCGCGCAGCAATGGTCATGGTTAATAACGCGTGCTCGGGATAGCGGAGTTGGAACAGTCTGCTCAGCGTTTCGCCAAGCAAAAAAGTAAGCAGAAAAAAAGTGAACACTGCGACCAACACCCAGGTAAACACCGAGAGGTAGTCCAGAATGACAGAAATATTGCCCGCAAATATCTGTAAAACCAGCAAGGCCGTCACCCAAGGTGTGGCTTGGTCTGCGTTTTCCAGCACGCATTCAAAGCTATCGGGTTTAAGTATTAGCCTTAACATATGATGCCCCGTAACAGCCAATAAAAATGGCAGCAAAAACCATTGCAACAAAGTGCTGCTGATAGTGCCGGCTTCAACTTGCACTGTATTTTGGGTAAACCACTGGAGAAATAAAGGATAAAGTAACAACTGAATGATCATATTGATCGGTATCAACGCGGTACCTAAAGCAACATTCCCCTCAGATAAGCGTGTAAAACTTAAGAACCAATCGGTACAGGGCGACATAAAATAGATGACTAGCCCTATCATAAATAGAGGATATGCTGACAGGAATAGTGAAGCGATGCCATAGCCTATCAGCGGCACCACCAGGAAGTTTGCCACTAGTGCAATGGTGAAAAAGCGCAAGCTCCTGAAAACTTGAAACAGGGCAACAAAACGAACACAAAAGATCAATAAACTGACCAACGTGAGCAATGTGTAATCCATAAAATTGCTCAACCATTCTCCGGAGGCTGGTGCGAAATAACCGATCAATGAGCCAACAATTATGCCAACAATCAATATAAAAGAGGTGGAATTCATACAGTTAAGAATTTACTAAACAGTAGAGCTAACATTCACAACCCTCGCAGCATTCACTATTACCAAATGGTCCCCAGATACCATCTTGTGAACCTTCCTGCCATTCAATCTCCAGCTGCATGCGTTTAGCAATTTCATTTGCTACACGTGCGAAGCGCTGACGGAACTTATAGATAAAACAGTAAATTCGCTCTTCGTGGCGCACCTGAGGTCCAACCAGAAAGAGTCCAGCTGTATTAGCGGATTCGTCGAATTCACTCAGTACGATATGCCCATGTTTATCCCATTCCCACAGATCCTTAATCTGGCGAGCACCGCCGCCTTTGAGAAAGCCGGTACCGAGAATAGGTGGCTCCATAACGTCCCAATGTTGACCGTCTGCTGCATGAATACGAAAATACTCATCTTCCTTGAGCGTTACTTTTACTACGTTGACATTAAAGATGATTTCCAATCGATCATTAGATTCCACTTCACGAAGTCGTTCACGGGTATACGGCGACAGTGCTTGGCTCGGGTCATACACACCCGGCAAATCCCAGGTTTGACTACGCACAAGTAGGCGAACCTGATGACCTAGCTTGACCAGATTTATCGCCGAGTCCAAACCGCTTTCGTAGCCACCTATTACGACGTATGGGCCGTTATCCAGAATTTGCCAATCTTCAATGTGTGCGTAATGTTGGCACAACTCGCCACCCGGAAAAGGATTCAGATCAGGAAACTGATACTCTCCACATGCCCAAATCAGAAACTGCGCATAAAGGTCACCGCGTTCGGTAGCTATATTAAATCCGCCCTCTTGGACAGGCTCGACTTCCAATACTTTACAACCAATGACGATGGGCAACTCGTTAACATCGGCGACAAAAGTTAAGTAATCCGCATACTGCTGACCACTCAAATGTTCCGCGCTGGAAACGATGGCAGGCGAACTCGCAGCATCAACAGCGTTCAAGTCAGCAAGGCCAAACGGACTACTATAGAAAGAAGGTGATATGAGGCGTGTTTGAGCTGGCCATCGTCGAAAGGATTCACCGATACGATCACGTTCTACTATGCCGTATTTCAAATCAGCAACCTTATTCAATTCTAAAGCCATGCCTATGCCAGCGGGACCGGCACCGACAATAAGCACATCAAGTTTATGCATAGGAAATACTCACAAGACGTATGTCAACATTCGCTTTTGTTTGAACGCCAATCATCTGGCAATCCTTAAACCTCAACTCCTCTAGTCGGAATCGCATGCAATTTTTTAGAACTAAAATTCATTTGTCACCCTTATATAAGCTTGAGCGAGATGATGATTTGTTGATTTAACTCTTCCAAGAAAACCGATAAGTCAGCTACAGGCAATTTACCCTCAGACATCTTCTGTACTCTCTTTAAAAATGTTATGTTATAACATAACATTCTAATGAACAATCTAGTACGTATGATGAAAATAATAATTAATTCAAGCAGATATATTCTTGAACGAAGCACTCATTGGTAGCCGAAGCGTCGTGAATAGGTGCCAACATGTATCATAAGTTTTTCCATTCTTTAGAAACACGATCGGATAAAGACAGTGTGTCGCTCGATACCGTTATTGATCATCTTTTTTTTAACGATTCAGGTTTGATTCCCGTCATTACTCAAGATGCTGAAAGTAAAGAAGTGTTGATGTTCGCCTGGATGAATAAAGAATCATTGGAACTAACTTTATCGACGAAACGCATGACCTATTGGTCTCGAAGTCGGAAGCAGCTATGGGTTAAAGGCGAAACTAGCGGACATACTCAAGCACTGGTTTCTATGACATTTGATTGCGATGGTGACGCTGTATTGTGCCAGGTCGATCAGTCCGGTGCCGCTTGTCATACAGGACGTTCAGATTGCTTTTATTTAAAAGTCGACATTGAAGCACGGCAGGTGCTTATTGTTGGAGACACAAAGTAATTATGCCTTCAACATTAATTAAAAATGCACTGATCGTTAATGATGGCAAAATCATTAAGAACAATTTGAGAATTAAATAAAGACCAACGCATTAAGCAAATCGATAAAACGCTATTAATCAGTAATGAGGAGATAAATACATGCTAACCCGATTAACCGGAGGACGGTTTTTTGATCCAACCCAGGACATGGATGATGTCGTGGGCGATCTGTATATCCGTGATGGGCACTTCGTTGACGCACCTGCCAACGAAGCCGAAGTGAATCACAACATCGATGTGAGTGGCTGCATCGTCATGGCAGGTGCAGTGGACATTCACTCCCACATCGCCGGTGGTAATGTGAACAACGCCCGCGTACTCATGCCGGAACTACAACTTGCTGCTAACTTGCGGGCATCCCAATTACTGCGTAACGGTCGACATGTCGGCGGTTGGACCGCCACCGGGACCGGTGTACGGTATGCAAGAATGGGCTACACCACTGTGGTCGAGCCGGCTGTACTACCGTGCAATGCCATTGCCGCCCATCTGGAGATGTCGGATATCCCTATCCTGGATACCGCCGGACTTGCGATCCTGGGTAATGATGACTACCTGTTGGGTTTGCTTCGCGCTAATGCATCACAAGAGGTGATCAATGATCATGTGGCCTGGACACTGGACTCCACCCGCTGCCTCGGCCTGAAGGTGATCAATGCTGGCGGCGTTGCTGCATTCAAGCATAATGTGAATACCTTCGATTTTGACGATGAGGTGCCGGAATACGGCGTCAGTTCGCGACGCATTGTGCAGGCATTACAGCGTGCGGTGGTTGAGCTAGGCGTCCGACATCCATTACATGTTCATTGCAATAACCTTGGCGTGGCAGGACAAGGGATTAATACCTTGATAGAGACCATGGAGGCGGCCGACGGTCTACCAATGCATCTTGCCCATGTCCAGTTCTACGCTTACGACCGTGAGGGTAAGCATGAATTTTCATCTGCGGCATGGCGTATGATAAATGCATGGAAGAAGCATCCCAATATTACGATGGATGTCGGCCAAGTACTGTTCGGACAGACAGTCACGATATCGTCCGACCTGCTCGCGCAATTTAACAATCGAGATGTTGCAAAACCGCCCAAAGCGGTCTTCAGTATGCTCGAATGCGAGGGCGGCGGTGGAGTCGTGCCCTATGAGTACCGCAAGCTCAACTTCGTTAATACGCTGCAGTGGGCAATTGGGTTGGAACTCTTCCTGCTGGCCGACGATCCAGCGCGTATTTTTTTCACGACCGATCATCCAAATGGTGCGCCCTTCACACGCTACCCCGAACTGTTTCATTTACTGATGAGCGCAGACTATCGTGCCGAAGTCATGGCCGGACTTAATCAAGAGGCACTCGCTATCACACTTTTGCCACATTTAAAGCATGAATACACGCTTTATGAAATCGCCGTTATGACACGTAGCGCAGCGGCGCAATTAATGGGCCTGCATGATCGTGGTAGCCTGGCACCGGGATGTGTAGCAGATGTTGCAGTATACAAACCACAGCCTGATATTGCGGCAATGTTCGCGAATGCCCATATGGTTTTCAAGTCAGGGCAACAAGTAGTGCGTAATGCAGAAGTGATTGCCACACCGCGAGGCTGTGCGCTACACACCCTGCCCGCTTACGATAGAGTACAGGTTGAATATATATTGCGTGATCACTACGAACGTTACATGACAGTTAAACCAGGTAATCTATGCGTCGAACCGGGGTTTGATGAGGCCACCGGGGCTGAACGCTTCGTCGAAGTACCGGTAAACGCGGCATGAGTTCTATGTGTAAACAATCATTTTATGTGATTGTTGCATTAATCGAAGACGAAAAGCATAACTCAAAAATTAAAACTTACTTATGAACGTACTTGATCATTCAAAGGCTCGACTTGAAATCGAGCCAATCTCCCATTCAAAAAGAGTGAATCAATATGATTTTGGAGAGTCATTATTTGGTGTCAGTTCGAAAGTAATCAAAAGTTTTCTCAAAAAAGAGGAGCAGATAGTAAACCCACTAACTACTTCACTCGCAGAGCAAATTCGAGAATATATTTTCGATCAGAATAAAAGAAAAAAGTATGTTGATACGGCACTGAACTACCTTAAAAGCAAACTAGTTGCTGATATTAGCGCTTACGATATCCTTCTGGTCGGAGCAGGTATCCACGCGGCAACCTATATCTACACAGTTAGAAAAAATAATCCTAACTTAAAAGTGTTGATTGTCGAAAAAAGTTCGACGATATGTTCAACGTTTTCTAAACTGGGAGACTCACTGGTTCTAAACTCGCCTACCTACACTAAGGTTGGTCTTAATTCCAATATAGTACAAGGCCATTTTATTCAAACAAGTGACTTTGATGAACTTGTTGAAAAACCCTTTCCAACAGCTAAACATCTCTATGAACTTGCGACGATGATCCTTTTTCATGCTGATGCTGATATATTGTTTAATACTGAAGTCACATCCATAAAAAAGACAAACAACAACTATACTTTATCAGTTTCAAATAAAACCATAACCACTGGCTGTCTAATTATTTCGAATGGTATGGGTGGCCCAAAGAACAACTCTTACCTAAAAGATAAAATTTCTAGTCATATTATTTTTGGTGATGATTTCATTTCTGAGTCCTACAACAATAAAGCCTATATTGAATCCATAAGAAATAAGCGCGTCGCCATTGTCGGTGCTGGGGATACGGCAAACTGTGTGATGGAATATCTTTTGCCCCTGGTTTACCCAAATCATCAATATGGGTTCGGTATTGGTGATATCTTTTTGCCGAGCCTGATTTACTGGATTGGTCAAAACTCAGCGGATATTCAGGATTTTTTCTATTCGAATAAACAACGATATTGCCACTCTGGAGGTATTATTGAATTTTTTTGGAATGGCGATTCACCATTTGAGTTATCTGACTCAATATGGAGTGAAACGAGACAACGAATCAAATTCACGCCGGAAAAACTGGTTTCTCTATCCCATCAAGAAGATTGCATAAAGCTTAGCACACGCAATCAACAGCTTGATGTTGATATTATGATCGACTGCACCGGTCGCAGCAACACACTCTGTTCAGAACTATTGCAAAGCCAATTTGAGTTCGTCGAGGGAGATATTGTGCTTTACGGCGGACAATGGGATGAAGAACTAGGTAGCTTTAATAACTCTCCTCGCTGTTTAAGCGCAAGGCGAATTGGTTGCAAACTAAAGAATGAGAATATTTTTTTTCTCGGTAGCGCCTGCCCTTTAAACGAATTAATCTGTGACGATGAAGCAAGAAATGGTTCCTTTCAATATCAAGAGGACCGAAATAGTTTAACTAATAGTAAATGGTCTCTTGAGCACACATTACCACGTACCGTAGCGTTTGCAGAAAAACATGCAGCAGGATTCTAGATTTAATAATGAGTACGAAATCAGCTTGCTCCATTAACAATAATAACTTATGAATAATATTTCAAGTTATAGCTCTATCTCCATACCATCATACGAAACCTCCCAGCCTGCCTCTTCAACTTGTTTTCTTTCGAGAGAATCCGAAGCTAATATCGGGTTAGTTGTGTTGATATGAATAAACACTTTTCTTGTTATATCCAGATCTGCGAGCGCTGCCAATGTTCCGTCGTCGCCAGACACACTCATATGTCCCATTCGTTGTCCGGTCTTGACTCCAACACCATCTCGAATCATTTCGTCGTCGACCCATAGTGTGCCATCGAAGAAGATTAGTGGTGCTCCTTTGATTCGGGCGGCAAGTTCTTCGGTCATTTTTGCACATGCCGGCATATAGTAGAATTGAGTCGAACCTGAGTCATCCTTGACCTCGAGTGCAATCGTATCTTCATCAACCGACCCGAAATTGTCGCCTTTTGATTCGTCTTCAAGCCAAAGTGCAACTTTTCCAGGAACAGCGAAAGGAATCACAGAAAAACCGAGACTCGAACCATCCGGTCGTGTCAGCGCGAGTTCAGTACCAAGCTCCATTGCCTGACGTGCGACGAATTTCGGGTTCAGCACGTTGAAGATAGAGTTTGCATTGAGGACATCAAGTACCCTGTGTGTTGCATAAATGGTAAATGGCTGAGATTCTCTTAAATTAAGTAAACCAGCTACGTGGTCAACGTCGGCATTGGTCAGCACAACGGCTTGAATTGGGCTGTCGCGCAGCCCCTTTTCGTCACGTGGATGAAGAATCGAATTATCAAAGATTTGTTGACGTAAGTCGGGCGAAGCATTGAAAAGAACCCATTCATTGCCATCGGCACTTACTGCAAGCGATGATTGCGTTCGTTGTGGAGCAGCAGGATCGCCTGCGCGAGGACGTTTCGAATTCGGGTGATTACAGTTCCACTGTGGATATCCGCCGCCGGCAGCTGACCCTAAAACACAAATTTTCATTCAATCTCTCCAGAAAGTTAAATATCTCGATAATTAAAACAATGCTATGACATGACAAGTTATTCGCGAATAGCCCATTGTGGTAACTCTGCTTAACACTAACTTAAAGAATAAACGTAACATTCCTTTTCATCAAGAAGTTAACTAGTAATCGTAATAATGCAAAGTATACGAACAACGAAACAAACCTTAATAACTAATTTCATAAGGTAAGTTACAAAAACTCTATCTTTTAGTAACGTAAAATTCTACTAATCGTATTTGATGTACTTAAAACGCGGATCATCCGGTGTCCCATCCAGTTCACTCTCTTCATCAATTCCCGGCTGCCACTGAATCACTTCTTCAATCTTTTTCGCTAATTCAAAATCTTTTTCAGTCACACCTTTAGCAGCATGATTGACGAGTTTGACGATCACAAACGCATAGGACACCGTTAAGTCAGGGTGATGCCAGGCAGCCTCAGCCAGATGACCAACGGTATTAACGACCATTAGCGTCCCCTTCCAGCCACTGGTTTTATATTTACGACGTATCCATCCGTTTTCAAATACCCAGGTGGGTAATTCTTCTTTTAATCGTGCTTCGATTTCTTCTTCGCTAAAGACTGCATCTTTTTCCTTTTTACGCCATTGAGACATGATGGGTTACCTCTTTTGTTTCTGTATGTTTAAGTTTGTATTCGTTAAGCAAGCACTGCGCTTTGGGAATGGCTTGCCTGATTAACTTAACCTGCTCTGTGCTAACTGAGCTGATTCTTTCATTATTCCGACATAGTGCACCACGAAAACCGAGATAGTCCGCTTTAGATGATAGTAATTGTGGGATGTCCTGATATTTTAATGAGCCTGCGAGACCACAGAACAAACCATGTGCATGTACCGTAGTAACAAATGATTGTATCTCTCGCTCGCTAAGTAGTTCAGTTAACCGTTTTTCAGATTTACTTCGTGTATCAATCATTAAGCCTGACACGCCCGAGTTAATTAGCTTGTCTATTGTTTCATTATCATGTTTTTCTTCAGCAAACATCACGATAACAAGCTTAACGCCTTTTTTAGCAGCATGCTTAATCACGTTGAGATAATTTTCAGAGGGGCTATTGGCAAATAAGCCAACCTTCACAAAATCAACGCCGGTTGATGTCATCGTCATAATCTTTTCCAATAAATCTTCGTCATCAACATCGATATCACCTATCGTGGCACTGACAGGGACTTGACCATTGACTGTTTTCACTATGCATTTGACTGCTTCATAGTTTAACGCGCCAAGCGCGCCCTGTTTCGGGTTTTTGATATCGACAATATCTACATTATTTTTTATGACAATCTTTGCTTCCTTGACCGACATAACACTGGCAAGCATTCCGGTCATGCTGTTTCATCCTTAAGGTCTTCACTTTCTTTTCGAAACGTATCCAACTTCTCCATCAACCAACCCCAGGCAATGAGTTCATGTTCGCCTGCTGTTTTATCAATTGCAATTGTCAGATATCCAATTTCCTGATCAATCTTTTCTTTTGGCAACATATGTAAACGGCTTATTAATATTGCCGCTTCTAATACTGCTGACTGGGCGCGATTAAAGCCTTGAAAAGGTGCGTGCGTTTTTTCTAATACCGGTTTCATAAAAAATTTGGGTCTTAGTTCATCTTCTTCGACATGATCAAATTCCAGTTCGAGATGACTTAATGCGGCGCTTAATCTAACCCCATTGATAATTTCTGCTTTTTCAACTGGCCAATCCTTTCGCCCAGTAAGACAACCAGCAAAGATACGAACATCAGTCACCCTATTCACGACTGCCACTTTGGTATTTAATAAATTTTGTAAGGTAGTTGACGGTTTAAACGGCGCAATCACAATGCATTCTTTTTCCTGTGTTACACCCATTGGTGCAATATGAACATCGCCGTCCTGATTGACCGTAGTAACAATTATTTCCTGAATCATTTTTTTCTTCGTTTCCTGCTGGCCTGTAGCGTTGATCCTGCTTGTTTATATTCCGAGGATTCTTTTCGCTTGTCCCGCATCACATGTGCTGCACGCGAATCTTCATCTTTTTGCTGTTCTGTTTTTGTCTCGACACACACGCCCCACTCCAATTCTTCATCCTGCATGTAGGGCTTGCCGATCTGCCAGGCAATTTGTGCTCGGCCTAATTCTACACCCATATAAAACGCGTGCGGTGCATCATCTTGCAATAAATCCAGCTGCGGAAATAAATCGAAGGGATTCTGGCTCATCACCATGCCATCACGATTGTAAACATGCACGCCCTCGTTGCTGGTTTGTATTCGATAGCTGGGATCTTTCACCTCACTGGCCAGCTCCTCGATTTCTTCCGACGTATAGGGAAAAGGCTTTCTGGAATGCAGACCTAATAAGCCGCTGTCCAGACCTTTTGGCAAACTATTATCCCTCCTTGCGGCAAACATCATACGTCTGGCCAGATCGGCCTCACGAATGGCTGATGAACAATGCGCGCTAACCTCTGTTGCTAATACCGCATCCAACTCCAATTCGGAAATAATACCAAATAACATGGCATTGATACCGGTGGTGTCAGCCTCGGTGAGTTCCGTTAAATTCCCAATACCCATCATAATCGGAATATCCGGACACTGCTGTCGGAGCTCGCGATAACGACAGATTGACTCGGTAAAGCCGAAATGAATCGGATCCAGTATCGGATCGGCATAAAAGGATTTACCTGCGGCAGAGAGTTTTTCTATTGCACGATAAAGCGAATTCAGTTCACCATGCGTATCGGGTATCAAGATGGGAATTGTCTCGACTTCATCGACTATCCATAAGGTACTCTCTTTAAGGCTAAGCATATAGTCCGCGCCAGCCTTACCACCACGAAGTAAATCGTCTTCTTCCAGCGAATCAATGCTAACCACGAAACCTTCCTGCTTTAACGTACGAATAGTTTCTTCTAAATGTGGGAAGGCGGTATCGGGTAGGCAACCAATGTCAATCACATCTGCCCCATCGGTCCGGTATTTTCTAGCACGTTTGATAACTTCTTCAACACTAACCATTGGTGCATCAACAATTTCGCCAAATATTTTGACATCATGCTGGCTCAAATCAACTTCTTTGCCGGCACGTCCAAAAAAAACAGGTAGATCCTTCAAATCGACAGGGCCGCGTACGAATTCTACGCCGAGTTCTTCTGACGCCTGACTGATGTCGCCACGACAAAGACCGGGGACAATAATTTTATCGAAAGACGCAAAGTCTTTAAGGCGACGAACAATCATTTGCGCGGTCATTAATGCTGCCACACTGACACCAAGGTTACGGACCTCATAGGAAAATTCGATGGGCTGCATCGACTCAAGGATTCGATTGAGACGCTTTTCAGCAAGCTTTCCCGTCAGGAAGAGGATATGTTCTGTAGCAGATTGGTTATCAGTCATCGCGCCGGCATTATAAGCAGCTATATGAATAATTTAGAGAAATAAATGCTCACTAAAATTGGTTTATTACAACCATATACAATTCTTATATCAGCCAATTTATCAAAATAGGCAATCATGCAAATATCTATAAATAACTTTATATTTATTTATTAATAAATTGTTTTTATTAAAAAAATTTTAATAAAATGCTAAAGTAAAAAAGCTGGCATGATAATCGCCTAGGCAATGTCAGTTTATTGCTGATAATCGTTTCACAAAGTGTCAGGACGACAGACAGCTTACAATTTCACATTGTACTGATATCTGGGCGGTTAATATAAATCTTAGTAAAAATAAAAAATCGATAACTAATTTTAAGTGCATCGTTGCATAACTCTATAATCCGAATGTTAATTGAACAAACGGATCTGATGAAAGAAAACAACTTAATGATTTAAGTATCTTAAGTTTCCTGCGATGGCATGAACATCCATATTTTGGAGTAAATAAAAGAATGACTGATGAAAGACAACCCTGGACTCGTGAAGAATTTGAAGCGCAACTTCGTGCAAAAGAGAAGTATTACCATATTAATCACGACTTCCATATTTTAATGAACGAAGGCGGTCTTGATAAAGAAGCCGTCCAGGGTTGGGTTGCCAATCGTTTTTATTATCAAACCACTATCCCTATTAAAGACGCCGCCATCATGGCGAATTGCCCAAATCGTGATGATAGACGTATGTGGGTGCAACGTATTATCGATCATGACGGTGTCGAAGGAGAAGAAGGTGGCATTGAAGCCTGGTTACAGCTGGCCGAATCTGTCGGTT
The DNA here is from genome assembly GCA_028279365.1 of Gammaproteobacteria bacterium. Classification (GTDB taxonomy): domain Bacteria; phylum Pseudomonadota; class Gammaproteobacteria; order Eutrophobiales; family Eutrophobiaceae; genus JANQNX01. The sequence goes on along the minus strand of JANQNX010000013.1, from coordinate 83,088 downwards.
TAACCCGCGAAGAAACTCTGTCTTACGAACATGTATTACCCGGTGTTCGCTTTGCCATTGATGCCTATTTAAACTTTGCCCGCCGTGCGACGTGGGAAGAAGCGGCCAGTTCGTCGTTAACCGAATTGTTTGCGCCGAAGATTCATCAAAAACGTCTCGATAACTGGCCGGATATTTATCCGTGGATTGATGAGAAAGGCTATCGTTATTTTCGTAAACGGTTATCAGAAGCGCGTCGCGATGTAGAGCATGGTTTGCGTATTACGCTTGATTATTATCAAACGCGTGCTGAGCAGGAACGCGCATTAGGTATTCTGCAATTCAAACTCGATATTTTATGGACCATGCTGGATTGTATGTGGATGGCTTATATCGAAAAGAAACCGCCGTTTTATAATTGTAAATAAGATTATGAGCCTCGATAAAACAATAGTCCCGGAAGTCGCCCCCACTTTCAGAGTACAGTGGGAAGAAGTACAAGACTGTTGGGTCGTGTTATACCCGGAAGGCATGGTGAAACTCAGCGGCAGCGCGGGCGAAATCATGAAGCGAGTCGATGGCAATATGTCGATTGATGAAATCATTACCGATATTGAAACCGCGTTTTCTGAAACTAATCTAGAAGACGATGTAATTAAATTCCTGGAGGTAGCTTATGATAACGGCTGGATCAGAAACAAAAAATGATGTGAAGCCACCACTCTGGTTACTTGCAGAGCTGACTTATCGTTGCCCATTGCAATGCCCTTACTGTTCTAACCCGGTTGAGATAGCCAAATATCAAAACGAGCTCTCAACCGAAGACTGGGTGAGAGTGATGCAGCAGGCCAGAAAGATGGGCGCCACCCAGTTAGGCTTTTCTGGTGGTGAACCTTTAGTTCGCAAAGACCTGGAAGAATTAATCCAGGAAGCCAGACACCTCGGCTACTATACCAACTTGATTACCTCTGGTGTTGGCATGGATGAGGAACGTGTTAAACGCTTCAAAGATGCCGGACTGGATCATATTCAAATCAGCTTTCAGGCCAGTGATGAAGAATTGAATAACTTCATTGGCGGCACCAAGTCTTTTCAGCACAAAAAAGAAATGGCCCGTGTTGTTAAAGAGTACGAATATCCGATGGTATTAAACATCGTGATTCATCGTAAGAATATTGACCAGATTCGCGATATTCTCGAAATGACAGTAGAGTTGAATGCAGACTACGTTGAGCTTGCGAGCACGCAATACTACGGTTGGTCCAGAATCAATGTGGATCAGTTACTGCCTACCCGCGAACAGCTCGCTAACGCTGAAAAAGTCGCGAAAGAATACCAGGAGCGCATGAAAGGTAAGTCCAAAATCATTTATGTGATCCCGGATTATTTTGAGAATAGACCAAAGCCTTGTATGAATGGTTGGGGCGCTATATTTTTAACCATCGCACCAGACGGTACAGCCCTTCCCTGTCATGAAGCTGGTCAGCTTCCGATCGAATTTCCAAACGTTCGTGATTACAGCGTTTCTGATATCTGGAATACTTCTGATGGTTTCAATCATTTTCGCGGTTTCGATTGGATGGTAGAACCTTGTCGCTCATGTCCGGAGAAAGAAAAAGATTTTGGAGGCTGCCGTTGTCAGGCATTCATGTTGACCGGTGATGCGCGTAATGCCGATCCGGTTTGTGATAAATCACCACATCATCAGAAATTAATCGATGATGTAGAACGAATTGGCGAATTAGCGAAAGAAGAAGCCAAAAAACCGGTTGAGGCCAAACCGCTCGTTTTTAGAAATATGAAAAATTCTAAAAACTTTATTAGCGAAGAGAAAGAAACTGCTTAATTATTAACGCCGTTGAGTATTGCCCAGGCGACATCTGCAGCCTGTCTGTTAGGTTTAACATCGTGTACACGGAAGATACTGACTCCTGACATCACGCCCAGCGTTGTCGTCGCAGTGGTCGCACCGATTAGTTCTTCTGGCGAATTGACCTGGCATATTGTTCCCATAAAGCGTTTACGACTGGTACCTAGCAAGACTTGATAACCGGTTTCGGTAAAACGATTTAAATGATGCAACAGTTCAAGGTTATGTTCTCGCGTTTTACCGAAACCAATGCCCGGATCAATACAAAGTTTGTCTTTGGCAATACCTTGTTTTTCACATTCCTCTGCACGATTGACAAGAAACCCTAAAATATCTTCAACGACATTGGCATAACGCGGATCATTTTGCATGGTCTCTGGCGACCCTTGCATATGCATGATGATATAAGGGCACTTTCTATCCACACAAAGCTGGATTATGTCTGGATCATCATTACCACCAGACACGTCATTCACAATCCTTGCACCCGCATCAAGTGCAGCCTCGGCCACTTTTGCTCGAGTCGTATCAATACTGATGCTGACATGCTCCGGAATGGTAACGCTAATAGCCTTGATGATATGCACGACTCTGTCGATTTGTTCCTGTGCATCGACTCTTGCTGAACCAGGCCGGGTCGATTCACCGCCAATATCAATAATATCAGCGCCTTCATCGATCATTTGCTTGCCATGATTCACTGCAGCTTCAACATATGTGTATTTACCACCGTCGGAAAAGCTGTCAGGAGTGACATTGAGTATGCCCATGATTTGTGGCTTTCTGATCAAGCTTGTCATCCTAAGCTGATTGCCATCTCATCTGTCGCGAAGACCAACGCATTGATCATCGCTGGCTCTCCAGCCAGGTGCCCGGCATTATTAACCATTAATAACTCGGAACCGGTTAACGACTGATGCAATAACCATGAGGCTTCCGACATACAGGTCAAGTCTCGTCTACCATGGATAATTTTAGTCGGTATTGTTGGGACACGACTGATGTCATTCAGGATCTGATTTTCCTCAATAAAATATCGATGCTTGGCATAGTGCATTTCTATTTGTACTTCATTGATAAATTTTACCTCGTCTTCAATTTGCAATTGGTAATCATCAACAAACCCCTGAGTGACCACCCTGCCCGCCCAAAGCGACCAAGCCTGTGCCGCTTTGAGTTGTTTTGACTTATCTTCAGAGAATACCTGGCTGTGAATTTCAGCAATCAACTCTGTTGAGTTAGTAAAATCAAATTGTGATTGAAACTCATCCCAATAATCAGGCAGTAGACGATTGACACCTTCATCCACAAACCAGTTGAAATCGATTTTCCTGGCAAGAAAAGCACCTCGCAAAATAATACCGGATACATTTTCTGGATACTGTTCGGCATAGAGTAATGCCAATGTCGCGCCCCATGATCCACCAAATAATAGAAATTGTTCGATATTCAGCTTTACACGAATCGCTTCAATATCATTTAGGATATGTTGAGTGTTATTGAATTGAAAATCGCCATTGGATTTGGAACGATTACAACCACGTTGATCAAAGATAATGATCTGATATTTATCCGGGTCAAAATAGCGCCGATGGTTTTCATTACACCCTGTTCCCGGCCCACCATGCAGAAATAAAACCGGAATGCCGGACTGACTGCCCGCCTGTTCAAAGTAAATCGAATGGGGCGTATCAGTATTAAGATAACCGGAGGCATAAGGCTCCAGCTCTGGATAGAGGGTTTTCAACGGAGGATTAGATATCGTTTAATATATCTTGACGCTTGGCGTCGTATTCTTCCTTACTGATTAACTGTTTATCCAACAATTGATCTAAGGTCGCGATACGTTCTTCAATTGACTTGGCTGATGCACCGCCAGCGGGAGAATCTTCATTAGAAATATTTTGAATCTCTTTACGCATCCTGGCCATTTCAGCACGCATCTCTCTACGTTGCTTGGCCATTTTTGCCGCTTCCATTTTTAACTTCTCATCAGCCACACTGTCTACAGTTGGGCCTTTTAACCGTTTAAGCTCCGCTAACCAGGCTTCCGAGGCAACTGGGACATCAATAACAAACCAGTCATTACGCGTTTTTTTACCTACAACAAAGTTTTCAATGCCATTCACCTTGATAGATTGTTCGTCGAAAGCAAAAAATTTATCTGTTCTCAGCGCTTTCTTTAAGGTACCAGTTGTGATGGAGGAGCCAGACCCACCTGGATTTAATTCTCTCTCAAGGGCGTCGTTAACGGCCTGCTCATAGCTACCAACAATCAGATTCAATTTGCCATTCTTAAAAAAAGCCCTACCAGAAGTTAGAAACTTTCTTTTAAGTATTAACAGCCTCGACTTCTGCGACCGGACTGTAAAGAAAATATCCTGATTCTCTTTGGCACCACGTAAACCTTTGACCAGAAATTCTGCTACTCGACGAGCTGTCTGAATGGTAAATAACGGCTCTGACTCTTCATTGTCACTAAAAAAACCTTCGTTCTGGATACGTATAGACTGCAGTGCATTTTCAAGTTCTTTCTGATTCAGATCAACAGGATGTTCATTCAAACCAAATTTCTTTGACTCGATCTCTTCATAAATAAATAAATCGTAACCAGAACGCCAAATAATGCTCTCATCTTCGAGAAAATCTATCGCTAATGCAGAACTAATGGCGAATACCTGAAAAAAAAGCAATATAAATAAGCAGTTAACAGAACGTCTAAATATCATAATTAGTAATCTAGCTATTATTCTATTTGGAATAGAGAAACACAGAAAAGTTTAATACAAATAAAAACGAAAGGGATTATCGCTGTCAGGCTAATATATTGCAAATACACAGAAATAAAAAAAGGCCTCCGAAGAGGCCTTTTTAATATCACTTCATTTCTAATTATTAGAAGAAGAATACAGTACCTAAAGTAAAGACATCCAAGTCTGGTGCAGCGTTAGCAGCAGCTACACCAGCACCCGTACCTTCAGCTTCAACTTCCAGATTTTCATACATGCCATAAATCTGGAAAGCACTGCCAAAGTATTGAACGACTGAGAAACCAATACGCTCGACTTCAGAACCCGTAAATACGGTACCAGCATTCGCCCCACCGGCATTAGTAGTTGAAGCAGCACCAACACCGCCAGTATTACCAAACATGTCGTTATAGCTACCGTAGAAACCAGAAATAGAGGTATCACCTAAGCTATTAAAGGCACGTTTAATACCACCTTTAAACATATAGGTATCAGAATCAGTCTGACCAGTAACACCTTGGTTTAGGTCAGAATCTTCGTTTTGATAGTAGACCCAACCATATAAACCGGTATTGCTAGCATCATGCAAGCCTGCTTGAAGCTGGAATAAGTCAACTGACTCTGCACCAGTGCTTCCTGTGATTAGGGTGTTTTGTGGGCCATTGTTAACCATGTAACCCAGACCAAGAGCAGCATTTAAACCACCAAGATCGCCATTCCATTCAGCAGACACATCGTAGATGTCATCATTAGAGTGGCCAAGAGCGATACGTACGTTGTTAAACGCAGGTAAGTCATAACGGATACCGGTACGATAGATACCATTACAGTCAGCACCAATTGCACCACCGGCACCCAGGTTGTTACAGTTCAAGAAACTGCCAACTGAGAAACCACTGTTACCCAATCCAACACCGATCAAATGATAAGGAATGGCAATCGCGTCCCAAAGACCAACCGTTGGGTCAGCAAGTACACCAATGTTATCAGTTGGAGTGGTCTGCAAACCAAAGGTCAGTTTACCGAAGTTACCGGCAATAGATACGTTATGACCAAGAGTAGTCACACCTTCACCTACGAGTGGAGAACCTTGGTCAAAGTTATTACCAGCCGTTAACGGAGCACTGTTTAAACTCGTTAAACTTACACCAGCAGGCTCGAGAATCACTTCCATGCCTGCAGTCAGACCAGCAGGTAATTCTTGCGATGCAGAAAAAGTAAGACGACTACCGAGAGTCACACCATTACCACTGGATTGCACGATATCGCTTCGGGTACCAGCATCAAAGTAAGTTAGCTCTTCGTTAATCCAACCTGAAATACTGACATCTGCAGCAGATGCAGTTAATGGCAATAATGCTGCCATTGCCGTCAGGCCGGTTTTTTTAATAAATGATTTTTTCACTTTTTTTCCTCCTTAAGAAAAATATCTTAAGTCTCTAGAGATTTAAGTTGGCCTCCCCAGCCTTGTTCCCCTTCAATTGGTTACAACAAGTCTTTCGAAGCAGTTGTCTACCTGTGCTTACGCCTCTAATAGTAGACAGATTGAAAAATACTACAGCTATTAGTAACATGCAATCTTTTTTTGTATTTAAACAACATTTTCTAAAAAATCATATTTCCGTTGTTTTTTTACCACTTACTAAAGGTATTTTATTGAGGTATTAATTACTTAGGATGAAAACTAAATATATTTTTGAAAACAAATATCGCATCGACCTATTGACACTAGTTGCTTAAAAACAACGCTGAAATTATTGCTTAATAATCAATTAGTTAGTGGAATCAACCGCCGCCGCGCTGATAAGTACGTTTAAAGCCTTCGAGAAAGGCCAATTGTTGCTCGGCATTAATCGAATCGAAATGCACCTCAACATCTAACACCGGTAATGACAATGACGCGATCTTGCGTTCCCGAGGATTTTTTAAATGAATAACGATTTCTCCATTCAGATAAGTAAATCTAACAGTATCAGCAACTGTTTTAAAACTAATCTCATTTAACGCTTTTGGTAATAATCGAAAGAAATCATTCTGAGTGATGGTCATCTCCATCAACGTTATGTCAGTCATAAACGGGGATTTCCAGATGAAAACTTAATCAACCACCCGCTACCGGGGGCCAAATCGCAAGCGTGTCCCCTTCTTTAAAGGCCGGTTTGTTTCTTTCATCGGGATCGAGATAAATACCATTTAGCAGTACGAGATGTGCCGACTCACGCGGCACATTGAATTTGTCTAATAAAGAGAAAGCAGTATCTTCAGCACTAATGGTTATTTTTACAGCGTGTTTTTTTGCTTCTGGCGGTAAATATCGACTAAGTGTCGCGTAGAGCTTAAAGGTAATCTCCATCCAAACAGTTAAATAACCCCGGCATTGTGACCAATGGCCTGAGTTCTTGCTAAATACGCTTCCATGATGCGAGTCGGATCGTTTAATAAATGATCTTTCCACTTACCTAGCTTTAGCTTGGTTTGTATGAGTCCTCTCAACACACCCACATGCTGTGTCAGGCCTAATGCCTGCGCGCCAACCAAAACATCATCTTCAAATTGCAAGCTGATGTAGCGAAAACGGTCATTGTCACAAAGCTGAACCGATTCACCACCGTCTATCCCCATCCACAATCCATAGGAACTCGATATTAAACCTAGCGTATCCAACACATTCATGTTGACACAACCTTGATGGACCGATTCTTTTCCTGCCATATTCATCGCGGCGATACGACCATGATCGGCAGCCGTGGGTTGGATAGCTTGTACTGTATATTCACCGGTAGAAAAATCTTTGCCCTGACACACATCGCCGGCGGCATAAATATCCGGGTTATTGGACTGCAAACGATCATTAACCAACACACCAAAATCGGTTTCAAGGCCACTGCCTTCAAGAAACTGAATGTTTGCCTGAACCCCCGTTGCAGATATAACGAGGTCCGCATGCAGTGTTTCACCGGAATCCAGATGTACCTTGAGAGAGTCACTATCCCCTTTTGCTATGGATTCAACTTTGGTCGAAGTATGTACATGTACGCCTTTATTCTGGCACCAGTCCTTAATCAGGTTACCTGCAGTTTGATCCATCATCCTAGGTACCATACGGTCACCCATCTCGATCACCGTCAGGTTGACGTTTCTTGCCGCAAGGGCTTCCAGAATAATACAGCCAATGAAACCCGCCCCCATCAAAACCACGTTTGAACCGGGCTGTGCTTTTTTGACGATATTTCTACCATCCTCCAGCGTCCAACAAGAGTGGATACCCGGTAAATCCATGCCCTCAATCGGCGGTCTGATAGGATGTGAACCGGTTGCAATGAGTAACTTGTCATAATCCAGCGTATCATTGCTCTTCAGCTTCAATGATTTGTTATCCGCATCGATCGTTTCAACCCGGTCACGAATCAGGTCGATATCCTGGTTACTGAAATGCGCATTATCCTTACGCAGATACGTCCCTTCTTCTTTGATTTTATTAATCAGATAATAAGGCAGAGCCATACGTGAATAAGGCGGTTCTTGCTCTTCACCCACCATAACAATGCTGGCAGAAGGGTCCACCTTTCTTAAGGTTTCTGAAGCAATCACACCTGCGGGACCTGCACCGATAATCACGTGTTTCATATCAAATTCCTCAGCTTATTGATTGCTTATAGCCCAAGACGTGCACGTGTTTCATCGGTCGGCACGCCATCTTGAGTCCAACCACGGACTTCGTAGTATTTGGGTAGCATCTCATCCAGATTGTTTACCTTACCCTTTGCCGGGCCGGTTTTAGCTGCATCTTTAAGCAATCGCTTTGGTAAAGTATCCATATCACCGGTAATACCTGCTGCAATATTAAAATCGCGTTCCATATTCCAGATGCGTTCGCCCATTTCCATCAATGATTCAGAGGTCCATTCGCCTTCACAAGCCGCATCAATTTGAGGTGCGATATCTTCAAGGGTCCAGGCAAATGTCGTAAATACACAAATACCGGCTGAGTCAACGGCGGCAGTCGCATCCTGGAACGCTTTAACCAGTTCAGGTTTACCCTCTGTTGATAATGGATCAGTCTTCTCAGGAATACCGAGGATTTCAGATGACACCGTGTAACCACGTAAATGACAAGCCCCACGGTTAGAGGTGGCATAGGTTAAGCCCATTCCCTGAATACCGCGCGGGTCATAGGCGGGAAATTCCTGTCCCTTCACTGTCATGGATAAATCCGGATGCCCGTACTTTTCACAAAGTCGTTTGGAACCGAGTCCGAGATCTTTACCAAAACCTTCGCCTTTAGCCGTGACCTCGGCACACCAGGCCAAGGCTTCGGCCGAACCAAACTTCAGTTCCATGCCGTCGGTCTGTTCCTTCGTAATAACACCCATCTCGAAAAGCTCCATCGCTGCCGCGACGGTCGAGCCAAATGATATAGGGTCCATACCATCTTCGTTACACAGGAAGTTGGCGTAGGTTAAGGCATCAAGATCATCAACCATGGTATCCGAACCTAGTGCCCAAGCGGCCTCATATTCCAGCCCGCCAGAATTTCCCCAATATTCGGGTTTGTTTTCAACGGTAAAATGCCCCTGGTCAATAGTCGATATTCTGCCGCAGGCAATGGTGCAGGCAAAACAACCCGCGTTTGTGGTCAGGTTAGCTTTACCATCACTTTCACGGGGTTCATGCATAGCTTCACCCGAAATCTTACTTGAACCTTCAAACTGAACATCCTGCATGTTTTTAGTTGGCATCGCGCCAACTTCATTAATAACATTCATCAACACCTGCGTACCCAACTGAGGTAATCCCTCACCTGTAACAGCATTGTCTTTCAATACCTGTTTACCTTCATTGGTGGCTTTCAAAAAGCCCATCGGGTCTTTAATGTTGCCAACACCCAAGGTGCCTCTAACGGCGACTGCCTTGAGATTTTTCGAGGCCATTACCGTACCCACCCCAGAACGACCAGCAGCACGATGCAAATCATTGACAATAGCAGCGTATAAACAGCCTTCCTCAGCTGAGCGACCGACACAAGCCACTCGAATTAGCGGATCCTGATGTTTTTTATGAATAATCTCATCAGTCTCCCAAACCGATTTACCCCACATCTCATCAGCAGGTAACAATTGGGCCTTATCGTTCTCCAGATATAAATAAACAGGTTTGGGAGATTTACCTTCAAAAATAATCATGTCCCAGCCAGCACACTTGATTTCATTACCAATAAAACCACCTGAATTAGAGCAAGCGATAGTGCCGGTTAACGGACTCTTTGTCACAACCGAGTAACGCCCACCGGTTGAGGCCATGGTGCCAGTCAACGGCCCGGTGATCATAATCATCTTGTTATCAGGCCCGAGTGCATCACACTTTGGATCGATTTCCTCAGATAGGTACTTGGTACCCAAACCTCGCTGACCGAGATACTGCATGGCCCAATCCATATTTAGCGGTTCTTCGGCAATTGAGCCATTAGTTAAATTGATTCGTAAAACTTTTCTAGTCCAGGCCATAATGAATACCTCTTGGAATACTTTTAATGATGCGTCTACTCAGGTAGGTTTTTTGCCGCATGTGCCTTCATACGATTCAGACCCGTATGATCGGCATCGACATAGGTGATGCAGTCTGTGGGGCAGGCTTTCGCACATTCCGGATCGCCACCGCATAGGTCACATTTATAGACAACACCACTATCTTGACTGTAATTCACCGTACCGAATGGACAGGCAATCGTACATACCTTGCAGCCAACACAAATATCATCAATGACTTCCTTGGCACCTGTCGCTTCGTTAATGACAATGGCTTCGACAGGACAAGCGTGCATACACCACGCTTCTGTGCATTGGGTACATGTATACGGAACAAAACGTCCTTCTTCGTGGAAGGCAAAAACTTTTATACGAGATTTGGCAGGATTAAAGACACCCTCAGCTTGGTAGGAACAAGCCATTTCACATTGCAGGCATCCAGTACATTTTTCAGGTTCGATTTGGAGCGAACGGAGCATCAACTCACCCCCTCTTGTTAAATTATTTATAAATTTACGTATGAGTGCAGTAGCAGATATCTCTGTATCTTTGCTGCCTCACTTGCGACAGTATAACCATAAAATTTGTAATAACACACCTCATTTACACGCAGCGATATATTGGATAATTTATCCCGTAACTCTGTTGCAAAAAGCCACGTTTTAGATCAAATCGAAGCATAATTTTGAACACATTTTTTTGAAAATAACTGAATCGACGGGAATTATTCATAGATGATCTGTAGATAAATTTTGATATGGTTGCATTTAATCTTGGTAAGGAAAAAATCCCATAATTAAAAATGACAATGTTACATAAACACAAGCTACTGAAATCACTGTGTCTAATGTTTATTACAAGTTTACTGCTCTCCGCAAACGTCAAAGCACTGGAGGTTCGCCTATTATACGTGGGTCCTGAAGACAACAGCGCATTGAAAGGCGTCGAACAAGGCATTCAAGAGGCTAATCTTCAAGGACAGTTTTTGAATCAAAAATACCTTCTGGAAAATATTGATGAAACCACAGCGTCTCAACATCAGTTCGGGGCTTACAGCGCGATATTCTTAAATACTAAAAAAGAGCTTATTACTAAATTAGCTACCAAATTATCTGACAAAGCAGTTTTTAACCTCAATAGTGCAGATGATTCATTGCGCTATGCCTGCATAGCCAATTTATTGCATACGATACCTAGCAATAAAATGAAAAACGATGCAGTGCAGCAATGGAAGAAAAAAGCCCCTGATTCATCCGCTGTGGCGCAGGCATGGCATCCTGATTTCCTAAAATTTGCCGCTCGCGATTTAAACAAGAGATATAAAAAGAATTTCAATGTTCCAATGGATGATTTGGCCTGGTCAGGTTGGGCAGCGGCAAAGATGACATCGGACACTGTTGCCCGTCTAAAATCAGCAGATCCATCAAAGCTACTCACTTTTTTTAAAACAGAGCTGGCATTTGATGGTCAAAAAGGCATCAATATGAATTTTCGCCAAACTGGGCAGCTTAGACAACCCATGCTTCTGATTGAAGATGGCAAAATAGTGGCTGAAGCACCCGTGCGCGGTGTCGCTAACCCACCTACGCTGGACAGTCTTGGTATTATCAATTGTGAAAAATAATACTTTAAAGTTAATAAGAGGATGAAGTAATGAAACAATTAATTGGCTCTCTCATTTCAGCAGCATTGTTACTAATACTGTCTACAAATTTTGCGTTGGCAGAACAGACTGGTCGGATATTTGTATCGAATGAAAAAGACGACACGATTTCTGTCATTGATGGTGACAGTTTGAAGGTTGAGAAAACAATTGAAATTGGTGAGCGACCTCGTGGTGTCGGTATCTCTCCTGACGGCAAAGAACTTTATGTCGCGGTCAGTGAAGAAAATAAAATTCGTGTAGTCGATACCAATACGCTGGAAATTTTGCGCGATTTCGAAGCCGGCTCTGATCCAGAAACATTCGCTGTCCATCCAAATGGTAATGTGTATGTATCAAACGAAGATAACGCCAAGGCTTCGGTGTTTGATCCAAAAACAGGAGCACAAATTGTCGAAATCAGTGTGGGTCTGGAACCCGAGGGCGTTGCCATATCTCCGGATGGCAAACGTGTTATCGTCACGAGTGAGTCCACTAACATGCTTCACGTTATTAGAGTCCCGGAACATACTATTGAAAACAATATTCTCGTCGGTTCTCGTCCACGAGCGGCAACATTCACCAAAGCCAGTAACATTGCTTATGCGACCGCAGAAATTAGCGGCGAAGTCGTCAAAGTCAACATGGACACAGCAGAGATATTAAAGAAAGGCAGCACTGGTGATAGTAAATCAAAACCCAAAGATGTGTTATTGAGTCTTGATGAAAAAGTGATCTATGTAGCTGGTGGTCGAGCCAATGCCGTCAAAGTGATGGACGCAGATACGCTGAAAATTATTAAGAAAATCCCGGTAGGAAAGCGGGTATGGGGGCTTGCCATGACCAAAGATGGTAGTCGCCTATTTACCACGGATGGCGTTAGCGGCACGGTATCGGTGATTGATACCGGAAAAAATGAAGTGATTAAAACCATCAAAGTAGGTAGTTTCCCATGGGGAGTCGTCATCAACGACTAGGCAAATCACTAGGCTTTAATCACATTATAGCGAATTGCTATACGAGCAATATCTGCAATTGTCGTCACCTCTAGTTTCGCTTTAATCTGCGAACTATAGTTGGCGACAGTTTTGTAACTGAGAGACAATCGTTTGGCAATCTCGCTGGTATTCATTCCTTCCGCTAACATACAGAATATCTCAAATTCGCGGGTGGACAGGTCAGATAGTGGCGTGTCCTGCCCTCTTGATTTTTCATAAGCCATAATCTGCGCCAATTCAGCATCAATGTAACGCTCTCCCTGCACTACCTTTTGTATCGCCTCAATCAGTAGCTGCGGTGCTGATTTTTTCGTCAAATAACCGACTGCGCCAGCCTGAATCGCCTGCTCAACGAAAATGATGTCCTCATGCATACTGAAAACCAGCACTCTTGCCTCGCTATCCCGACTGATAATCCTCCTTATTGCCTCGATGCCACCAATACCGGGCAAGGATAAATCCATAATCACAACATCCGGCAGTACATTGGCATAATCCCGACAGGCTTCTTCACCGCTCGATGCTTCAGATACCACCTCGATGAAAGGCGTACTTTTTAATAACATTTGATAGCCTGCCCTAACTACTGCATGGTCATCGACCAGCATCACTTTAATTTTCTGTTGCATACACTTCCTCATATTTTGTAACGGGAATATCAATATCGATTGATAAGCCACTATGTTTATCCGGACCAAACTCAAACTTTCCATCGAGCATCTCAACCCGCTCTCGCATACCAATCAGTCCCAGCCCAGGATTAATCTGATCAAAATTAATTCCTTTACCGTTGTCGCTTACCCTTAGATTAATCGTATCTTTAATCGAGCCTTTCTCATACAGAAGAGAAATAGTCACTTCGGAAGCTTCGGCATGCTTTAAGACATTTGTCAGACTTTCCTGGACAATTCTGAAGAGGCTGATTTTTATCGTCTCTGGCAGGTCTTCGGGCACACTGGAAAAAGTAAAATGACAAAACACATCATCTTGTAAGCTGTTCCATTCGTCTACCATATGCTGCAAGGCCTTAACCAGACCAAATTCATCCAGTATTGATGGTCGCAAACGATGCATCATGTTTTTCGCTACACCATAGATGTGATCCGAATATTCAACAATGGTATTCACATTATCTTTTACTGCCTCTGGCGAAGGATTAGCATCCTGACTGATTGCTACTGCCACAGCCTTGATTGCAGTGATGGTCTGGCCCAGCTCATCATGCAATTCTTGCGCAAGATGGCGTCTCTCCTCTTCCTGTATCTGTAACGAACGCTGCGTGAGTAATTGGTTCTCTTCCCTGCTCTTACGCAGCACTTTCGCCATATGGTTAAAGCGCTTCGACAGCTGAGCAACTTCAGGCAAACGAAACTCAGGTAACTCCAATTGATAGTTACCTTTCTCAATCGTTTGTAGCGCATTTGAAATCGTTTTCAATGGACTCAGATTACGCCCGGTGACGATATAAACCAGTACATTTGCCAGACAAATAAAGACCAGCAATAACACAAGGATATTTCTGACCTCATTCCAGTTTTCGTCTATTTCATCGGTAGGGTCCGCTCTTATCACTATACCGGTTGGAGGAAAGCTGGGATTATAAAACCAGCGTTTAATTTCTATCGGTGATGGCTTAACCAGATCGACATACCATTCTGGCGCATTACCGGTAACTTCATTTTCAGACTGAACCGGTAATAAAATATTATCCGGATTCAGTATTTCTATATGCAGATGCCTTATCTCGTCCATCTGCGCTAAGCTTTGCAGGAGTTTGGTTTGCCCATTCCTAGTCTGAACTTCCGATACCGGCTCGATAGCAATCTGCAGCAATTGCAATGCAAATCGGGCACTTGACTCGACCTCTCGCTGAACACCATCTCTGGCTTCAGCAATGATATAAAAGCTGCTGCCAATAAATAGACTTATAAATAACAGCGTGATAAAAATGTTAAGGCGTAATCGTAAGCTCACGTTATTCTGACTTTGAATGACTAAAGAAATACCGACGCCAGCCGATTTTTCATGATGAAAACCAACTTTAATCTGAAATTTCAGAGATTTGTGTTGGCTATCGTTTTATTTACAATGTGAATATTATATATAGTTAAACTTTAATGAATTAGGAAAAATTCCTGATGGAAAAGCTGTTTCCCCTTTTTATTTATATTTTTATCCTGTCGCTCTTTACCAGTTACAGTGGTGCTGAAACCGAAGTGCTGGAAAAGGCCATTGACAGCAGGATCAATGCCCAGACTGAAGCGATTAAGTCGCAATCCAAGGTTGACTCTCTGGTCGAACAAACCCGGGATATCGTGCAGCAATATCGCGACACCATTAGAAAATCTGACAGCCTGCAAACATATAACGACCAGCTGGCAAAACTGGTAAAAAGTCAGAACGAGTCACTCGCTTCGATTCAACGACAGCTGGACAATGCCGAAGAAACTCAACGAAGCATCGTACCGCTAATGTTAAATATGATCGATACGTTAGATAAGTTTATCGCTCTGGACATGCCGTTTTTGAAGACCGAGCGAAATGAACGCATTGCTTTATTAAAATCAATGATGGACCGATCCGATGTTACCCTGCCAGATAAATATCGACGCATCATGGAATCCTATTTGATCGAGCTTGAATATGGCAGAACCATTGAATCCTACAGTGAAACAGTCGCTATGAATGGACAGGAATACACAGTTGATGTCTTACGTGTAGGTCGTTTGAGTATGACTTTCCAAACACCTGACGGCGAGCTCAGTGGCGTGTGGAATAAAGTCAGCAGAAAATGGGAAGAATTATCTGACAACTACAATCGTTCAATAAAACTTGGATTGCAAGTTGCGAAAAAACAGGCCCCGCCTGAGCTGATCAAACTCCCTGTACAGGTAGCAAAGCCATGAATAGAACCTTGATACTACTATGTCTACTATGCTCAATGACTCCGCTCAAATTACTGGCCGAAGCCCCAGGCAACCTTGACGAATTGTTAGAACAGGTAAAGCAGGAACGTACGCTGGAAAAAAAGGAACTGGAACAGCGGGAAATGCGCTTTAAGAAAGCACGAGACAAACAAAAACAATTATTGGCTGCAGCCGAAAACCAATTAAAAAAGGACGAATTGAGGGGCGAGCGACTTAAATCCAGTTATGAAGCTAATGACATTAAGATCCAGGAAAAAAGACGTGAATTAAGAAACAAGATGGGTTCGCTGTCTGAAATGGATGGCATTGTGAAACAAATTGCAGGCGATATGGACAGCGTCATTGATTCATCCTTGGTATCCGCACAAAAGCAAGGTAGAGATGAAATATTAGAAGTTTTGGCCACGCGCAAAGAGTTACCGTCATTAAAAGAGCTGGAAGATCTTTGGCTGCTTGCTATGGATGAGATGGTAGAGTCTGGCAAGGTAGTCACATTTAAAAATAAAATCATTACTGCGGCAGGCAATGAAATTGAACAGGATGTGACTCGAGTCGGTGTATTTAACGCGATCTCAGCCGGAAAATTTCTACGCAATCTGCCTGAAACAGGGAAACTCATTGAGCCAGGCAAACAACCGGAACAACGCTTCCAAAATATGGCGCTAAGCCTTGAGCAAAACAATAGTGGTTTTCATGAATTTCCTATCGACCCGACCAGGGGGGCCATGTTGGCGCTGCTGGTGCAAGTACCTGATTTAAAAAATCGGATCCAGCAAGGCGGCATCGTCGGTTACATTATTATTTTCATTGGTATTGTAGGTCTACTAATTACACTCGAACGCTTTATCAAACTTACCCTGACCGGCAGAAAAGTAGAAAAACAGCTCAAGAGTAAAAAGCCGGGGCCAAACCCGCTGGGGCGCATTATGCAGGTTTACAACGACAATCCGGATGTGGATACCGAGACACTGGAGTTAAAACTTGATGAGGCCATCCTGAAAGAAGTACCGAAAGTTCAGCGCGGCCTGGGCATGCTGGCGTTACTGGCTGCCGTCTCCCCCTTGCTAGGTTTGCTCGGCACGGTGACCGGCATCATCGAAACCTTTCAGTCAATTACACTGTATGGCACTGGCGACCCCCGGGTCATGTCTGGTGGTATCTCTCAAGCCCTGGTCACGACAGTGATGGGATTATTAGTCGCGATTCCATTGTTACTTTTTCACAGTTTCTTAATGTCAAAAAGCAATAACCTTGTGCAAATACTCGATGAAAAAAGTACTGCATTTGTTGCACTACTAGCAGAAATCAATCGATTAAAAAACAATGTTTGACCAAATAGAAATAATGCGCGACTTTTTTTCCAAGGGCGGACCGGTACTGGTCAGCGTATTCTTTCTGTCCTTCTTTATGTGGTTATTAATTATTGAGCGCTATTGGTTTTTGTATCGGGTCTATCCCAAACGACTGGAAGTGATCGTCGAACAATGGCAGCGTCGACGCGAACGCACATCCTGGTTTGCCTTAAAAATAAGAGATGGTCTGCTAACTGAGCTGTCGATTGCACTTAAGCATAATCTCATCCCAATCAAAACCCTTACCGCTATTCTGCCGTTATTAGGTCTGTTGGGAACAGTGACCGGCATGATCTCAATCTTTGAAGTCCTTAATGTATTCGGTACCAGCAATGCTCGCGGCATGGCCGAGGGAATATCCAAAGCATTGTTACCTACCACTGCTGGTCTGGTCACATCCATCGCTGGGTTATACGTGATTACCGATCTGAATAGACGTGCAAAAGCCAAAGAACTGATCGCGAAAGATTTACTGGCTCATTAACATGCGACGCTCTCATATTAACGACCAGGCTTCGGCAGCCGAAAACATTAACCTCACACCGTTAATTGATATGGTGTTTATTTTATTGATATTTTTCCTGGTCACGGCTTCATTCACCAAGGAATCCGGGATTGAGGTGGATCGACCATCGGCACAAACCGCAGTCAGGGAAGAACACGGTAGTATGATTATCGGTATTAATCAGGAAGGTGAAATATGGGTCGACAATCAGAATATTGAGCTACGCGCAGTGCGTGCTCATGTGGAACACCAACAGGCACAAAACCCGGAAGGCACAGTGATTATCCTTGCCGATAAAAAAGTCTTAACCGGCCTGACTGTCGATGTACTGGATCAGGTGCGGCTCGCGGGCGTCACTAATGTGTCCATTGCCGCCTCTAATGAGTAGCAAAAGCTAACTGTCACTGTCTGGACTATGAAATTGAAACATCCCAACTTCACTGTCTTATCAAGATACCCCTTTTATTTACTGGGCGCGTTACTGTTTAACGCTGCCTTATTTTTATTGATACAACAACTCGTGACCAATGAAAGGGGATTAAGCTTAGAGCTAGAGAATGTCAGCCTGGTCGATTTTATTCGCGTAAAGCAACAGCGTTCTCTGGAAGAGCCGCCACCGCCTGAAGATTTAATTGAGCCTGAACCCGAAGACACCCCCCCACCACCATCAGAGATGGTCGAAACTGAAGTGGAGAAACCACAAGTCTCCGAGACCCAGTTTGATATGGCATTACCCAATATTGATGTGCCCATGTCTTTGAGCGGCACGCCGTTTATTGGTGATTTTGTCAAAAGTACGAAATCTATCACCACCAGAAAACAGGGTCGTCCAAAAATTGATACCAACGTTGTCCCGACATTACGTATCCCACCCGTCTACCCGCCGAGAGCACTAAGGTCTGGAATTGAAGGTGTTGTCACGGTTGAATTTACTATTGCAACAGACGGTTCCGTAAAAGACAGCAAAATAGTGAAATCAAAACCGCCAAAGATATTTGATCGCGCAGTACTGGCCGCCATTTCGAAATGGAAATTTAACCCGGACATCGTCAATGGTGAAAAAAGGGAGAAACGTGCGCGTCAGGATATTAACTTCAAACTGGAACGTTGATGAAAAAACATTATTCAACAGTATTTTTCATTGCCCTGCTCTTGCAGTTATTGTCTAACCCGACATATGCAAAGGACAAACCCTTATTGCAAGCCGCAACTTACGCTAAATTGACTGAAGCGCAGGCATTAATGGAAAAGTTTGATTACCAACAAGCAAAAATAAAATTACAAACCTTACTCAATAATAAAAACCTGAAGACTTATGATCAGGCCGTCGTCTACCAGACCATGGGCTATGTCGAAAATGGTCTCGGCAACTTTGCCGCAGCAGCAGATATGTTTGAGCGTTCGCTGACATTCAACGCACTGCCTGAGGATGTGACGCATAATCTGAACTATTCTGCTGCACAGCTATTTATTCATCTCGAACAAACCGATAAAGGACTGGAGTATCTGGGTAAATGGTTTCAAAAAGAGCCATCGCCCAAACCTGATGCGCATATACTTGCTGCTTCCGCGTATTATCAAAAAGAAGATTATAAGCAATTAATTGCTCATGTTGAGAAGGCAATGGCCTTGTCGAGCAGCCCACCCTTCCACTGGTACGAGCTGCTGCTTGCAGCCTACTACGAAATAAAATCCTATAACAAAGCGGCCGAGCTGCTTGAAAAAATCGTCGTGTTATCGCCGCAGAAAAGAGATTACTGGTTGCAACTAGCGGGGATGTATCAGGAACTTGATAAACCCAAAAGTGCACTCGCGACCTACGAACTGGCCTATGCCAAGGAACTATTGGAAGAGAGAGACATCGTGCAATTGGTCAAAACCTATCTCTATCTCGAAATGCCTTTCAAAGCAGGCAATGTGCTGGAGAAAGAATTGGCCATTGGCGGGGTGAAAGACAGTAAAAAGATGTTGCAACTGCTGGTCGACAGCTGGTCATTAGCGCATGAGGATCAAAAGGCAGAATCGGTACTCAGGGAACTGGTCAATAAATATGACGACAGTAAAGACAGACTCAGATTGGCGCAGCTCTATATAGAATCAAGTCAATGGCAAGAGGTCGTGACGCTACTCACTAACAAGACCGATTCCACTGATAAAACGCTGCAATCGAAACTTAATCTATTGATGGGGATCGCTCGCTACCATACCGAAGATATAACTCAGGCGTCACAGGCGTTTAATCGTGCCATGACAGATAAATCGACTAACGAACAGGCCAAATGGTGGTTAGAGCACTTAAAGCGCGAGTCGGAAAAACAAAGTTAAGCCTGCAACGTCTCAAGTTCATTGATCACATCTCTGGCCGAAGCTATTCTATCTTCCGGTCGTTTTGCTAATAAACCATCTATTACCGGCTGATAACGTGATAAGGCTTTCGGCAGCTTGGGTATCGGTGCCATCACATGTTGATAAATCATCGCTGCAGGGGTTTTGGCAGAATACGGTTTATTTCCGGTTAACATTTCATACAACAACACACCCAGGCTATATAAATCTGTTCGTGCATCGACACTGTGTCCTTCACCCTGCTCCGGACTCATGTAATGCGGTGTCCCCAATATCTGGCCAAATGTCGTAATGTCGCTGACTTTATCGAGTTTTTTGGAAATACCGAAATCTGCCAAGGCCAGACTATCATCGCCACGAAACATAATATTGGCCGGTTTAAGATCCCGATGCACAACATCAATCTGGTGAATTTGTTCCAGACCATAGGCGATATGTGTGGCATAAATAATCGCTATTTCGTGGTTTAGACCAAATTCAACTCGCTGTTTGAGGTCGCCACGGGAAAAGAACTCCATCGCAATATAACCGTATTCCTCTGTCAGGCCTTGATCAAAAATACTGACCACGAATGGAGAATTCAATTCAGCGATTAAATTTGCTTCCTGAATGAATCGACGGATTAATTTCTGTTCTTTAACACGCGTCAAATCAAGTATCTTTAATACCGCCGTTTTTTTATCGCTAACGCGTTCCGCCAGATAGACTTTCGACATCGCACCTTCGCCAATCATGCGTACAAATTTATAGCCTATATCGAGTCCCGTATCCGGCACTGCATCTTTTTTTACGACTTTTTTAATAATCTGCGTAGCTTCATTAATATCGTTTTGCTGTTCATAAACCGTCTTCTTGGAAAATTCACAGGCCTCATTAACCATCTTGGCAATGACCTTTGGTTTGATATCGACTTTGTTAATGTAGTCGGACGCACCAAGTTTTATCGATTTTACCGCGACATATTCATCACCTTCCGCGGTCAGGATAATGGTGGGAGGGAAACCGGGTTTATCTCTGAACTCTTTTAACCAGGATAGGCCGTCTTCCGATGGGCCTAACTTGTAGTCCAGAAAAAGCACATCATATTCAACCCAGTTGAAGTTATCTGGGGGCTTACCTAAATTGTCGAAGTCGTAATCGACGATCTCGACGTCACTCAACTCTTTATTTAGATAGAGCCGTAATAATGCACGATAGTCGCTTGAATCATCGATAATCAGAATTTTCATGTTGTTAGAAAATAGTGAAGCAATATATCAACTTAACTTATAAATATTTATAATTCAATAGTTTATAAGGTAATTATAAAAGATTTATTAAATAGTGTAACGGATATAAGACAGATCGATAAATAATTTTATGAAAATTATTTATCAATGTGACCGAATAGGAATACGAAAATTCTTATTAGTACGCTGTTTAATCAATGACGAAAGCGGGCAAATTTCATCATGATGGATGGCATGATCAATAAATTCAGAATTGTGGATGAAACGAGACCGCCGATAATAATCGACGCCATCGGCCCCATGATCTCACGCCCCGGATTATCACTATTGATGGCAATCGGCATCATTGCCAGCGAGGTGACTAATGCCGTCATTAATATCGACGGCAATCGTTCCTGAGCGCCAAGAATGACAGTTTCCAGGTTCCAGGGCAATTTCTCTTCCTCGATCAGAAACCGGTAATGAGACACCAACATAATTGAATTCCGGATAGTAATACCAAATAGCGTTACGAACCCGACCAACGAACCGACTGACAGATTACTACCGGTCAGTAATACCGCAATGACACCCCCGACTAATGCAAAAGGAAAATTCAACAGCATCAAGATAACGTGCCAGAAGTTTTTGATAGCGACAAATATCAACATCAATACCACCAGCATCATCATGACGGATAACACAATCAGCTCCTCTCTCGCCTTCGCCTGCTCAATTGCTGCGCCGGTAAACTCCGGATACAACTCAGCGCTAAACTGAACCCGCTCCAAAACAGTGCTTTCCAGCTCTTTCATAAAGCTGACAATATCGCGCCCTGCAACTTCACTGGTAATACTCTGCACTCGCTGTCCATCCTGATGCAAAATGTTATAGCGACCGTTTTGATAACGGATATCGGCTAATTCACTTAGTGGCACGATCAATCCATCGGCAACCTTGACCGGTAGCTCACTGACGCTGGCAGGATTTTGACGTTCCGGTTTCGGCAATACCACGACAACGTCATGGACTCGGTTAGTATCCTGATACTTGCCGACAACCTGTCCCTCAAACCCGGCCTTAATCATGTTGGCAACGGCAACTGGCGCCAAACCATATTGTTTTAATTTATCCAGATCCAATGAAATCGAAAGCATGGGGGTATCAGTTGATGATTGCAGCTGGACACTCCTTGCGCCTCTGATTTCGCGCATCACTTGCGCCACTTCATTGGCCTTCCTGTCCAATGCATCCAAATCATTACCATAGATATTGACCACCACTGGCGCGGTATAGCCGGAAATGGTTTCGTATATACGCTCCGAGAGGAAATTATGTGCTTCATGACGTAGACCTGGAAACTCATCAAGAATATTACGAATTTCATCCAATACTGTCTGTTGCTCAGAGCCAGTCAGATCACGCTTAAGATCGACTTCGAATTCACTATAATGAGTACCGAAGGTATCGGCCCCTCTTTCAGCCCTGCCCGCCCATTGTGAGACTGAAATGACACCCGGGATATCCATAAACCGTCGGGTTAATTGATTGCCAATCCGAATCGACTCTTCCAGCGAGGTACCAGAAATACTGGAAGTATGAACAATGTAATGCCCTTCACGCAGGTTAGGGATGAATTGTCCACCGACCCCCGGAAGAATAGACATACCTAGCAAACATAAAACAAGTGACGTACTGATGATGCTGTAAGGATAACGGGCAATGAACCTCAACAGCCTGGCATACGCCTGCTGCATTTTTCTAATTAAAAATGGCTCATCTGCCTTTGAAGCACTGTTTGCCAATAACAGATAGCATAAGGCCGGCGTCACTGTCAGCGCGACCAGTAAAGACAGCATGATTGACAATATGTAGGCAAGACCAAGCGGCTCAAATAAACGCCCGGTGATACCACTCAAATTTAATAGCGGGACAAAAACCAATGCGACGATAAAGCTGGCATAGACCACCGAACCTCTCACCTCCATCGAGGCATTAAACACCACATCCTTTAACGGCTGCGGATTGTCTGATAAATGGTTTTGTCGCAGACGTCGAAAAATATTCTCGGTATCAATAATAGCATCGTCCACCACCTCACCCAGGGCAATCGCTAAACCGCCAATAACCATAATGTTCAGGTTAATGCCCATTTCAAGTAACATCAGAATCGCTGTTAATAGTGATAATGGAATCGCCAATACTGAAATAAATGCGGTTCTAACGTTAAACAAAAAGATCGATAACACTGCGACCACAAACAAGCCGCCGATTAACAGGTGACCAACAATACTGGAGACGGAACGCTCAATATAATTCGCCGGACGAAATAAGCCGGGATGAAAGGAGACATCATTTTCAGCAAAGATTTTATCCATACCACTGATGGCATCTTCAACTGCATTTGAGACCGTCAACGTATTCGCGTTATATTGACCGATCACCATCAGTACGATGCCTTCCTTAGCCATGATGGCGCCCTTGCTAAATGCCGCTTCAGCGCCATAGTCAATAGTCGCGACATCACCCAGTGTTAAACTGAGTCCATCGATATGCTTGATCACCACCTTGGCGAGTTCATCCTTATTATCGGGAAGACCGTTAAGCTTGAGTGTTAAGCGCTGATTGGTATTTTCAATAAAGCCTGCACCAAATACCCCCGTCGCCTGCTTAGCAGCCGTTACCACTTCATCAATACCAAGCCCATATTTAAACAATTTATCTTTATCGATCTGGACCTGTAATTGTTTTATCTCGCCACCAAACACATTGACATCGGCCACGCCCGGCACACTCAGGATCGTGGGGACCAGATTCCAATCAACAATGCTTCGCAATTCCATCAGACTTTTGGTATCTGAGGTCACACCCATGGTTAGGATGGTTGCCGATGACGAGGCCATCGGTACTGGTGAAGCCGGGCCGACACCTTCCGGTAACACATCAACTAACGCGGACAACCGTTCAGAGATTAACTGTCGATTACGAAAGATATTTGTGTCTTCTTCAAAATAGACATTGACAATAGACAGCCCCTGAATTGATTCAGAACGGACATGATCAATACCGATTAAACCAGACAACGCCGCTTCAATCGGACGCGTGACCAGTATCTCCACCCGCTCTGTGCTATAACCCGGTGCCTCGGTCTGGACCACAATCAAATTTGGTGAGAATTCCGGAAAGATATCAAGACCGGCGCGATTGAGCTGATAAAGACCATAAATCATCAGCAATGTGGCAGTACCAATCACCACACCTCGAAAGTTGATAGAAAAGCGAACCAGCGCAGCGAGCATGGTCAGCCTAGCGTTTAGTCATCATCTTCATCAGGAATCGCCCATTTAAACTCTTCCGATAACAAGGTTTGCGCACCAAAAACGACCAGTTGATCACCGTCGCTGAAATTCTCTTTGACTAACCAGCCGGTATCAGTTTTCACCGCATCAAGTAAACTATGGCGGTTAAATAATTCATCTTCCGTTTTCACATAGGCCCACGGCTGTCCTGCATACCAAACAACAGCCTGCTCTGGAATATGTATACCCTCCTTCGGCAAGCGCATGTCCGGTAACCAAACGTGTAGTCGCATGCCGACCCTGAACTTATCGGCATTGGTTCTTAAAAAATACGTCTCACCTTGTAAGGTCTGGTTTGAGAATGTAGCGGGCGATATGACATAGGCCTTACGCGCTTGATTTCTGTCATTGTTATTATTGATAAACACAAACGCGGCATCGTCGGCCAGTTTTTGTCCCTTATAAAGGCTCATCAATACCAGCAACTCTTCTTTATTAGTCAGCCTGGAAAATAACTCTGAATTTTCTTTTAACGCCATCTCGGTTAATGGTCGATTCCATTGCTGAATCATCTGGCTTCGAATATTGTGTAACTCCACATCAAAGGCGGTTTTTTTTGCTTTGTTTTCCTGAAACTGTGAGCGAGCAAGTTGCAGATCTCTTTTCGAGATATTGGTCGTTTCGCTATTGAGTTGATTCAGCTGATCCAATACCTGCCTGGAGTTTGCCAGCGTGGTATTCAACACCTCGCGGTTGGCAAGCGTATTCACATAACGATAACGCAGGTCAAACAGGTTTTGCGGATCGATGACCATGGCAAACGTCGTCAACTCATTTTCAAACTTCATCGTTTCTGCCGGCACGGTCTTGATTCCGGCCAGGCTTTGCGCCGCTGTCGTTAAAATGACGCTTAGATTACCCTGTACCAGCTGCTGCCTGATATCATGGTCCAGTTCGTCATCATCGTCTTCGTGCTCCTCGATCCCAATTTCCTGTTTGCCAGACTCTGCAGAAGCTTGCTTATCATGCTGTAAATAATAGGCGGTGCCGGCCAGCAGCAAAATGAATAGCAAAACAGGCAATACATAATTCTTCATTCTGTCACCGCCGCAGTTAATTGCTGGATCATTGTCCGAATGTCGATCATCTGGTTAATTGGTTTCTGCGTAATGCTCTCAATGGCCAACAAGGAACGAATCATATTTAGCTTCATCGCAAACAATGCCTGTTTGGCTTTTTCCATCTCAAGTTCTGCCCTGAGCAGCGCCAGGCTATCAACATAACCTAACGAATATTGTTTTTGCAATTCACTCAAGCGTTGTTTAACTGATTCCAATAGATTGATATTTTTCTGATAAGCCTTGCTTCTATCAATGAAGTTTTGCTGCTTTCTTTCCAGCTCATTGATTAACTCTGTTTGTCGCTGGACAAACTGTGTGCGTTTTAACTCTCGCTCGGCCAAGGCTTTTTCAATCTGTCCCTGGTTGTTATGAAATAACGGTAACACCCATGATGCCCCTAACGCCCAGATATAATCTGCTTGTTCAAACACAAAGCCGGGTGACAAATTAATATCCGGGTATTGCTTTTCAATCTCAAGTTTTAGCGCGGCTTCAAATGCCTGGTATTCAGCTAACATGACGTTGATATCATATCGATTAAACAACAAGGCTTGTTTGAGCAGCAGGATATTGTCAACGTTAAAGGAGGAATAGTGTGCTATTTCATCAAAACCAAGCGCCTTGTTTTTAAACTGGTTCACATCCAGTCCGGTCAGTGCAGTTAATGCATAATAGGTATCATTAATCAGGTATTCCTGCTGGCTTATATCCAGTTGATTCTGCTGTAATTGAAGCCGGATACGGCTTATCTCGAACTCACTGACCTGTCCATATTCCAGCCTTTGCTCGAGCAAGGTCAGGTGTTGCTTAAACAGTTCATTCTGCCTAATCAGGAAACGTTTAGAATTCACTGCTGCATAGTGTGCAACATAGGCCTGATGAATGGCTGAATACATTTGCCAGGCCTGATTTTCTAATTCCAGTCTGGCGGCTTCCTGCTGAAACACTGACACATCCCTCAGTGCCTCACGTTTTGCTTCACGCTGAAATAAAAAATTGCTGACCAGACCGATTAACCAGGGGCTGGGCCGATCTTCTGTGCGATACTCAGTAGGAACTCCTATGGTCGGGTTTGGCCGCTGTCCGGCAATCCTGACTTCCGCTTGTTTAACGCTTATTGAATCGATGGCAAGCTGGATGCTGGGAGAAAAATATATGGCTAATAAGGTCAAACCATGAAGATCCCAGCTCGACACTGGCCATGGTTCTACCGAATAGTTGTTAGCTTCGAGAAACTGCTTGAGACCTGAATCCTGCTGATTACGCTGGTAAAACACAGCAACGGTATTTTCCGGTTCTATCGGGTGGGCTTGATACTCATAGTTAGCGCATGCAGTGACACTAATCGAAACAATCAGAAAACTGCATCGATTAACCAATCCTGTTAGCCAGGCATATTTGTGCTCTTTTTTCGACTTATAATTATTATTCGACACAAGCCTATATCTGCAATAGAGATTACAGCAGATAATAAACATAATATGCTGTTATTCATAGCCAATCTGCCACAATTCAACACTCTCCTCATGCGCCTCACCGGTTTCAGCATTGATCTCAATCTTGATCCTTTTACCTGATTCCAGTTGAATATCGAACTCATAAACAGCCAGACCGTCTTCTTCCAGTTCATATTCAATCTCCAATACCTCGCCAGGGTGTTTGCTTAGCGCAGTATTTTTCGCTTCATTGAGACTGACTTTCTTTCTTTTACTAAACATGGGATGACGCGGGCTCATGACCTCCTCTTCCAATTCAAATATCTCTGCCGTCTCTTCCAGACATTCAATATCCCAGTCACGAGCATCGTCGGTCCTGATATCAAATTCATAGATCAGGTTTTCATTTTGCTGTTTAAATTCGACTTTAATCACACGACCAGCTCGTGCATTAAGCGCAGCATTGAGACATTTTCCAAAATTAGCTGTGTTGTACACGGAATCATTTGAGTCGGCCATCGCGTTAGATATCGCTAAAAACAGGCCAAGAAAAAAAATGGCGAGGCTATGGTTTGTCATGGTTTCTCGTATTAATTTCAAAGTAATCGTTTCAAACGAAATGATAAGGCAAAAGCATTTTTATATAATCAGGAAATATTCCCAAATGCCGTAACATTAACATGCCAATTATCATTATTTGTCTTTGTTTATTATCTACATTTTCATTCGCATCAGAAACAGTAAATGAGCTTCCGGCGTGTCAGGAATTCACCAATATTCCTGAACGGAGTGATGTTGAGCCAATTGACATACCTTACCGCAAAGGCCTGTTATGGGAAGTGAAAAAGAACAACAAGATCAATTATATCTACGGCACGATCCACTCTCAGGACTATAAAGTTTCCAGTATTTCTCCTCCAATCCGGCTGGCTTTAGTCAAAAGCAAAACGCTTCTAATGGAAACCATCCCTGATGAAACCGCCAACCAGATCTTTTTTGACAACATGTATTTTAAGGATGACACACGTCTGGATGCATTACTCGAACCAGCGTTTATGGATAGATTAACTGCTATTATCACAGGCTATGGTATCCCTGCAGAGAAGGTGTCAAATATCACGCCGTGGGCGGCATTTAGTTTGATAGGCCGGCCCAGACCGGTACGCGCACCCTCGCTGGAGATGAACTTGCTGAAAGTTGCACAGCAAACAATACGTGAGATAAAAAGCCTGGAAACCATGGAAGAGATTATCACCTCATTAAACAAACTCAGCATGGAGGATCAGATAACAATATTAAAAGACACCATTTGCAATCATCAACAGATTATCAGTGATGCCAAGACGCTGGTCGACTTATATATTGCCAGAGACCTTGAAGGCATTGTTGCGTTTAACAATCAACCGCATCATGACGAGGCCTTGTTTCAACGTTTTATGCAGGCAATTCTCTATGACCGTAATGAAAAGGTGCTACAAACCATTGAACAAGAGTTTAAACAAGGCAACGCATTTGTTGCAATAGGTGCATCACACCTGGCAGATAAACAAGGCTTACTTCAGCATCTGCAACAACGTGGTTATCAGCTTACAATGATTTACTGATCCTGCTGTTGGATCGCTTCAGCAAACTTTCCTTTTTGCTCCGCGCTGGCTTCAGTTTGATAACGTGATTTCCATTCAGAATACGGCATGCCATATACCAGCTCACGCGCTTGTTCATAATCCATCTCCAGACCTTTGTCTTCCGCTGCTGCTAAATACCATTTCGACAGGCAGTTACGACAAAAACCCGCCAGATTCATTAAATCAATATTTTGTACATCAGTATTTTTTTGCAGGTGTGCAACAAGCGTGCGAAAGGCAGCCGCTTGCAGTTCAGTTTCGATTGCATTATCCATTGTTTACTTCCAGTTTTAAGTTCAGCTAAAGATAATAAAACAAACAGCGATAACACTAAAATACAATCGTGCCAGATAGCAGACTTTTTTATAGATAATGCCTATACTGGGTCGAGCGAAATTATAAAAACAGTTCATAACATCATGGAAAGCAATAACAAACCTTATCAAATCATTGTCGTTGGTGGTGGTGCTGGCGGTCTGGAACTGGCATCCAAGTTAGGCAAAAAGCTGGGCAAAAAGAAAAAAGCGGAGATCACATTGGTCGATGCCAACATGACGCACCTGTGGAAACCGCTGTTACATGAAGTCGCAGCAGGCACATTGAATTCTTATGAGGATGAACTGAATTATCTTGCACTGGGACATTCCAATCACTTTACCTTTCGCCTAGGCAAGATGGACGGACTGGACCGGGAAAAACGCGAAATCAGTGTTGCACCTTCCGTCGATGACGAAGGTGTTGAGTACATACCAAGAAGAACATTCAGTTATGACTCACTGATAATCTCGGTTGGCAGTGTCACTAATGATTTTAATATCAAAGGTATCAAGGAACACTGTATGTTTCTTGATACGCGCCACGAGGCAGACGTGTTTCATCAGCACTTGTTGCGTTCAGTATATCGTGCCAATACTCAGGATACCCCAATTCGGGAAGGGCAACTGAATATTGCGATTGCTGGTGCTGGCGCAACGGGTGTCGAGCTGTCAGCAGAATTACATGATGCATTTGAACAACTGGTGACATTTGGCATCAATAAACTGTCGCGCGATACTGAAATCAAGATCACCATTATTGAAGGTGCCGATCGAATACTACCCGCCCTACCTCCGCGCTTATCGGAGATGACGGAAAAGGCATTACAAAAAATAAACGTCGACATCATCTCGGGACACCGAATTGTCGAAGCCACCGAAACCGGTTTCATGACGGACAAAGACAAATTCGTTCCGGCCGAGATCAAAATATGGGCGGCCGGTATCAAGGCACCTGATTTTCTGAAGGAGATAGATGGTCTGGAAAGCAACTGGATGAATCAGCTTGTCGTTAATAAAACATTACAGACGACGCGGGATGAGAATATTTTTTCCTTTGGTGACTGCGCGGCTTGCCCTATGAATGATGAACAAACGGTACCCCCGCGTGCACAGGCCGCGCATCAACAGGCGAATATGTTGGTTAAGTCTGTCATTCGGCAAATGCAGGGGGAAACCAATCTACCTGAGTATAAATACGTTGACTATGGATCATTGATTAACCTAAGTCGCTATTCTACCGTCGGCAATATGATGGGTAATCTGCTTGGCAAGAAAGCTGGCAGTGTCATGATTGAAGGTTTGTTAGCCAGATTTGTTTATCTGTCGCTTTACAAAATGCATCAGGTCAATATCCAGGGCATGATACGCGTCGCATTTCTTACCCTGGCAAACATGCTTACTGAAAAACATAAGCCAAGGATGAAGCTTCACTAATTTTCGAGTGACGACTAGAGATCGTATTTCTTGATTCGGTAGCGCAGTGCCATACGTGTAATCCCCAATTCACGCGCTGCCTTGGAGACATTCCGATTGGTTCTTTCCAAGGCCTGCTTGATCAGCTTAAGTTCAGCTTCTCCCAGGGTTAAGTCATCATCCAGGACAACGGTATCGTCTTTCTCATGCAAGCTTGTCTCTAACCCCAGTATGTCGCTTTCTATTTGTCCTCCTCCACTTAGCAACACAGCACGTTCCAATAGATGTTTCATCTCACGTACGTTGCCGGGCCAGGCATACTCTGACAATGCCTGTTCAGCATCATCGGTAAAACCCTCAAACAGAATATTGTAACGACGAGCTGTACCCGCAGCGAAGTGGTTCGCTAACAACATAATATCCTTATCCCTGTCTCTGAGTGCCGGCATGGTCAACGACATCACGTTTAGCCGGTAGTAAAGATCCGAACGAAACTCACCTTGTTCAGACAGGGCTTCAAGATTACGGTTGGTCGCGGCAATAATCCATGCTGCCACCGGGCGTTCCTGCGTTGTCCCGACCCGACGCAAGGTACGCCGTTCTAATACAGCTAACAGTTTTGACTGCAGATCCAGCGGTAGCTCACCAATTTCATCCAGAAATAACACGCCATCCTCCGCTGCTTCGATTAAACCGGTTCTGGCCACATGTGCGTTAGTGAATGCGCCTTTTTCATGCCCAAATAACTCCGACTCTATCAAGTCCTTTGGCAGGGATGCACAATCGACATGTACAAACGGCTTATCAACACGACTACTATTGGCATGTAATAATCGGGCAATGACATCTTTACCGGTACCGGTCTCCCCTAATACCAACACCGTCGGGGGTATTACCGAGGCATTGTTTGATAATGCCGAGATACGTTCGACCTGGGTGCGTATGGATTTGATTTGCGAACACTCTCCAAGGAACTCAACCGTCTCGGTGGCATGCTGTTCACGCTTCGCCGAGTAGGTGAGTTTTTGTGACAGTTCATTCTTATCAAATACTTTCCTGATATTGAGTAATAGTTCTTCCAGATCGATGGGCTTCTTTAAGTAATCCGAAGCGCCAAGTTTCATCGCAGATACCGCATCTTCCAGTTCACCATAGGCCGACATCACCAATACCGGTGAGTTAGCAGTTGATTTTTTTATTTCGGAGAGAAAATCGAGACCCGATCCATCAGGCAAGCGCATATCCAGCAAGACCAAATCGGGAGAGAGACTGCTGTATAAAGCCCTTGCCTCAGCCAGGTCTCCGCCAATCTCAACCACATAACCAGCTCGCTTCAGATGCTTTTGAACTGCCTTGGCAAATACAGTCTCGTCTTCGACCAGTAATATCTTTTTCTCCAAGATCGGAACTTCTGCTGAGGTGTGAGTAAAATCCTGCATAGTGTTAATTTATTTTTACCAGGTTATGTATCGGTGCCGCTACAATGGCTTCTGTGCCCTGTTTCAATTCAGTATTAAAGGTCAGGTTCCAGCCATGCTTCTGACATATCTTAAAAGCAATCGGTATACCCAGGCCGGTGCCAAATCGTTTGGTTGAAGGACCTGGTTCAAGATCGCCGGGCTTGGGTTTAAAAGGTAATCCCGGGCCGCTATCGATAATGCGAATTTCGATATAGTCCTCAGGATTAGTTAGGGAAATCGTAATATCCCCGCCTTTTGGTGAGGCATCAATGGCATTGGCCAACAGGCTAAACAAGGCTTGTTCCATCAAATCCGGATCGACTGTTAATTTATGATTGTTATCCCAGCCCTGTTTGATGATATTGATATTTTTTTCCGACAGTTTATTTCTTAGCAACCCCAACGCAGCATTTAACAGGTTCACTGGCGTCTCTTCAGTTAAATTAGGCTTTAACGGATGTAGATAAGACACGAGCGCACTAACCCAGCGACCCAGTCGATCAATCGTCTGAATGATCTCGTTTTTTGATTCGACAATTTCATCCTGGTTTTCTGCATGTTCAAGCAGTTGGGCGGTAGCCCGAATACTGGCGAGCGGGTTTCGAATATTATGTGCGACCACTGGTACTAATGAGCCCAGTGCCGCCTGTCGTTCATTCTCGATCAAGGCATCGCGTTTCTCAGACAATTCGTTGGCCATATTGTTGATCACCGTAGCCAGGTTTGAGACCTCCTCCACACCCGACTCATCAATCTTGTGTTTCAGTTCTCCCTGCCTGATTTCATGTGCACCGCGTATGACTCTGGCAATAGGTTTAATGAAATCATTGCGCATCACTTGTCGGGTATAAATTACGATAATAATCGCGATCAATAGAGGAATAGGAATAATAAACGGCGCGAATCGAGTCCAGGCCTGTAAAGTTGTATCCAGTTCACTGTGTTGTTCACTCAAGACGGTTTTAAATTCCTGATAGCGTTGTTCAAATTTACCCACCATACGCTGGGCAAATTGCGGTTCGAGGATCTGTATCCGTGCCAGTCGGTTCGCGATGTAGGGATCGTTAAATAGATTATTCATATCACCTTGTATCTCACGATAGGCCAAATTAAGTTCCTGAATTGCCAGATCTTCCTCCCGCGAACGTGAACGTCTGCGCAGCTCATTAAAACGCTCTGAAATACTGCGTGAATGCTCGGAATAAGCCTCAAAGGCATCCGTCTCTTCCAGCACGCGTGCACGAATCATTTCCTGGATCTGGGCATACATTTCCCCGCGTATCTGTTCGGTGAAGAAAAACATCGCATTAATTCGGACTGATTGGGCTGAGTTTTGCTGCCAAAAGTAGGCGGAACTGGCACCGATAGCACCGGTCACCGCCACGAGCAGCAAAATCGCGATTTCATGGCGAAAAATAAGGGTTCTCAGCGAGCGTTGATGACGTCTGGACATCTCGAGAGTATACCGCAAGGTGGTTTAAATGATCCAAAATATTGGATGATTACAACCAATTTAATCCTGTTTTTGGTTCAATATTATCAATCAATAAATATAACTATTTGATTTTTAAATGAAAATAAAAATGGCACAGAATATGGATTATTATTTGTGCACATAAAAAATATTGTGTCCCGAAAGGGTTTTCATTAACTAAATTTCTTGAGGAGAAACATCATGAAATGGGAAACACCTGAATACAGCGATATTCGTTTTGGTTTTGAAGTAACCATGTACATCAACAACAAGTAATTACTACTTGCTGAAGTACAAAAAGGAGTCTTCCAGACTCCTTTTTTTATGCCCTAAAACCACATTCGCTTGATCAGTTGATGCTCTTTTTTATGGATATGATAGGCCACACCGGCAAGATGAATACTGATAAACAAAATGAGGCCATAGGCACTGATATCGTGTATCTCGGAAAATAATTCATTTAATTCCGGATCTTTCCAACCCCAGTTATAAAGCGGGATTCCCCAAAATTTGGTTTTGTAGCCACTAAACGATGATGACAAATAGCCTGATATGGGTTGTAAAAACATCAGCAAATATAAAATATGGTGTGTCGCCATCGCGAGTTTCCGTTGCTTGATACTGACGACGCTAGGTAATGCCGGCGGTGACACGGCAACTTTCCATGCGGTGCGAAATACCACCAGCAAGGCGAGCGTCAAACCGATCGATTTGTGCAGCGCAAAAAACCAGCTCCGCTCTTCACTGCCTTTCGGTAAATCAGACATGTACATGCCCATTATAATCATCAAAATGATCAAGATTGCCATTAACCAGTGAACGACCACTGCTGGCTTGCTGTATTTATCAATATCCATAAAAATTTAATGCGAACTCGTTGAATTTACGTATCAGACCAAATAGGCAGTTAAGCATACATCATGAGATGAAATTCTTCCTCGAATTCCCTATTATTCCCCAAAAAATCGATCACTGATATCCAACAATAACAACAGCCATGATTTTCAAACGTATTGTAGTCGTCCTGATGCCAGTGCTGATGCTACTGTTGATACCTTGCCACAAATTACTGGCAAATGACTATCAGATATTAGTCTCAAAAAAGAACAGTGAACTCAAATTGCAAAAAGACGGACGTATTATCAAGACCTATCATATTGCGACCGGCAAAGGTGGAAAAGGCACAAAACGAAAACGTGGCGATAGCAAGACGCCTCTAGGTACCTATCGAATTACTGAATTGAAGGACAGTGACCGTTTCCATTTTTTTATGCAGCTTGATTATCCGAACCTGATCGACGCCTGGTATGGCTACAAAAACCAGATTATTGACTCAGGAGAATTCAAACGTATTGCCAGCGCGTATAAGAAACGCGAGATTCCCCCACAAGATACTCAGCTTGGTGGTTTCATTGGCATACACGGGCTTGGCGAGACGACCGAAAAAAAACTGACCATCCACGAGGAGCTTGACTGGACCGAAGGCTGTATTGCGCTGACCAATGAAGAAATCATTGAGCTAAAACAATATGTTGATATTGGAACCCAGGTCGTTATTGTGGAATGAAACTTATCCGGCTTAACTAAACTCTGAAAATACAAATGCACCCGATTCAATGTTAAGCAATATCTCCGGTCCGTCTGCCTCGTTGCGTTGCTGGACCGTTTTCGTTTTGTTAATACTAGTGGGTGCGTGTGCTGCTCCTGCAGATAATATTTATGAACAAAAAACGCAGAAAGCATTTGCCGATGTGATACAAGATGCAGAATTTATGATTACCGAAAAAAACTTTCGCATCACTAACCGTTTGCATATTGGTCAAGCCATACAGGAACGCGGCAGTGATACTTTTCCTGATCATGAGGTAATTCTGTTCTGCAATCTTTCTATCGCCGAAAGCATGTTGGTTATAGAACCCCGATATATCAACTATTGCCCTTATAAACTTGCAGTCGTCGCGGTGAACGATGGGCTCATTGTCAGTACACGCCTGATGCCTGAACAAAGCGGTAACCAAAGCCTTGATCAGGTCGCAAAAAATATTAATGTCTTACTTCGCTCAATGGTAGACTATGCCGCAAATGATGATCCTTTTGCATTTGAAGATGGATAAAATAGGTAGCGTTTGTTATGAAAAAACAACCTGAACACATTCTTTTCCTGAAATGGCTAACCTTAACCGGGTTAATTGTATTCGCTGTCGTCGTTGCCTGGGATCAGGACATTATTTCCTTACTGTTTTATGTGGACAAAAGCAGGATTTCATGGGCTATTGCCTTGGTCTATGTTTTAGTCACATTACACTGTGCAAAATTGATTTATTCGATGTCATTACAGGCCAATCTGTCTCACACTGTCGATAACATCATCAAACAGCAGGAACAACTCAGCATAAAGGTGACAGACGACAAGGTTTCTATCAATGACGCCATTGAGTTACCGGACTGCTTTATGACTGATTACATCAGCGATCTTTATCTCAGAAATAAAAATAAAAAAATGGATGAAGAAACGGGCTCACCATCCGATTTGATTGACGTCTATGAATCCAGATTAAAAGGGCCGCAGGAAATAGGCTGGTTTGTGTCCGATATGATGCTAAAAATGGGCTTACTTGGTACGATTATCGGCTTTATTTTAATGTTGGGTTCAGTTTCCAATATTGTCGACTTTGATGTAACAACTATGCAGAAAATTCTAAGTAATATGAGTGATGGCATGGCCACCGCACTATATACAACCCTTGCTGGATTGATTGGCAGCATCTTATCAGCCATGCAATATCACATGTTGGATCGTCATGCCGACGAACTCATTGAGTTAACGCGTCACCTAACCCAGGTCCATGTGATTCCGAAAACTAACTGAACCAGCTTACAAATAATCCTCTCATGAGCATCAAGAAAAGATTTCGATCGGATCCATTTACAGATTTACTGTTTAATGCCCTGCTCGGCTTTACGTTTTTGTTTCTGGTCGCCATCATGTTTATGAACCCTGAGGCAAAAACCGGGATTATTGATCCAAAGGCAGAATATATTCTTACCATCACCTGGGAAGACAATAGCCCGGATGATGTTGATGTTTGGGTCGAAGATCCTGAGGGCCAGATAGTCTGGTTTAGAACACCGGAGGCAGGACTGTTACACCTTGATCGCGATGATCGAGGCCTGGTCAATGACACCATTACCATCAATGGTGAAGAAGTACAGAATCCGTTAAACCAGGAAGTCGTTACGCTCAGGGGCGTTGTTAAAGGCGAGTATGTTGTCAACGTACACTACTACGCCTCCGAAACAGGTAAGCCGGTCGATGTTGCAGTTCGACTTGCTAAAGTGAATCCAGTACTTGAAGTCGTCTATTACGGCAACGTCAACCTGGAGAAAAAGGGCGATGAGAAAACCGCTGTCAGATTTAAAATTGGTAGGGATGGCGAGATATTCGGCATTAACTTCCTGCCAAAATCATTAGTCTTATTAGGATAACAATCATTAACTCTGGAAAATATTATGATATTGGGAATTACCGGCATCGTTACCGCATTCATCTTGGTTGGCTTATTATTACTGAGTCTGAATTTGTATTCAAAATGGCCCTGGCCTGTTAAGGCGTTTACCATCGTACTGACATCCGCCTTTTATATTATTACTTATTTTTCATTTCCCCCCTTGCTCGGCTGGCCAACCACTGAAAACCCGCCTGAACAATTTCGATTAATCTCCGCCCACGTTGCACAACCGAACAAAGAAACCGGCGACGATGGTGCAGTGTATTTGTGGCTGACCGAGATTGAAAATATGTCGACTACCGGCGAACCTCGCGCCTACCAGGTTCCCTATTCGAATGAATTGCATGAAAGAATTATCAATGTGAATGCCAAACTTGATAAAGACATCGCACAGCTGGGTGAATTCAAGGAACCGGATGATTCATTTAACGAAATCACGGAACAGAAAAGAGGAATGAAATCGGTACACATAGAATTTTACGACATGCCTGATCCTCTTTTTCCGGATAAATAAACTCGACCAAAAAATGGGACAAGTCATTGCCATTTAAACGCTCAAATTGTCTTGTACTATTCTTCATCAGCATCGTTTCGTCTTCTAGCCTGTTTGCATGGCAACACCTTGACGCGTCTATCGACATCAGCTGCCAACAAACAGCAGAAACTCTGGAGTGTCAGTACCGTAGCCTGAATAATGAGCCGCTAAAAAGTATAAAGGCATACAACGCTAAGCAACCCCTCCCTGTTGCTAAACAGGAATCCAGACAACCTGAAACCGCCATCCTGTTTGTTGTCGATACCAGCGATCCGGGCAGACAGAACGTCGTCGACAAAAATAAAACACATATCACGCGCTTACTAAAATCACTGACGCCAGAATACAAAATCGGATTGGCATCATTTGATAAAACATTTCGGATTGAATCAGCAATGGGAGCTTCGAGCTTTATTTTAAACAAGCAGTTGCAGCAATTGCGCGCAATGGGCAAAACTACTGAACTCTATCGCAGCCTGCTGGAAGCGATTAAGTATTTACACAGCATTGATGCTGAACAAAAACTGATTGTGCTGTTCTCTGATGGACAAGCTGAAGATAAAGCCTATTTCCATAATGATGTTGTTAAAGCCGCACGCAAATCCGGGGTCGTGATCAATTCCATTGGCTATCCCAGAAACGTTGCACTGTCAGTTGCCTTGCAAACTATCAGGCGAATCAGCGAGGAGACCGGTGGAGAATATATCGAAGCATCTTCTTCCTACGTATTACCAGACAGCTATTTTCTTGACCCTTTTGCCAACATCAAACACACAGGCAAGTTTCGTGTCTCACTTGATGAACTTGATTCAAGCCCAAAATCAATCAAACTGGCATTAGTTAATGCAAAAAAAACAATCGCACTAAATGTTCCGATTACGATTTCGCGTACACCGATACAAGCGAAAAAAATAGCGCCGCAAACCACGACACCAGCTACAGTCGTTGCCAAAAGTAATAACCCAACGCCGCAAGTCCCGGTACAAATTATTACCCGGCAAACTGAGACACAGCCGATCAATCTATGGATTTGGTACGGCATCCCGGCTGCCTTTATTATCATTATCGTACTGATATTGATTACACTCTTTTTATTATGGCAACGCCCGTCTGTAAAAGACCCGAAAGAAAACAAAGAGGAATACAAACCCTATGCGTATCTCATATCACAAGATGATGCCAGTAAACGCTATCCGATAACACGAACTATCTGGCGTATTGGCAGAGGCAAAGATAACGAACTGTCTATTAATGATAATTCAATCTCGAGAAAGCATGCAGAGATACATCGGGACAACGATGGTACATTTAATATACGCGATATGAATTCAATGAACGGCCTTTACATTAACAATAACAAAGTCGGCAAGGCGTCGCTTCAGGAAGGTGATGTGATTGAAATAGGCGATATTTTTCTAACGTTCACGCAATATGCGCCTGAATACTCACTGGAAGAATCAACCGTCATGCAAAAAACAAAAACACCGTTAATTTCCTGATGGTATTTGTTGTTTAATATACTGATTGATTAAATCTTCCATTGCCGGCGCGTTTAACAAAGGTTCATTTTTGTTAAACCAGATACCACTATCCTGCATGATCAAGGGAATAATATTTCTCGATGAGATTTTACCTTTCCGAGTCTGACATTTTTCTGCATGATTGACGAGATAGAACAATGCAGCCCCCAACACGGTTTCACGATCTGCCATGTAACGCTGGTCTTCGCTCGAGACAGCCGTAGTATTATTAGGCTCAGACTGTAGCTTAACCGTCTGCAATACGAACTCCATTAAAGTAGATAATTCAGCAGGCACTGTCACCCGACTGACCGTCGCCCAACAATATAAATCCGAAGGTGATACCTCCCATTTGTCTTCATCCAGTTCAGTATTCTTAATGGATAGCATATTTTTATTCACACACTCCTTCGCATGCTGCCATAAATTAACGACTTCCTGATTTGCCTCGGTTTCAGTCCCTTCTTCATCAGGATTAAGACCACAAAGTAATGGCACCCCCTCTGTTTTCAGATTCCAAACATCTCTGGCAACCCATTTTTCATATAAAATCTGTTGCTGTATATGCGCTTCACCATAAAGTGTATTTTGTTTCTCCGGTAAAGACATATCTTTTACACTTTGTGCAAGCTGCAATAGCTCGTCACTGTTTTTTTTCTTTTTAGTAAAAACGTTTTTGATTTGTTTAAACATATTTAATCACTAATAAAATGCATTAACTGATATAGGCAATTTCAGCCTCACTGAAACCCGCTGCCTTTCTGGCATATTCATTTAACTTATTTCTGGCTCGCGGTGCATAGTCATCGAAAATTTTCTTGAATACATCATCAGGATTGCGATTTTGTTCAATACATAATTTTCTGAACCACTCGGTTCCAATCTGGACATGCCCGATTTCCTCTTCATAGATCAATGACAAAATGTTAACCGTCGCATCATCCCCTATCTCGGAAAATCGATTAATCAAATCAGGCGTCACATCCAGCCCGCGTGCTTCAAGGATTCTTGGCACCACAGCTAATCGTAATAATAAATCATGACGGGTATCTTCTGCTATGCTCCATAAGCCATTGTGCGCAGGAAAATCGCCATAGCTATAACCGAGTTCGTTTAAGCGATGAGATAATAAGCTAAAGTGATTCGCTTCTTCAAAAGCCACTTTAGCCCACTGCTGATAAAAAAGCTTTGGCATAGTCTGGAAACGACAAATGAGATCCCAAACAAGATTGATCGCATTAAACTCAATATGCGCAAACGAATGAATCATTGCTGCCTTGCCTATATCATTTTTAATTGTCCTTTTAGGCAAATCTTTTGGATGAATTAACTCAGGTTTATTAGGTCTGCCAACCTGTAAAGTCTCAAATTTGATCGGCTGCAAGGCTACAGCATCGTCCATAGTCGATGTTGCGACATCCCTGCTCAAGACAACTTTTTTTTCAATATCCGTTTCCTGTAAACAAAAACGGGCTGACTCAAAGAGATTAATCATGCGCTTGTACAGACTGTTCCTGAGCTGACCAGATAAAATGATAGGCTTCCTGATTCGCATCTGCATGAAATTTCTTATCGATACAGATACCAGGCACAGCAACAAGCTCATCGTTAATATATATCAAAGGATAGCGTTGGCGACACCAAGGTAGCACACGTGCTTCCTGAAATAATTGTTTTATCGTTTTGGTTTTTCCTTCCGGATAAGGTCGTATCGTCTCCCCCCCTTGTCTGAAACGCACGCTGATCTGATTATGATTCATAAAGCTGGCAGCCACACCATCACCCTGTTGCTTAACAACAGAGATACTTTGATTATTGAACTGAAAAGGACTTTCAATATCCCAGGGCAAGATACAATTGTTGTTATCGTCCGCCAATCGCTTCATTAAATAAAGCTGGTTACCATATCGCCTTAATTCAACATCATCCCAATTAACGCAAGGTGATTTCTCCGGGGAAGAGAGAAAGATGTCAGACAAGATTTGCTCCAGCAGTTTCGCATTCGGCAATGACATACCATTGCGTTTAATCCAATATGCCAAAAGATTCTTTTTCCTGGCATCGCTTAATGCATTTACAACGGAAAAATTTAAACCGACGCTTCCACTAATTGATGCGCATTCGAGATCGCGCTCGGCTCGCTCATCAAGTATTTGTCTGGTCTCTGCTTGCTGCGAGATCAGTCTTGCTATGGTTTTCTGATAAGATGGCCAACGCTCTTTTATTACAGGCAACAGCTGATGCCGCAGGTAGTTTCTGTCAAACTCGATATCTTCATTGCTGCTATCGATTATCCACTTCAGTCCGTGTTGCTCCGCATAAGCTTCCAGTTGAGCCCTGCTAAATGGCAACAGTGGTCGCACAAGCAAACCGTTTGCAAACTCTCTGATGACCGGCATTGCTGATAAGCCTCGTGCACCTGCACCACGTAAAAGGTTTAGGAAGAAAGTTTCCAACTGATCATCCAGCTGGTGGGCGGTAACCACTACATCATTCTGCTGCATATATTCACTGAGCAAAGCATAACGCTGTTGTCGCGCCCAGTCTTCAATGCTTTCACCTTTATCAGGAGAACCTGCTACTTTTAATGAGATAAATTTAAGTCCATAGTCTTCGCATAATGAAGCGCAATGTTTTCCCCAGTTTTCGCTTTCCGCATGTAATCCATGGTCAACATAGATAACGCCAATTTCAGATTCGATATCTTTGCTTACGCTGTGAAAAAGGTGCAACAGTACGGAAGAATCAAGCCCTCCACTACAGGCGATCAAATATCGGTTTGCCTGCGGCAGCGAGGCCAATACTGTTAATAAATGATCCTGATCCAGCTTGTCCGACAAACAGATCGATTTCATGAACGGGATAAGATAACGCTGACTAGCCCTGCTTGAACTTTCCAAGTTGACGTAATTTTTCCTGACGATTCATCACGACAGTATCAATCGCCAAATCATTCAGGCTGGTTAATTCATCAACAATCGCAGACTTCAGTATGTCTGCAATTTCATTATAATCACGATGCGCTCCACCAAGGGGTTCATCAATAACGCGATCCACCAGGCCCAGTTCATTGAGACGGCCTGCAGTGATACCCATCGCCTCTGCCGCGTCCTGGGCCTTATCTGCACTTTTCCAGAGTATGGATGCACAACCTTCGGGGGAAATCACTGAATAGGTACTGTACTGTAACATTAACAAACGATCGGCTACGCCTATTGCCAATGCGCCGCCTGAACCGCCCTCGCCGATGACAGTGGCAATGATGGGCGTCTTTAATTCTGACATTACCATCAAATTTCTGGCAATCGCCTCGCTCTGCCCACGCTCTTCCGCATCGATGCCCGGATAGGCTCCGGGTGTATCGATAAATGTTAAAACCGGTAACTGAAAGCGTTCCGCCATTTGCATCACCCTCAACGCCTTACGATAACCTTCGGGTTTAGGCATACCATAATTTCGATGAATTCGATCTTTAGTATCACGTCCCTTTTGCTGTCCGATGACTGCAACCGGTATATTATCCAAACGACCCAAACCCGACACGATAGCCGGATCATCGGCGACATAACGTTCGCCGTGCAGTTCTTCAAAGTCAGTGACAATGCGTTCAATATAATCCAGTGTATAAGGGCGCTGCGGATGTCTGGCAATCTGCGAAACCTGCCAGGGAGTTAATGATGAAAAAATTGAACGCGTTAATTCCTGACTACGTTTCTGTAAACGCGAGATCTCTTCATTTATATTCAGATCTTTATCATTACCGACATGGCGCAACTCCTCAATTTTTGCTTCGAGTTCGGCAATGGGTTGTTCAAAACCAAGAAAATTCATAGTAATAATTGTCGTTTAATTAAAAAATCGCACATTATAGTCAATTTTAACACTGTCTTTACCAATTGAGTCAGTTAATTCGTCGATCAACTCGTCATTCAGAGACAGTCGCCAGTCTTGACCCAGCTGGATATTTACCATCGCTTCGCCATTATGGTATCGAAAATAGACGTCCGAGTGTCCGTTTTTATAGGGAGAAAGAATCGTTTTTAGATGTTCAATGCCAGCATTCATTATCTTTGAATGATCTAACTGTAAATATAAACTCGCGCATTGATTACGTATTTCATCAAGCCCCAGTATTCTACTTGCCCTGATAGAAACTCCGCTTTCAACGTAATCATCTTCAATTGCTTTACCCTTGATAATCACCAACTGATCTTTAATTAATAAATGTCGATACTTTTGATATTCATCAGAATAGACACTGACAAATGCCCGGGCGGTGCGATCATCGAGTCTGACTTCAGCCATACGTCCACGGCTGCCCGTACGTGTTCGTATACTCATAATATAACCGGCGACAATGACGCTACCCAGTTTTACTGCATTCAGTCGTGATGAAATAAATCCTTCCAGTTCTTTTTCATAACGATTAATCGGGTGGCCTTTTAAATAAAAACCGAGCGTTTCCTTTTCACCAGTGAGTCGTTCTTTTTCTGACCATTCTGGTACACAGTCATACAAAGAGGAATCATTGGTATTCGCTTCTGTTTCAGCAGCAGCATCAAGACCAAACATATCATCCTGGCCACTATTGCTATTTTGACTATGTTGTTCAGCTAATGAGATTGCCTTGACGAGATTGTGCGATAAACTGCTGCGACCTGCTCCGTAATCACTGCCCAATTGATCCATCGAACCTGAGCGAATCAAGCCGTCTAATACACGTCGATTCGCCTTGCGCAGATCAATGCGCTTACACAAATCAAATAAGTCGGTGTATTTTCCATTTTCCTCTCTTTCATTAACGATTGCCTCAATCGCAGCCGACCCTACACCTTTTATTGCACCCAACCCATAGCAAATGCTTGCTTCATCAATCACGGTAAAACTGTAAAAGCTGTAATTAACGGATGGCGGCTGCAAGGTAATGTTCATTCGGCGTATTTCTTCCAGCAACGTCACGACCTTATCGGTATTATCCATATCAGAAGATAATACTGCTGCCATAAACGCCGCCGGATAATGGGCTTTTAACCAGGCCGTTTGATAAGCAATCAGTGCATAGGCCGCAGAGTGTGATTTATTAAATCCATAACCGGCAAACTTCTCCATCAGATCAAAGATCATGGCTGCCTGACGCTCTTCAACACCACGTTCAACCGCACCCTGAGTAAAGATTTCGCGTTGCTTAGCCATCTCCTCGGGTTTCTTCTTTCCCATAGCGCGACGTAACAGATCGGCCGCCCCTAAGGAGTAACCTGACAAAATCTGTGCGATTTGCATTACCTGTTCCTGATAAAGAATTACACCATAGGTCGGTTTCAACACATGCTGCAAATCATCATGCATGTATTGAACGCGGGCACGACCATGTTTACGATCAACAAAGTCATCGACCATACCTGATTGCAATGGCCCAGGCCGAAACAATGCCACCAGCGCGATAAGATCATCAAACACATCAGGTTTAAGACGTTTTACCAGTTTCTTCATACCGTCGGATTCAAGCTGGAATACAGCTGTGGTATCCATGCGCTGAATTAATTCATAGGTGGCCTTATCATCCAGTGGTATCTTCGCGATATCGATCACATCCTGCTGTTGCTGTTTGCGTATTCGATTAATATCGCGCAGTGCCCAATCAATAATAGTTAGCGTTCTTAAGCCTAGAAAATCAAACTTGACCAGTCCTATCGATTCAACATCGCCCATATCAAACTGGGTCACCGTTGCCTGCGAACCCTGCTCACAATACAACGGCATGTAATCGAACAATGGGCCCGGTGCAATCACAACACCGCCGGCATGGCGACCCGCGTTTCGACATAAGCCTTCTAGTTTCTTGGCCAGATCGATTAATGATCGAACGTCTTCTTCACTTTGATAGCGCTGCTTTAAGGCCTTTTCTTCATCCAG
The DNA here is from genome assembly GCA_028279365.1 of Gammaproteobacteria bacterium. Lineage (GTDB taxonomy): Bacteria > Pseudomonadota > Gammaproteobacteria > Eutrophobiales > Eutrophobiaceae > JANQNX01. Next base: position 38,364 of record JANQNX010000013.1, on the reverse strand, counting down.
CGCCCTGTCCAGCGTCATGTTCAAATCAAACGGGATCAATTTGGCAATTTGATCAACGAAACCATAAGGAAACCCCAATACCCGCCCGACATCTCTAACCACCGCCTTCGCTGCCATGGTGCCATAAGTGATGATTTGCGAGACATGATCGCGACCATAACGCATGGCCACATAGTCAATTACCTCATCTCGACGCTCCATACAAAAGTCCACGTCGAAGTCTGGTAAGGACACACGTTCCGGATTTAGAAAACGCTCAAACAGTAAATCATATTTAATCGGATCTAATTCAGTGATCCCTAACGAGTAGGCCACCAGTGAGCCCGCACCAGAACCACGCCCAGGACCGACAGGTATCGCATTTTGTTTCGCCCAGCGAATAAAATCAGCCACGATTAGGAAATAACCGGAAAAACCCATGCCGGTAATGACATCAACCTCACGCGCTAATCTTTTACAGTATTCCTCGCTGGCCTCATTGGTGAGATCGGGTATGTCATTGAGTATAAATTCAAGACCCTGTTCCGCATCTTTTAATAAACGCTGATCCTGGCTCTCCCCTGCTTCTACGGGGAAGTGTGGTAAAAAATGTTCGCCGAGCGTGAATTCGACATTACAGCGTTGCGCGATCTTTACTGTATTGGTAATTGATTCCGGTAAATCAGAAAACAACTCGGCCATTTCATCGGCAGAACGAAGATACTGTTGCTCGGTATAATTGATAGGCCGTCTTGAATCGTTGACCGTATAACCCTGGTTAATACAGACGCGTGCTTCATGTGCATTAAAATCTTCTCGATTGAGAAAACGGACATTGTTAGTTGCAACAACAGGCAATTGATAATTGACAGCGAGATTGATGATCTCGTTAATATAATGATTCTGTTGTGACACACCGGTACGCTGTAGTTCGATGTAAAACCGATCGGGAAAGATTTCCGCCCATGTCTCGATTAACTGTGGAAGATTTTGTGGCTCTGAATGCAGTACCGCCTGGCCAAGTACACCCTGCTCCGCTGCACTGAGTGCAATCAAACCTTCATTATCTTGCTTAAGCCATTCCTCTCTTATGAAAGGTAAGCCTTTGAACTGCCCCTCAATGTAACTGCGTGATATCAAACGCGACAGTGTTTGGTACCCATCATGATGTTGGCAAAGTAAAACCAGATCGGAAGCGCTGTCATTTTTATGCAGAATGCGCAGTTCCGAACCGATGATGGGTTTAATGCCATGTTGTGTCATCGCTCGATAGAATTTAACTGCCGAGAATGTATTACTGCGCTCGGTAATGGCGATGGCGGGAATGTCCATCACGGCAGCTTTTGATGCAAGCCTATCGACCTTAATCAAGCCATCAATTAATGAATACTCCGAGTGCAGATGTAAATGAACAAAGCTCATCCGTTATCCAATAGTTTCTTTACTGGCCCGAAACTTAGCCGGTGAATTTTTGAAACACCCAGTTCTGCCAATGCCGTTAAATGTTGTTTCGTCGGATAACCCTTGTGTGCTGCAAAACCATAGCCCGGATACATTTTATCCAATTCTTCCATTTCATTATCACGATAGACTTTCGCCACAATTGACGCAGCACTAATTGATGGTACTAATGAGTCACCTTTGACAATGGCAAACATCGGCTGCTCCAGTGCCGGTTTGTGCAGACCATCAACTGCAACTGCATCAGGTAGGACTGATAATTCATTCACTGCCCGCTTCATTGCCAACAAGCTTGCCTGCAAAATATTAATACTATCGATTTCATTCACTTCGGCCCGACCAATGGCCCAACTGATAGCAGTTTGCTTAATCGAATCGCTCAGCTGCTGACGTTTGACTGGTGTTAGTTTTTTTGAATCAGTTAAATCAGTTAACTGATGATCCGGTTTAAGTATGACTGCAGCAGCTACCACCGCGCCGGCTAACGGACCCCGACCTACCTCATCGACGCCGGCTAGTAATTGATACTGGTCAAGTGCATTTAATTCACTCAACTGACTGACCCCGCACTAATTGCAATACTGCGTTAGCCGCGTTGGTATCCGCATCAATAGCCAACGACTTTGAAATAGACCGAAACGTGTCTTTCATCTCAGCACGTTTTTTTTCTGAGTTCAGTAATGACTGTGCATGTTCAGCAATCGTTTGACTATTACAGTTTGCCTGTAAACATTCGGGCACAACGAGCCTGTTGGCCAGAATATTAGGCAACGCCGCATAAGGGATTTTTGCCAGCATTTTTACCAGCCAATAGCTGATCCAGGACAGCCGATATGCCACCACCATTGGTTTGTTTAACAGCATAGCTTCCAGCGTAGCTGTACCAGAGGCAAGCAATACGATATCGGAAGCAGCCAATACCTGATGGGTTTTACCTATGTGAACATCAATGTCGAGGTCGTTAAAATTTTCATCAATAAACGTTTTAAAAACGTCAGCCGTTTTTTGGTTAACAAGACCACTAATAAAATACAGCGCATGGTTTTCCTGTTTCAGTGCTCTTGCCGAACATAGCAGTATTTCAGTCAACGCATTGATCTCACTCAAACGACTGCCCGGTAAAATGGCAATAACAGTTTTATCCGATGCGATATTCAACTGCTCTCTGACCATAGACTGTTTATTTTCACCAGCCAGTTTATCTGCTAGCGGATGGCCAACATAATGATTGGGCAATGCCTTGGTCGAATAATAATCTGATTCAAACGGAAATAATGTCAGCATCAAGTCAATCGATTGCCTGATGTTTTTCAACCTGTATTCACGCCAGGCCCATACCGAGGGACTGACATAATGTATCGTCTTTATACCGGCTTGGCGAAACTGCCTCTCCAACCATAAATTAAAATCCGGTGCATCCACGCCAATAAATACATCGGGTGGGTTTGAAATAAAATGATCCCGGATCTGATTGCGGATGCTTCGTAATTCCAGGTAACGTCCAAGTACTTCAGTAATACCCAGGACGGATAATTTATCCATCGGGAAAAGACAGTGCATACCGGCTTCACGCATGTTGTCCCCACCGATGCCCTCAACCTGCAATTCAGGACATTGCTGCTTCAGTGCATTAATCAACCCGGCACCCAGCATGTCGCCAGACACCTCTCCTGCGACCATACCTATTCGTAACATAAGCGCGACGTGTTAATTTTCAGTCTGGTCAAATCTTATCTGACAATACCGCGTTGAGAATTGGCAATAAAACTTCGCATTGCCTCAACTTCCTGTGAATCTTGCGCCATGCTTGCCAATACGTCCATAGCCTCTTTTAATGTCAGTCCGTCACGGTAGATAGCTTTATAGGCTTTTCTTAATGTATTGATTTTATCAGTATCAAAGCCGTGTCGTTTTAAACCTTCACGGTTAAGCCCGGATGGCTTGGCAGTATTTCCGGATACAAGTACATAAGGTGGGACATCTTTAACAATAACAGATGAAATCGCTGAAAAACTGTAGCTGCCAATGCGACAAAATTGATGCACACCCGAAAATCCACCCAGTATGGCGTAGTCATCAATGGTGACGTGTCCTGCCAAAGTCGCATTATTGGCAAAGATTGTTTGATTGCCGACGATGCAATCATGTGCAATGTGGACATACGCCATCACCCAGTTATCATCCCCAACAACTGTTTTACCGCCGCCATCACCTGTTCCGCGATTAATAGAGACATACTCACGAAACGTATTGCCATTTCCAATAATAAGCTCTGACTCGCTTTCGCCCACATACTTCTTATCTTGAGGGTCTTCTCCAATAGAACAAAACTGAAATATCTTATTATTTGCGCCGATTTGCGTAGGTCCTTTAATGACAACATGCGGACCGATTTGCGTACCAGCATCGATTTTTACATTAGCGCCAATAATAGAATACGGACCGACACTAACGTCGTCCGCCAGTTCTGCTTCAGGGTGAACTTGTGCGCTACTATCGATCATGGACTTATTCCATGACAGTGGTAAGCAGCTCTGCTGATGCGACCAGTTTTTCATCAACATAAGCCGCTGCTTCATACTTCCAGATATTTCTCTTTTCTGTAATGAAATGAACCTCGACTATCAATTGATCGCCAGGACCAACCGGCCGACGAAAACGCGATTTGTCTATGCCGACCAGATAAAACAGACTGTCCTCGTTTATTCTGTCTTCATTGGTTCCATTTGCACCAAGCAACGCTGCGGCTTGCGCAAACGCCTCAACGATCAACACACCTGGCATAACGGCTTTGGTCGGAAAATGACCTTGAAAAAAGGGCTCATTAATAGAAATATTTTTTATTGCCTTGATGCGTTTATCGCCATCCAGTTCAATCACACGGTCGATCAATAGAAAAGGATAACGGTGTGGCAATATCGTTTTTATTTTTTCGATATCGTAATCATCGACAGAATTCCCCATAGCTTCCAGTCAACCTCAGTCAAGTTTATTTAGAATTTTCTTAAATGTTTCATCCAGGTGTTTAAATCGGGTAATGTTGCGTAACCAGATTCTATTCTCGGTAACCGGAATACCTGAAGAATAAAGGCCTGCTGATTTAATCGAATTAGAAACCGCTGACATACCCGTAATCGTAACATTATCAGCAATTTCAATATGGCCGCTGATCGCACAGGCACCGCCTATTATGCAGCGCTCGCCAATTACACAGCTTCCTGCCAATGCGGTACAACCGGCGATCACGGTATTTTTACCAATAATCACGTTGTGCCCTACCTGCACCTGATTATCAATCTTTACCCCACTTTGTATGACGGTGTCTTCAATTGCACCACGATCAATGGTTGTGTTCGCGCCAATTTCAACGTCATCGTGAATGATGACTGAACCCAATTGCGGTATTTTAAGCCAACCTGTTTCATCCTGTGCCAAACCAAAGCCATCAGCTCCAATCACAACGCCCGGATGAAGGATAACGTTATTACCAATCGTCACGTCATCACATAAGGTCACATTGGCATTAACCTGAACCTGCTCGCCCAAGCTGACCCCATCTTTTATCACTGAACCGGCAGCAATATAGCAATCCGACCCAATAGTAACACCATCACCAATTACCACTCCTGACTCGATGTAAACATCGTTCGCGATAGTGCAATCTTTACCGATAATTGCACTATCACTGATGCCAGAACTAAGTGCTTGCCTGGGATACAGATAATTGGTGACTTTTGCGTAAGTGAGATATGGGTTATCGCTCACCAGACACGATACCGGACAATTATCTGAATCTTGTTCTGATAGGATAACAGCCGACGCTTCGGTCGTGGAAAGTAGACTGGCATAGCGCCGGTTTGATAAAAAGCTGATTTCTCCCGACTTTGCTTTTTTTAATGTATTAACAGTATGAATAATACAGTCAGCATTACCTTTGAGTGTGACGTCCGCGTATTTTGCTAATTCTCCGAGGGTTGCTGACATTATTCATCAATCGAAACAATATGAACTGACAATCCAGTTACTTCTTAAGGTGTTCAATAACCATGTTACTGATGTCAACTTTTGAGCTGGCATAAATCACCCCTTCACCCAATATCACATCAAAATTATTGGTTTCAGCCACATCCTGTATCGCAGCAATAATTTTCTTTTGGATCTTGGCAAACTCTTCATTACGACGGAAATTCAAGTCTTCGCGAAATTCGTCCTGGGTTCGTTTGAGCTCACGTTTCTGCGAGATGATATCTCTCTCAAGCTTGGTTCGTTCAGCTTCACTCATGATGGCACCATCCTTGTTCAACTTGTCTTCCAGATCTTTGACTTTTTTCTGCTGAGCACCTAGCTGTTTATCGCGAGGAGCAAACTCTTTTTCAATCATCTTTCTGGCTGCTTCGGCCTGGGGAGATTGCTCCAGCACACGTAATGCATTGACAGCACCAATCTTTGTCTCAGCACTGGCTTGATTCATAAATGCAAAGAGAAAAAACAGGGAAAATAAAAATGCACTGATAGTTTTCATTAAGTCTACTCCGATAAATATCTCTAGAAATTAGTACCAAAGGTGAATTGAAAGTTTTGTATTTGATCATTCGGTTCTTCATTAAGCGGAACAGCAAGACTCATTCTTACTGCGCCAAATGGCGAGATCCAGATGGCACCGACACCGGTAGTATAACGTAATTGATCAAATTCAATGTCCTCGCCAGGACCAAACACATTACCGACATCCATAAATGTCGTAACCCTGACTGATTTTTTAAAGTCGTCCAGAAACGGGATAGGCAGGATAAGTTCAGCGTTACCAACGATACGTCTGTCACCACCCAACGGCCGATTTAGGTTATCTCTGGGGCCCAGCGTGTTAGGTTCAAAACCTCTCACCGTTCTGGGACCACCGGCAAAGAAGTTTTCGAAGAAAGGCAACTCTGTCGTATCACTGTAACTGTCACCATAACCAAGATCAGTCCCGAGATTTAACACAAAATCCTTATATATACTTTTGAACCACTGAGTCTCCAAATTAATTTTGTAGTATTCAAGCGAGTTACCCAAGCCTGGAACAGAGAGAACGGCATTGATTCTATTTGAGAACCCCTTATCAGGGAGAATACGTTTGTTTAATGTATCAAAGCTGAAGCCAGCAGTGAGCTTAAACAGATCGTACTCAGCACCATTCAACGCGACAAAATTCGTCAATTGTTGTGACAGGTTGTCTCTTAAGGTAAGTTCAGTTCTGGTGTAGTTAACTGACGCGGAAACGCTGTTATTTTCGGTAACCGGTAATCCAAAAAGTGCCGTGGCGCCATATTCCTTGGTTTCGTAATTGGCCAAGTTTGCATCAAATGCATCCACTTCGCGGAAAAAGACATCCCCGCCAAGTGTAATACCGTCAACAGTAAAATATGGATCAGTGTAATTGAGAGAATATCGCGTATTGACATCACTATTATTAAATTCGAAACCGACTCGTTTACCGCTCCCAAGAAAATTATCTTGCGCGATACTGGTTGTGAAAATAACACCCTGGCCCGGAGAAAACCCCAGTCCGGCACTTAAACGACCTCCTGGTGCTTCTTCTACTGTATAAGTCACATCTATCTGATCGGCAACACCCGGTACAGCCGGTGTTTCCACATTAACATCGGTAAAATAACCGGTACGAAGCAGTCTTTGTTTGCCTCGTTCCACTTGTGTGGTTGATATCCACGCTCCCTCCTGCTGGCGCATCTCTCGGCGCAACACCTCGTCACGTGTACGGGTATTACCAGCAAAATTGATGCGCCTGACATAAACGCGTTTACCGGGATCAACAAAGAATGTCATAGCCACCGTTTTATCTTCCTTGTTAATGTCCGGAATAGAGTTCACGTTGGCAAATGAATAACCCTCATTGCCGAGACGCTCAGTCAGGTTTTTACTACTCTCACTCACTGCACGCCTTGAAAACAGCTCGCCACTATTGACCAGGATCAAATCAAACAGATCACTTTCCGGAAGGATTAAGTCGCCAGCCAGCTTCACATCGGTGACCACATACAGCTCACCTTCATTTATGTTGATGGTGATATAAATATCTTTTTTATCCGGTGTGATCGATACCTGGGTCGAATCGATGGAAAAGTTTAAGTAACCTGCGTCCAGGTAATAAGAGCGTAATGATTCAAGATCGGCGGAAAGTTTTTGTTTTGAATATTGATCATTCTTGGTGTAAAAAGACAATAGTGTAGGCGTGCTTAATTTAAATTCTTTTAGCAAGTCTTCTTCATCAAAGACATTATTACCGACGATATTGATCTTTTTAATTTTTGCTGCCACACCCTCTGACACGTTAATCTGGATGCCGACGCGATTATTACTCAACTCGGTCACGGTTGAGTCAATGCGAACGGCATATTTCCCAAAAGAAAAATATTGGCGTCGCAACTCCTGCTCGACCTGATCCAACTGAGACTGGACAAATACTCTACCCTCAGCAAATCCGAACTGTCTTAAATTTTCCAGCAGGTCTTCGGTTTTAATATCTTCATTACCGGTCATGGATATGCTGCCAATTGCCGGTCTTTCTTTGAACAGAAACACTAGTACATTACCGTCTCTTTCCAATCGAACATCATCAAAAAAACCTGTTTTAAACAAGGCCCGAACCGCCTCTGATGATCGTGAATCATCAAAGGTATCGCCAACCTGCATCGGTAGGTAATTAAAAACGGTACCAGGGGTAATTCGCTCTAAGCCTTCAACTCGAATGTCTTCGATAATAAATTCTTCCGCCGCATGAGCATTAGGAATAACAAGTATGAAAACTAAAATATAAAGTAATTTGGAAAAAATGTTTGGCATAGTTTTGATTTTATTAATAATTATTCTATCCCACTAATCGAACGATATCGTTGTAAAAGGCGATACTCATCAAGCTCAGTAACAACACCACACCCACCTGTTGCCCAACTATCTGCATAGATTCTGACACAGGCTTGCGAATCACAAATTCTATAACGTAATAAAGTAAATGTCCGCCATCCAATAAAGGGACCGGTAACAAATTTAGTACACCCAGACTGACGCTTACGATAGCCATGAAACCCAAAAATGCGACCAGACCTATGCCGGCAGATTGTCCAGCGTACTGTGCAATGCTGATAGGCCCGCTTAAGTTTTTCACCGAGGCTTCTCCGACAAGCATCTTACCAAGGACACGTAGGGTTAGCACTGACATTTCCCAGGTTTTAACGACGGCTTTACCCAAGGCTGAAAAAACCGGATAAGACTCTTTAACAAAATAACTATCAAATAAACTATTCTGCTGAAGTACGGCAGCACCAATGCGACCAATTGATTGACCATCGTCATCGGTAACGGTATCCGGCAGGATCGATAACTGTAAGGTTTCGTTGCCTCTGATTACCTCAATAGTTAAATACTTGCCCGGGTTACTCCGGATTTGTTCTACCCAGTCACCCCAGGAATGAATTGATCGACCATCAATCGCGATAATACGGTCAGACGCTTGCAATCCTGCACGCTCTGCCGCACCGGCTTGCATGACTTCTCCAATCACAGCCGGTAATTTGAGTTTCACCACATCCAGACCCAACACCTCGAGCAACTTTCCTTCTGCCATCTCATCTATCGACACTTGTGCAAGATCAAGTGTTAGCGTGCTGTTGATACCGTTACTATCACGCACACTGATATCGATACCTTCTGCGCTAACCGTGCTGTTAACTAACTTATCAATCACCGATGACCATGTCAGTGTTGCAGTCTGATTAATGTGGGTAATTTCCTGTCCTTCAATTAAGCCTGCCGCTGCACTGATTGAACCAGGTTCGACCTCACCAATGATGGGCTTCAATCCATTGACCCCGATAATAAAGATCAGCCAGTAGGCAACGATAGCAAAGATAAAATTGAAGATAGGACCGGCTGCAACAATGGCAAATCGCTGTCCAAGCGGCTTTCGATTAAACGCGCGAGTCAGTTCCGCTGCATCAACATCGCCTTCCCGTTCATCCAGCATCTTGACATAACCACCCAGCGGTAAGGCGGCAATCACAAATTCGGTTGCGTCATCGCCAAACCGTTTTTTATAAATCGGACGTCCAAAACCAATCGAAAAACGCAGGATTTTTACATCACACAGACGTGCCACATAAAAATGCCCAAACTCATGAAACGTAATTAACACACCTAAAGCGACAATAAATGCCAACACGGATTGCAAAATATCAATCATGCAGCCAGCCTCCTGACCATCTCTTTTGCGGTCTGACGGGCCAATAAATCATCCTCTAAAATCACGTCCAGCGAATCAGCAACATGCGAACTGAGTTGCTCAAGCGTCGATTCTATTACCTGGGCGATGGCAGTAAATGGCAGACCATTGTTAAGAAACTCATCTACCGCGATCTCATTGGCTGCGTTCATGATGGCACTGCTGGTCCCGCCAGCTAGCATTGCCGATTTGGCTAACCGAAGACATGGGAATTGCTGCTCATCGGGACGTTCAAAGTCCAGTCTGGCAACGTCAAACAGATCCAGCGACTGGACACCTGAGTCAATACGTTCAGGCCAGCTTAATCCGTAGGCAATAGGCGTTCTCATATCTGGGTTACCTAACTGAGCCAACACCGACCCATCATTATATTCCACTAATGAGTGAATCACGCTCTGTGGATGAATCACGACCTGAATACTTTCAGGTTGGGTGTGGAACAGCCAGCAGGCTTCGATAACCTCCAGTCCTTTATTCATCATGGTTGCCGAGTCCACTGAAATCTTCCTGCCCATATCCCAATTTGGATGATTACAGGCCTGTTCAGGCGTAATATCCACCAGCTTTTCAATCGGCGTCTGTCTGAACGGCCCACCTGAGGCGGTTAACAGGATCTGCTTGACACCCCTATGCTGAAACCCTTCAGCATAGGGGTGAGGCATACATTGAAAAACAGCGTTGTGCTCGCTATCGATCGGTAATAATTCAGCGTCATTTTCTTTAACTGTGTCCATAAATAATTTGCCAGACATCACCAACGCCTCTTTGTTCGCTAACAGTACGCGTTTACCCGACCTGGCTGCAGCTAGGGTTGGTAATAGACCTGCTGCACCAACAATGGCCGCCATCACATAATCAACATCATTTCGCTCAGATACAGAGACCAATTCAGCCTCGCCACTACTGACAGAAATATCCGGGGCAACATCACGTAACTGCTTTTCTAGTCTTGCCGCCGCATCCGCATCAACCATCACCGCTTGTTCGGGCTGATGCGTCACACACTGTTCATACATCAAGTCGACATTAGAATGGGCTGTTAATGCTTTCACGCAGTATTTATCGGTATGCCTGGAAACGACATCCAGCGTACTGACGCCAATACTGCCAGTTGAACCCAGGATCGTGATATTTTTCAAGAAATCACCCCAAAAAAAAGTAACGCTGACAAAAACACGGGGCCACCGGCAGTCAAACTGTCGATACGGTCCAGAATGCCACCGTGACCGGGCAACAACTGACCACTGTCTTTCACTCCTGCATTTCGCTTTACCATGCTTTCCATTAAATCTCCGATGATCGAAAACGTGACTGTCATGACAGCAACACAATAAAATAGAGCCGGATTATTAATATAACTACCTGAAACAATAACATAAATGACTCCAACCAAGAGACCGGAAAAAATACCGGCGGCGCTGCCTTCCCAGCTTTTTCCGGGACTGACACGATGAATCATTTTATGCTTACCCCAACGTCGCCCTATTAAATACGCACCGGTATCCGCACTCCAAATCAAAAAAAGTAATGCCAATACCCACTGAAATTCATCAGACACATCCTTTAGATAGACCAGACTCAACCAGGAAGGGATAAATAATGCGAACCCGACCATCAGCATCACCGGTTTGGACTTCGGCAGAAGCTGTTTGCCGAATTGATACGCGATGATCATCAGTGTTGCAAATAACCAGAAGATCAAGGATGAACCCACAATCCAGAGATTGAGGTTTTGATCGTCAAGAAAAAAAAGACCCGCCATGATGCTAATCACAAACAGGCTGTATAGGTAAGTGTATGATTGGCTTAAACCACATATCCTGGCCCATTCCAATGTTGCCAGCGCGATGACTAGGCCGAAAATCACGGCAAACCATAGCGTCGGGGAGAAAACAACGGTAGCTAGAACCAGCGGGATCAATACTAACGCCGTATAAATCCGTTTTTTTAACATCGATTAACTAACGTTAGTTTGTTTGATTTGCTCAGAAATTTTACCAAAACGTCTTTCTCTGTTAGCAAACCATTGCAGCGCTTCATTGAAGTGCTTGGCTGTGTAATCGGGCCAAAGTACATCAGAAAAAAATAACTCGGTGTACGCCAGCTGCCATAACAGATAATTACTGATTCGTTGTTCTCCACCGGTGCGAATAAACAGATCCGGCTCATCAATATCACTGAGGCTCATCCTGGCGGATAATGCTACCTCTGTGATTTCAGCATGCTCACCCTGTTCGTCAAACAACTGCTGACAGGCCTGGACAATATCCCAACGACCACTGTAATTGATCGCCACATTCAGTATTAAACCCGTGTTTTCAGCGGTCAGGCTCTCGGATTCCTCGATTAAGTCGAGTAACTTTTGGTTGAATGCGTCTAACTGACCGACGAAACGCAGACGGATATTATGCTTATGCAGATCAGACACCTCAGACTGAAGCGAACTCATGAACAACTCCATCAGTAAACGCACTTCATAGTCCGGCCGCTGCCAGTTTTCTCGGCTGAATGCGAAAACCGTCATTGCCTGCAAATTGATCGAAACCGCATGTTCGACCAGTTTTCTTAATGCTTTTAAGCCCGAACGATGACCGGCAATGCGCGGCAGCCCGCGTTTTTTAGCCCATCTCCCATTACCATCCATGATAACGGCTATATGTCTTGGAAGATTGTCTTCAGGGAGAGTCATAAACGGAAATAGCCTTTATGTAAATAGATTTTGCCAACGAGTTATATTTCGAGCATGTCCGCTTCTTTTTGCTCAAGGCTTTTGTCCACCATCGCTATTTGTTCATTGGTTAACTTTTGAATATCGTCCTCGGCACGACGTTCATCGTCCTCGGTAATCATTTTTTCCTTAACCAATTCTTTAAATGAGGTATTTGCATCTCGACGAATATTCCTGATTGCAATTCTGGCCTTCTCGGCTTCGTTGCGGACGACCTTAATCAAATCTTTACGACGCTCTTCCGTCAAAGGCGGTAATGGCACACGAATGACCTCACCGGCGGTGACCGGGTTAAGGCCCAGATCGGCGTTCATAATGGCTTTTTCGATGTCCTGAATACTGGCTTTATCGTAAGCAACGACACCGAGCGTTCTGGCATCGACGACATTCACATTCGCCAGCTGTTTCAGAGGCGTATCACTGCCATAGTACTTAACTGAAAGGTTCTCAATTAAACTCGGGTGCGCCCGCCCGGTGCGAATTTTTGCCATTTCAGCGTTCAATGCCTCACCACTTTTCTGCATCCGGTTTTTGGCATCTTTAATAATGTCTTCGATCATGTCTTACTCCATTAACCCATCTATTAACTGACCAACGTACCCTCATCCAAACCTTTGGCGGCATTAAGCAGGGCTCCCGGCTTACTCATGTCCAACACGCGCAGCGGCATATTGTTATCGCGACACAAAACCACAGCAGTGGTATCCATTACGCCCAGCTTTCGCTCAATGACTTCGTCGTATTTTAGGGTATCGTAACGCACAGCACTATCGTCACGCATCGGATCGGCCGAGTAAACGCCATCGACTTTAGTGGCCTTGATTAATAGCTCAGCACCAACTTCGACCGCACGTAAACTCGCAGCCGAATCAGTGGTAAAAAAAGGATTGCCGGTACCGGCAGCAAGCACGACGATTCTACCTTTTTCAAGGTGACGGACGGCTCTACGACGAATGTAGTCCTCACAAATCTGGTTGATCTTAATAGCGGACATGACACGGGCATGTAAATCGACGCGTTCCAGCGCATCCTGCATGGCCAGGCAATTCATCACGGTAGCCATCATACCCATGTGATCAGCCGTGACCCGGTCAATACCGGCAGCGGCCAGCCCTGTGCCCCTGAAAATATTGCCACCGCCAATCACGATGGCGATTTCAACACCAGCGCAGGATAGGTCAGAAATTTCCGAGGCCAGCCGTTCAATGACTTTGGGATCAATGCCATACGGCTCATCACCCATGAGCGCTTCGCCGCTGAGTTTTAATAACACCCGTCTGTATTTACATGTTTGTGTTGACGGGTCAGTCATGGTCTAGCCGCCTTTGGCCTGGGCCATGACTTCTTCAGCAAAATTATCGACTTTCTTTTCAATCCCCTCTCCCACTTCATAACGGGTAAAAGAAGTGACGCTGGCACTGGCAGATTTAAGCAATTGTTCGACGGTTTGATCCGGATCTTTGACAAACGGTTGTCCTAATAAGGTAATCTCTTTGAGATACTTCTTCATACGACCGGTCACCATTTTTTCAACGATATCTGCCGGTTTGCCGCTTTCCGCTGCCTGGGCTGAAAAAATCTCTTTTTCCTTATCCAATAATTCCTGAGGGACCTGGTCTTCACTCACGCAAACGGGCTTGCTGGCAGCAATATGCATGGCCACATCTTTAGCAAGCGATTCATCGCCCCCTTCCAGGTTGACGACGACACCGATTCGGCTGCCGTGCAAATAGGTACCCACAGCCCCTTCATATTGGTGCTGACTGAAACGGCGAACGGTAATTTTTTCACCTATTTTAGCCACCAGTTCCTGGATCGCCTGTTCCAGCGTCTGTCCGTCAATGGAACAGGACATTAGTGCATCCACATCAGTCGGTGAGTGATCCTTGATTGCCGTTAATGCCTTATCAGCAAATGCCAGGAAGTTTTCATCCTTGGCGACGAAGTCTGTTTCGCAGTTGATCTCAAGAATGATTACCGAGTTGCCATCCTGTTGAATGGAAATGATACCTTCAGCAGCGATTCGCCCGGCTTTTTTCGCTGCTTTTGCTGCACCAGATTTACGCATTTCCTCAATGGCGACCTCGATATCACCATTAGCTTCGGCCAGCGCCTTTTTACAATCCATCATGCCGGCGCCAGTACGCTCGCGTAATTCTTTTACTAGTGACGCGGTAATTTGCATAGTCAATATCCTCTCAGTATTTCAATTATTCAGAAGGTGCTTCGCCTTCGGCCGCCGTTTTCTTGGTGACTTTCTTTTTGGCTTTTTTCTTGGCTACCTTCTTTTTGCTTGCCGTTTTTTTCTTGGCTGCTTTAGCTGGTTCAGCATCATCGGCTTCTACGTCAGCATCTGCCGTTTCAGTTTCCGCGGCCGCTTTCTTTTTGGTCGCTTTTTTAGTGACTTTCGCGGGCTGGTCGCTTTCTACTGGTGCACCGGTTTCATCAATTTCTATTAACTCATCGCTGTCACCGGACTCACCCAGATGCGCAACCGATTGACGACTTTCCAGAATGGCATCAGCAAAACCTTTGGCATAGAGCGTAATTGAGCGTATCGCGTCATCATTACCGGGAATCACATAATCCACCCCTTTCGGGCTGTTATTACTATCCACCACGCCGACAACCGGAATGCCCAGTTTAACGGCTTCGCTGACGGCAATGTTTTCGTAGCCCACATCAATGATAAAAATAGCGTCAGGAATCCCTTTCATGTCCTTAATCCCGGACAAACTGGCTTCCAGTTTATCCAGCTCACGTTTTAGCATCAGTGCTTCTTTTTTACTCAAGCGATCCATGCTGCCATCGGTGTGCATAGTCTCGAGCTCTTTTAAACGATTAATCGATTGTTTGACCGTCTTATAGTTGGTCAATAAACCGCCCAGCCAACGTTTGTTAACAAACGGCATATTGCAGCGTTTAGCCTCTTCGGCAATGATGGACTGTGCCGAGCGCTTGGTACCGACAAATAAAATGGTGCCTTTTTTTGCCGCCATTTTACTAATGAAATTAAGTGCTTCCTGGTAAAGCGGGAGGGTTTTTTCCAGATTAATGATATGTATTTTGTTGCGCTGGCCAAATAAATAAGGTGCCATATTGGGATTCCAGTAGCGCGTTTGGTGTCCGAAATGCACACCCGCCTCCAACATATCACGCATTGTGACATTAGACATTGATATTCTCCTAGTTAGGGTTAAGCCTCCGCACTCCCCGAATAACAACCGACAGTCATATTGACTGCGGCACCCCATATACGGTTGTAGCGTGCGTGTGACGATTAATAAATTGATATTTGCGTAAAACGCGGGCGCTTTATACCATAGAATAATTACGACAACAATTATCTGTCTTCCACGTATTTCTCTTTAAATTTGAATAACATGGCAATAACCATAAAAACAGACGCCGAGATAGAAAAAATGCGCATCGCCGGGAAACTCGCCTCAGACGTGTTGGAAATGATTAATCAGCATGTTCAACCCGGTATTACCACCGGTAAGTTGGACGAGATCTGCCACAATTTTATTGTTAATGAACAACAGGCGATTCCCGCTCCGCTAAATTACAAAGGCTTTCCAAAGTCTATTTGCACCTCAGTCAATCATGTCGTCTGCCACGGCATTCCCGGCGATAAAAAACTCAAGAATGGCGATATCATCAATATTGATATCACCGTAATTAAAGATAATTTCCATGGCGATACCAGCAAAATGTTTTTCGTTGGTGAGCCTGCTATAAGAGCGAAAAAGCTCGTCGACTTGACCTATGACTGCATGAAAAAAGCCATCAAGATGGTACGCCCGGGCCTGGCTTTGGGTGATATCGGTCATGCTATCCAGACATTGGCAGAAAATAATAAATGCTCTGTCGTCAGAGAATACTGTGGTCATGGTATAGGCCGAGAGTTTCATGAAGAACCCCAGATACTTCACTATGGACAACCTGGCACCGGAATCAAGCTGGAAAAAGGCATGACCTTTACTATTGAACCCATGATCAATCTCGGTAAGCGGCAGGTTAAACTTCTGCCCGATGAATGGACCGTGGTAACGCGAGATCGAAGTCTATCGGCGCAATGGGAACATACCGTACTGGTCACAGACGATGGGTTCGAGGTTTTGACTGTTCGACCCGACGAAAGCTTTCAGTAGTATGCCTCCACACTCCAATAACACGCAGCTATTTGATAAAGCGGCGTTCAGACTCTCGCTCAAAGAAAACCGCAGGCCGCTAAGCCTGTTCAAACAAGGCTTGCAAGATGGCTATCGCTATCTCGAAGAAGAATTTCGTGCCGGTAAGGACATCGAAGACATTGTTGAACAACAGGTATTTCTTGTTGATCAACTATTAATTCGCGCCTGGGGATTATTTATCAACAATGACGATTATTGTTTGGTCGCCGTCGGCGGCTATGGCAGGGACGAGCTACTGCTGGCTTCTGATATTGATTTGATGATGCTCGAGAAACCCCGAACCAGCCGGGAATCAAAACAACAACTTGAACAATTCCTGGTATTTTTGTGGGATTTTGGATTGGAAGTCGGTCATAGCGTTAGAAGTGTCAAGGAGTGTCAGTCAGAGGCAAAGAAAGATCTTACCGTCATCACCAATGTGATGGAGTCGCGATATTTAGCCGGTAACAATGCATTATTCGAGCAGATGTTAACCGTCATTTCAGCAAAAAAAATATGGCCATCGAAAAAGTTCTTTGAGGCAAAACTCACCGAGCAAGAGCAACGTCACAATAAATTCAGCGATTACGCCAATAAACTGGAACCGAATATAAAAGAAGCACCCGGTGGTTTACGCGATATCCAGATGATCGGCTGGGTGGTAAGACGTGAGTTTAACGCCATTGACATCAAAACGCTGGTCAAAAAACGTTTCCTGACCAGTGACGAATTTAAGGCGCTGATCAATGGCCGCAATTTCCTTTGGCGGGTTCGTTTTGCGTTACATATGTTGAATGGACGAAGAGAGGATCGGCTGCTGTTTGAATTTCAGCGACAAATCGCCGAGCTGCTTGGATTTGAAGGTAAGGAAAATAAAGGCATCGAAGCCTTCATGAAAAAATATTTCCAGACCATCCGCGATATGAGCCGTCTAAACGAAATGTTATTACAACATTTTGAAGAAGCCATCATTTACAGCAAGCGTAGGGAGAAAATCGTCTCAATTAACTCTCGTTTTCAAAAAAGGAATAACTTTATCGAGGTCAAAAACAAAACCATATTTTCTCAATATCCTTTCGCACTACTGGAAATATTCCTGCTTTTACAACAAGACCCGAAAATCAAGGGCGTCAGAGCCAGCACAATCCGCCTGATACGCGATCATATACATTTAATTAACGGTCGCTTTCGCAGGGATATTGCCAACCGTGCCCTATTCATGGAAATCATTACCCAACCGCATCAGGTTGGGCACAAGTTACGACTGATGCATCGTTATGGGGTGCTGGGCGCTTATCTTCCGGCGTTCGCAAAGATTGAGGGCTTGATGCAGTTTGACATGTTTCATATCTACACTGTCGACGAGCATACCTTGACCGTGATCCAGAATATGCGACGTTTAGGACTGGATGAGTCGAAAAAGGAATTTCCTCTATGTAACGAAATCATTAATAAAAAATTACCAAAACGGGAGTTGTTATATCTGGCAGGACTATTTCATGACATTGCCAAAGGTCGCGGTGGCGATCACTCAAAATTAGGCGCCAAGGAAGCCATCGACTTTTGCAAGGCACACTCTCTCAGTGACTATGACGCGAGACTGGTCGGTTGGTTGGTAGAAGCACATTTACTAATGTCACGCACTGCGCAGAGAGAAGACGTTGACGATCCTGATGTGATTCAGCGATTTGCCGATAAAGTCAGGGACGAGACGCATCTCAATTATCTCCATGCCCTGACTGTCGCAGATATTTGCGCCACCAATCCAGAATTGTGGAACAGTTGGAAAGGTACATTGCTGACGAAACTCTACCGGCGAACGATGCGTGAACTGCGTCGAGGGAAACAACAACCTATCCTCAAAAAACAGCGCGTCGATGACATTAAACAGGAAATTCTGGTGTTACTTGAAGATAAAGGCTTGAATGAAGACTTGGTAAAACAACATTGGAAGCCACTACAGCAGGATTATTTTCTGCGTCACAGCCTGGAAGAAATATGCTGGCACCTGGAAAATATTATCAAACATAAAAAACCAGGCATACCATTAATACATATCAAAAAAGACTCCGAACGTGGCGGCAGTCTGATCTTTGTGCACATGAAAAACAAAGACAACATCTTCGCCATTACCACCAAAACTATTGAGCAAATCGGCTTAAACGTTGTTGATGCAAAGATTATCTCCAGCAAGAACAACTATACTCTGGACACCTACGTTGTACTCGAAAACAACGGGGAGTTAATTAAAGACAAAGATCGTGAGAATGAAATTCGTCAACGCTTGGAAAAAGCATTAGAAAACACTGACAAACTGCCGGAGTTTGGTAACTGGATTGAGAGTCGGCAAATTAAAAATTTCACGATGCAGACCGAAGTGCTATTTCATCAGGATGAAAAAAACAAACTGACGGTAATGGAAGTCCTGACCATTGATCGACCTGGCGTGCTATCTCGCATTGGAACCGCAATGGCAAATTGTGGCGTCAGTTTATTAGGCGCCCGAATCGCAACTCTGGGTGAGCGTGTTGAAGATTTATTTTACATTCGAAATAAAGATAACAGCCAAATTGAAGATGCTGGCAAATTCGAATGCCTGCAAAATACTATCGTCGATACATTAAGTTCGAGCTGAGCTGACTTTTGCGAGTATGAGAATTGCTGCACCCCAATCAGAACGGGAACTGATCGACAGTGCAAATTATCTCAAAGGAAAAACCCTAAAGCAGATTGCCGCTGAGTTATCGATGCCGTTACCCTCTGATACCTTACATGCCAAGGGCTGGGTTGGTGAATTACTTGAAGTTGCGCTAGGTGCGGACGCATCCACCGCACCGAGGCCCGATTTCGTTAAGCTAGGGATAGAGTTAAAAACGATCCCGGTTGATCACAAGCTGAAACCCAAGGAGTCAACTTTTGTGTGCGTTGTGCAACTGGAACGCTCAGCATTATCAGATTGGGAAAGCTCATTGGTTAAAACAAAACTCTCGCGAGTATTGTGGATTCCCTATGAAGCCAGTGCTGAGATCCCTATCCCTGCGAGACGTTTGGGCAACCCCATACTATGGTCTCCGGATCAACAGCAGCTAATGCAATTGCGCAGCGACTGGCAGGAATTCAGCGATATGATTGTCATGGGCGACATTCAACATATCACCGCCTCAATGGGAGAGGTATTACAAATCAGACCAAAAGCTGCCAATGCCCGAAGCCTGACCCAGGATACGAATCAAACCCGCGAGGATGCGGCGACCTTACCGAGAGGCTTTTATTTACGACCAAGTTTTACCCAGCAATTATTGGCAAGTACCTGATGCATGATACTCAGTTTGATAGGCGTCTGTCGATTGCCCCGATGATGGATCATACCGACCGGCATTTTCGTTATTTCATGCGTTTATTGTCACCACATGTCGTACTCTATACTGAGATGATCACGACCGGGGCACTGCTGCATGGCGATCGCGATCGGTTCCTGAAATACAATGATGTTGAACACCCCTTGGCATTGCAATTGGGCGGTAGCAAACCTGAAGAGTTAGCGGAGTGTGCCGTCATCGCTGAAACAGCAGGCTATGATGAGGTGAATCTGAATGTCGGTTGCCCCAGTGATCGGGTGCAAAATGGCCAGTTTGGCGCCTGCCTGATGGCTAACGCCGCGCTTGTTGCTGAATGCGTGCATGCCATGCAGTCCAGAGTGACTATCCCCGTTACCGTCAAGACCCGAATCGGTATCGATGAACAGGACGACTATGCATTTCTGCATAATTTTATTGAGTCTGTTAAGCAATCCGGCTGCCGCGTTTTTATCATCCATGCCAGAAAAGCCATCCTCTCCGGTCTGAGTCCCAAACAAAACCGGGAAATTCCACCACTGATTTATGAACGCGTTTATCAACTCAAACAGACTTTTCCGGACTTGCAGGTAATAATCAACGGCGGATTTACCCAACAACAGGACATAACGCGACAATATCAGCACGTTGACGGTGTCATGATCGGTCGCGCAGCCTATCAAAACCCGTATTTACTGGCGCAACTTGAACAGGTGATTTTCGATCAACAGTTTTCAGTCCCGTCCAGATCAACAATATTTGAACAATACTGCCAATACATGCAACAGCAAATGCAACAGGGTGAGCGTATAAAGAACATGAGCCGCCATATTATCGGCCTATATCAAGGCCAACCCGGCGCGAAACGTTTTCGACGTGCCTTGTCACAGGCTATGCCCGGTACAGAGCAGGACAAACTTGAACTGCTTGATGATGCCCTGGCTTTGATGTCAGGCATATCCTGAGCATGCAACTATGCGTATAATATGCAGTCCTATCACCATACACTCCCGCAGGACATTGAGGAATTTATGAAATTAATAACATTAATAATAACGTTTGCGTCACTTTTTTTAATGCTCGCGAGCAATCACAGTTTTGCTGACACAAAAATTGAGACAAATGAACAAAAATTAAGCTATTCAATGGGTGTATTTTTTGGTCAAACAGTCACTCGGCAAGACATGCAACTCGATATCCCGTCTTTTTTACAGGCGGTCGAAGATGTGATGAAACAGACAGATCTCAAATTAAGCCGCGAAGAAATGCAGCAAATACTCAGTGACTATCAACAAAAAGAGCAACAAGAGCGCGTTGCGATGGCCAACTCAAATCAGGAAAAAGGCAAACAGTATCTTATGTCTAACAAAGACAAGGACGGTGTCACTGAACTCGAGAGTGGACTGCAGTATAAAGTGTTGAAGAAAGGCGACGGCAAAAAACCCGGCGCCGATGATACCGTGGTTGTACATTATCGCGGCACGTTAATCGATGGCACTGAATTTGATAGTTCTTATTCCCGTGGTGAGCCTGCTGAACTTGGCGTTAACCGGGTCATCAAAGGTTGGCAGGAAGCATTACAGTTAATGCCGGTCGGATCAAAATGGCAAATTGCTGTGCCCTCTGAACTCGGCTACGGCGAACGTGGTGCTGGCAACCAGATCGGTCCCAATTCAACCCTGCTATTTGATATTGAGTTACTCGAGATTAAGTAGTCTAGCCGATTTTTCTCTGCAGGCCGCGACATTAAAAACGATTATGTTCAAAGCAAATCGCTCTTTTAGCTGGTTGTTACTTTACGGCGTGCTTTTCTCATCAGCATTAATGGCAGAGAACGCCAATGAAAGTTACCAAACAGCGTATCAGCATTATGAAAATGAACAATATGAAGCGGCGATTCCATTGTTAGAGAAATTAGTTGAAGCTGAGGCAGATAATGCTGATTTTCATCACCTTCTGGCACGGTGTTACGGACGTCGAGCCGAACAAGTGAACTGGTTTAGTGCCATCAAATACGCTGAAAAAACGCGTGAGCATCTTGAGCTGGCTGTCGATCTTGATAGTCAGAACGTAGAGATACTCGATGACATGATGGATTATTATCGTGAAGCGCCCGGTTTTTTGGGGGGCGACAAAAAAAAGGCAGATGAAATTGAAGCCTTGATTAACAAAATATCCGGTAATAACGATATTAATGTGAATTATTACGGTAAAAACTAGACAGGGATGATTTTCGATAAAACATTTCTTTACGCTTGATTATGAGGTTAAATAGTCCTTCTGGTCAGCGTAAAACATATTAATCATGAGATTTTTAAAGAGATATGCAAATTCGCTTGAATACTAAAACTCTATTAGCTGTACTGCTAACGCTGATGTTCTTCAGTCATTCAATGGCTGAGATTCAGGAAGTCAAACTTTCAGAATTGGAACCCGCCAATAAACACCTACGCGCCAGTGAGTTGATTACGCACATCCTTAGCACCTACCACTACAAAAAAGTGCAGCTTGATGATGCGATGTCAGAATCTATTTTTACCCACTATCTTGATAATCTGGATCAGAACAGGGCCTACTTCATACAGAGCGATATCAGAGAGTTTGAAAAATACCGTTATAACTTTGATGACGCGATTAACAATTCAAACCTCTACCCCGCTTATGAAATATTCAAGCGCTATCGGCAGCGGCTCAATGAACGTATCGACTATGCCTTGAAAATAGTCGATACCGACATGAGTTTTGATGTTGATGAAATGTTTCGTTTTGATCGTAGAGAAGATGACTGGCCATTTGATATGAAACAAATGGATGAGACTTGGCGGAAACGGGTAAAAAATGACTATTTAAACCTGAAGCTGGCAGGTAAGGAACCGGCAGAAATCAAAAAAACCTTGAGCCAACGCTATCAGCGCATTCGTAACAGTACGCTGCAATTGAATGCCAATGATGTTTTTCAAACATTTATCAATGCCTATACCACCTCAGTTGAGCCGCATACCGCTTATTTCTCTCCACGCACCTCTGAGAATTTTGACATCAGTATGCGTTTATCACTGGAAGGTATTGGTGCAGTATTGCGAGCGGAGAGCGACTACACACAGGTGGTAAAAGTAATCACCGGAGGACCGGCCGACTTAAGTGGCCAGATAAAAATCGATGACAAAATAATTGGTGTTGGACAGCAGGATCAACCGGAAATCACCGATGTGATAGGCTGGCGTCTGGACGACGTTGTTGATTTGATTCGCGGCCCAAAAGGCACCTCAATCACATTACAACTTCTACCCAAAGGTGTGGGGCCCGAAGGACCGGCAAAAACAGTGACGCTGACCCGAGATAAAATCAAGCTTGAAGAACAAGATGCAAGCTCGGAAATCATTACTGTCCCTGATACCGAGACTAAAATCGGTGTGATCGACCTGCCCACCTTTTATATTGACTTTGCTGCCCAGGCCAAAGGCGTCAAAGATTACAAGAGCACCTCACGTGATGTTAGAAAACTGATTAAGGAGATGATGAAGGACGATATCGACGGACTCATCATTGACCTTCGTGGTAATGGAGGGGGTTCACTATCAGAGGCGTTGGAACTGACAGGCTTATTTATCGACCGGGGACCAGTAGTCCAGACGAAAGATGCATCGGGCAGAGTGGATATTAATTATGACCCTGAGCCCGGCATTGTCTACCCTGGCCCATTAGCCGTACTGGTTGATGGTAACAGCGCATCCGCCTCAGAAATTTTCGCTGGCGCAATCCAGGATTATCGTCGGGGTATCATTATCGGCGAACCCACGTTTGGTAAAGGTACGGTACAGAACGTGATTGATTTAAATCGCTTCATTCAGAATAACGGTGAAGATCATGGCCGATTAAAAACGACGATTGCACAGTTTTTTAGGGTCAGTGGTGGCAGCAACCAATATAAAGGTGTAGTACCGGATATCATTTTTCCGACTGCTAACGACAGCGAAGATCAAGGTGAACGTGCTTATGAAAATGCCCTGCCCTGGGACAAGGTAAAACCTGCACGCTACTATCCGGCCAGCGCCCCGATCAGCGCATTTCAAATTGCGAAAAAAGAACATGAGAAACGCATTAAAAAGAACAAATTGTTTCAGCTGTTATTGGATGAGATTGAGTTAAAGCGCGAAGCCACTGAAACAAAGGAAATCTCACTGCTGGAAAGCAAACGCAAACAGGAACGCGAAAAACTATTGCAGTCGAAGAAAACCATACAAAATGCCATGCGTCTGGAAAAAGGCTTACCTCCCTTAAGTGATGAAGACCTCGATGAGGATCTGGAAGCGAATAACGATGAGGAGGAAGAGGATCCCATCGATATCCTGTTAAATGAAACCGCTGCTATCTTAAATGACCTGATTCGACCCCCTTTGCAGAAAACGGACACTCGTACCGTGAAAGCAAAAAAGGAGCCTGCTGAGAACGACATCAGTTTGTAACAACACCGTATTTTCCCAACTCAATATGCAACGTTATCGCGACTATTGCGATACTTTTAAGGAGAAACACCATTAAAACGACCCCTGCTACGTTAATCGAAGGCGACGGTATTGGACCGGAAATACTGGATGCTACACTGGAAATACTCGACGCCCTGGGTGCGAAATTTGAATGGCAACGATTCAAAGCTGGCATGTCGGCATTTAAAGAGCATGGCGATCCTCTGCCCCGAGCGATGCTGGATAATATCCATGAGACCCGACTCGCGTTAAAAGCGCCATTGGAGACCCCTATTGGTGAAGGTTTTCGCTCGGCCAATGTACGTTTGCGCGAGGAATATAAACTTTATGCGAATGTCAGGCCGGCAGTGTCATATCTTCATGATCGTCGACGTTATGATGATATAGATATCGTTCTGGTAAGAGAAAATACCGAAGGACTCTATGTCGGAGTCGAACACTTTATTCCTATTGATGATGACCCAAAAGCGGTCGCAGAGGCCTCCGGCATTATTACCCGCTCCGGCTGCCGCAATATCGCCAAATTTACCTTTGACTATGCGGTTAAGAACGGTCGTGAAAAAGTCACTATCGTTCACAAAGCGAATATCCTGAAAAAGTTGACTGGTTTGTTTCTCGAAACCGCCCGTGAAGTCAGCAAGGATTATGAAGGTAAACTTATCGTCGAAGACCGTATTGTTGATAATACCGCTATGCAGCTCGTAACTAATCCGTCGCAGTTCGATATGATATTAACCACCAATATGTTCGGTGACATTCTTTCTGACGAGATAGCAGGTTTAATTGGAGGCTTGGGCTTAGCACCTGGTGGTAATATTGGCAAAGATGCCGCTATCTTCGAAGCTGTGCATGGCACGGCGCCTGATATCGCAGGCAAAGGCATTGCTAACCCGACTGCGATATTGCTGGCAGCTGCGATGATGCTCGATCACGTTAACGAAAAAGGTTTGGGCGATCACTTACGCCATGCGATTAAACGTACATTAAAAAATCCTGAAACCAGAACCGGCGACTTACACGGTACCGCAAGTACAAATGAATTTACTGCGGCGGTGATCGGTAATTTATCCTGAGGCACCTCATAAAAACGTAACCGGTTCAATCTCATCAGCACAATCAAAGTTGAAGATGCTTGAATAGAAATACAGTTCTGCTTCCAACGTACGCTTAATATTTTTTGACTGTCGAAAGCCGTGCTGCTCGCCCTCATAGGCGATGTAAACCACCGGAATATTTTTTTGCTTAAGTGCGTTTACCATCATTTCAGCCTGGTTTGGTAACACGATTTTATCTTCCAGTCCCTGAAAGAAAATCACCGGACATGACAATCGATCAACCGCATTGATCGGTGAACGTTCATCATAGATTGATTTTGCTTCCGGGTAAGGACCAATCAGTGAATCCAGATAACGCGATTCAAATTTATGCGTCTCGGTAGCCAGTGCCTCCAGATGACTTACACCATAATGGCTGGCACCTGCCTTGAACACGTCGGTGAATGCTAATGCTGCTAATGTGGTAAAACCACCCGCACTGCCACCGCGAATCGCAAGACGTTGCTTGTCAACTTTCTGTTGTTCTGCCAGCCATAATGCAGCCTGACTACAATCACGCACATCAACGATGCCCCAATTAGATTTAAGACGTTCGCGATAAGCCCGGCCATAACCGGTACTCCCGCCATAATTGACATCAACTACAGCAAAACCGCGGCTGGTAAAAAACTGCACGACCATTTTCAAACCATTATGCGAAGCACCAGTCGGGCCACCATGACTCATAACGATTAGCGGTGGTAGCTCATCATCCAAACCAATAAAATCTCTATTCTCAGGTGGATAATAAAACGCATGAGAAAACTCATTAGTGGCATCATCAACGCTAAAACTGATCGACTGACCTTTGGAAATAAAAGCGTTGTCAAAAGATAGATCGTTAGATTTTCTAATTACATGGTAGTCATGACTGACGATGTTTAATTCAATAATCGCAGGAAACGATTCTGGCGACGCGGCTAATAACCAGGCTCTATCTCCATCGCAACATACATTTTCCATATCGGTGAATGGTAAATTGATAGCGTGGGTTTGACCGGAGTTAATATCAACGCTGGCAAGCTGCGCAACCCCCTCCTGCCAATAAATACACAGTAAGCTATCGTCATCCACAAAATCATAATTACATTCACGAAAAGACCATTGCGGTGTGGCGAATTCTGCCTGCATCTCTACTACCTGCTCAATCTTGTTATCCAATAAGCGATAGATATTCCACCAACCCGTCCTGTCACTAATAAAATAAAGCCTGTTTGACGGAGACCAGCCAGGCTGACAAACAGATTCATCATAAGCTTCGGTGATTCGCCTGATATTTTCCAACTTACCGTTATCAACAACATCAGCCAGATACAGCGCTGTGTTATCCCATGGCATATTTGGATGCTCCCAGGCTATCCAACAAAGCTGTTTTCCATCGGGACTCAATCGCGGATTTGAATAAAAATCGGCACCTTCGACCAATTCAATCTCATCTCCGGTTTGCGTGGAAACCGCGACGATTGAATTTTTTGCTTCTCTCGAAGATTGCTGGTGGTTTTCCCTGACACAAATCACGCGTTCACGCAGGTGATCGTGAATCATATCAGCATAGCGAGCGGACGAATTATGCGTCAGTTGCTGGCATGCCTGTTGTTCGCTTTTTAGATATAAGGCCTGATCGTTGAAGTTAGCAAACACAAGACCTTCTGAAGTCGGCAGATAAGACCCGCCGCCATATTCGTGCACACGCGTTCGAGCATTGTATTCCGATGCCAACACCTCTGAACAATAGCCATCATTATTGCGCTTAACGATAGCATAGCGTCCCTTTTCTTCCGGACGCATCTCTATCCAGTAAAGCGAGCCATCAAAAAAATTCAGTTCTCCCAATCCCACACTGCTACTGAGCATCAGTTCCGGCGTAATCGGCGACGGCCATGAACCGTAGGCTCGTTTTTGTCTTGAACGCATCTGTTTTTTTCAAAGCCTGAAAAAGAAGATGGCGTATAATAACGTAATATTTTTTACATCACATGTGGTTCCAAAATGCATACAGGTTTTATCTATGATGAACGCTTCCTGCTTCACGACACCGGACCCGCCCATCCGGAATGCAGTGAGCGACTGTCGGTTTCATTAGCGCATTTGTCCAAACAAGACTGGTTTAATGAACTTGTGCAAATCGAGGCACAGCAAACTAGCATGGATAACGTCCTTGCAGTTCATGATGAAAAGTATGTTAAACGCGCTGAAGAAGTGTGTCGTTCAGGCAATGCCTTCCTCGACTCGATGGATGTGACTGTTTGTCGGGAATCCTACGATATTGCCCTGCTTGCCGCTGGCAGTGTCATCGCGCTTGGCGATCAGTTAATTGACGGTAAGGTAAATAATGGCTTTGCCTTACTCAGGCCACCGGGACATCATGCAGAAAACGGGATGGCATTGGGTTTTTGTCTGTTTAATAACATAGCAATTCTGGCAAGGCATCTACAAGCTTGCCATGGCCTCGATAAAATCCTTATCATCGACTGGGACGTCCATCATGGCAATGGTACACAGCATTTATTTGAAGAGGATCCGTCGGTACTCTATATCAGCTTGCATCAATTCCCGCATTATCCGGGTACCGGTAATTATGATGAAGTCGGTATTGGACGTGGGACCGGTGCGACGCTCAATTGTCCGATGCCTGCCGGTGCAACGGATGCAATGTACGAGCAACAATTTATCAACCAAGTGCTACCCAAAATTGATAGTTTTAAGCCGGAATGTATTTTAGTATCTGCCGGTTTTGATGCACACCAGTCAGATCCGCTGGCAAGTATCAATCTTAGCACCGGTTTTTTTGGCTGGATGACAGATCGCTTGCTGGAAAAAGCAGAGCAGTATTGCAACAATCGCATGCTTTCAATATTGGAAGGTGGTTACGATTTAACTGCATTACCACTTTGCATTGAAACACATTTACTTTCATTGATGAATAAACAACATGACTAAGTATTATAGATGCATCATTTTAGCTTGTAGCTTGTTATTGCCATCAGTCTGCCTGTCGCAAGTCAATGAAATCCTGCCTATGTATGGTGGCATGGATCGTTACAGCGACCCGGTGTTAGCCAAAGAAGATGCGGCGTTTATCGCGCAAGCTACACTGGAATTCAGTAGCGCAGAGTTAGCGTCTAACGGCTACGTTGAAAGTGGCTTTGACTATTTTGCTAAAGATCAATACGACAAGTCAGTGATGCGTTTTAATCAGGCCTGGTTACTTGATAAGAATAACCCTTATGTCTATGTCGGTTACGGTGTGGTTTACAATAAAAAGCAAGAGTATTGCCAGGCAATGGATATGTTTAATATTGCTTACGACAAACAGCTATCTGAAGCGGGTTTTTTGGCTGACTATGGTTTAACCGTGTCTCGTTGCGCCTTAACAAAGCAGGAACAGGACAAGACGAATTTGTTCGCTATATCGGAACAATTATTTGAACAGGCGATTGAAACGCTACATGATCAGGTGCGGGCTTATGCTTATCAACAATGGGCACGTTCAGCGCTACTTCAAAATCGTATTGATGATGCCGAATCATATATTAGCAAGGCCAAAAACGCCGGCATAAATATTGATGCGCAGTTATTAAACGATATCAAACATGCGAAACAGTAATGCGGTCACTCATCATTTTTGCACACGGAAGTCGTCGAGACGAGTCGAATAAGGAAGTTGCCCTATTAGCCAGCAAAGTCAGTCAAAAACCTGACTGCAACTTTGACGAAGTCAGTTTTGCATTCCTTGAGCTTGCCAAACCAGATGCATTAATGGCAATTAACAGGCTGGTTGAGAAAGGCAGTAATGATATAACCATACTACCCTATTTTCTTAATTCCGGTAGTCACGTCAAACAGGACATTCCTGAGTTGTTAGCGCAGGCCAGACAACGCTATCCAGATTGCAAGTTTACACTTGCAGCAGCTATTGGCATGTATGAAGGGATGCCAGATTTAATTTTACAAAGTAGTAAACAACTTGAAGCCTAATCTGATTAATTATTATTGCTGACACTATGCAAGTCTATCTGAAGACACTCGGCTGTCGATTGAATGAAGCCGAGATCGAATCCTGGTCTAAGGGCTATCAATCGAAAGGCCATCACATTGTCACTCGACCGGAAAACGCCGACCTATTGGTAGTCAACACCTGCGCGGTCACCCAGGAAGCGGTAAAGAAATCACGCCAAATCATTCGTCGTACACATCGCCAAAACCCTCAGGCAAAGCTTGTCGTCAGTGGTTGCTATGCCAGCCTGGATAATCATTTACAACAGGACATTGACAGTATCGATCTGATTGTTAGCAACAAGGACAAGGATCAGTTAGTCGATATCAGTCTGAAAGAATTGGACTTAAACACAACGCCATCTGCATACACACAGCCAGGCGAATCGGCCATTTTTCAACGCGGCAGAAATCGTGCTTTCATCAAGATTCAGGATGGCTGTCGCTACCGTTGTACCTATTGCATCGTCACCATCGCCAGAGGCAACGAACGAAGTCGATCAGCAAGTGATATTATCGATGAGATTAATGCCTTGCATGATAAAGGCGTACAGGAAATTGTTTTGACGGGCGTCCATGTTGGCGGTTATGGCAGTGATATCCAATCCAGTCTTTATGAGCTGATCAAAATGATCCTGGCTGAAACGAACATACCGAGAATCAGGCTGGCTTCAGTTGAACCCTGGGATCTGCCGGAACCGTTCTTTACTCTATTCTCTAATAAACGCCTGATGCCACATATGCACCTGCCCTTACAAAGCGGCGATGACGATGTCTTAAAAAGAATGGCGCGACGCTGTAAGACGCGTGACTTTGCAAAACTGATTGAACAAGCGAGACAACAAGTGGAAGGCTTTAACCTCACTACTGATATTATCGTCGGCTTTCCGGGTGAAACGGAACACGAGTGGCAACGTTCGTATGACTTTATTAAAAAAGTGGGTTTCTCGCATATTCATATTTTCACTTACTCAGCCCGTGCCGGTACCAAGGCCGCAACTTTACCGAATCCAGTAGACAAACAAATCCAAAAACAGCGCAGTCAGCAATTGCACAAACTTGCGCAATCAATGCGTCAGGATTTTATTAAGCAACACTTGGGGCAGACACGCCCCGTGTTATGGGAAATGAAAGACGAGCAGGATAAGTGGTATGGCTATACCGATAACTATATCCGCGTAGAGTCAGATAAAAGTCAAAGCCGCCCATTGGAAAATAACATTACCAATGTCACCCTGACTGGAGTTAGTGACGATGCAAGCAATGCCATCGTCAGTTTTAATTAACGCTATTTTCAGACGGCATGTCTGCCTGAGTGGCAGATTCAACGACCTGCATGATTTCTTCCAACTCCTCACCAGCAAACGTCACGCTATCGATTTCATCCTGAATGTCCTTCACTGAGCTAAATGCACCAAGCTTGTAAGGATTCTTTATCAACTTATGTGCATTTAACATTAATTCATTAAACTCTTTCGCTTGTTCTTTGGGAAAGTTTTTACCCCATAACTCATGCTGTAATCGGGAAAGCTTGCGTTTTAATCGTGTCCTGGCTTTTTCAAGTAGTTGATATCTCGCCGTCATCTTTTCGTATTTATCATCGTCAGCCGCTGCCAATTGATCGGTCGTCGATGATTGCGCCGAATCATCTGTTGATGATGGCTGCACAATTTCTTGCTGATTATCTTTTTTTGTCATCGTTGCTGTGTTGTCTCCTGTCGGTCTGAACAACACGACCAAAAAAACGATAAGGACGACGATAACCAGACCCAACATTGCCTTCATTTTTTCCTCCGCTTAAACATTTTTAATTATGACAAGCTTCACATTTTGTTGTGCTACTGCGTAACTAGTTCAAATTATTCAGTCTATTACCTTTCATTGCTGATCATACTTATTATCATCACGATTATGAAAACATCTTACCTAAAAACGCATTTGTTAAATGATTTGATTCTTGCCTGCGTGTTGATCGTAACTGGCTACTGTTGGTTTCAACTGTTTGGCGACGAGGACAAGGCTGAGACCGATCATGAAGCGGATATCACTGAGTTACTGCCAGTCAGTGATGACATGGCAGGATAGCATACCCTTTTATACCGATATTTCTTTTAAATACAATAAGTTAGAATAATATTGGGTATAAAGATATTAATGTTAATACTACAAATATACTATAAATTATTGAAATAATTAAAATAATACTTGATTTACACTCCTAATTGGACTAAAACACAGTTTATAAGTGCTTGATTAATTAGGAGATCATTATGTTAGCCCGTCAAAACAATCATGCGACTACTCTCCCCCCAAGTTTTTCCTCTGAATGGGACAAACATGACATCGAGTTCAGTAGTGATTTATTACAGGGCTTTATCCAGCACCCTCAACGATTTCCATTGCATTATAAAAAGCGACGCTTCTGGGAACGCATGAATCATTCGCATTCACAGCATCTGTCTGATATTGGTTTGACGTTTCATAGCAGTGACTATCACAAGCCGGGCAGCATTCTTGATATCACTATACCCACAAGAAGAGAAACCCATGATTTCCCGGCAAAAGTGGTAGCAGTGCAAGCTAATGCAGAGGGGTATGAGATAGGTGTACTACTACTCCATAAAGAAGACGTACCCAAATTAAGAATCATTGAACAGATCTGCCATATTGAACTCTACTTAAATGATAAAAAATACAAAGATGGCCCTTTTGTTAGCCATGAAAAAATTACCGAGGAATGGATAGGTCGTTTCGCAAGCGAGTTTCCGACACACTAAGAGCAGGAGATAAATATGTACTATGTAAGAACAACCGGCGGCAGCATGATGGCAATTACGCCAAAATCCAAAACCGTGATCAGCTTGAATAAAAAAACGAAAACTGAAGCTGTTGGCCGCGACAAAAAAACCAAGTCATCTGTAAAACAAAAGCATCAATAGCTGATACCCGTCCCTCCCAGACCACAATAGCCGGACGGGTTTTTCGCCAGATATTGTTGGTGATAAGGTTCCGCGTAGTAAAATTCTGGCGCCTGAATAATCTCGGTCGTGATACTGCCTAACCCCGCTTCATCCAGTTTTGTTTGATAGTCGCTTCTAGTTTGAATCGCCAACTGTTTTTGTGAATCAGTAAAATAGTAGATACCAGAACGATATTGTGTGCCGGTGTCGTTCCCCTGTCGCATACCCTGTGTTGGATTGTGTGACTCCCAAAACTGTTTTAATAGGGACATATAGGTAACGGCTTCAGGGTCAAAAACCACTAACACCACTTCGTTATGCCCGGTCATGCCAGTGCAGACTTCCTCATACAGGGGATTGGGTGTGAATCCGCCCGCATAGCCCACAGCGGTAATGTATGTACCCGTTTGTTCCCAAAACTTTCGCTCTGCCCCCCAAAAGCAACCCAGACCAAACATGGCACGTTCAAAACCTTCCGGGTAAGGCGCTGACATCGCGTTACCGGTAACATAGTGAACTTTTTCCAACGGCATTCGCTCACTGCGGCCGGGCAATGCCTCTGCTTGGGATGGCATTTGCAGTTTCTTTTGTTTGCTAAATATCATTTTTTCGCGTGTTGAATCATTTAAAATATCGAAAAATTATACTATTGCACCATGAGTATCTGTATAGGTCATTATTAGACTTAATTGGTTCGAAAACGATGCTTTCCTTATACGTACAAATCCTCTGATCAGGACGTCAGCATGCTATTCATCAGCTTATTTGTCTGTGGCTGTGTCGCCTGGTTTATCAGCACTATCCTGGCTGGAGGTGCGGCCACCTTATTAATACCCATTGTTTCATTTCTTATCGGAGCACAGTTAGTCGCGCCTGTTCTCTCCATCGCCGCCCTGTTAGCCAATCCATCACGCACACTGTTATTCAGGCATGAGATCGATTGGCAGGTAGCACGCTATCTCATACCGGGCACTGTTATTGGCGCTGTGATGGGCGCCTGGTCATTAACCAGTGCGGATATTGAGGTCATTCAGCTGGTACTCGGTATTTTTCTCATTATTTATGTCGCTCATGAGTTACTGGAAATTAAACGAATTAGCTTCAAGTTACCGTTACCGGCCTTCTTCCCATTGGGTGCAGCAGTTGCCTTCTTATCCGGTTTGGTTGGCGCGACAGGGCCTGTCTATAATCCATTTCTTCTGAGCTATGGCTTGGTTAAGGAACAGCTGGTAGCAACCAAAGCGATAAACTCACTGATCCTGCAACTGACTAAAATAATAAGTTATGGCAGCTTCGGTCTGTTAACGCTGGAAGTGGGGCTATACGGCGGTGCTATTGGACTTGGCGCTATTACCGGGGTGATCCTGGGGCGTAAACAGCTGCTAAAAATTAATGTCGAGCAGTTCAAGCGCTACGCGCTGCTATTCATGTTGATTTCAGGGATTATTATGGTCATTAAGGCCATCTGATCTGGGCAAGTTGCATTTTTCAACACCATCATAAGCATTTGATTTATATAAAGTTAAATTATTTCTTAATATATCTGCAATAATATATTGCAGTGCATCAAATATCGTTTACAATTAAATCAACTAGAGTAATTATTTAGGGGTTATAATGGAAATCAAAGACAGAGTTGCCATCATTACCGGTGGCGCGAGTGGTATAGGACGTGCGGTTAGCTTTGAACTGGCTAAACGCGGCGTAAAAAAGTTGGCAATGGTCGATTTGACTGATGACGTCAATGTTGCTGTTGAACAGGTGAATAATGAGGCCAATGCGGACGTTGCTATTCCATTTAAAGGCAATGTGACCGATGAATCTTTCCGGCAATCGGTATTTTCTGAATTGCAGAGCAATTACGGCATGCCGAGTATTTGTGTGCCAGCAGCCGGTATTACTCGTGATGCATTAGCGGTTAAAGTCGATAAAGAAACAAAATCTGCCAACATTTATCCCGTTGAAAATTTTAAACTGGTAGTCGACGTTAATCTGATTGCACCAGTCTATTGGGCGATGCAGATGATAGCCAATATTGCTGAAGATCGTGCCAAACGCGGTCAAAAAAAATGGCATCCTGATGAAGGTGTGCAGGGGACCGTGGTATTTATTGGTTCCATTTCTTCTCAAGGCAATAAAGGTCAGGTGTCTTATGCGTCAACCAAAGCTGGTCTGGAAGGTGCAGCCGCTACCTTAACCAAAGAAGCGATCTTCCACGGCGTACGTTGTGGCGTAATACATCCTGGTTTTACCGACACGCCAATGGTAAGAGCCATGGGTGATGAGTATATAGAGAAATATGTACTGCCAGACACGCAATTAGGCCGACTCATTCGTCCACAGGAAATCGCTGATGCAATCTGCTTTATGATAGCTAATTCTGCAGTCAGTGGAGAGTTATGGGCTGATGCAGGTTGGCATCCATCGCCGGCATAACAGCAGCCAGTAATGAATCAAAAAAGCCCGGTTTCCCGGGCTTTTTTGTTTGTGAAGCTAATTACTCATCTTTGTCATTACGGACAAGGCTTATCGCTAAAGCTTTCCAACTTAATCGTTTTTAAGCCCGGGTAAGCTTCGTCCCTGAAATAGGCCCAGTTTTCTTTGTTGATAGAATCAAACGTACCGCCGTTGGTCGTATCAACAAATACCCAACGTATCAAATCACTATCAATGGACTCATGTTCGATACAGGCCAATATCCAACGAGCGTTATAACCCAGTTTTACTATCGATGCCTCGATCATGGTGACGTCATCCTTGTTAACTACATAGTACTGCCCTGCTTCATTTTGTTTTAGCTCATGCTGTTGTGGTAAGTCCATCGCTAGAGCGATATCAGATATCAGCAATAAAATAATAAACGTTAATGTTTTCATAATAATCTCTATTAAATTGACGTAATAAATTCGATAAGCAAAGTTTAATTATGACGATGCTTCCTGATTCAGTTTATTGCGCACGTTCATCAACACTTTACCATAGTGATTATCACCACGATGGTCGCGACCGCAGCCCCAGAAATAATCATATTGACTACTTTCAATCAATTTTTTGTCGTTGGTCTGTATCAATCGCTCAGTAACCTGCTCATGGCTTTTACACTTCGTGTAAAAGCCCCTGACCATCATTAGCACCCTGTTTTTTTTCCAATCTGTCGCTCTCGCCGGCTTTTTAGAATGGCCAAGCTTATTCACTTCCTCGACTGACTGACATAAGCGGATTTGTTGCCGATAGTCAGCATCAGAGAACTTCATCGCCTGGTAATAATGTTCAAGCGTTGCCCAATACAGGCCATCCAGTTCAAAACCATGATGAGAATAAGAACTCATCGGTTCAGCCGCATCATATCGTGACAAATAAATAGATGCGTCTTGCGACTCTTCAAATAAAGCCATGGTTCAATTTTTTCCGAAAATCAAGTCAATAAACCTATACAAATCAGGACGAAACAGGCATATCCTATAGCCTAATAACAGAAATGAGAACTATCTGGATAATTATTGAATTGGCTTTTGCCTCTTCAACACTTATCTCCTAAGATTTCGACCTTTTAACAGAGAGCAGCGAATTAGATATGTCAGAGCAAAAGCCAAGACCGCGCTTAATCGGAGAGTATCTGCCCTGTTCTCGTGGGTCTATCCGAATTGCCATGCAGAAAAAACGCGAGGCAAAAATACAGGGGAAAAAGAACAAGCTAATCGGACAGATTCTGTGTGAACTGGAAACGATTACCCAGGAAGATCTGACCATCGCCTTGCGACAGCAACGTGCTGATCGATTAGGCCTGTGTCCGGTGTTTTCAGGTCTTAACCGCGCCGAGTTGTCAGCTATCGGTAATAGCTTTAGAGAAATAAGCATTGAGGCCGGTAGACAGTTCATCTTTGAAGGAGAAGATGACCCGACTTTATATGTATTAGTTGATGGTCAGCTGGAAGTCTTCACCCATGATGACAACAACAACGAAATACATCTGGCAATGGTAAAACCGATCGAGCCGATAGGTGAAATGGGTTATTTTCAGGGCGGCGTCAGGACAGCTTCGGTCAGAACCGTTAACCCGTCTGAATTACTGGCAGCCTCATACCGGAATCTGACCCATTATTTTGAACATGTTCCACATGTCGCACACGCATTTTTGGAAGTGATAAAACAACGTCAGGAAGCGACGAAAGAAATCATGCAGGAACTGGAAAACGCCTGAGCCAACATCACTACCAAGTGTTATTAATCATTACTGACTAGCTTACCCATGTCTGAGACTAACCTTGAGAAAGTATTAATCCTGGATGACAGCCCTGATTACAGAAAGTTAATCAAGACATTCATTAATAAACTGCTTCCTGGCATCGAGACCATCGAATATGACCCGGTGTTTGAGGGCGTACCTGATGACGGCTTTGACTGGGCACAATACGACGTACTGTTACTGGATTACCATTTATCTATCGTTGGTGTTACCGGTCTGGACATCCTGCAAAAGAACCACAAAAAACCCGAATTCCCCGCGACGATTATGTTAACCGGTGCCGGCACAGAGGAAATCGCAGTACGCGCCCTGAAGACGGGTATTTATGAATATCAGCCGAAACAATCCCTAACCAAAGACAAATTAAAACAATCCATTATTCATGCCTGGGAAAGTAAAAAGGCAGACAGAAAAAAACAGCTTGAGATTACCAATCATAACCGTGCCTTTAATAAAGAAGTGTTTTATGAACAGCTGGCAATGGCCACTGGTTCTGATGAGTTACAACGTGTCCTGGTCGTGATCAAACCGGATGCGGCAGACCAAGTAGAAAAAAGTATCGGATTGATTGGTAGAGACAACCTGATTAACTACGTCGGCAAACAATGTTTTGAAATATTTAAACTCGGTGCCTGTAACCCTAACATTACCCGAATCAGTGATGATGCTATCGCCGTTCAAATTGACTTCCCCGGCACAATAGAAACCTTGCAGTTTAATATGCAGGGTTTGTGTAAACACCTATCGAAATCCGTATTTAAATTTTCGGATGAGAAATATGCCTATAGCGTCAGCATTGGTGTGTTGATCTTAAAAGACCTCAAAGCCGACGCATCAGCTTTAATCGAGATGGCGATGACGGCTGTGAACCAGGCAAGTAAAATTGACGGAAACAGTTATGCGATATTTCAACCGGAGACGACCCCGTCAACGCAAAATGATCAGCAGCAGCATATCGACGAAACACTGTTGCAAGAAAAGAAGATGATTGAACAGGAAGTACAATCCGCTCGTGATGAAAAACAACGATTAGAGAAAGAACTGGCTGAGGCCTCCGCCCGTCAGGCAAATATTGAGGCATCGCTGAAAAATGAACAACAAGAAGCGCAGAAAAAATTACAACAACAGTTGGATGAAATTGCGCAATTAAAACAACAGGCAGAAGCTGAATTACATGCCGCTAATGAAACAAAACTCAATGCGGAACGCGAAGCAAAGCGCCTGGCGGAAGAAGAACTTCGTCAACAACAGAACCAGCAGCAAGCCGCACAACAGGCAGAAAAAATTGCTAAACAAAAGCTAGAAGCGGAACTCAAGGCAAAATCTGAAATGGAGGCGCGTTTAAGAGCCGAATCAGAGGCAAGAGAAAAGGAAGAAGCACAAAAAAAAGCAGAGCAAGAAGCCAGACAACGACAAGAGGCCGAACTAAAAGCCGAGGCCGAGGCGAAAGCCAAGGCTGAACTGGAAGCACGCGCAGAACAGGAAACCAAACAACGTCAGGAAGCTGAGTTAAGAGCCGAGGCTGAAGCGAAAGCCAAGGCTGAACTGGAAGCACGCGCAGAACAGGAAACCAAACAACGTCAGGAAGCTGAGTTAAGAGCCGAGGCTGAAGCGAAAGCCAAGGC